>CAJXQC010000047.1 GCA_913058495.1 uncultured Balneola sp. | reverse complement strand
ATAATTATTTTTGTACTCTATTCTTGAATTTTAACACAGTACCTTAAACGCCGGGGCGTCAGGCTAATTAGAAAAACTATTCAAAAAAATTTTAATGAAGATTTATTTTTCAGGTTCGATCAGAGGAGGAAGACAAGATGCAGAGCTGTACAATCAGTTAATTGAAGAAATTAAAAAGTACGGAGATGTTTTAACTGAGCATGTCGGCTCTTCTGAAATCAGCGAAGAACCATCAGACCAAGAAATCCATGACCAGGATATGGCATGGTTGAATGAAGCTGATATTTTAATTGGTGAAGTGACAACTCCTTCTCACGGCGTTGGCTATGAAATTGGTCGAGCTGTTGAATTGAACAAAAAGGTTTTTTGCTTATACAGGCAGCAAAAAAATAAATCTGTTTCAGCTATGATCAATGGCTCACCTTCAATTGAATGCTACAAGTATTCTACAATCAAAGAAGCCCAAAGTTTAATAAAGCAGATATTTTCAGGGATTTAAATTACCAAGCCTAAACTGCTTATTGAAAGGTCACACCTCTCCTACTTTCTGGACTTTTAACCTCGTTCCCAAGCTCTGCTTGGGAACGCCAGTCGGAAGCTCCTGCTTCCTATAACAAATTGAAACAGACAAGACAGAACTATGCAACTTAACCCGGGCATTTAGGAATCGCTACTCACCAATTTTCCGGCTTTTCCCTTTCCAATTATTACTTATCAAATCAATATTCAGCCGCGCATCCCTCTTGCGCCAATCATTATATACACAGCTAATAAGCCGTAACAAAATGAGAGTTTAGAACGTATTTTTTTCTATGTCACATTTGAATTCAATAAATAACGATGCGTTTAATTGCAGTCTCTTTCCTTTTCTTGTTAACTCCCCTGCTTGCTGTTTCTCAAATAACCAAAAATACTTATGTATGTCCTCCTTGTCCGGTGCACGATACGCTGACATTTGATCACGATGGTGTATGCCCGGTTTGCGGGATGAATCTGATACAAAAGAGAGATTCCTCGGATATCAATAAAATTGACCTTCATACCGGATCGGGCAATTTTATAGTTGATGGAGGAAGTTCCAACAATGATAAGATGATTACGGTTTTCTATCATAAACCCAAGAATTTCAGCGAGCAATCTCCGGTAATGATGGTAATACCGGGAGCGGGACGAAATGGTCACGACTACCGGGATGTCTGGGTTGAAGCATCCGAAAAGTATGGAATATTAATTTTGTCTCTGAATTATCCGGAAAAACATTACCCTGAGTTTTGGAGCTATAATCTTGGAGGAATGATTACGGACGTAGAAATAAACAAAGAGCGTACTGCCATTCTAAGTTATGAGATAAACAATAACCCTGAAGAATGGATCTGGGATGACTTCGACAGAATTTTTTCCGAGGTTAAAAATGAACTGCAATTTGAATCAGAAACCTATGATATGTTCGGTCATTCAGCGGGAGGACAGATCTTGCATCGTATGACGCTTTTTAAGCCGGACAATAATGCAGACAGAATACTGGCATCAAATTCGGGTTGGTATACCACTCCTTCCATCGATGATAAATTTCCATATGGTTTAAATGGAGTTTCGACAACAGATACACAATTCGAAAAAGCATTCAAAGCTAACCTTATCGTTTTTCTCGGAGAAGCAGACAATGAAAATGAAACCAGAGGCCATTTAGTTCGATCACCTGAAACAGACAAACAAGGAACGCATAGGCTGGCGCGAGGCGAGTATTTTTATAACAAATCGAAAATCTATGCTGATAGTCTGAAAATGGAGTTTAATTGGGAATTAATTATAATCCCTGATGTCGGCCATGATTATAAGCGAATGAGTAAAGCAGCAGCACAATATTTGTACGCTATGAATTGATAGTGTGCTTATAACAATTTGAAACAGACTAGGCAGGGCCTCAAGAACATATTCCCAACAAGAAATAGATGTTGTGCAGTTTACTGGCTTTAAAACCCCACAACATCCCTCTGATCTCACACAAGTGTTCGATCGGTCTCCCTTCGA
>CAJXQC010000046.1 GCA_913058495.1 uncultured Balneola sp. | reverse complement strand
CATCGACTAATCATTACAAAAGGTCTACGAACGTATGATACATATTCAAGAATCATCCAGAAGTGTAATGATTGCTCCTTAGGAGCCGTCGATTTCATTGCGTTCTTTGCCCACCAATAATTCTAAAGGTCGGTGTAATTGGAAGCTTTTTTCTAATCTCGTCAAGATTATAAGAAACAGGAATATTATTGGATAAATTATCCTCCTTCTACATAGATTACTCCACTTTCTTCATAGATTCAGGGAGTTGTTTAGTAGCTTTTGCTCCTAGTTCTTTAAGCATCTCTACCTGACGAATCACATTACCACTTCCTTCTGATAAACGAGATTTCGCTTCATCATAGCTCTTTTGAGTCTGCTCAATGCGATGTCCTACCTCTTCAAGGCTTTCAGCAAAAAGCACAAACTTATCATACAACGCTCCCCCTCTGTCAGCGATCTCCAAAGCGTACTTATTTTGCCTGTCACGCTTCCAGATGGTATTAATGGTAAATAGTGTGGCTAATAACGTAGAAGGGCTCACAATCACTATATTCTTTTCGAACGCTTCATTATACAAATTCGGCTCGCTTTGTAAAGCAGCTGCAAATGCCGGCTCCACCGGAATAAAGAGTAACACGAAATCAGGGGTTTTATCTGCGTAGATCTGCGGGTAATTTTTATCACTCAATCCTTTTACATGAGCTTTTACGGATAATACATGCTGCTTCAGCGCGGATTGAGCGCTCGTTTCATCATCAGCGGATGTAAATCGTTCAAATGCAGTTAATGATACTTTGGAATCCACGATCAGGAATTTTTCGTCCGGTAGTTTAACGACTACATCCGGCTGTAATCTTCTGCCGTCATCAGTAGTTTCGCTTTGTTGAGTAAAATATTCTTCATCCTTACGCAATCCGGATTTTTCCAGAATACTTGCCAGTACTACTTCTCCCCAATTTCCCTGTGCTTTGGAATCTCCTTTTAAAGCTTTGGTCAGATTTTTAGCGTCTTCACTCATTTGCTGATTGAGCTGAACCATGTTTTTGATCTGTTCGCGTAATCCAGATCGCTCCTGCGTTCCTTTTTCGTACGTCTCCTCTACTTTCTTTTTGAACTCTTCAAGTTTAAGCCCAAGCGGATTCAATATTTGATCTAAACTCTCTTTATTCTGCTTGGTGAATTTCTCAGATTTTTCATCAAGGATCTTATTAGCCAGATTTTCGAACTGAATTTTCAGCTGTTCCTGCATCTCCGCCAGTTCACCTTTCTGCTCAGCTAGTTTTTCCTGAAGTGAACTGTAATCTGATTTTAAACCGGCAAGTTGGCGATCAAGATCAGCGCTTCTGTCTCGTTCTTCTTTAAGCTGGGTTTCTTTTTCCTGCTGAAGAGCTTCCAGCTTTTGTTCGGTTTCGGTAAGCTGTTCATCCAGATTCGAATTCCTCTCTTCCAGCCTGGAAGTCTCTGATTTCGATTTAAAATGAGCGATGAAAAACCCGGCGGTTGCTCCTGTTACCAATGCTATAATTGCTAAAATGTAATCCATTAATCTTTTTCTCTGTTTTTAAAAGGGCGAATGATCAGTCGAATCCCTTTATCATAAGTTATATAATTTTGTGTCCAGTTAATTAAAGCAACAACTCTGTTTCTGAATCCTACCAGAGCCATTAAGTGTACAAACATCCAGACCAACCATGCCAATATTCCATCAAAGAAAAAACTCCCGACTTCTGCCACAGCTTTGTTTCTCCCTATCGTTGCCATTGAACCTTTATCTGAATATGAAAAGGGTTTCATTTCTTCTCCCTTCGCAAAATTATTCAGATTTTTGGCTAACAATCCTCCCTGTTGTATAGCCGTTTGAGCTACCATAGGATCGCCATTCGGATTTTCGTCAGATTTCATCAGGCATACATCTCCGATGCAAAAGATCTCTTCGTAACCTTCAACTCTATTGTATTGATCAACAAGGATTCTTCCCCGTTCAATAGATTTTGAATCTATACCGTCAATTAAATTACCTGAAACTCCCGCAGCCCAAATCAGCGTTTTTGAAGGCAGTTCTTTATTATCAGTTTTTACGGTTGAACCATCAAAGTCTTCAACTTTGGTATTTAACCAAACATTAACACCCATTTCCGTCAAATACTCTTTGGCTTTTTCGCCTGCTTTGGGACCCATTGTTCCCAAAAGTGTATCGGTTGCTTCAACCAAATGAACATTCATTCTTCTCAGATCAAGATCAGGATAGTCTTTGGGTAAAACATGTTTCTTTAATTCTGCTAAAGCACCTGAAAGCTCAACGCCTGTAGGACCTCCACCTACCACGACATAATTCATTAAACGCTCCCTTTCTTCCAGGTCACTTGTTAAAAGAGAGGCTTCACAATTTTCCAGAATCAGACTTCTAAGATTCAAAGCATCCGTCACTGATTTAAGTGCTATGCTTTTCTCCTCGATCACTTTATTTCCGAAATAGTTTGTTTTGCTCCCTGTGGCTATAACCAGGAAATCATAATCAATTAGACCGGCTTCGGTAACAAGTCTTTTATTTTCTGAATCAATTCTTATTGCTTTGGTATTTCTGAAATAGAATTCTGATTTTTTCCAGAGGATCTTTCGAAGAGGATATGCAATGGAGTCAGGCTCTAGTCCCGAGGTTGCAACCTGATATAATAAGGGCTGGAAATTATGATAGTTATTTTTGTCTATAAGCACTACCTGGTAATATTTTGAAGAGATTTGGTTCAGTATCTTCAAACCGCCAAAACCACCCCCTATTATTACTACTCTCTTTAAGTTTGATTCAGGAATATTAAGTGCTGACATTTTAACTACATGTTTTTTAAAATTTCAGGCGTTCTTCTGCGAACTTCTTTATTGAAAAAAAGTCCGTTATGTCTTTGTCCTTTCAACATATAATGTTGATCGTTTCCATCCAAGAATTGATTTAATTTTATTGCTCTTTCTACAGGTAACACCTGATCATTTTCAGCATAAAAAACAGTAATGGGTTCCTCGATCTTTTGCAGAGCCAGATCTGTTCTTAACGGATAGCGAACCAGAAACGAAGGCAGAAAAGGATAAGCTGCATTTTTCATATCCACCATACTATAATAAGGCGTCCACAACATCAATCCTTGTGGATCATTAGCTGCTGCAACTTGAGCTGCAATTCCCGAACCCATCGAGTAGCCTAACAGGTAAATCGTCGATTCCTCATACTCTTTGGTCATTTCATCATAGAGGATCATCATATCTCCAACAAGATCCTCTTCATTTTTGAGCTTCCCTGTACCTGTCTCTTATACACATCTGACGCTGCCGACGAATAGAGAGG
>CAJXQC010000045.1 GCA_913058495.1 uncultured Balneola sp. | reverse complement strand
CTTCGGAGCCGTCGATTTCATTACGTTCTTGCTCCGCCAATAATTCTAAAGGTCGATGTAGTTGGAAGCTTTTTCTGAAATAGTTAGGATTATAAGCAAGTCAATTTTTGTCATCGAATTATCTGACATCTACATAAATGACAAAATGATTGTAAGCTTTGTAGGCAGAAAAAGTCCGCTTACCTGGGAAGTTTGAAATTATCTTTGCCGGCTTTTATTTTCTTCAGACACTCAACACACAGACAATCTTCAAATTTACTATTGATAAATTCTCTTTCGTTTTCAGTGAGTGTTACTGTTGAGCACTGACATTCAGAAATTGAATTCGCTTTACATTCAAAGCCTTTCTTACATCTAGGGCAGTATTTATTGGTTTTTGTCATAGTGAAATGAATTTGATGCGAAGTAAGGATTGAGAAAATCAGAAGAATAAGTTACAAACTTTAGATATTTGATTTAGGGATTGTTTGGGTATCAAAGATCTCATTAATTAATAATGAGAAAAAAAAGGCCTCCAATCGGAAGCCTTTGATAAAATAGATAAGATCTGAAACTGAATTAGTTAGCAGCCAGTGTACCTTGAAGTTTTCTACTGTTGGTAGCTTCAGGACTGTCCGGGTATTCTTCAATGATGGTAGAAGTAATACTGCTTACTTTTTCCGTATTTCCAAGTTCCTTGTAAACATTAGCAGCTTTCAAAAGATTGAATGGGGTAGTGGAATCGTTTTTATCCCAGTTTGCAGCTTCTTCATACTTCTTAGCTGCTTTTTCAAGGCTTCCGTTTAGCTTCAGAAGCGTTGCATGGAAAGAAACAGACCCAACACCCATAATTCCTTTCGGATGCTTGTATTCCTGAATGTAGCCCAAAGCTTCTTCGTAATTGTCCATTTTGAAATAAGAAACTGAAGCGTAATAAGCTGCAAGGTTTCCGGCATTTGTTCCTGAATATTCGTTCGCAATTGCAATGAATCCATAAGAAAGCGTGTACTCATCTCCGTTCAAAGCAGTTTGGTAATCACTTGCAGAATAGCTTTGCTCTGCAGCTGCTAAGTAGTTTTGTGCTTCCTGCTCCTGACCTTCAGCATAAAACCTATATCCAATCAATACTCCGATAACAACTATTACAGTTACCGTTAGTGACAGAATCATAGTTCTGTTTGCATTAAAGAAGGATACCGTTTGTACATATTTGTCTAACAACGGATCGTGTTCTAACTCTTCTTTAGTAAATTTCTTCGTCATGTTTTTTTAATTAAGTATGATTTTGATAGGGGGCAAAAATAAGGCTTTTAGCGGTCAACCGAAATTGATTTAATCAATTGTTCCATTTTTTATTTCAAGGATGGTATCAGAACGCTCTGCTATACTTTTTTCATGGGTAATTAAAAGTACAGAAACGCCGTCTCTGTCTCTTAATTCAAACAAAAGATCCAGAATGATCTGTGTATTTGCATCGTCTAAATTTCCGGTGGGTTCATCAGCTAAAATAAGCTCCGGACTGTTCATCAAAGCTCTTGCCATGGAAACACGTTGCTGTTCACCGCCTGAAAGTTGAGTAGGACGATGGAATCTTCGGTCAGCAATACTGAACCGTTTCATAAGATCCAGTGCTCTCTCAGAAGCTTCTTTCATTGGTACTCCGGATATAAGAGCAGGCATTGCGATATTCTCAATAGCAGTAAATTCAGGCAACAAATGATGGAACTGGAATACAAAGCCGATATTTTTATTTCTGAACTCAGCTAACTTATCAGAATTCATCAGGCTGATATCTTTATCGCCCCAAAGCACCGAGCCTTTGTTGGGTTTATCAAGTCCGCCAAGAATATGAAGTAAGGTGCTTTTACCGCTACCGCTTGAGCCAACAATAGAAGTGATGGTTCCTTTTTGAACTTCTAAATTCACATTTTCGAGCACTTCTAAAGGCGGGCCGCCATTATCATCATCGTAGCTTTTATAAATCCCTTCAGCTTTTAATAATAACTCTGACATCAGCTTTCCTTACTAGAATAAAATTCAGGATAAGTAACCTGTTCGATATGAACGCATTTGCCGGTTTCAGTATCCACTTTAGCAAATACTCCGCATAAATGATTATCGCCTTCCGCTGCGCGATATTTTTGGTGAACTCCGGTCGTGAATCTTTTTATAGCTACCTTTTTGTCCATTCCGATGGATGAATTAAAAGAACCTGTCATGCCTGCATCGGTTTGATAACCTAGTCCCTGAGGAAATATTCTGGCATCTCCGGTCGGAATATGAGTATGCGTTCCAACCATCACCGAAGCTCTGCCGTCAATATGCCAGCCCATGGAGATCTTTTCTGCGGTTGCTTCCGCATGCATATCCACAAAAATGATGTTGGTTTCTTCTTTCA
This sequence comes from uncultured Balneola sp., assembly GCA_913058495.1. Lineage (GTDB taxonomy): Bacteria > Bacteroidota > Rhodothermia > Balneolales > Balneolaceae > Balneola. The sequence goes on along the minus strand of CAJXQC010000045.1, from coordinate 2,812 downwards.
TTTTAGAAAGCGCCCAATCAGCAGCAGAAAAAGGATCGTCAATTGCTTTCATGAACGTACGTCCCTGCAAATTCAACACACCAATCTTAAAAGCAGTACCCGGGATTTCATATACTCCAAAACCGTATCCCGCATTTCCTTTGGGATAGTTAAGAGGGCGGAGGATGGTGTTGTTTTCCCGCATGTACGGAAACACTTTCCATTTGTCGAAAGAATGATCACCACCGGTAATTACATGCACTCCAAGATTATGGAGTGACTTGATGATAGATTCGTTGATTCCATGTCCTTCGTGTGAATTTTCACCGTTAGCGATCACAAAATCAGCCTCATATTTCTTAATAAGACTTGGAAGTACCGTTTCTGTTAATTGTAATCCTGGAGAGCCAACGATGTCTCCGACAAACAAAATGCTGACAGTTTCAGCCAATGTATTTTTCCTTTTTTATTCTTCTTTGATCTGAAGGAGAAGCTTTTCTAAGCTCTTGTTAACTCTCTCCATGGTATGGTGCTCGTTCTTTTCCAGTTCGGAAGAGTTGTTTCTAGCTTCAAAAAGTTCTTCTGCAATACTAAGAGCTGCAAGTGACATAACCGTAGATTCCGGTTGTTTTACAAGCTGTTCACGATAGGTTTTGAATCGTTCATCTACATAATTGCAGATCCGGATCATATTTTCTTCTTCGCTGTCCTCAACTTTCAGCGGATATTGCTTTCCGAGAATAGTGACTTTTATTGATTTCATGATTCAGAACCCAAATGATTATCAATTTTTTGAACAAGTCCCTGAATGTGCTGACGCATTGCCAATCTTTCAGACTCATTTATAGCAGAGAAAATATCTGTTTGTTTGTCTCTTGCTTCAGTCAGTTTTGTTTGAAGCTTGGAGTTGTCTCGCTTCAGTTCTTTAATTTCATTCTTTAATTCTGAAATCTCTTCATTGATTTCACCCAGAAGTTCACGAAATCGTTCAGTCTGTTTTGCAACCTTATTCATTGCTTATAACCTAAGATCTAAGTTTAGCAGAGAATTGCTTCTCCAGTGATTTAACCACGCGCTGAATAATAGGTTCTACTTCTTTGATATTCAAGGTTTTGTTGGGATCAATGAAATTTAGTCTGAAGGCGATACTTTTATTTCCTTCTCCAATTGATTTACCTTCGAATACATCAAATATATCAATGTTTTTTAATGTGTTACCTGCATTAGACTTTATGGAGCTCATAAGATCACCTGCAGAAACTTCCTGTTCCACGATGACAGCAAAGTCGAATTCGAAGGCAGGGAATTTGGGAATTGGTGTGAACGATTTAGCTTTGTGCTTGGCAAGAGCTTCTGAAATCTTGTCCAGACTGAACTCTGCAATATAAGTTTTGTGCTCTATATCATAGACATCCAGCAAAGTCTGAGAAACAGTGGAGACTTTACCAAGTTCAATTTTTTTGAAGCTGTAGGTAAGCGAGTTCTCATCGATTGCTTTGATCTTGATACTTCCTGCCAAACCTAACTTGGTGAAGAATGCATTTACTTCGGACTTAAGATCAAATATAGAAAATGGAGTAGCTTTTCCTGTCCAGTGTTCAGTGTTTTTCAATCCCGAAAGACCAAACAGTAAATGGGTTTGTTCGTTGATGCCATCATGATATGTAGCATCTTCGCTTTGTACAAACACATTTCCAACTTCAAAGAAACAAATAGTTTCAGCTTTCCTGTTAAAGTTATAAGAAGCAGACTTCAGGAATCCATGCATTAAAGAAGGACGCATGGTACTCATATCCTTATTCAATGGATTTAATGTCTCGATCATTTGCTCTTCAGAAACAAAATTGAGTGCTTCTTTTTGGGAGATGAGGGAGTTGCTGTAAATTTCTTTAAACCCTAATTGAACGCCAACATCTCTGGTTTTGGAAAGTAAAAGCTCCCAATCAGTTAAAGGTTCAGTTGATACAAAGATCCCCTGATTCTTTGACCCGATCTTATTGTAATCAAATAATCTTCCAACTTCTTCTATCAGGTCAACTTCTCGTTCCAGGTCGGGACGGAAAGTTGGTATTTCAAAAGTAATGGTTTCGTCATCTTTCGAAACTACATCGAGTTCAAGACCATTTACCATTCGGATGATCTCTTCAACAGACAGATCTGTACCTAACAATCTGTTCACATAACTCTTTCTCAAAGTAAGTTGATGTGTTTCTGTTTTTACAGGGTGAATATCCGTGATGCCGGCTTCTGCTTCACCACCACAAACTTCAATGATCAGATCTGCAGTTCTTTGAGCAGCAATGGCTTGTAAATTCGGATCAATACCTCGCTCAAATCTATAAGAAGCATCGGTTTGGAGAGTTTGTTGCTTAGATGTTTTTCTGATACTACCCGGATCGAAATAAGCACTTTCAATTAAAATATTTGTGGTAGAATCACTTACTTCTGAATGCAACCCGCCCATAACTCCGGCAATTGCCACAGGACCATTACCATCACAAATAAACAGTGTTCCCGGTTCACATTTTCTTTTGATGTGATCAAGAGTTTCAAACTCAATTTCTTTATCGAATTCTTTAATGATGATCTTTCCGTCATTCAGATTGTCGAAATCGAAAGCGTGCAATGGTTGTCCAAGTTCGTACATCACATAATTAGTGATATCTACTACATTATTAACCGGGCGAAGTCCTATCGCTGTTAATTTATCCTGTAACCATTTTGGTGAATCTTCAATCGTTACATTTTTGACAAGCTTGCCGACGTATCTGTGGCATTTATCACTTTCAACCTGTCTCTTATACACATCTGACGCTGCCGACGAATAGAGAGG
>CAJXQC010000044.1 GCA_913058495.1 uncultured Balneola sp. | reverse complement strand
AATCACCAATCACCAATCACCAATCACCAATCACCAATCACCAATCACCAATCACCAATATGAAAGATTAATCAAGCCAATTCAAAACTTTTTAGTTATTATTACGAACAAGGCACAAATAAATAATCAGAAGCACATACTTTGAGTTTAAAAAACGAAGCACAGTCAGGTTACGGAACCAAGAAATTCTATCAGGAATATGTTTCCGGAATGTCTAAAGATCGTTTTTCCAAAGAGCTCACTGCCGATACCGATCGTTTAAAACTGTTATACAAAGAAGCCGTTGAAGATATTGAGCGACAGCAAGGGCAAAATCTTCCCGGGCATGTCAAGTTTCTTCGTGTGTTTTCAGATCTAACTCAACGCCTTAATCCAACCAGACGTTTAGCTTTTGGGTTAGGATCTGTAAGCTTTGTAGCGCATTATCTGGTGAATATTTTTGGTCTTGAAGGAATTGTCTTTTTCTCTAACCTCCTTCTCCCCTTCGGCTTCGTATCCATGTTTCTGCTACTATTAGTTGAGTTGCTGGAAAAATCCGATGTACAGAAAGAGATCGATCTTGCCAGAGATATTCAGTTAAGTCTGTTGCCAAGTACATCACTCAATAAGAAGAATTTAGAAGTCTACTCCTTTGCTCATACTGCTAAAGAAGTAGGCGGAGATTATCTGGATGTGATCGATACCGAAAAAGGCACGTATGTAATTATTGCTGATGTTTCCGGAAAAGGACTTTCAGCAGCTCTGTATATGGTAAGGATGCAGGCATTGGTAAATATGCTGGTAACAAAAGAACACCCTTCCCCAAAAGATCTGTTCATTCAACTAAACGATTACGTAAAAAGTAACAGCCGTGATAAGACTTTTGTCACCGGTTGTGTGGGTTTTTTCCCGAATGACAAAGAAGAATTCGAGTACGTTCGGGCCGGACATAATATCCCGATCTATTACAGCAGAGAAAGAGATACTACGTTTAATTTAAAAGCCGATGGATTCGCTTTAGGAATGACCAACAGTGCCTTGCTTGCAAAACATCTGGAAGTAAAGAAATTCCACTTCAAACCCGGTGACTCTGTTCTATTCTATACAGATGGATTAAATGAATCCCGAAACCATCGTGGCGAAGAATATGGTGAAGAACGTATTCAGTCCTTGATGGAGATCTATGGCTCCCTTCATGCTAAAACCATAGTCAAAAAACTCCAAAGCTCGCTAGAAGCATTCATCGGTCAAGAAGCTCCACTTGATGATGTGACTTTTACGTGCGTACACAGGCCGGAGTAAGGATCTCTGATTATTTTGATTTTTATTGATTTTCGCTGATTCTACATCAGCGAAAATCAATAATCAAAAAAAGCCAACCCGATTTATCGAATTGGCTTTAATTTTGTGGAGGTGCGGGGAGTCGAACCCCGGTCCGAAACAGTAAACCTACAAACATCTACATGTTTAGTTACTGATTAAATTTCGCGAGAAGCCGAGCCCAGTAACAAAGCGACTACTCACTATTCTGTTTAAGTTTCACGCATTGCAGACAGAAAACACCAATACGCTATCCTATCTTGTATGATGTTCAGCCTGGCACTGATAGGCACGTTAGCCAGGGGAACAGACCAGTCAGCTTACGCTGCTAGTCGGTATGAGTAATTATTGTCAATTACATTAATTTCCATAATGGTTCTTATTACGAGATCCATTGGACAATCTCGACATGCAACCTGCGATATTACGCGTCCCGTCGAAGCCAGAACACCCCCATCTTTGTTGCTCTTCTAAAATACGGAATATTTAATACAATATTGTACTTCGTTTTTCATCTCGGAATTAAAAATTAAAGATGTAAGATTATAAAAAATTGAATGATTAGCTTGTAACTTAACTTTGTAATTTAAAGGATTCTTTGGTTTAAGTTGGTTCAATGAATCTTTAATTTTTAATCTTACATCTTTAATTGTAGAAAAATGAAATTCGGAAGCGTAGACGACCCGGGAAATTCAGACCTTTCACTCCCCCAAGACCATCCTGATACTTATAAAGTGTTGGAATCAAATAAACAGGGTAAGCTGGAAGGAATATATGTGGGTTGCGCTAAGTGGAATAAGAAAGATCTGAAAGGTTTTTATCCGCGGGGCACAAAAGATGAGCTTACATACTATGCGCAACAGTTCAACTCTATTGAATTAAATGCTACACATTATAAAATATATGGTGAGGATGTAATTTCCGGGATGGAGAGAAAAATCCGGAGATAATTTTAAGTTCTTCCCAAAAGTGGTTAACAGTATTAGTCACTTCAAAAGACTAAAGGGCGTGGAAGCATTAGTAGAAGAATACACACTCCCGATCAGAGCTTTTGAGGAAAAATTAGGAATGATCTTTCTTCAACTTAGAGATGATTTTAAACCCAAAGACTTTGACAGAGTTGAAAGATTTCTGGAAATCTGGCCGAAAGATCTTCCATTGGCAATAGAACTGCGTCATACGGATTGGTACAATGATGAAACCGTAGCCGCCCGAACATATCAATTGTTTGAAGAGCATAACGTGTCAAATATTATTACTGATACCGCCGGACGACGGGATCTTCTTCATATGCGACTGACTACTCCGGATGCTTTTATAAGATACGTAGGTGCAAATCATGAAACAGATTATTCCAGACTGGATGAATGGGTAGAAAGACTTAAGATCTGGAAAGATCATGGTTTGAGAAATCTGTACTTCTTTGTTCATCAAAATGTGGAGAAGGAATCTCCATTACTCTCAGCCTATTTCATTGAGAAATTGAATAAAGCTCTTGGCACCGATCTGGATTTACCTAATAAAGATCCTGAACCCCCAAAACTGGATCTATAAATCATATATTCTTAACAATAAAAAGCTCTTTATTTCGCTAACTTTTTGAACGCTTTATCGTTAAAGACCAAAAAAATTATTACCGATTCTAATTTATGATAAAACAACTTGCTGCATTTTTGATGCTTTTTGCGCCAACAATGCTGATTGCCCAAAATGCTTCGGTAAATGGTTACATAACTGATAAAAGTTCGGGAGAGACTCTGATAAGTGCAAACGTTGCACTACTGGAAAATAACAGAGGTACGTCCACAAATACTCTGGGTTATTTTTCACTTACAAATATTGAACCGGGCACCTATACCATTGCAGGTTCCTACATAGGTTTTAAGCTTTTCAGAAAAACCATCACTCTTTCAGCTGATGAAACCCTTCGGTTGGATATTGAACTGGAACCTAATGTAATTTCTACAGATGAAATTATTGTAACCAGTGAACGTGTGAAAGATGAATTAAAAAATATTGGTACTGCTGAGATAAACACAGAGCTGATAAAATCACTTCCTATGGTTTTCGAAGCTGATGTCTTTCGATCTATTCAGCTTTTACCGGGAGTTAAAGCAGCATCCGATTTCTCCAGCGGATTGTATATCAGAGGTGGAAGTCCTGACCAAACTTTGATTTTACTTGATAGAAATACCGTGTACAATCCAAGTCATTTCTTTGGTTTTTTCTCAACCTTCAATCCTGATGCGATCAAAGATGTACGCCTTTACAAAGGTGGGTATCCTGCTGAATACGGCGGACGTTTAAGTTCAGTCCTGACTATTTACAATAAAGACGGAAACAGGAACCGCACAGAAGGAACTGCAACTGTGGGAATGCTGGCTTCTCGTGTTTCAATTGAAGGACCATATAAAAGAGGATCATGGATGTTTTCAGCCAGAAGAAGCACATTAGAACCTGTTCTTGCTGCTTTAAGAAGTACCAGTGATAACATTCCCTCTAGTTTTTACTTTCTGGATTTTAACGGTAAAGTTAATTTTGATGCTTCTAAAAATGATAAACTCTCTTTAGCTTTTTACTCAGGTCAGGATAAAGTAAACTTTCCTTTTAGTGATGATGCAGAGTTCAAACTGAATTACGGAAACAGAACTCTGAGTGGGAATTGGACACACATCTTTAATGAAAAATTGTTTTCAAATTTTGTACTCACAGGATCTCAATATTTTAATTACCCCGAACTTGAACTGGGTGGTACACCTATCGAAAGAAGAAATAACATTTATGATTATTCCATTAAAGCTGACCTCGAATATCTTCCAAACGAAAAACATGATCTTGCAATAGGAATTTGGGCCGGAACCCTGACCATTCGCTTAAATGACCGTTTTGATAACGAACAAAGTTTTAGTTCCAGAAGTCATTCAAAATATAGCTCAGTTTATGTTTCTGATACCTGGCGTCCTAACCAGAAATGGAAAATAGTAAGCGGATTGAGAACCAGTTATTTATCAGATGGAGAGTATTTTCGTCTGGAACCTCGCTTATCTCTTGAATACAAAGCAAATGACAGAATACGATTACAAACTGCATATGGAAGATATAATCAATATCTGACATTGATTACAAACGAAGCTTTTTCAGGATTTGATGTATGGCTAACTGCAGATGACGGAGTAAAACCTTCATTTGGAGATCAGTTTATTATTGGGGCTAAAACGATCCCATTTAAAGGCTACGGTTTTGATATTGAAGTGTACTATCGAACCATGAATGATGTTTTCGAACTTGACCCTTTTCTTCCTGACGCCTCCGGATTAGATTATCCCGATCTTTTCAGAATTGGTGACGGCGATGCATATGGAGCCGAATTCTTTTTTGAAAAAAGAGCAGGTCAACTTACCGGATTTATCGGTTATACTTTTGCTTATACATGGAAAAAATTCGATAACTATAACAACGATATTGGAAATCCTGCAGGTTCAGGTCGAAGATACCCTCCCAAATATGATCGTAGAAATGATATTAACATTGTTTTAGATTATAAACTAAGCAGTAGATGGAACACCACACTTACATTTAATTATGCAACGGGTCAGGCTTATACTGAGGTCTTAGGTCGCTATGTTTCAGGAAACAGACCTTGGGATAATCAGGAAATAAACAGCTTTACAGTTGGTAAAATAAATGCTTCTCGCTTGCCTGCATATCATAGAATGGATATTTCATTCTCTCGTTTAGGAACATTCTTTAATCTGGGAGAAGCAGAGTGGCAATTCCAGATTATAAATGTACTCTCCCGAAGAAATGTATGGTTTTACAGCTACGATTTTGATGAAAACCCAGTAAAAAGATCAGAGGTTCCACTCTTGCCTCTATTACCATCAGTTTCATATACCGTAAAATTTTAATATGAGAAACAAAACCCTTTATTCATTTCTGATTCTTCTTCTTTTTATATCTGCATGTGAATTGTATCCTCAAGATGAATATGAAGAATATTTTGTAGTAGAAAGCTATTTAGTAGCTCAAAGCCCTCTCCCAAAAGTATATTTGTCCACTACAGGCCCTGCAACTGAGAGGTATACCTTTGGTACATATACCATATCAGAAGCAAGAGTTATTATTCAGCTTCTTACGATTGATGAGGACACTACAGTAGAAAGTTCTTATACTTATTTGATGGAAAAGCCGGGAATTTATGCTCCTCTTATTCCACGTGATGTCATACCTGGAAGAACTTATCGGTTGATAATTGATAATATTCCCGGAGAACCGGAGGCCGTTATTACAGCATATACTAATGTACCGGAAGCTTTTAGTACCATATCACCAGTACCTGATTCCATAACTTATCAATCACCCGAAAGACTAGAGGTTACGTTGAGCCCCAGTGATAATGGTTTCAGGCAGAATTACTTCATATTTACAACTATTGCTCAAAAACCAATCTTTGAAAATTTTACACCTTTCTATGCTAGTTTTTTTGACGAAGAAGAAGATGAGTTGGAAGATTTTGAAAAAACAAGTTCAGGAATAGTGAATGAATCTAATTTTGAAATATCTCCTGATAGTTCAGTGATTTTACAATATCCATGGCTAGCTGTTGCATTTTTTGAAGAAAACCAAATTGTGGCTAATATTATTGATGATAATATTTATGATTTTGTTCGTTCACAAAGCGTACAGCTGGGAGGATCAACTCTTTCTCCTGGTGAAATACCAAATATTCTTTACAATATTGAAGGAGGAATAGGAGTATTTGGTTCTATTGCTGCTGATACAATCCAAACTTATATTAAAAGACCAGAATAACTCCGGACTTATGAGATTTCTTGTTATAATTATTTTTTTTGGACTTTTCCAGATACCTGTTTTTTCTCAAACATCGTCTGAATTTGAAATAGCCAGGGCTAAATACAGAGGTGGAGGTGATTGGTATAACGACCCATCTTCTCTTTCAAACCTGATAAACTTTGCTAAAGATCAATTCTCTATCAGCATAAAATCAGAATATAAAGATGTTTCTATTGGCAGTAGTGATCTCCATAGCTATCCTTTTATTTTCTTAACAGGTCATGGAAATATTAGTATAAACACTTCAGAAGCAAACAACTTAAGAACCTATCTGGACAACGGAGGCTTTTTATATATAGACGATGATTATGGGATTGATGAGCATGCCAGAAAAATGATGCAACAAGTATATCCTGAAGAAGAATTTATTGAAATTCCATATTCGCATCCTATTTATAATAATGTATTTAATTTTAGTAATGGTTTGCCCAAAATTCATGAACATGATAATCAGTCACCCAGAGGTTATGGATTGTTTAAAGATGGAAGAATGGTCGTTTTTTATACTTATGAATCCAATTTAGCCGACGGTTGGGCAGATTCTGAAATTCATAATAATCCGGCATCAGTACGGCAACAAGCGCTGAGAATGGGTGTCAATATTTTGGTTTACGCACTAACTACTCTTTAAGTCTTAAAACTATGAACCTTATATCACCTTATTTTTTCTTTCCCGGAAATTGTGAAGAGGCTATCACCTTTTATCATCAATGTTTAGGAGGGGAACTGGCCATTCGGCGTTTTGGCGATACAGAGATGCCTGTTGAAAACGAGTATAAGAATAAAATAATGCATGCTGAACTGGTATTTGGGGATAACAAAATTATGTTCTCAGATGGAGCCCCTCACAAAAAAATCATCAATGGTAATAACATTCAGATCAATCTTCATTTTGATGATGAGCAAAAACTGGAACAAGTTTTTAAAAAGCTATCGGATGGAGGTAATATTACCATGCCTCTTGAAGTTACATTTTGGAATGCAAAATTTGGGATGCTAGAAGATAAATTTGGCATTAAATGGATGGTGAATTATTCACTTGATCAGCAAAACTAATTCAATAATAGATTGAAATACCTTCCATAATAGTGCTCGTTACAATTTTTAGTTGATCATCCGTAATAATTAACGGAGGAGCCAACCGAACCAACGTATTGGAATGCAGTGTCCAACCCAAAAGTATTCCTTTTTCAAAACAATGGTTTACTACATTCTCGGTTAGATCTCTTGTTTCCAGTTCCAGACCAAGCATAGCACCAACTCCCCTTACTTCTTTTATCCCCTCTCCTTTTAAAGTTGATTTGATTATTTCTTCAATTTTTTGAGCTCTTTGTAAGTATCCTCCATCCAAAAGCTCTTTCAGATTCGCATGTGCAGCTGCACAACTTACAGGATGACCTCCAAAAGTTGTTACATGGTTCAAAGGAGGATCATACTTAAAACTTTGAAACACTTTTGTTGAAGATACAAACCCACCAATTGGCATTCCCCCTCCCATTGCTTTTGCAATACACAAAATATCCGGCGTAACCTCGTAATGTTCAAAAGCAAACAGTTTACCGGTTCTCCCAAACCCACTTTGGATTTCATCAAAAATTAAAAGTGCACCATTTTCATCACACTTTACTTTTAACGATTCAAGCCATTTCTTATGAGCAGGTATTATCCCACCTTCTCCCTGAATAGGTTCTAAAATAACCGCAGCCGTATTTGTGTCTATTAATTGCAGAGCTGAATCTTCATTGAATTCACCAAAATGCACATTAGGTAACAATGGTAAATAAGGATCCCTGTATACATCTCTTCCTGTTACGCTTAACGAACCATGAGTATCTCCATGGTAACTATTTTTGAAAGCAACTAACTTTGTTCTTCCTGTAGATTTCTTAGCTAGTTTCAGAGCTCCTTCCACTGCTTCGGTTCCACTATTTACCAGATATATTTGCTCTAGTGAATCTGGAAGCTGCTGTATCAATAATTCTGCAAATTCAATTTGAGGCTTTTGTATAAACTCTCCATACACCATTACATGTAGATGTTTATCAATTTGATCATGTAATGCCTGAATGATTTTTGGATGATTATGCCCCAAACTACTAACTGCAATTCCGGATATGAAATCCAGATAATTCTTCCCGTCAGTGGTATTTATATAGCAACCTTCTGTATCAGATATCTCTAATGCTATTGGGGAATCACTTGTTTGGGCAATTATTTTTTGAAATAAAAGTTTATTCAAAGCTACAGTTCTTGACTAAAATATTATAAATTAATGCTGATATAGTTAAAGTAAATTACAATATTGTTATAACTAATAATTCATCTATTCTATATGAAAAAAAGTTTCCTACTGGTAGTTTGTTCTGTTCTTTTAATTAACTGTGCAAATAAAAAGAAAACAACTCAGAATTCTGAGCCAACTCCTGAAGCTGAAGTAAGTTTAGCTCCCGGACAAATACAAGCCCATCTAAAAATTTTAATGATAAAAGATAACGATTCTCACAAAATGGTTTCTTCTGAAGTAATTGAAATTTTAAGCTATGGAAGTGCTACTGATCCTGTGCCTTCAGGATCAGAAATAAGTTTTGCAGTAAATAATGAACTTTACAACAAATCTTTAAATTTAATCAAACAAAATAATACTCTTGTTGCAATACTTTCGAACAATGAAAGCAACATGATGATGGGGGATAAAACAAAGACTACCCTGTGGAAATTAATAACTATCAAAAACTAACTATGAAAAAACAAATACATAATATTCTAAGCGTATTTTTTTTGGCAGCATCGTTCTTTTTTTTATTATTTTTAAAAATGATCATTATCTACCAGCCAGGCGCGTCTCCATGACCACCATCTTCTTCATCATCTTTGTAAATCTAAAACAATTACAATTTAAAATCAATCATTCTATCATTTTTTATCAATTTCAGCTCTCACCTCGGCGGCGTGAGTTTTCAACGTGAATATAAGACCGACGACATAACTCAACGGTAATAAAGCAGCGCAAACAAACAATAACGGTCGTGTTCCTCCTGTGAACACTGGATCGGCATTGAGAGCAGTCTATTGTTTGTGAAAATATTTTGAAAATATTGAAAAATGTAAATTTTTTTAAAAAATTGAAATTTTCAAAATTGAA
>CAJXQC010000043.1 GCA_913058495.1 uncultured Balneola sp. | reverse complement strand
GTAGTTTGACCTGGGCTCCGGCTCTGTTTCTAACCCACCGCCGGGCGTGAACGCCCTACTAGCATAAATTTCGTTGCGTGATTTTAAACCGGCAGATCTTTCAGATTCTGCGGTCTATGTTTTGTCTGCCGTTAATCGCTGCGGATTAAAATCCTGGCTGGTGTACCTGAGTAAATCTAAATCATATTGAATGTTCAGAATCACGTTCACCAGTGAGGACTTCAGTCCGAACGGTTACTAATTATCAAGATTCTTATCTCATAATTAAATTTCCAATCTCCGGGGTTTCCATCAAGATTACTTTGATCTGTACTTTAGCCTGTTGAAAAGAATAAAATCGCTTTCATTTTATGAATCAATTTCTATTCAACTTTTTACTCACAGATTCTTTTTGAATAATATTCATCAGGGTTTTTTACTTTCAGCTATGAGTGGCCACATTGATACCGTCCCCGATAACAATTGTCTGAATTGCAGTGAAAGCGTTTCGGGAAATTACTGCTCTAATTGCGGGCAAAAGCTTCAGCCCACCAAGCTGCCGCTTCGCATATATCTGGAAGATACTGTTGAGACTCTTTTCAATGTTGACAACCGGGTTTTTAAAACGCTTAAAGATCTTTTTCTGCGACCGGGGAAAATCACCAAAGAATATATTTCCGGTCATCGGGCAACTTATTTACCACCTCTGAGAATCTATATTTCCTTAAGCATTCTTTATTTCTTTCTTGCCATAATTACCGAAAGCACACAGGTATTTCTGGTGAATCTCAGCGCCGATCAATATGATTCAAGTTTCGGCAAGTTGATTCAAACGGCAATGTTCGTACTTGTTCCGATCTTTGCATTAATTACGAAATGGCATCACAAAAAAAGAGATGGTTATTATGTAGAGTATCTGATCTTTTCTCTTCATATACACTCCATATGGTTTGTTCTTCTTACCATTTCTATAGTAGCCACTTGGTCTTATACTTACTTTGGAATAGAAGAAGGATCGCTGTTTTACTATCTGATTGCAGTCGTTCAGATCCTGGAACGTTCACTGTTTATGATCTACTTTGTTATTTATCTCAAAAGAGTCTTTGATAACACCTGGTGGAAGACCTTTCTTAAAACTTTTGGGATATTATTCCTTTATCTTATAGCCCTGTTGGCAGTAATTACTCCTTACTTACTTATAATGAATAAAGGCTCATGATCTACGAATTTTTAAAATGTACACCGCAATTTGATGAAACCGCATTTGTTGCCCCAAGCGCAGACATTATTGGCGATGTAACCCTGGGAAAAGAATCCAGTGTTTGGTTCAATGTAACCATCAGAGGAGATGTGAATTTTATACAGATCGGTGACCAAAGCAATGTTCAGGATAACGTTTGTATTCATGTGATGAATCAAACCGGCCCAACCATTATTGGGAATGAAGTTACTATTGGTCACGGAGCAGTTGTCCACGGATGTACTATCAAAGACCGCGTGTTGATCGGCATCAATGCTACCATTTTGGATGAAGTTGTTATTGAGCCGGACGTGATCGTTGCAGCAGGCACATTGGTTCCTCCGGGCAAAACTCTGGAAAGTGGATATATGTACATGGGATCACCCGCAAAAGCAGTTCGTAAACTTACGGAAGAAGAAGTAAAATCCATTCCGAAATACGCTTCTAACTATGTGAAATATCTTCGTGCATATCAGCAAAAAGACAAATACGACGAGAATCCTTTTTATCAGCCTAAGGGCTGAACAATTAAGAATGATACAATTATCAATTGAATCATTTTTAATTGATAATTGTATCATTGACCATTGATGTCCGGAATCTACATCCATATCCCGTTTTGTAAGCAAGCTTGTTCCTATTGCGATTTCTATTTTGTTACCAGATCCGGCAACAAAGATGCATTTGCTGATAAGCTTGTTGAAGAGATCCATTCAAAAAAAGACACGGCCTATTCAAGCGATGTTATTGATACCATCTATTTTGGAGGAGGAACACCGTCTTTACTAAGTGCAGAGCAATTTGATAAAATATTCAGGGCTTTAGATCGCTCATTCAATTTAGACCTTAAAGAAGTTACCGTTGAACTGAATCCGGATGATGTTACCAAAGAATATTTGTCTGCTCTCAAAAGCATTGGCGTGAACCGGGTGAGTATGGGAGTTCAAACCTTTGATGAGGATCTGCTTAAATTTATGAACCGAACTCATAATTCGGCTGAAGCTTTAAAATGTTTAGAGTTACTTAAGACTTCCGAAATAAATGTGTTTACTGCTGATCTGATCTACGGAAATCCCGGGCAGACTTTAGAAATGTTGGAAAAAGATCTGGACATTCTTTTACAGTTTGACCCGCCTCATGTTTCTGCCTATTCCCTAACCATTGAGCCTAAAACCCGATTGGGAAAACAGATGGAACTCGGCAGACTTATCCCAGCTGAAGATGAAACTGTTGAAAAGCATTTTGAGCTGGTGGAAGAGAAGCTGAAACAGAAAGGCATTCATCGCTATGAAGTAAGCAACTTTGCCCGAAAAGGCTCGGAAGCCGTTCATAATGCAAATTACTGGGAGCACAAAAACTATCTTGGTTTAGGTCCCGGAGCTCACTCATTCCAATGGGATGAATCAAAGACTTTTGCTAATCGCTGGGAAAATGAGCCCGATCTGAAGAAATATCTTCAAAAAACGGATTTCAACGAGTCCGAAAAAGAAGAGTTATCTCTTCAGAGTCTGGCAGAAGAACGGATAATGCTAGGACTAAGGACCATAAAAGGAGTCTCTATTGAAAAACTGGAAAAAAAGTATGAATACAAACTTTCTGAAAGACAGCTAGCATACTTAGCACGAAAAGAAAAAGAGGGCAAAATTCACTTTGACTCCGACTCTATCCGGCTCAGTTCATCCGGACTAAAAATCGCCGATGCCCTCACTTTAGATCTTATAACCGCTTAGTTTTTACTATGCCTTTCATACTTTGCAGCGATTCTTGAATATTCTTTCGCTCTTTCTGAATTCCCTGATCTAGCATAGGCTTCTGATACTAACTTTGTTGCTTTGGCCAGTTTCGCATAATCTTCTTTTGTAAGGTTAGACGAACTTCCATCCAACGAAGGTATCATAAGTGTATTGGCCGGTTCCACTAAATTAGGATCGTCATCAATTGTTTTATTAGCTTCAAAAATCAGTGGCCATAGATACGGTTCACCGTACACTTCTCTTGAAATATCCCACATCCATTCATCTTTTTCGATAATGTAAGCGGTCATTTCTTTTGGGGTTGGCTTTTCTTTTTGTGCTTTCGATTCGGCGCTAACATTGGTTTTTGCTTCTGATGCTGTAGCTGAAGTTTCAGGAGTTTTTTCTTCTTTTACAGCCGTTTCAGTCGGAGGTACTTTTTCTGCCTGCTCTGTTTGTTGTTGAGCAGGAGCCTGGTTTCCGGCAACTACACTGTCAATATTCCCCGGGTCTGAATCTCTAAGAAAGAAGAACCAAATTCCCGTTCCCGCTATCAGCAGCACCAGAACTATAAAGATCCAGCTGACCTCATTGCCTTTTTCCTTTTCAGGTGCTTTAAAAACAGGAGGCGCTTCAGCTTCTTCCTCAACTGAATCCGGAGTTTCGGCTTCATCTACTTGTTCTTCAGCTGGCTTTGTAACTTCTTCAAACGGATCTTCAAATACTTCCGGTTCTTCCTCTTTCTCTACCTTTGCCGTTACAGCTGTTTCTTTTGTTTCGGTTTGTTCTCCCAGCAAAGTGGGCTCCAATCCGGCAAAAGGTGCATTTACAGTTTTTTCAAGTGCTTTAAAAGGCTTGAACGACACTTTTTTATGCGCCGGAATTACGATCTCTTCTTTTGTCTGCGGGTTTATACCTGTTCTTTCAGCAACATCTTTTAATTCGAAGCTACCAAAGCTGGTTATAGATGCTTTCCCATCTTTTTCCAGATCATCAATCACCAGATCAAAAACTCCACGGATCATGTCCTCTGCTTTCTGCTGAGTCAGGTCGTGTGATTCAGCAAACGCTTTTACCAATTCCGAAAATGTGATCTTTTTACTCATAGCTCCACCTCATTGAATTCGTCTTTTAAAGCAGAGCTTTGAGAAAACCGAACCACTTTCTTTTTAGGAAGCAGCATCATTTGCTTATAGTGCGGATTATAAGACTTGTATTCTTCTCTGATCTCAGAGCCGAAGCTGCCGAAATCAGGAATACTGAAGCCGTTATTTTGTGACAGGTGTTCCGTGAAAGTACTCACTAACGAATTATATAATTCTTCCGTTTGAGTTTGAGTGAGCTCAAGTCGTTCACTAAGTACTTTTATCGTTTCTGATTTGTTCATATCCCATAGTTAGTTAACCCCAATTAGCAACAAAAGTCTGATTTTGTCAAATAATCCCTGTAAATAATACTTTATCAGGAATAATAGCGGCAGAATACTCACAATTTTGATAGAATTCTGTTAAGTTGCTCCCTTAATCAGAATTAATAAGCAAAACTGATTTGAAGACTAGTTTACGCCCCTTTTTATCCAATATCGTTGATTATGCAGGCTTATATCCGCCGTCTGAGCTGCCTTTGGAGGAAGCTTTCAAAAAATATCTGTCGCATATTGAGCAGAAGGAAGCATGGATGCTTTCAAAGTTTGTTGTGGGTACCGGTCTTCTGAAAGATCTTATTACTCTCATTGATGCAGAGCCGGAATCACCTTCCCCTTTTAAAATAACGCTTGTTGGTGCTGCTTCTGATGATGTTGATGGTTTCAAAAAAGTAATCGATAACACTGTAGATGCCATTAAAAATGCTCATGCATCCACAACCAAACGCGTCCGCATATCCACTTTAGAAATTAAGATACCGCTGGCTTTTCTTCAGAAAGAAAGCTCATCCGAACTTCAGCTTGCAATCGAGTACGCTGTTCAATCCATGGCTAAGTCTGAAAAATTGCCTTATCAGATCTTTTTTGAAGTTCCCGGGTTTGATTTCGATATGAAATATGCCAAAGAACTTGTCCAGAGCATTCATACACACAATGAGTGGCTTGAATCAAATGAAAAGGAAAATTACTGTTTTTCCGGTTTTAAGATCCGTTGCGGTGGAGTAGAAGCCTTTCAATTTCCTCCTACAGAGTATCTGGCTCAAGCAATTACTTTTTCCAGAGAACAAGCCGTTCCACTTAAATTCACTGCCGGACTTCATCACCCTGTCCGTCACTTTAATGACTCTGTACAAACCAAAATGCATGGTTTTCTGAATGTGTTCGGAGCGTCTCTGTTAAGTTATTCCAAGAAGCTTAGTGAATCAGAGTTGCTGGAAATTCTGAACGACGAAACAGCGTCAAATTTCTCATTCGAAGAATCTGAGTTTTCATGGAAAGGGCAATCTGTTTCCTTTGAAGAGCTGCACATGTTGCGTGATCTTTCTGTTACCTCTTTCGGGAGTTGCAGTTTCGATGAGCCCGTTGAGGATCTTCAGCATTTAGATTTAATTGCATAAAAAAGCCGGATGTAATTAAACACCCGGCTTCGAATCTCTGATCAAACTTGACTTATTTAATCAGGTTCATTTTTCTTGTGAATATTTTGTTCCCTGCCTGCAAACGGTAAATATAGATACCACTCGCAACATTGGAAGCATCCCATGTTACGGTATAAGAACCTTCACTTTGTGTAGAATTTACCAGAGTCGCCACTTTCTGCCCTAACATGTTGAACACGTTTAAAGTCACATCTGCATTCTCAGCAACAGAGTAAGAAATAGTTGTGCTTGGGTTAAATGGATTCGGATAGTTTTGTTGTAATCCAAATTCAATAACCTGCTCAGTATATACTTCCTCATCTTGCGGCAGTGCCTTGGCTTGCGTTTCTGCACCTTCAAAACTTGCAGTTGAACTTCTGGTCACCGCAACGGCAAAGTCAGCTCTGCTTACATTGTCTCCGGGATTGAACTCGGCTGTAATTACAGGCTCCAGGTCATACGATCCTTGTACAAGATCAAATGTCACGTTCATGATATTCAAATCAATTGCGATTTGAACATAAGGCCTGAGTGCTGCCGGTATTTCGTTTGAATCTTCAACCGGTACTCTTTCTCCTTTAAATACAACAGTAACATCTTGCTGTCCAATTGCCTCTGCTGCCCATTGTAATCCTAAACTTTGAACTAAAGAATAGGCTAGTTCGGCACGATTTACGTTTCCGTTGGGATTGAAATTCGAAGTTGAGGCCGTGAGCATCACACCGTCATTAAATTGAGTGGTGTCTTTTAATGGTGCTCCCTGAGCAACAACCGACTGAGTGATCAGTGTTTCAAATGCTCCATCTATATCGCTGAATGTATTTCCATTCAGTGGTAGCGACTGGCGGATTTCCTGCCCCATAACCAGATATTCTGCAAGCTCAATACGCTTCAGATTTCTGTTCGGCTTATACTTTTTATCATTAAAGCTATCGGTTAGTCGTTCTGAAATCGCCAGCTTTATGGCCGTTTCAGCCGGGTGACCGTTTATGTCATTTAAGCCTGTGTATCCACTAGCCGTTTGTGTTTTAACAATACCTGAAACCGTTTCAGCTATACCTAATCCGTTAGTTGGATTTGCTTCATCTCCTCTGAGTCCGCGAATTTCCACGGTCCAATCACCTGCTATAGGATTTGTAACTTGTACTTCTCTGAGATAAGTAAGCGTAAACAGAACGGGAATTCCGGAACTGTATTCAACACCATTCGGGTCAATAACTATCAGGTTAACAGGGTTTCCGGTTTCGCCGGCAACACCTTCTAAGCTAACTCGAACGGACATCACACTTTCGTTTCCTGTTAAGGTGAAATTATGCGTCTCATTTGTAACTCCTGTAGGGTCATAGTTAACCGTAAACGGAGTTGTCTGAACATCAAACTGAGCTTCGCCATTAAATTCTCTGTTGGCGTTTATGCTGCTTCCGAATTCAGCGTTTCTGTCATACGTTTTTTGAACTGCTGCAAAAGCATTCACATATCCTGTACCAACTTCCCAGCTTTCTCTGCTTTGCATGTTGGTAGCTGTACTTTGAAGAATACTTTTAACTTCATCCGGGTTTAATGTTGGATCTACTTCCAGAAGTAATGCTACGATTCCGGCAACATGTGGTGTAGCCATTGATGTACCGCTTGAAGTAGTATAGAAAGGCAGAAAAGCCGGTTCTATTAATTCTGCATCTGCATCAGCACCTAATAAAGGAATTGGAGCTACTGTTCTTGCAGAAATGATATCTACACCGGGAGCTACAAGACTTGGTTCATCTACAAAAGTAAATGTTTCGCCGTCCAGCTCAAATGTCCCGCTTCTTCCTTTTGTTCCTCTTGATGAAAAATCAGCAAGTTCACCGCTTTTCGTTCCGGCTCCTACAGAAATAACCCATGGTGCTTTAGCGTATGGGTTGTGAGTATCTTCACCCGGACCTTCGTTACCTGCAGCAAAAAGTGTAACTATGTTGCGATCATAAGCCATTTTACTAGCCAGATTAATCGGGTGGTTCGGATCAAAGTTACCTGAAGAACCCCAGGAGTTAGTGATCACGCGGATTCCATATTGAAACTGATGTGTTATGGCATAATCAAAGCCACCAATTCCATCAAGCACAAAAAGAGCTCCACCGGATCCATAACCGATTAGGTCAGCACCGGGAGCCACTCCCTGATGTTTACCGTTAGAAGCTATACCACGTCCGCCAACCGTTCCGGCTACGTGTGTACCATGTCCGGAATTAGTATCTGTATTCGGTACATCTTCTACATAAGTCACGGGACCTAAACTGCTGTATGCGTGCAGATTTGTAGATCCCAGTACATTTTGAACCAGAGCGGTTCCGTATTCCAAATCAGGATGAGTTCCATCGACCCCACTGTCGTTCACAACAACTCCAATTCCTTTTCCGGAAATCGGGAAGCCGCCATTTTGAGATGTGAAGTCAGCGTTCGACTGAACTTTGTCTACTCCTGTAATAGCTCTTGCATCATTGTTGAAATAAGAAAGCTCCTTATTTAAATAGATCGACCTTATTTCCTGCCTGGATGCCAAAGCAGTAATTTGTGACGGAGTAGCAACAGCTCCTGCCATAGGTAAACTCTGAAAAGAATAACCTACAGAAATACCTGCGTCATTTAATATCGACAGTTCACCGGAATCGGGTGCTTCATTACCCCAAAAGGTAATAATTACCTCTACAGACTCCGTTGCTGTATTTAGTGTGTTTTGAAGATCAGGGCCTATCACAGCCTGAGCTTGCGTAAAGTTTGTAAGTGATATAGAAAAAATTCCTATCACTAACAGTGTTAGTATATTATTGGATTTCATATCTTCTTTGTTCATTAATATTAAATTGTTTAGTGCACTTTATTGATGGGCTGTAAAAGCACGTTTAAGTACACCGAACATTTTATTTACTAATTTTTACCTTCCGGGTTCCCGATTCTATAACGCCGTTGATTTCAGTTCTTAACTAAGCCGTGGTTTTTTTACCTTACGATGACCTTTAAAATTCAAAAGATTTGTATGCTTACTTCATTTATTCCCGTTGATAAAGAATCTCATTTTCCAATTCAAAACCTTCCGTTCAGCGCTTTCGAAACTGAAGACGGTGAGATCCATCTGTGCTCTGCTATTGGTGATTATGTGATCGATCTTTTTGTTCTGGATGAAGCGGGACTATTTGACGGCAAATATTTAAAGGATCAATTCGCTTTTCAGGACTCCACACTCAATTTTTTTATGGGACTTGGAAAACCGGCCTGGCAGGAAGCACGTCAAACGTTGACAAATCTGCTCGATAAAGACAATCCTACTTTGAGGGATGATGACCTGCTCAGATCACGGGTTTTTGTTTCAATGGAAGATGTGGAAATGGTTATGCCTGTCGAGATCGGAGACTACACCGACTTTTACTCGTCTGAACAACATGCGTTCAATGTGGGTTCTATGTTTCGTGACCCTGACAATGCTCTGATGCCAAACTGGAAACATTTGCCCGTTGGTTATCACGGCCGCGCAAGCTCCATCGTTTTAAGCGGAACGGATCTGCATCGCCCAAAAGGACAAACCATTCCCAATGATTCTGACCAGCCTGTTTTTGGAGACAGCAAGCTTCTGGATTTTGAACTGGAAGTCGGTTTTTTTACCGGACCGGGCAATGAACTGGGGGATACAATTTCCGTAGATAACGCCGAAGATCATATTTTCGGAATGGTTCTGGTTAACGACTGGAGTGCCCGCGATATTCAGAAATGGGAGTATCAGCCGTTGGGGCCTTTTCTTGCCAAGAACTGGGCAACCAGTATTTCTCCCTGGATCGTGACGCTGGATGCTTTATCTCCATTCAGATTGGATATGCCGGAACAGGATCCTGAAGTGCTTCCCTACTTAAACCAGAAAAACCGTTCCACTTTTGATATCAATCTGGAAGTTTATCTGGATAATGAAAATCTAAAAGAACCGCATAAACTGGCTGCATCGAACTACAAGCATATGTACTGGAGTATGGCTCAGCAGTTAGCACACCAAACGGTTACCGGTTGTAATGTGCGTCCCGGCGATATGTATGCTTCAGGAACCATCAGCGGAAATACTGAGGATTCTTACGGAAGTATGCTGGAACTTACCTGGAAAGGAAGCAAGCCTGTTCAATTAAATGACGGCTCGGAAAGAAAATTCATTCAGGACGGAGATAATATTGTTATGACCGGGTTTGCCGAAAACGATGACTACCGAATAGGCTTCGGTGTTGTGGAAGGGAAGATCTTGCCAGCGAAACAGTAATTCAACATCCAACATTGAACATCCAATTTCCAATGTCGCTCACGTGGCTTTTGATATCTGGACGTTGGATGATCCCTGTTCATCATTGGATAGTTAGTTAATTCATTTCAAAAGCGTCACCTCGCGGCGAATGCCCGAGATCCGGATTCCTGCCTGCGCTGGAATGACCAGATCAAAGGAAGCTAAACCTACATTGATTATGTGCTAATTCTTCAGTTGTGCAGATCCTTCGGAGGTATCCTCAGGATGACTTTGCTTTTGAAATTTATTTCTAGCTCATCTGACTCTTCCCGCTCCTAAGGACCCCCCCCTCCCTAAGATTAGGGAGGGGACGGGGGTGGGTTAGAAGACGGAGCCGGGACACCTGATTAAACTAACAGACTCCACAAAGATCCTGAAACAAGTTCAGGATGACCCTGGGTTTTTAATACTATT
>CAJXQC010000042.1 GCA_913058495.1 uncultured Balneola sp. | reverse complement strand
TATTTAAGACGGGTTCACTGATCCTGCGCTGAATAATCCTAAAGGTCTTCGTTCGATCTTATACATTTCTACACTCTTCACCTGAAAGGATTATTCCTGCTTCGCAGACGCATCCGGATCATGCTCTCTTCTCCGTCTTAAATACTAAGGGCAAATTTTTCTAGAGCTATCACAATTAAATTATAAGCAAATAACGAACACACAGCGATGATGAGTTATTATTAAATACTAACCCGGTCAATCAATCCTGCCATTCAACTGCTTTTGTAGCTTTTTCCAGTTTGGCAGAAATTGAGTCATGAAATTCTTAAAACGTTGATTATGCAAACGCTCATGAAGATGAACCATCTCGTGAACTACTACATATTCTAGTAACTCCGGTGATTTTTTTGCCAATTCTAAACTCAGCCAGATTCTTTTATCTCTGATATTACAAGTGCCCCATCTGGTTTTCATTTTTTTAACGCCGAATTCGTTCACCGAAACCTTCATGATAGGTTCCCATTTTTCGATCAGTTTAGGTATCTCATTTTTCAGATAAGCCCGATAAAAATCATTTAAGGCTTTCTCTTTTCTCGACTGTGTAATAATATTTCTGAAACTCATAACTATCTCGGAGCCATGAATATTTACTCCGATCTTTTTAGCACCGTGTTGTAATTTTAAGCTATAGTTGCCACCCTTGAATGGAATAATGTCACCATTTTCATATTTCAGATCCGGTTCGGGCAATTGAAGAGGAGGCTTACTCAGGTGCTTTTTGATCCATTCCATTTTTTCTTGAATGAATGCGATAAGCTCTTCATCTGGAATTTTAAAAGGACTGGATAGCTTCACCTCAAGAGAAACACGATTTACTTTGAGCCTGATAGTTTTGATCTTTTTACGGGTGACTAAAACGGGAATGTCATTAACAACTAAGGTGTAGCTCTCTCTTTTTGGCTTTCTGTTAAACATAAATTGCATCCCCCATAAAACAATGCTAAGCAACTATTTAGACCCTTATCTACTCAAGCTACTATAATTTAATATAACTTGCTACGATGCAGCTTGACAATTTGTTAGGGAAATAATTCAAATGCCCTAGTTCAAGCATCGTTTAGGTTAGTTTGGCATTTAATCCGTAGGGGCAATTCATGAATTGTCCCTACGGATTATGAAATCAAATTCATGCGAGCGAATTACTTCTACTCGCTTGGACTACCGTCTACACATTTAGTTTTAAAGCTCGTTTGATTTCTGATATCGAAAAGATTGAATAGAATCTATTAAATGCTCATAGTTCAGTACTTCTGTACCTTCTTTATCGATATTTCGAATCTCAATTAATTGGTATGACCAGGGTGAACCCTGTTTAAGATGAAAGTAAAATGAAAGGATAAATCCCAGATCATCTTGAAACCACAATGTAGATATTTGATTCGAGTAGGTTATATATTTACCAATAGAATCGATATAAACAGTATCTACAGACTCTACAATTCTGTTTAATTCATTGGGCTCTAAATATAGTTCTGCTCTTAATGAAAGAGAGTCTAAATTAATTGGAATCCCTTTTATTAAAGTGTCTGAGACAACTGTTGTGTCTTTTTTCCCAAGAACTTCTGGAGAAGTTGAAATCTGTTTCCAAGTATATACCTGATACTCTTCCTGAGGGGTTTCAATTTTTGATTTTTTACAATTCCAAAGGAATAGAATCGAAAAGAAAATGAATAAGATTGGATAGAGTTTCATTAACTAGATTAATATCGGTATCGGTATAAAAATTTTCTGGATACTTATGTTATCTCTTTTTCAATGAGTTTTTCCAATTCTTGAACTTCAAATTCTCTCATATAATCAGGGAAGATCAAATTTATCCAATAATCAATCTGTTTTATAAAGCCCCTCACGGTATTTGTTTCTTTATTGATTTTCAGAACGCTTTCAACGCAGTAGCCTGCAACATAAACGCCAGCTTTAGTTCCATCCTCGTCTTGCAACTCAGTTGCCAACAAGAAGAACCTATCACCTTCAGAATAATTATATCTTCTAAATTCACGAATGCAGGCAGATTCATTACCATCAACTAATGAAACATTTTCATCTTCAGAACTATTCAAGTAATCTTTGATAATTTTAAATTTCACTAGTTCCACATCTTCCATTTCAAAATAAGTGCCTTTATAAAATTCCGAAATCTCAGCTACTACCAGAATGTAATTTGTATCGGATTTTATTGAACTCAAAGCGCTTTTGAAACTAGTTCCGGAGCATGAACACGCATAAGAATTGGTAATTCCGATGAAGAAAATGACAAAAAATGATAAGAGTAGTTTTCTCAATTTGTTAGCCTTTATAGATATTATCATCCGAACAAGAAATACCCTATCCGTTCGGGTAACATCGCTGAAACTATTTAAAAATGCTAGTTCGAAAAACTCCGGATCAGTGATGTGTTCTATCCGTAGGACCAATTCATGAATTGTCCCTACGGATTATGAAATCAAATTCAGCCAGTCAATTTGCTTTAGACCAGACATGGGAAAGAGGTTAATACTTATCCGATTAATATAAGATAGATTAAGTTGACTGAGCAGATTCCTAACCCATACTTATTCTGTGTACTATTTAATTTTTTCTTGATAGAGTAAATCGCTGCCGCAATTCCTGATAAAAGAACTATAAAAAACACTCCCCACATTATATCAGAAAGAGGGGCTAAATCAATTGGAATACCCTGTATATCCAATTCATGCTGATATTTCTCAAATAAAAATCGTAAAACTGTAAGAACAATAGTTACTAAAACTCCAATTGAAACAGATAGGTATCTAATGTTTTTCATGTTTGGTAACATTTCATTATTCGAACAAGAATCCCCTTATCCGTTCTGTTAACATCGCTGAAACTCCGTAAAAATGCTAGTTCAAAAAACTCCTGATCAGTGATGTATTCTATCCGTAGGGGCAATTCATGAATTGCCCCTACGGATTATGAAATCAAGTTCAGCTAGTCATCGGTAAGAAATTAAATTTAATCCTGTTAAGAACTCGCAGAAATACTCACCAACTTCCACTTTTCGGAAATCCTGGACCATACCTGAGCTCCCCCGCCGGCTACTCTGATCTCTTGCCCTCCGTTTAGTGTGATTTTCTGCTCATATTCATTAATAAGAACAGCTGTATTTTTATCGATCAAAGAAATCTTAACCACCGGAAATATCAGACTGTCACTGCTTTCAATCATTTGAAAACCCGGAATGACGGATGCTTTAAAATCTTCAAACGATTCCCAAACTGTTCCATCCGCATTCAAACCTGAGAAATTATTTTGATCGAAGTGATTGAAATATACTTCCCAGTCCTGAATTTTTGTCGATTCCACCAAGCTATCAAAAGATGCTCTGACTTCAGTCTTGATTTGGATTTTCTCGGCCTCGGTTAGTTTTTGATCTTGAACCTTACAATTAATTAACAAAATTGAAATAGCTAATAAGAAGATTGTTTTAGTCAATATGTTAATGGGTTAGGTTATGTATTTAGATTAATAGTGTTTGTTTATTCGGAGCAGGAGCTCCGTTCGCTTCTCCCAAGCAGGAGCTTGGGAAAGAGGTTAAACGCTTGCTAGCCGGCACCGGAAATTTGGGTTCTATTTACTTTTCTTTTTTCAATCTCATCAAGCGCTTCTTGTCTACCTTCTTTCCAAGAACGTCGAGCTTTCGAAGGCATTTTATTTGCCTTTTCCATTTTATCACAAGCATCAATCCAATCTAACAGTTGCTCATCTGTCATATCGGATATTTTTACTCCTCTTAATCGTTCTTGAGATTTTGAAAGGGGGTTATTGTACATGACTTCTAAGTGCAGGCTAACATATTATTATCCGAACAAAGATTTCCCTCATCCGCTAGATTAACATCGTTGAAACTTCGTAAAAATGCTAATTGAAAAAATTAGATTGGAGGCATTAGCAGAAATAATCACTCGGAGCAGGAGCTCCGTTCGTTTCTCCCAAGCAGGAGCTTGGGAAAGAGGTTAAGCAAACTACATTGAGTTTAAAGTTTTCGAGAAACTACCGTAGAATCCAAGATGCATTAATTGGTCATCAGAAGTATACAAACCCAAACCAAATCCTTTGTCTTCTGGATCATAGAAAATCGTATAACCGCTTCTATTATCTGGATTTTCTTGTAGAACAGTCCAGACCTCAAAAATATCATTGCGATTTGATGAACCTATATATTTCTCAAGTTTTGGCTCAATTAGAAACTCATTAATGTTCTCAGAATCAATACCATGAGCACCTTTCAGAGGATTCATCTTAAGATCTTCTTTAATAAGTCTTTTCAAAAATTCTTGCATGGAATGTTACCTAACATATTATTACCCGAACAAAATTTACCTTAGCGTTCTGCGTCAGACAAAGCGTGCCCCTTTCACCTTTCACCTTTCACCTTTCACCTTTCACCTTTCACCTTTCACCTACAACGGCAAATTATCATGCTTTTTCTTCGGCACGGTGTCCACTTTGTTTTGTGAAACTTCTAAGGCTTTGATCAGTTTAGATCGGGTTTCTTCCGGTTTGATCACATCGTCAATAAATCCTCGGGCCGCTGCTCGGTAAGGATGCGCAAACTCTTCAGCATATTGTGCTTCCAGTTCTTTCTGCTTGGCTTCAGGATCGCCGGCTTTTGCAATTTCTCTTCGGAATATGATCTCAACCGCTCCTTTACTTCCCATTACCGCAATTTCAGAAGTTGGCCACGCTACGTTATAATCAGCGCGGATATGCTTGGAGTTCATCACATCATAAGCACCACCATACGCTTTACGGGTAATCACCGTCATCTTCGGAACCGTAGCTTCACAGAATGCATACAGTAATTTAGCTCCGTCTTTGATAATTCCGCCCCATTCCTGATCGGTTCCCGGTAAGAATCCCGGAACATCTTCAAACACCACCAACGGAATATTGAATGCATCACAGAAACGAACAAAACGCGCGCCTTTTTTGGAAGAATTGATATCCAACACACCTGCCATTGCAAGCGGTTGATTTGCAACGATACCGATACTTCGTCCACCCAAACGGGCAAACCCAACTACGATATTTTCAGCATATTCTTTGTGCACTTCGTAGAAACTCTCTTTATCCACAATTCCTTCTATCACATCTTTGATATCGTAAGGTTTGTTAGGATTCAATGGAACAATATCATGCAATGCTTTTGCTTTAGCAGAATCCGGTTCTTTGGATTCTATCATCGGCACTTTTTCTTCACAGTTTTGCGGGATATACGACATCAACGTTCTGATATCCTGCAAACAAACGGCGTCATTCGGAGTTGCAAAATGAGCCACACCTGATTTTGAGTTGTGCGTCATTGCCCCACCCAGTTCTTCCGAAGTTACTTCTTCATGCGTAACGGTTTTTACCACATTTGGGCCTGTCACGAACATATAACTGGTATTTTCTACCATGTAAATGAAATCCGTAAGCGCCGGACTGTAAACCGCTCCACCTGCACATGGTCCCATGATCGCAGAGATCTGAGGGATCACGCCCGAAGCCATGCTGTTTCTCCAGAATACTTCCGCATAACCGCCCAGTGAAGAAACTCCTTCCTGAATTCTTGCTCCACCTGAATCATTCAACCCAATTACAGGTATGCCGTTTTTAAGTGCCAGATCCATCACTTTGCAAATTTTCTCAGCATGTGTTTCTGAAAGTGAACCTCCAAATACCGTGAAATCCTGACTGAAGACATACACCGGCTTTCCGTGGATCTTTCCGTGTCCGGTTACAACACCATCTCCCAGAAACTGTTGCTCATCCAGACCAAAAGCGGTACTTCGGTGTGTTACAAAAGCGTCTATTTCATCGAACGAACCTTTATCCAGAAGCAAATCAATGCGTTCTCTTGCAGTAAGTTTTCCTTTCTCGTGCTGCTTTTCGA
Source organism: uncultured Balneola sp. (assembly GCA_913058495.1). Taxonomy (GTDB): domain Bacteria; phylum Bacteroidota; class Rhodothermia; order Balneolales; family Balneolaceae; genus Balneola. Next base: position 9,117 of record CAJXQC010000042.1, on the reverse strand, counting down.
TGCGAGCTTTTCCACCACCCAGTTTCGATTGCTCACGTAGTTTTTCAAGACGTTCTACTTTTTCGTTCTTTTCCATAGTTAGTTAATCAGGATTTATACTCTTTAAAATAGGATTGCAACGTATCAATAAATTCGCCGGCCTCTTCCGAGAACATATCCACTTTTTGTTTGCTGAAAATTTCTTTTTCTAAAAATACAGAGGCTTCGTTCCAATTATCAAACTGTCCCAGCTCATTAATTCCCCGGTCGTACGCTTTCTGTTTCCCGGAAAACACATCGCTTACCCAACGCTCCTCGCTGTCCATAAGATACTCATTCAATTCCATAGTGGCTGAACTGTCTTCAACTGCCTCTTCCTCCATAAATATCTCATCGTCTTCATCTTCAACGACTAGTGTATTGTAAGTAGGTTCAGATTCGGTTTCTTCCTCTTCTTCCCGTGAAGCCATCATCACTTCCATCTGATCTTCACTCAAAAACTGAGCCCACATCGGCTTTTCTTCTTCATCTTCTGAGCTTTCCTCCTCTTCAGAACTGATATGTTCTTCCAGAATCGGATCTTTGGTTTCTTCGGCCGGATCTGGAGCATCCATTATGAGATCGTCTTCCTCGATCAATTCACTTTCAAATCCTTCATCTTCCTGAACCACTCCTTCATAAGAATCCTTAGCTTGATCCAAAATAGAAGTCAGGTTAGATTTGAATGCTTGTTTGTCTTCTTTTTGATTGCTGACCGGTTCGTAATGCTCTTCTTCTTCTTCTGCATCATCATTTTCATCTTCATTTAAGAAGATATTATTCAAAGATTCCGAATCATCCACATTGTCAAATACCAGTGTTTCTTCCTCTTCAATATCTCCCAGAATCTCGTTGATATCCGGCTCCACAGCTTCGGACTGAAACAAGCTGGCTAAATTTTCTTCTGCCTCTTCCGGAATTTCTTCCTTTACTTCTTCTGCTACTTCAGCCGGTTTTGTTGATTCCGATACTGACTTAACTTCACTTTCCTGCTCTTTTATCAATTCCATTTTGAAATTCTCAGTCGAAAGCATTTCGATGAAGGTACTTTGCGTAACGGCTACATCAATAGAAGAGAAAATGTCAGCGGTATTATCGAAACCTTTATCTCTGAAGAATCTTTGTAGAAGCTCCGGAGCGAGTTTTCCTCCGCATAGAGAAAAAAGCATTTCCAGTTTTTGGGACCAGTTTTCAGCGGTATAATCAGATACGATTCGGGCATCTAAATTTGAAACCAGACTTTGGCAGCGTTCTATAGTCAGTTCATCCAGCTCTCTTTTTTTCATGTAAAGAGGAATCGCTGTTCCGAAATGTTTGTAAACCATCAGTCTGGCACAACGCTTACTTACTTCCTCAAATGTAAGCACAGATTCTTCCCGAAAAATATAAGGAGCGATGTTCTTTCGTGGTTCAACAAGAACAGAAACAATATCGCTAACCGTGGCATGCAGGATATCATACAACTTTTCGTGCGGTATAACGGAGCAGCTTATGGCCGCATTTTCAAAATCCTTTTGAGCACTAACGAACAACTTATTTTCCGTATCAACCCAAACAGAATCTGTCTTTTTAAGTTCTGACAGCACTTTATCTTCCAGTAAAAGGCGAATTCTTTCTACAATGTAGACAGGTATTTCTGCCTTCAATAGCTGTTGAGGTGAGTAAAACGGACGCTCTGTTCCGATCTGTCCTGTAAATTTATCGGTAATTTGGTCAATGACCTTTTGCATGGAAGTAAGATGATTTTGGTGAACGAAAATAATGCCTAGAAAGTGGCATTACAACACGAATCTTTCCATCATAGTATATTTTTGCATTATACTTTCTACCTTTAGCGCATGATTTCACTTTCGGTCAAAAGTCTTACCAAAAAATATAACCGTAAAACGGTTTTGAATGACGTTCAATTCGGGCATCATTCAGGGATTTTGGGTATTTCAGGCTCAAACGGAAGTGGAAAATCTACCTTGATGAAATGTCTGGCAGGATTACTCAGATCTAACTCCGGAACCATTGAGTGGAAATTGAACGGTGATTCTTTATCCCAAACCGAACTTAAAGATCACATCGGTTACGCTGCTCCGTACATTTCTTTGTATGAAGAGCTTACTGTTCTCGAAAATCTGGAGTTTCTTTCTGAAGTAAGTCAGCAACATCTGGAAGAAGCGGACTTTGAGAAATTACTCAGCAAAACAGAAACCGATTCCCTTAAAGACAAGTTGTACAAATCACTTTCTACGGGACAACAACAACGTGTGAAACTGGCTTCATCTCTGATCCGAGATCCTGAAGTGTTGTTCTGGGATGAACCCGGCTCCAATCTGGATTCGAACGGGCATGCTTTGGTTCAGCGTTTACTTCAAGAACAAAAAGAAAAAGGTTACCTGGTCTTTCTGGCTTCTAATGATCCTGATGAAATTGCTCTTTGTGATGAGATACTAGTATTAGATTAATGAGTTTTCTTTAATTCCACCCCCAAAATTCAATATGAAGACATCATTTTTATTATTTACCCTTTTTATTAGCACAGTTACATGCTCCAACTACGAATCTCCCAATAATTTTGTAGATGTATTCATAGGCACCGGAGGACATGGGCACACTTACCCCGGAGCAACGCTTCCTTTCGGAATGATACAACCAAGTCCTGTAAACGGAACTCCGGGCTGGGATTGGGTTTCCGGTTATCACTATTCGGATAGTATTATTACAGGATTTGCTCAAACTCATCTTAGCGGAACTGGAATCGGAGATCTGAATGATATTCTGATCATGCCAACCAATCGAAAAGTGCTCTTGTCCGATTCAGCCAAATATGAAAGCAAAAGAAGTTACGCTTCCAAATTTTCTCACGATCGGGAAAAAGGTTCTCCGGGATATTACAGCGTTTTTCTGGATGATTATGAGATCAACGCCGAGATGACCGCCACTGAAAGAGTAGCCATGTATAGATTTACTTATGAATACGGCGATCATCAATTCTTAAATCTGGATTTAGGGTATAGCTTGAATTGGGATTCTTTCACCGAAGGTTATTTCAAAATTATCGGAGAAGATGAGAATAAGAAGTTAGTTGGCTACCGAAGATCTTCCGGTTGGGCGAATGATCAACATGTTTATTTTGCGATGGAATTTTCTTCTGACTTTATGATCACTGATTCAGCTGATTATAAAGGGTTCACCTCATTTGGAATGCTGGAATTTGATAATAACAGAAGAGAAGTTTTGGCTAAAATTGCCATCTCATCACACAGTGAAGAAGGAGCACTAGCAAATCTGGAAACTCTGGAGGATTGGGATTTTGACGAAACCAAGCTCTTTGCTGAAATGGCCTGGGATGAAGAACTCGGCAAGATCAAAGTTCAGGGTAATGAAGAGAAAAAGACGATTTTTTATACTGCTCTTTATCATTCCAAACTAGCTCCGGTTTTGTTTTCTGATGCCAATCAGGATCAAACCAAATACACTATATACTCTTTGTGGGATACTTTTCGAGCGCAGCATCCATTGCTTACCATTACCAATCCTGACAGAGTGAATGACATGATCCGAACCATGCTGGATTTCTATAAAGAAAACGGATTGCTTCCTGTTTGGGAATTACACGGAAATGAAACCAACACAATGACCGGCTATCATGCTATTCCTGTGATCGCTGATGCGTACGCCAAAGGATTCAGAGACTATGACGCCGAACTCGCTTTCGAAGCAATGAAAGCAAGTGCTATGCAAAATAAACGTGGAACTGATCTGTATCGAAAATATCAATATATCCCATCTGAACTGGAACATGAATCGGTTACTAAAACGCTGGAATATGCTTTTGATGACTGGGCAATCGCTCAAATGGCTTTTATGCTTGGGAAGGAATCAGAGTACGAACATTTTATAGTCAGGTCCGGTTTCTGGCAAAATGTATATGATGCTCAAACTAAATTCATGCGTGGTAAAACCGCTGAAGGGAATTGGGTTGAGCCTTTTGACCCAAAGAGATCCGTTCATCGCGTAAACACCGACTATACCGAAGGCAACGCATGGCAGCACAGCTGGTTTGTTCCTCATCAAGTGGATAAATTGATAGAACTCATGGGCGGTGATGATGCTTTTACACAACGACTCGATTCACTGTTCAATCAAGACTCGAATATTACCGGCGATAATACTTCACCCGATATCTCAGGATTAATAGGCCAATATGCACACGGAAATGAGCCTAGTCATCACATTGGATATTTATACAATTATGCCGGAAAACCGTGGAAATCTCAGGAAATACTACATGCGATTATGAATACTCAATATTCTACTGCCGTTGATGGATTAAGCGGAAATGAAGATTGTGGACAGATGTCTGCTTGGTATGTTTTTTCGGCGATGGGTTTTTATCCTGTAAGCCCCGCCTCTGGTAATTATGTGATAGGGACTCCTCAATTTAAGCAAGTTGATATAACCTTATCTGACACAAAGACTTTTACAATTATTGCTAATGGAGTTTCGGATGAAAATATTTACATTAAGTCAGTATCTTTAAATGGAGAACCTTTGGAGAGAAGCTATATTTCCCATGAAGAAATTATAGCGGGTGGAGAATTGATCTTTGAAATGGGATCTGCACCTGATAAAAACTGGGCGAAGAAAACTGAATACAGACCAATTAATTAATGAAGAGATTTTTATTATTGGCACTTGCTTTAGGGATAGCATGTGCTCCTCAAAAATCAGAGAAAGAACAACTAGCTGAGCAAGTAAAACAAGAATTCTTACACGCTTGGAACGGATACAAACAACATGCTTGGGGAGATGACGCACTAAAACCGTTGTCAAAATCTTCTAAAAACTGGTATGACGCATCTTTATTGATGACTCCGGTTGATGCTTTTGACACCATGTTATTAATGGGCTTGGATGAAGAAGCCGCTGAAGCAAAAGAATTGATCTTTTCTGAATTGTCTTTTGATCATGATTTCTTTGTATCCAATTTTGAGATAACGATTCGCCTTTTGGGTGGACTTCTTTCAGCATATGAGATGGATGGAGACGAACGATTTCTGGAATTGGCTGAAGATCTTGGAAGAAGATTACTTCCTGCATTCGATTCAGCAACAGGAATGACTTACGGAAGAGTAAATCTTAAAACAGGAGAAACAGAATGGCAGGTTAATAATCCCGCTGAGATCGGAACTTTAATGATCGAGTTCGGTACACTTACCAAACACACTAAAGATTCTGTTTTTTATAACAGTGCCAAAAAAGCCATGATGGGATTGTATGAGCGCCGCTCCGAAATCGGATTAGTCGGAACAACTATTGATGTAGAAACCGGTGAATGGCAAAATAAAGAAGCACATATTTCCGGAATGATAGACTCTTATTACGAATATGCACTAAAATCATGGCTGCTTTTCGGAGATGAAGACTTCCGAAAAATATGGAAAGCTCATGAACCTGCACTGGAAAAATATCTGCTCGATGAAGTTGCCTCCGGAACCTGGTACGGTCGTGCAAACATGGATACAGGAGAAAGAACGGCAACAACTTACGGAGCACTGGATGCTTTTATGCCCGGAGTTTTAGTGCTTGCAGGAGACATTGAAACTGCAGAAAAGGTTCAGGAATCCAATTTTAAGATGTGGCAGTTACATGGCATCGAACCGGAAGGTCTGAATTATGTTGATATGGAAGTAACCTGGGCAGGATATCCTTTGCGTCCCGAAAATATTGAGTCTGCTTATTATTTATATCAGGCAACAGGCGATGAAAAATATATTGAGATGGGAAAAGTGATGTTCCAAAGCCTTATAGAATATTGTAAAACTGAGCATGGTTATGCTGCTTTATCAGATGTTACCACCAAAGAAAAAAGCGATGATATGGAAAGTTTCTTTTTAGCGGAGACGCTCAAATATGCTTACCTCCTTTTTGCTGATGACAAAGTATTTGATCTGGATAAGCATGTGTTCAATACAGAAGCACATCCAATGAGAATAGATTAACAGCTATGTTGAATCGAAAACAATTCTTAAAAACCGGTCTTCTTGGAGCTATTCCATTAGCAGGAATTGGATGTACGAATGTCAACAAATTTACAGGAAGTAAGCCGATTGTGATTGCTACCTGGAATTCTTCTATTAAAGCTAACGCAGCGGCATGGAAAATTCTTGATAAAGGTGGATATGCATTAGATGCCGTTGAAGCCGGTGTTCGGGTAGAAGAAGACGATCCTAAAAACATGTCAGTAGGTTATGGCGGACGACCGGATAGAGAAGGAAATGTCTCTTTGGATGCGTGCATCATGGATGATAAAGGAGAATGTGGATCTGTGGTTTTTCTTCAGAATTATAAGAACCCCGTTTCCGTTGCCAGAAAAGTAATGGAAGAAACGCCTCATATCATGTTAGCAGGTAAAGGGGCTCAGCAATTTGCTAAAGATCAAGGTTTTGAAGAAATAGACCTGCTTACTCCCAAAGCTAAAGAAGCTTGGGAAAAATGGTTGGAAAACGGAAAGTACGAGCCGGAAGTAAATATTGAAAACCATGATACCATTGGCATGCTTGCACTTGATGCAGAAGGAAGACTTTCAGGAGCCTGCACAACCAGTGGAGCCGCCTGGAAAATGCACGGAAGGGTTGGTGATTCCCCTCTTATAGGCGCCGGACTTTTTGTAGATCCTGAGATTGGTGGAGCATGTGCAACAGGACTTGGAGAAGAAGTCGTTAAAACTGCCGGAAGTGCACTGATCGTTGAAATGATGCGACAAGGTCACTCCCCGGAAGAAGCTTGTAAAATTGCAGTAGACCGAATTATTTCCCGCAACAAACGAAACGGCACCAGTTTAAAAAACACTCAAGTCGGCTACCTGGCCCTCAACAAAGACGGTGCTTTTGGCGCATACAGCATCCAAAAAGGCTTTGATTACGGAGTGTACAATAAAGATGGAAACCGGATAATAGATTCTGAGTTTAGGATTTAGGTAAAGTCATCCTGAGGACACGTCCGAAGGATCTACGCAATTCCTTAAATTTGCAGATTCTTCGCTCCGCTCAGAATGACCCAAATTCAATTGAGAACCATTCCTAATTCTTAATTGTTCAATTCTCTTCTCCCGCCCATTTTTCGGGATCATCCACTACTTCCGCAAAATCGATCTCGTTTCCGTTTTTGGAAATCGTAGCTTCGAATTCAATTGGCTCTTCGCTGTCTCTCATTAATAACTGAGTTGCCAGTTTGTTCGTGATATTCTGTTGAAGAACTCTTTTCAACGGACGTGCACCATATACGGGATCATATCCACGAACTGCCAACCAGTCTTTCACATTATCAGAAACATGAAGCGTGACTTTGTTCTTGGCCAACAACTGATGAACTCTTCTCAGCTGAATATCCACGATAGATCGAATGTGTTCTCTCCCCAGCGGATGGAATACGATGGTATCATCCACGCGATTTAAGAATTCAGGTCGGATGGTCTTCTTCAACTGATCGATCAATTGATTTTGGAGATTCTCATACTTTTCTTCAGAAAGTTCTCCGCCTGATTTCTCCATTTCATTCACGATCAAATGTGAACCGATATTGCTGGTCATGATGATGATCGTATTTTTGAAATCGACCGTTACTCCTTTGTTATCCGTCAACCTTCCTTCATCCAACACCTGAAGCAGAATATTGAATACATCAGGATGTGCTTTTTCAATTTCATCCAGCAACACAACCGAGTACGGATGTCGACGAACAGCCTCTGTCAATTGTCCACCTTCATCATAACCAACATATCCCGGAGGTGCTCCAACCAAGCGACTTACGGAATGCTTTTCCATATACTCACTCATATCGATCCGGATCATCGCATTCTGGTCATTGAACAGAAACTCAGCCAGCGTTCTTGCCAATTCCGTTTTACCAACACCTGTAGATCCTAAGAAGAAAAACGAACCAATCGGTCGATCTTCATCCTGTAAACCTGCCCGAGATCTGCGGACTGCATCAGAAACGGCATCAATAGCCAAATCCTGACCAATCACTCTTCTGTGAAGCTCATCTTCCAGTTGAAGTAATTTTTGTCGTTCACTCTGAAGCATTTTCTTCACAGGAATTCCTGTCCAGCGAGCAACAATGTCTGCGATATCTTCAGCATCTACTTCTTCTTTCAGTAGCGCCTTCGTTTCCTGCATTTCATCCAGCTTGGCTTTTGCCTCTTCTAGATCTTTCTCAAGTTGCGTGATAGTTCCATACCGAAGTTCTGCGACCTTTTCGTAGTTACCCTGACGTTCTGCCTTATCAGCTTCGTTACGTGTCGTCTCAATGGCTTGTTTAAGTTCGCGGGCTTTCTGGATGGTATCTCTCTCCTGCTCCCATTGCACACGCATAGTACTTCGTTGTTCTTCCAGATCAGCCAGTTCTTTTTCAATACCTTTGATCTTACCTTTATCTTTTTCGCGTTTCAATGCCTCACGCTCAATTTCCAGCTGCCTAATTTGTCGTTCAATTCCATCTAATTCCTCAGGAAGGGAATCAATTTGAAGTCTCAATCTTGAAGCGGCTTCATCAATCAAGTCGATAGCTTTATCCGGCAGAAACCGATCTCCGATATATCTGTGTGAAAGTTCCGCAGCTGCAACTATAGCAGCATCGGTTATTCTTACTCCGTGATGAACTTCATATCGTTCCTGCAATCCGCGCAAAATAGAAACGGTATCTTCGATCGAAGGTTCGCCCACCAAAACAGTTTGTAATCGACGTTCAAGAGCTTTGTCTTTCTCGATGTACTTTCTGTACTCATCCAAGGTAGTTGCGCCAACTGCGTGCATTTCTCCCCTGGCAAGTGCAGGTTTCAGAATATTTGCGGCATCCATCGCTCCTTCCGTAGCTCCGGCACCAACTAAAGTATGGATCTCATCAATAAATAAAATGATTTCTCCATCAGAATCTGTCACTTCTTTAACAACAGCTTTTAATCGTTCTTCAAATTCGCCACGGAATTTTGTTCCGGCTACCAAGGCTCCCATGTCCAAAGCGACAATTCTTTTCGATTTTAATCCTTCAGGAACATCCTGTCTCTTATACACATCTCCGAGCCCACGAGACCTCTCTACATCTCGT
>CAJXQC010000041.1 GCA_913058495.1 uncultured Balneola sp. | reverse complement strand
CTCCCTTCGAAGGGAGACCGATCGAACACTTGTGTGAGATCAGAGGGATGTTGTGCAGTTTATGAGCTGGTAAACCGCACTACACCGCTGGTAGATACCTCCTTCTGCCATAGGCATCCCTTCGGGAAAAGGAGGATTTGAATGTGGTGATTAAAGTTTATTTTACCTGCTGTTGTCCTTTTAAAAAACCAAATGAACGAATTATTTAGAATGAAATATTCGGTTGTATTGCTACTTCTGTTTCTGAGCTTTTCTTGTGTTGAAAAAAAATCAGCAGAAACAGAAATAAACAGAGTTGAATCAAAACAAATTTCAACTACCGACACCTTAAAATTTACTTCCGGAGTGCGTTCTATCTTTCAAGATAGCAAAGGCAATTATTGGCTAGGTAGCCATAATGAAGGTGTAAGCTATTATAATGGTAAAGTATTTGAATACTTCACAACTGATGAAGGCTTAGCTCATAATCAGATCCGTACGATACAGGAGGACAAAAGCGGGAATATCTGGTTTGGGACTTCCAACGGAGTAAGTGTATATGACGGAGGTCAGTTTAGAAATTATAGAACCAGATCTAACAACCCCATACTTGACTGGAATGAAACCAGTGGCGATTTATGGTTCTATGCAGGCGAAGAAGACGGAATAAATCGTTTTAACGGAACTAGTATGAACTATTTACTTTTCCCAAAACCTAAAAATTATAGCCCGAAGAATTCATATGGTGTAACCGATATATCAAAAGATAAAAACGGTACAGTTTGGATCGCTACGTACGCTGCTTTATTTAACTATAATGGCATAACGACAAACATTTATGAAAATCAAGAATTAGAGCTTATAGCAGATGATGTATTACATATAAGAAGTGTATTGGCAGATTCAAAAGAACGAATTTGGATAGGCAACAATGGAATTGGAGTTCTACTAATGGAGAATGGTAAAACCATAAATTTTTCAGATGCACATGGGTTAGTTCACGATAATAGTCCTAAAAATGGAAACCTATCTCCTCCCGGTACAATGGAGCACGTTTTTGTAATTGAAGAAGATTCAGAAGGAAATATTTGGTTTGGAGATAGAGATACAGGGGCTTGGAAATACGATGGTAAGACTATGACAAACTATACGATCGATTCTAAATCATCTCCAACAATGATCTGGTCTATCTACAACGACAAGAATAACAATTTACTTTTTGGAATGGCTGATGGTGAAGTCTATACATTTACAGGAGAATCATTCGAAAAAATGTTCTAGAAATTTTCTAGTTGGTGATTCTACTCAACCAATTCCCCTCTTTCCTTCCCGAATAAACTCTTGTTTGTATTATTCCTAGAATTCCGTTTATTAATATCTATGTCATTGATTTATAGAAGAAAATGAGTAAGAATAAACTTCAAATAATAGATAAAAATATAAAGTTCATTTTACTCTGATAGTGGCTACTATGAAAAGAAACAACAAGAAATTGAAAAAACAAACTGAATCAAATAAAATAGACTTATCTAAGATTAAAATTGGTGGTATTGAATATAACATAGATATTGCTCTTAAAAGACTAAAGCAAGACTTAAGAGATGATTGGTTTCCTGATTTTTTAGAATTTAGAGATCTTTTCGAGAATAAAACTTACTTCTTAAACCAATTAGAAAAATATACCGAATCTAATAATCTATATGAACCAAGTCCTGCTCTGCACTTTGATATTCCCAAGCCAGGGTTTACAATAAGATATTCAAGCGAAACAAACATTCTTGATAGAGTAATCTATCAAGCGTGTGTTGATTTTATTGCTCCTGAACTTGATAGAATTCATTCAGCTTCAATCTATTCACATAGAATAAATTCAGATTGGGGAAATAAATATTTCTTTAAATATGCGGTTGATGAATGGAATAATTTTTTATCGGACACTAAAATAGAGTTGGATAAAGAAAATAATGAAGTCTTATTGATCACTGATTTATCTAATTATTATGAATCTATTAGTATTAAGGATTTAAACACTACTCTCCTTTTCCAAATTGAGAATTTAAAAATAGACGACTATAGAAAAAAAGATTTCAAAAAGGTATCAAATCAAATCAATACATTACTTTCTAATTGGTGCCAACCAGATACCAAAAGAGGTATTCCTCAAAATAGAGATGCCTCCTCTTTTCTTTCTAATATATTCTTAAATCCTGTTGACGATATAATGATCAAGTCTGGTTATAAATATTTTAGATACATGGATGACATCAGAATTGTCTGCAAAAATAAATTTGAAGGAAGAAAAGCATTAAAACTATTAGTAAGAGAATTAAGAAAAAAAGGATTAAATGTTAATTCAAAAAAAACTCAAATTTTAGATCTTAACAATTCTGAACATAGACCGCTAGCCAATGAGGCTTTGCAAAAAAATGACAAACAAATAGATCAAATTGAGAGCTTATTAAAATCAAAAAAGGCTATAGGTATTCAGCGTGCTGTACCAATGCTAAAGAACAAAACTATCTCGCTTATAGAAAGTGGAGGGACTTTAGATAGACATTTCAGGTTTTGTGTTAACCGCCTTGAAAGACTTGTGAGAATTCCTGAATTAAATTCTAGATTAGAATTAGACGAAATTACTGACGCTATTATTTCGGAGTTAATTAACCAGCCTTGGTCAACTGATACATTCTCAAGATATTTAATTAGTGTACCCCTTACTGATAATCAGCTACAAAAAATTGTAAATATCATTTTAGATGATGAAAAAAATATTTATGCGTGGCAAGAGTATCACATTTGGAGAATTTTAATTTGTCGTAATTATAAAAGCGAACAATTATTGGAAAAAGCAAGATATAACATGATTCATCGAGCTACTGACATACCAATTGTAGGCGGTTCAGCATTATATTTATGTGCAATTGGTGATGGAAATGACAGGAAACAAATAGCTGATAATTTTAGAAATCTGAACAACTTCTTTGCTCAAAGAATTGCCTTGATTGGTATTAAAAACCTTGATTACACTTCTATCATAAAAGTTTCTGTAGAAAAGTTTTTGGACAAAACTCATAAAGGTACCTACAGAATATTAAATACAAACTACAGTGATATTTATTGTTTGAACCCTTCAAAACTCAATTACAAAGACTTTTATGATGAGTTGCCAGAATTCATATCATAAATGAAAGTATTTCTATCACATAAAATAGATCTTTATGGTATATCTAATTCTATATATATCGGTGTATTTGAAGACGGTACGATTCAAAGGTTTAATATTGAGCAAATAATAAATTATACAAACGAAATTATTACCTATGAAGTAAGATTTTTATTAAATGATATTAGAAATAAGTATCAGGGAAAGCTTCCAAAAATTACTGACTTTGAACAAATTGTAAAAGTAAATGCCGGTAGGTCTAAAAAATCATACCATAAGGGTAATTACCCTTGGGTTTTTTGGAATAGAGTAAAAAGAGATATTGGAACTGAAGAATCAAGAAAGATTTACAACCATTTAAGAGAAAATTCAGACGAGGATCTAATAATTCCAACTCTTGAATTTCTTGCAAAAAAGTTAAAACAATATCATGAATATTCATTGATAAAAATTCAAGAATCAAATCAACTTGAAAGATTCAACAGCTTAGAAAATGAAATTCAACAAATACTCAATAGAAGACAGGTTGAAGGCATTTATATTGACGAAAAAATCTTAAAAGATTTAATAAATAGATTAGAAGTAAATAAAAATGCTTTAGTAAATAAACTCAGATATAAATACAATCTTATTAATTTAAACTATAAATCTTTAAGAGTATTTTTGGTTGATAAAGGCTTTAAAATATCTAATGAAGACTATAATTACTTTAACCTTTTAAGCTTCTTAAAAACCTCAAGAATTACTTCTGAAATTTGTAAAGATATTTACATTACGCTAAGAGTAAAATCTGATTACGAAAAGCTTAAACAATATATAACTATAGATGATAATTTAATTTATCCAGAATTTGACTGTATTGGCACAATCACTACTAGAATATTAATTAATTACCCTCATATTCAACAATTAAAAAAAGAAAACAGAATAATTTTTAAAGCCAAAGAAGGTTTTACACTTTTATATTGTGATTTTAATCAATTCGAACCAGGAATTCTTGCATCTCTCTCTAAAGATCAAGTAATGATTGACTTATATAATAGTGAAGATATTTATACAAATTTTAGTGAATATATCTTTGGGACGAAAGCATTACGAAAAGAAGCTAAAGTTTTATTTCTTTCATATTTATATGGCATGTCAAATAAGAAATTAATTAATTCTATTGATTACATAATAAAAAAGAAAGGTCTCACAAAAGACGCATCAGCAACTGATTTTTTTTCGAAGTTTAAAGGCTTAGAGAAATTTAAGGTTCAGGAATCAAAAAAAGCAATAGAGTTAGCCTATATCCAATCCAAAACAACTCTTAGAAGATATATTAGACAAACTAAAACTGGTAAGGGTAGAGTATCTGAAAGTCGGTTCGTACTTAGCCAACTTATACAAGGAACAGCATCTTACATTTTGAAAAAATCTATTGTTGATGTTTCAATTGATAAAGAGATTGAATTCTTAATTCCAATGCACGATGCAGTCCTTTATCAGGTACCTTCTCACAAATTAGATGAAAAAAAGAATATTATTGAAAAGTGTTTTGTGTTTAATTTCAAAAAGCTATGTCCAGAAATAAATGCAACTGTTGATTTTAAACCATTTGAAAATTAATCCGACTACTAAATAATTACTTTAATAAAAAGCGATAATAAATATTAAGAACTCATATTTAAGCTAAGTTCGCGTCTCGCTTGGACGGTTAAAACCTCACTAATTAAATTTAAGCCACCAACAAAAATTCTCCCTGCATTCCCTCCTCTTTCTGCTTATCTTTGACGCATGAAAAGTGCCGCATTTGAAACATTAGGTTGTAAGTTAAATTTCTCGGAAACGTCTTCCATGAGAAGAGACTTCGAGGACGAAGGTTTTGAGCTCAAAGAGTTTGATGATAAAGCTGACGTATATGTCATAAATACGTGCTCGGTCACGCTAGACGCTAATTCTGCATGTAGAAAAACCGTTCGACAAGCATTGCGCAGAAACCCGGATGCTTTTGTGGCTGTAGTGGGCTGTTATGCTCAGTTAGAACCGGAAGAGATTGCTCAGATCGAAGGTGTGGATGTGGTACTTGGTGCCAAAGATAAATTCCATCTGCTGGATCTGTTTGATGATTTTGTAAAGCAGGAAAAGACCATCATTCACAACACCGATGTTAATGAAGCGGTGGATTTTCACAATGCCTTTTCTTCGGATGACAGAACCCGAGCTTTTCTGAAGGTTCAGGACGGCTGTAATTATAAATGTTCGTTTTGTACCATTCCGCTGGCTCGTGGAGCGAGTCGAAGTCCAAAGATTGCTACGGTTGTTCGCAACGCCGAGCAGTTGGTATCCGAAGGATTCAAAGAAATTATTGTTACCGGTGTGAACTCCGGAGATTTCGGTTACGGAACAGATGAAAACTTCTACATGCTTTTGCAAGCGCTGGACGAAGTAAAAGGTTTGGAGCGATTACGTGTTTCTTCTATCGAGCCGAATTTATTGACCGAAGAGATCATTCGGTTTGCGGCGACCTCAAAAAAATTACAACCTCATTTCCATATTCCGCTTCAAAGTGGTTCTGATGAAATGCTGAAGGTCATGAGAAGGCGTTATAAATCTGATCTGTACAGAAGCAGAGTGGAGTTGATCAGAGAACTGATTCCCGATGCTTGTATCGGCGTGGATGTAATTACAGGTCACCCGGGCGAAACGGAAGAATTGTTTCAGAAATCGTTTGATTTCATTAATTCACTGGATGTTTCATATCTGCATGTGTTTACCTATTCCGAGCGACCAAACACCCATGCGCTTTCTCTAAAACCTGTGATCCCTAAACAAGAGCGTAAAAAACGAACTCACAAACTCAGAAGACTTTCGAAGAAGAAGCGTTTTGAATTCGATTCCCGATTTGAAGGCGAAGTGCGCCCTGCCCTGTTTGAAGAATCAGAAAAAGACGGATTGATGTTTGGCTGGACCAACAATTACGTGCGTGTGGCAATCCCGTTTAATGAGCGATTGGTAAATACCATTCAGGATATTGAGTTGACTTCGATCACCAGTGAAGGACATTTTTTAGGAACGCTTTCTGAATCCGTTCAACAAGAAGAACAAGCCATTGCGGAGCTCATTGATGGCTGAATCCGAAAATGATCTTATCAGCAGAACGATTCGGTTTCTGAATCAACAAAAAGAAATGTACGGTGATTTTTCTGTGACGCATGAAGAGACTTTAGCTACAAAAACACAGAATCACAAAAAAGAGAATAACGAGGTTAAAGTAGTTTCTGAAGTTCATAAACAAGAAGAGGTTTCAACCACGGAATCACAAAAGCACGAAAGTGTTAGTAAAGAAACTGAGGTTGCCGCGAAAGCACAGAATCACGAAAATATTGAAGGGAAAGCTGTAGAAGAATCATCGGTTTCTGTTGAAGAAGTGAAAACAGAGTATCAAACTGAAGAAGTTGAGCCTGAATTAACCGAAGCAGAACTTATCGCTCAGTGTTCAACTTTAGAAGAGCTGAAAGCACTATGTAAAAAGGCAGAGACTTTAAAAACCGATCTGGAAGGCACTAATCTGGTGTTTGGAGTTGGAAATCCGAATGCTGACTTGATGATCATCGGCGAAGCTCCCGGATTTAATGAGGACAAACAAGGCGAGCCTTTTGTTGGAGAAGCCGGTCAGTTGTTGGATAAGATCATGGCAGCCATCAATTTTAAGCGGGATGATATTTACATCGCCAATATTTTGAAGCATCGTCCACCCGAAAATCGTGATCCCAAAGTAGAAGAACGCGCAAACAGTCTACCTTATTTATTAAAGCAGATCGAATTGGTTGATCCGAAGTTGATCTTGTGTGTCGGCAGAGTTTCCGGAACCACTTTACTGGACAAAGACGACTCTCTCAAAAATATGCGTTCCAAATTTCATGAGTTTAATGGTAGAGAATTGATGGTAACCTATCACCCGGCGGCGTTGCTCAGAAATAAACAATGGAAACGCCCAACCTGGGAAGATGTTCAGAAACTCCGCAAACGTTATGAAGAGCTAGGTGGTAAGCCATGATAAATGTTAATAACTTTGTAGAAAAGTTGTTCGAAAGTTGACAAGTTAGGCACCAATTAATTACATAAATTATTAGTCATCCTGATCCCGAAATTTCGGGAGAAGAATCTTCACGACTGTTTTGTGCTAATATCTCCTTCGTGCAGATTCTTCGCTTTCGCTCTGAATGACATAAATTTTATTTAAACGTTCTAGTAGGGTACTAAGCAGTAAATGGCAACAAACGGTTCAGCATACAAAAAAAACAATTACGTAGAGTCCAATAAGATTTTGGAGCAGCAAGGACGAGTTCCGCCTCAGGCAGTTGAAGTTGAGGAAGCTATTCTGGGTGCTATGCTGATCGAAAACGGAGCTGCTATTATCGCTTTTGGAATGTTAGTTGCTGAAGATTTCTACAAGCCTGCTCATCGCCATATTTTCGAAACTATTAAAAATCTCTCTGAAAGAGATAATCCGTTAGATCTTTTGACGGTAGAAAACGAGCTTCGGGATAATAATTTACTGGACGCATGTGGCGGTCCCTCCTATTTATCTGACTTGACTCGCTCCGTAAGTTCAGCCGCAAATATCGAATATCATTCTCAGATCATTATTGAGAAAGCGGTTAAGCGAAATCTGATCCTGAATTGTACCGATGTAATTAAAGACTCTTACGACACTGCTTCGGATGCTTATGATGTTTTGGATGACGCAGAGCAACGAATTTTTGATCTTGCCAATAATAAGACCAAGAATGCTTCAAAGCCTGTATCTGAAATTCTGAAAGATACCCTTGAGTATCTGGAAGATATGCGCGGTAAAGAAGGTGGAATCACCGGAGTTCCAACGGGATTATCTATCGATACCATGACGGCCGGTTGGCAAAAAGGCGATCTGATCATTATTGCAGCTCGACCTTCTATGGGTAAAACGGCTTTTGTACTGACGGCAGCCAGAAATGCTGCAATGCATCATGATGAAAAACTAAGAACTTCTGTGGCTCTCTTCAGTTTGGAGATGTCGAATCAGTCGCTAGTTCAGAGATTGTTGACTATGGAAGCTCGTGTAAATGCATCTGAAGCCCGAAAAGGAACGCTGAACGACGACAGTTTTAAGCAATTGATCGAAGCTGCCAGTAATTTACACGAAGCGGATATTTTTATTGATGACACTCCCGCTATCACTTTGATGGAGCTTCGTACTAAATGTCGACGGCTTAAAAGTGAGCACGATGTTGGATTGATCATTATTGATTATCTGCAGTTGATGCAGGGGAATACCAAAGACACCGGGAATCGTGAGCAGGAAATTGCTTCTATTTCCCGTGGACTTAAAGCACTGGCTAAAGAACTTGATGTTCCTGTTATTGCACTCTCTCAGTTAAGCCGTGCAGTAGAACAACGTGGTGGTGATAAACGACCACAGCTTAGTGACTTACGTGAATCAGGTTCGATCGAGCAGGATGCCGATGTTGTGATGTTTTTATATCGTCCTGAGTACTATAAAATTACCACTACAGAAGATGGTCAGTCTACTGCAGGACTTGCTGAAGTGATCATTGGAAAGCAAAGAAACGGGCCCGTTGGAAGTAAAATGCATTATTTTGTTAAGGACTATGCCCGCTTCGAAAATCTTACTACGGCTGATTCCGGAGGATTCTTTGGGGAACCTCAGGGACAGGCTCAATTGCCGGATAGTTTTGATCAGGGAGATTCCGGTCCACCACCAATGCCACACAATCCTGCTCCTGATGAGGACGCGCCTTTTTAAATACTATGAGATATTTTCTCCTTTCATTCTTATTGTTTTTATCTACCGGAAAGATTTTATCTCAATCTTTAGATTATGCCCGGGATGCAGTAAATATTCTAGCATCAGACAGTCTTAAAGGTCGAGGTTATGTTGAAAACGGAGATAAACTGGCAGCAGATTTTATCAGAAGCGAATTCGAAAAGTTTGGTCTTAAAAGTTATAATAACAGCTTTTATCAGGAATTAGAAACTTCTGTAAACACTTTTCCCGATCGACAATCAGTAGTAATCAATGGAAAAGAGCTTGAAGCCGGAAAAGATTATTTACTAGATCCGGGTTCTCCTTCTCTCAAGGGTACTTTCGATGTTATTCCAGTGACTGTTGACGAAATTCTGGATAATGCTAAATTCGTAAACAAACTCAGAGTTTCTTCCGGTCAATTGATCGCTGTTCAACCTTTCGATAAGTCGGATTTCACTAAAGAACAAAACGAGCAGTTGAATGGAGTGATCAACTTTCTGAAGTATCATCCGCAAAATCCATCCAAAGGAACGATCATACTCACCAATGATAAGTTAACATGGGCAGGCTCAGTCAGGCAAAATTCAAATCCTACGATCATTATTCATTCCGATTCGTTAGATGGCACTTTGAAGTCTCTAAAGCTGGATATAAAGAGTTCATTTATTGAAAAATACACCACTCAGAATGTGATCGGATATGTAGAAGGTAAAAACACTGACTCCACTATTGTATTTATAGCCCATTACGATCATTTGGGAATGTTAGGCCCTCAGGCAACTTTTAACGGTGCAAACGACAATGCAAGCGGTACAGCTATGCTTTTGAGTCTTGCTAAACACTACTCAGAAAACAAGCCGAATTATAACACAGTATTTATAGCTTTCGGAGCAGAAGAGCTGGGATTGATCGGTTCTAAATATTTCACTGAGAATCCTCTCTTCCCTCTTTCAGAAATAAAGTTTCTATTGAATTTTGATCTTGCCGGAACCGGAGATGAAGGAATTCAGGTTGTAAATGGTTCTGTTTACAAAGAAAAATTTGATGAACTGGTTCAGATCAATGAAGTGCGAGATCTACTTTCTAACATCAAAATAAGAGGAGCGGCTTGTAACAGCGATCATTGTATGTTTGACCAGCAAGATGTTCCCGGATTCTACATTTACACATTGGGTGGTATTCAAGCTTATCATGATGTTTATGACAGACCGGAAACATTACCACTAACCGAATTTGAAGATTATTTTAAGTTGATTGTGGAGTTTATTTCACAGCAATAAAAAAGCCCCTTCTTCTAAAAAAGGGGCTTCAGGTTCGACAAAGGTCGTATCAGAAATTATATCTCAATCCAAATTGGATCTGCCATCTTGATCCTAAGTTGAAATCATCCACAAAAGAAGAAGATTGTGAGTCATCAAAAGAATAAGTAGGGATTCTGGTTGTAGGATCAACAGTAACTCCAATTGGTTGTGTGTTGATAGGAATTTCACGGACTCCCCAATCTGAATTAATGAGATTACCAATATTCAGGATATCCATACTAAATTGCACAGATTGAGTGCCTTTGAGATTCAAATTCTGAAGTATCCGGATATCCATTCTTGAGCTCCAAGGACTTAGAATAGCATATCTTTCAGCATACTGACCTCTTCTGTCATTTAAATACTCATCCTGCTGAATAAATTCCTCAAGGGCCTCTCTTTGAGAGATTCGCTCGGCAATATTTCCTGAAAATAAATAAGTAGTTAATTCAAGAGAAGTTGGGATATAGATCAAATCATTTAATCCTGATCCGTCGTTATTAATATCTCCTGAATAAGTGTAGCTATATCGTCCACCCTGCGATGCCTCGACAAATACAGAAACCGTGGTAGACCATTTTTCCTCCAAGCCGTAAATCCACGTTTTATTGGCAGTACCTACAAAACGATGTTTGTTTCCGTATACGGCCGGTGAAAGTTCCGGTCTGTTGGCATTATTCAGTATTGGGTTTCCTTCAAAGATATCGCTTGATATCTCGCGAGTATTAGAACTTACTGTTTGTGCATCCAGATAGTTGTAAGCCAGAGAAGTATATAATCCTTCTGTCCAGATCTTCTTCGCTTCCACACTCCAGTTAAAAGAGTAACCCTGATCAGTATTGGTATATACATATGCGTTTTGTCCCGGATTACCAGAGGGATCAAGTGCTTTATCCGATTCATCATCTAAATAGTATGGTCGATCGTCAGCTCCTGTTAAATTAGCAGATGGAAATCTCAAACCATAGTTTCTGACTAGCATTGAATTTACATCTTTGGTGTAAGATATATCCGTAGACAGAACCAGACCATTTTCAAATGCTTTGTCTATTCCTAAGTTAGTTCTCCATACCTGCGGATATTCAAAATCAGGTGATGTCACATTGTAGAAAAAGAAATCCGGGTTTGCGACCTGGTTTCCGATCCATACGAATGGGAATCGACCGGTGAATAATCCCGATCCACCTCTGATCTGTAAGCTCTGATCACTGTTTACATCCCAGTTGAAACCCAAGCGAGGAGAAAACAAAGGTTTTTGATCAGGTAGTTCTGTATGATCGAATTGAACAGCATTGTTATTCTCATCGTAATAAGTAATGGTTGGATCGTAAGTTCCTCCATCAGAAATTAAACCTCCTTTACGCTCTATGTTTTCGCGAATTTTATCTGCTGTGTCAAAATAAAGAGGCATATCCATCCTGATTCCGAGTGTCAGATTGAAATCCTCAGTGACATTCCATTTATCCTGTGCATAAAGTGCAAATTGACCAACATTAGTTTCGGCCAATGCCCAATTACCGGAATTAAAAGTATCTCTGGCGTGCTGAACTACAGGATCCATATCTCCATCATTTACGAAATCAAGAAAATCCTGAACACTGTTAAAACCAGGTCCGAAAGTCCCTCCCGGATACGGTACACCAAATGGTTCATAAACTCCCAAATTAAAGGAGTTGTCAAAAGAAAAACGTTCAAAAGAAGTACCTAAAGTTATGGTGTGAGCCCCCATATATATATCAAAGTTATTTGTAATCTGATACACATGCTGATCTAAACTGTTATTGATAGAAAAAGGCTCATGTCCTGCAACAATGTAACGTACACCGTCTTTATTGATATTAACAACAGGAAAGGGATCGCTGAATGGATCTCTTTTATCGTTAAAGAAAGTATATCCCGCCTGGAATTTATTGGAATACTTATTTCCGATTCGGGATTTCAATTCTACTATATAAGAAGTGATATCGTTATTTATTCTGTAACCTGAATTTTCGAATTGTAAAGTAATGGCATCAGGCCCTCTTCTACCGATTGCATCGGGATTTGCATTCAGATCTCTGTATGCATCAAGAAAATTAAATGTAGCCGTTAGCGTATTAAAATCATTGATATTCCAGTCTAATTTAAATAATCCTTTATTACTGTCTGTATCGCGATTGTATTTCTGATAATCGCCCGTGCTATAACCAAATCTGCTTTGCAGAATATTGCTGACAGCATCCAGATCTGATGCCAGAACTCTTGAAACGTTATCGCCGGAAACTCCGGGTGCATTTGCTACGAAATTACTACCCAGATCTTCTCGTCTTTCAACTTCAAAATTCGCAAAGAAGAATAGTTTATTTTCAATTATGGGTCCGCCTACACTAAATCCTGACTGTAATTGAGTAAGATCAGGTACAAATATATCATTGCCTGAAACTTTGCCTCCCGTTAAATCTTGATTTCTGTAAAAAGTAAACGCCGTTCCATGATAAGAGTTAGTTCCGGATTTCGTTACCGCATTAACTGATGCTCCTGTAAAACCGGATTGGGTTACATCATATGGCGCTATTGAAACCTGTATTTGGTCGATGGCATCCAGCGAAACAGGTTGAGCATTAGATTGACCGCCGGGAGTTGCAGCATCCAGTCCGAATGGATTGTTAAAAATCGATCCATCCAACGAAAAGTTGTTATACTGATCATTTCTACCACCAAAGGAATTTCCGTCAGAGGAAGGCGATAGTTTATAAATATCTCCTGCTGATCTTGAAATGGTAGGTACTTTAGTAAGCTGGGCATTATCAATAGTGGTAGATGCACCTGTTCGTCCTGCATTTATATCCTGATTAACAGTGACAACTACTTCTTCAAGGCCTTGTACATTTTCGTCGAGAGTGATTTCTATTGTCTGTGTTTTACCCAGAGTTAAAAATATCTCTTGAATTTTTTTTGCCTCAAAGCCTATAAATGAAGCTGTTACTTCATAAGGTCCACCAATACGAAGGTTTGGTAAATTATAACGTCCGTCAGAGCGAGCAGAAGTTCCGTATTTAGTTCCTGATGGTGTATGAACAGCTACTATTGTAGCTCCGGCTAACGGTTCGCCAGTAGCATCTTTTACAATACCTTGAATAGTTGATGTGGTAACCTGTGCTTTTAATGATGTGGTGAAAAGAGGAATAAAACAGATCAAAAAAACCAAAGGTAGTTTTTGAATTTTCATGGGATGAGGGATTAAGTTTATTATTCAATGAATTTAATCTCCTGTAAAATAATGAAAAATTAACCCAAGCTGTGAACAAATTTTCCACATTAATTTGCAGTACTCATAGCCTCAAATATAAGATCATAGTCTTTGATCTTTCTGCTCCAGTCCAGATGCTTATTAATATTCTGTAAGGAAGACTTCGGGAGTGGTTTTGTCTTTCCGGTCAAAAGATCTTTCATGTGCTTGAATAGTGCATCTTCATCGTTATAAAGAACAGGAGCATGTAAAAGCGGACTGTGAAGCG
Source organism: uncultured Balneola sp. (assembly GCA_913058495.1). Lineage (GTDB taxonomy): Bacteria > Bacteroidota > Rhodothermia > Balneolales > Balneolaceae > Balneola. The sequence continues at coordinate 5,847 of CAJXQC010000041.1, read as the reverse complement.
ACTCCGGTATCAATTCGGGATAATGAAGAGCATTAGGTACAAACGGGTGACATCCACAGTAAATAGCTTCTAAAATAGGTGTACAAAAGAACTCATAACTGGCGGTGGAAACTACTATATCTCCCGAATGGAGTAACTTGCTGTAGTTTTCTTTGTCGTCTACATAACCAAAATGAGTAATGTGAGTTCCATATCGTTGCCAGGCTTTTTCAAATTCCTCAGGCTTCTCGTGTTTGGTATCTCCTGCTAATATCAGATCGAATTTAAGATCTATATCGTTCAATCTGTTCAGCACTCTGAAGAACATTGCAGGATTCCTATCAAATTGCCAACGCTGATTCCAAACTATAACCGGATTTTCATTCTTCAACCGGGTATCAGGTTGTTCGTTAAAGCTCTTCAGGTCTAAACCGGGCTGCATAACTATACTTTTTTCTCTGATCTGCTCTACGGTATTGTAATGCTTGTCATCCGGATAATTATCCAGAAACTTTGGTAACGCCTCCATCAGATCGTCAATATGGAACTGAGAAGTGAAAACTAATTTATCAGCTACCAGCATACTCAGATAATTGATATAACAGAAAGTAAGATCGCGACTCTCTCCTTCCGGAATTGGTCTTGTAAACTGATTATCATGCATATACATGATCTTTGGCGTGTGAGAAAACCTGGGATTGGTAAGTGCTATAAAAGCCGGCAGGTTCGTCATGCTACTCACCATCAACAGATCTATATCCTCTTCAACCTGTCTGGTTAACTCTGCAAGTGTAACTGAATCTCCATGCATTCGCCATTTCCAACCTTTATAATTCAGCTTGATGGGAATGATCGTATGACTTGAATGCTCAATAAGTCCTTTTAAAAAGGCTTTATGAGATCCGCTGTAAAAAGGTTCAATTGCAAGAATATTCATCTTTATTTGTGTAAGGCTTTGCTTTTTTCCCGAATTGACATTTTAAAATGTGACCTAATCAGTAAAAGTTATTGGTTATTAGTTAATGGTAAAAATTCCCAGACTAATAACTAATAACCATTCACTAATAAATAAACTACCTAAACCTCGACTGTATTTCATCCAGCGAAAGATAAACGATTGTGGGCTTTTTCAAAGGATCCAGATAAGGCTGGTCGCATGCAAACAACTGATCTACCAGCGCTTCCATTTCTTTGATATCCAGCTTTTTACCTCTTGGAATTGCTGCTTTCGATGCAAATGAAATTGCTAATTTATCTCTGGCTTCCAGATTCATTTTCTTTCCAAGATCCTGATACTGATGAAGCATAGAGATCAAAACTTCCTGTTCGTTTCCGATCTCAATATCGGCCGGAACACCGTTGATCATAGCTGTATTTCCACTCAACATTTGAACAGAAAAACCCATTCTCTGTAAAATTGGATGTAATTCTTTCAACAAAGTGTAGTCGCTGGCTGATAACTCCATTGTTTGAGCGAATAAAAGCTGCTGAGTACTTGGAAGAGCAGATTCAGTAGCAGTTATCGCTTTTTCAAAGATGATGCGTTTATGAGCCAAATACTGATCAATAACGCAAACCCCTGTACGTGTCTGAGTAATGATATAAGCGTTGTGGAGTTGGAAAAATCCATGATTATCACTTGGCTTGCTGTCCTCTGATCTGAAGTCTCCGGAACTGAAAGTTTGTTCTGACGATGAACTTTGTCCATATAACATCTCGCCAAATTCCTCACCTCTGCCCTTTGCAGGATTTCGGTTTATTCTGGATGGAATGTGAAATCCGGACTCACTTTGACGAACATCTTTCTTCTGGTTAAAACTAAAGCCTGAATCAAACCCTTTGCTTTCGTTATCACCGAGAAAAGTATTTTCTTCTCTCTGGATATTAGGAACCATGAAATGTTCATTCAAAGATCGATTTACCACCGAACGTGCAAGCTGAATTACACTTCTTTCATCTTCAAACTTAACTTCCATTTTGGACGGATGAACGTTCACATCCACTTTAGAAGGATCAATTTCAAAGAATAAAGCATAAAACGGATACTCGTTATTCTTGGTCCAGGCATCATACAAACTGAGTAACACATGAGTTAGATAGCGGTGCTGAAACGGTCTCCCGTTTACAAAAAGAAATTGCTCTCCCCTGCTTTTTTTAGCCAGTTTCGGATCAGAAGCAAATCCAAAGATCTTTACATAGCTGGTTTCTTCCCCAAACTCGATCAAACTTGCTTTGTAAGGAGCTCCGAAAATTGCAGCAACTCTTTCTTTGAGTGATTGAACCGGAAGATTGTAGATCTCTTCACCATCTGCTACAACCTGAAATGCCACGTTCGTGTTTGCAAGAGCAGCGTATTGAACCGTTCTGAGAATATGTCTGAGTTCTGTAACATCGGTTTTCAGAAATTGGCGTCTTGCAGGGACATTAAAAAACAGATTTCTAATAGAGAAAGAAGTTCCATCAGGAGTTGCAACCGGTTTGATCTCCTTTTCATCGCCACCGTCAACTTCAAACTCCCACCCGTTATCGTCCTCTGCTCTTTTTGATCTTACAGTAACATGAGAAACGGAAGCGATGGAAGCCATTGCCTCGCCACGAAATCCCAGCGTTCTGATCTTAAAAAGGTCATCAACCGTATTAATCTTTGAGGTCGCATGACGTTCAAAACAAAGCGGAAGATCTTCTTCACTCATTCCGCAACCGTTATCGATCACTTGAATGAGCGTTCTGCCGGCTTGTTCAATTATTATTTTAATATCATCCGATCCGGCATCAACGGCATTATCCAATAACTCCTTAACTACGGATGCCGGTCTTTGTATAACTTCACCTGCAGCAATCTTGTTGCTGATTTCCGGTGGTAACTGATGTATAACTGAAGTGCTTTCCTTCGTTTCGTTCAACTAAATAAATCCTATAAAAGTGTAATGATGTAAACCACTAATGACAGTAGTAAAGCTAAAGCCAGAACTTTAACATTTTGCTTTGGCTTAACTCTGTTGTGTGTTTGAAATTTGATACGACGTTTTCTTCTGTCATCTTCCCGCTGTTCCTTTTCAGGATCGTGGTATCTGAATGGTAAATCGAATTTTTTTGGCTTCGGACGGAAACCGAACATGGGTCTGATCATGGCTCTGGAAGTTAAATTAACCTTTTTGAAACCAACGGAGCACCTCCGCTAATCATTGCCAATATATGAATATCAATTCAGAATTAAGAATGAATCAATGATCAATTTCAATGAAATCAATTGATAATTCTTCATTGATAAATTCTTAATTGTATTCCTTTTTTCGTAAACTCCTAGTCTATTAATTTTTAACTTCGGGTGACTTTCCGGCGGGAAACGATCTAAACTAAATTTAAAGACTTCAGAGAATAATGAGCGATAACAAAGCAAAGATCATCTACACAAAAACTGACGAAGCTCCGGCTTTAGCAACCTACTCTTTTCTACCAATTATTGAATCATTCGCAAAAGTAGCCGGTGTAGCTGTTGAAACCAGAGATATCTCATTAGCTGGTCGAATTATCGCAAATTTCCCGCAGTATTTAAAAGAAGATCAGCGCATTGGAGATGCTTTAGCGGAACTTGGTGAACTTGCAAAGAAGCCCGAAGCAAATATCATTAAGCTGCCGAATATAAGTGCTTCAGTTCCTCAGTTAAATGCTGCTATCAAAGAATTACAGTCGCAAGGTTATGCTCTGCCTGATTATCCTGAAGAGCCTAAAACCGATGAAGAAAAGCAGATCAAGTCTCAGTACGATAAAGTAAAAGGTAGTGCGGTAAATCCCGTTTTGCGTGAAGGGAATTCTGATCGTAGAGCTCCAAAAGCCGTTAAAGAATACGCACGAAATAATCCTCATTCCATGGGTGAATGGAGAGCTGAGTCTAAATCTCATGTATCAACTATGGATCATGGCGACTTCAGATCTACGGAACAATCGGTTACTCTTGGTAATGCAACAGACGTTACCATCGAACATGAAGACATTTCAGGAAATAAAACAGTTTTAAAAGATGGTATCTCATTACTGGAAGGCGAGATTATTGATGCCGCTGTAATGAACAAAAAAGCGTTGCTCCGTTTTCTGGATATCCAGATCAAAGAAGCGAAAGAAACGGGAGTTTTATTCTCACTTCACATGAAAGCAACGATGATGAAAGTTTCTGACCCTATAATTTTTGGTCATGCAGTAAAGATCTTCTTCAAAGATGTATTCGAAAAGCACGCTGAGACCATTCAAAACCTTGGAGTTGATACCAACAACGGTTTCGGGGATCTGATCTCAAAATTAGATGAGCTTCCTGAAGACAAAAGACAAGAAATTGAAGCGGACATCGAAGCTTGTTACGAAAACCAAGCTGATCTTGCGATGGTAAACTCTGACAAAGGAATTACTAACCTTCATGTGCCAAGTGATGTTATTATTGATGCTTCCATGCCGGCAATGATCAGAACTTCCGGCTGTATGTGGAACAAAGAAGGAAAAACTCAGGATACTAAAGCAGTAATTCCGGACAGCAGTTATGCTGATGTATATCAAGCTGTGATCGAAGACTGTAAAAAGCACGGAGCGTATGATCCTACAACCATGGGAAGTGTTCCTAATGTAGGTTTAATGGCCAAAAAAGCTGAAGAATATGGTTCTCATGACAAAACTTTTGAGATCGAAAATAATGGTAAAGTCAGAGTTTTAGACTCCAATGGAAATACGCTCATCGAACACGTTGTAGAAAAAGGCGATATCTGGAGAATGTGTCAAACAAAAGGCGCTCCGGTGCAGGATTGGGTAAAACTTGCAGTTTCCAGAGCAAGAGATACCGGTTCTCCGGCTGTATTCTGGTTAGATGAAGACCGTGCACATGATGCCCAACTCATCAAAAAAGTAAATACTTACCTTAAAGACCACGATACCAACGGACTTGAACTTCATATTATGAGTCCTGTTAAAGCAACCTGGTTTTCACTGGAAAGAATCAGACAAGGAAAAGACACCATTTCAGTAACAGGAAATGTATTACGTGATTATCTAACCGATCTCTTCCCTATTTTGGAAGTTGGAACCAGCGCAAAAATGCTTTCTATTGTTCCTTTGATGAATGGCGGCGGACTGTTTGAAACCGGAGCAGGTGGTTCTGCTCCAAAACATGTTCAGCAATTTGTTGAAGAAAATTACCTGCGCTGGGATTCATTGGGAGAGTTTTTAGCACTGGCTGTTTCTCTGGAACACTTAGGTAAAACCTTTGATAACCAAAGAGCAAAGATCTTAGGTGAAGCTTTAGATAATGCTACTTCTAAGTTTTTGCAAAACGACAAGTCTCCTGCACGTCGACTTGGACAAATAGACAACCGTGGAAGTCACTTTTATCTTGCGATGTATTGGGCTGAAGCTATAGCAAACCAAACTGAGGATAGCGACCTGTCTTCGAAATTCTCTGATCTTTATAACTCATTGTCAGACAATGAAAAAAGGATTAACGAAGAACTAATTGACGTACAAGGAAATCCGGTCGATATTCAGGGATATTTCAATCCTAATAATGAATTGGCATCAACTGCTATGCGACCTAGTGAAACCTTAAACACTATTTTAGCTGATTTTTAAAAGTTAAGTTTATTTTTTCTTTGTCCTTTCGACCGGAGGGAGAAATCTAGAGTTCTGCTTTAAAGGCTTTGATTTAAATATTGAGATGAAATGGGACTAACCGTCTCCACAAAGATCCCGAAACAAGTTCGGGATTGTAGATCTTAGCTAATTCGCTTACAAAAATTATTCTGCTTAAACGTCCTGACGTTTTAAGAAAAAGTTTCCAACTACACCGACCTTTAGAATTATTGGCGAGAAAGAACGTAATGAAATCGA
>CAJXQC010000040.1 GCA_913058495.1 uncultured Balneola sp. | reverse complement strand
GAATTATTGGCGCGAACTCCATTACATCGACTAATCATTACAAAAGGTCTTCGTTTGTATGGTACATATCCACAAATCTGCCTGAATGTAATGATTGCTCCTACGGAGCCGTCGATTTCATTACGTTCTTTCTCGCCAATAATTCTAAAGGTCGGTGTAGTTGGAAGCTTTTTCAGGATGACGACTGTGTTATTAAAGGCTGGATCAACCCCATAAGATTCTATGTTTGACGAACCATCAGTATCGGTTTTGATCAGCGTGCATTCCTGAGTTCTGATGGGAGGAGTTTAGAATCTTATTGATTTTTTGGTCACTTTTGTATCAAGACAAAAGTGACACCAAGAAATTACTTATAGCTGATATTTTTTTAAGCTGGCCTTTTAATACTTTAATCTACGCAAACCTATCCGCCAGTCTGTTTATCAAATAACCGCTTTCGTTTAACGCCTGAGTTGCGAATTTTCCGAAGAAATCGGTCACGCCTTCGAACTCTCTGATAAATCCTTCCCTATCATTCTGTTTTACTAATTCTGCCAGCTTTTGGTGGTGCTCAAAGAATTTCAATAACAGATCTCGACGTTCTTCATTAGCAAAAACGATGTCTGCATATAGTTCTGCGCTTTGAGCAAAAATACGACCTGTCATCATCATTTCCGCCCGGTAGATAGGGCTGGAATATTCGAGCATATCGCTTGGACGAAGGTCATATTCTTCCATAAATGATCCATGAAGCAGCGCCACAAAGTGTCGAAGTCCCTGCACCATATGCATTACATGATCGTGCTTGTTTTGGTCTGCTTTAATTACACGCATTCCCCAAAGTTCACATTGCTCAACAAACCAATTAGCTTCCTCTGCATTTCTTCCGGGACAAACAACCATCAATTGTTTGCTCAGGTTTTGAACATCCGGTCCATGCATGGGGTGCAAACCAACCACCGGACCTTCATGGCACTCCAGCATCTTTTCAATTGGTGAAGATTTGTTACTGGTGAAATCAGCCAGAATGGTTTTTTCTGACAGTCTTCCTTTTAATCGCTCGATCACTTGCTCCGTAATCTTGATCGGTACAGTAACAATCACCATATCAAGCTTTGGGGCTATTTCTTCCAGCTCATACCAGTTGGATTTATCTATGGAATAGGCTTTATGTCCTGTCTGCTCAGTGATCTTTTTGTAGAGTTTTCCCATTCCTCCTTCACCACCGATATACAAGATGTGCTTTGGTTCAGCGGTAGCGATCGGAAATTTATCCTGGGATTGTTTATCCCGGGACGAGGTCATGATCATCCTTAAAAAATCTTCCGCCCATTCAGGATCAATTCCTTTTTCCTGAGCCATTTTTTTGAATGATGCTGATTTTTCATCCTCCCGTTTCGGCACAAAAACCGGCAACTGGTTTTCCACTTTTGTTTTGATGACTGCATTTACAACCTCTGCCCGCTCCGACAGAAGATCAAGGATCTGTTCATCAATTTCGTCTATCCTTTTCCGGGATCCTTCCAGTACTTTTTGTTTGTCTGACATTCTGAATTTTTCTTGTTTTCCGCTACTAATATAGCAGTTTGATCGCTCTACTTCTTCACTCTATTTTCCATCCATTCACGAGCACAGCGAAGTGATCCTCTGATCTCACACAAGTGTTCGATCGGTCTCCCTTCGAAGGGAGATTTAGAATCTTTGCATCCATTTTCTGCCCTACTCTTGTTCTTTCTCTAACATAAGGGAGAAACAGACTTGAAATAGTTTAGATATTATTATCAAAGTCTCATCCCCAAAACCCTCTGTGTTCTCTGTGGTTAAAACAATTCCAAGCCTTTCCTGACCCACCCTTGTTCCCTCCCTAACATCAGGGAGGGAAACTCCATAACACCACTCAGAATTTAATTACAACGTCCCGTTTAAGGGAAGGGACAGGGATGGGGATGGGTTTGGCTTAGTACTTGTTTTAGTTCACCCTTTTTCTATCTTAAATTGATTTTATACGAACGATAGTTCAGATAATATTATGTTAGGCAACCATTAAAATGAATAAGCATCATAAGCCATCAAAAGATAATAATTATTCAAAGATTGTAGATCTATGGATTTATCAAAGTGAGCTTTTTTGGCGAACTGTTTTTTCTGTACCATTTGTAGCAATCGCAATTTTAGCAGGTTGGTATGCTTTGATGAGTAATGAACAACTTATACTTAGTCAATCACTATTAATTGCTGGTATTTTAATCATGTTAGTTCAGATGCTAATCCTTTATAGGATGTCTCAATACTTGAATGCGTTTAAAAAAGAAGCAAAAAAACAAAATCATTTGCCAGAGGTTGATAATGCCCTTTTTGGGTTGACAGGATATAGAATTGGAACTTCAGTTCCAGTAATCCTGATTGGCTTATTCTTGTTTATTCTTTTTCTATTTCCCCGAATTGAAGAAATTGATAATTACGAAGAAAAGAATGTAGCTCCAACAGAAATAAAGAAAGATTCACTCGAAAATAGTTTTTCTAATGAAAAAGAAAAGACAAATTAATGCTACACACTGTGGTGCATAACAAACGTTTCATGCGGACTCGAATGCGGTTTGGGTCGTTATACACAAATCTGATAAACATTAAATACTAAAATGAAAACTCTCCCAAAAGTACTGCTTATTATTCCTTTTATTTTCATTGCATGTTCATCAGCAAATGCAGTTAAGATTGAAACTGAAATGCTAAGTGAAGCTCAACCAAAAAAACCAGTTGAAAACATTGTCGTCTTTGAAAATTTACACGATATAGATAACGACTATACAGAAATTGCTAAATTCAAATCTATACTTTTTGAAGAAAATGACCCAGAACAAAAAATCATTGAAGCTTTTAAAAACAAGGCTAAAGATATTGGAGCTAATGCATTAATTATCACCAAAAATGAAGCTTCGGTTCAAGCTCATAGAGATCTTAATGTCGGAGGAATAACTACAGGCATTGAAAGAACAATAGAAGCTACAGCAATATTAACCAATTAAATTTCACCTCGTTCCCAAGCTCTGCTTGGGAATGCCAGTAGGGAGCTCCTGCTTCCTCTTCATTTAAGTAACAACTCTTGTTAATTCACTTAATTTTAGCCTGACCTACCTTACATTGGTAAGCACCTTTCAATTCGGTATATTTATAGTACTTTAAAAAACTTTATATGTACTTATATGAATATTTCTCTTTCAAAAGATATCGAACCCCTATCCGAGTTTCGTAAAAAGTCGGCTGATTTTGTAAAACGACTGAAGAAAGACAAACAACCTATCGTCTTAACTCAACATGGCAAAAGTGCAGCTGTTTTGATGGATGTATCCGAATACGAGCGCATTGCCGAAAGAATGGAAATGTTGGAAGATCTGCTGGAAGCAAAACAACAAGTTGAGCAAGGTAATACCTTTACCATGGACGAAGCTAAAGAAAGGATTGAAAAGCATCTTTCTAAATGGAAGTAATTTTTACCGATCGTTTTCTTACTAGAGTTGAGGAATGTACAGATTACATCGCTTTGGATCACATTCCGACAGCTATAAAGTGGGCGGAAGAGATTTTCGATCATTGTGAACAACTAAGATCACAACCAGGTAGTGGCAGAATGGTACCTGAATTTAATCGTGAAGAAATCAAAGAGCTTATTCATGGTAATTACAGGATGATTTATGAAATAAAACCAGATCGTATTTATATGCTAACTATCTGGCATACCAGTCAGATCTTATCCGAAAAGCCATATTGAAATTTGTATCTAAGAATCTCGGTCTTGTTACCAATAAAAATATTCAGTTACTTCAATTAAAAATGAAGACCTGCATCACGTAAACACATGGTCGATAGGTACATAAAATTTATGATCAAACTTTTCATCACATTCCTTTTTTGTTCAATCAGTTTAAATTCGTTTGCTCAATCTGATTTTATACCTCTCACAACAACGGATTTCGATTTAAAAGGGAAGGTGAAATCAGCAACCATTCAACAATATTGGCAGAAGGATAGCTTAAATTTTAATGAAGACGGTTATTTGATTGATCAAACGAATACAACTCAAATGTCAGAAGATGGGTTCTCATCAACTGAGCAATCATACTTTTTTTATTCTGAAAATCGAATTGATTCAGTAGTCAATTACAATTTTAGTGGAAAGGATAAAGAGAAGTTTTCAATCGTTTTGAACGAGTACAATTCGGAGAATAGAATATCACTACATGAAATGTTCTTTCTTAAACCTGAACGAGAGTTATTCATCAGAGAAGAATATTTATATAAAAACGGAAATCTATCTTCTGTAAATAAGGTCAGTTATCCGGGAGAAGAATTCAAATCAACTAAGTATTATTACTATTCGCCAGATTCTTTAATGGAACTTGAAAAAATTGATTCAACATGGAAAGATATTACGATTGTTGTTCATCCATCTGAGAACATGAGATTTGTTGAGTATAAAGATGAAAACTCAATCACGAGGTTAACAATAGTAAGTCAAGAAGAAAGAATACTTGGTGAAAATTGGGTCGATTCGAATGGCTTAATTCTACGAATGTTTACTATTGATGATTACCATGGTTGTTGGGGAGAAGGAATTTTTAGATATGATGAAAATCAATTTCCTGAATCTACTGTTTTCAAATGCCACAACTCATATGAAAGTTATAAGAACGATAATGGAAACGTGGTTCAGGAAGAGAAGTATGAGTATGAATTAGATGATTTTGGAAATTGGATTAAAAAAGTAATCCTTGAAAAAAAAGAATCCGGAGAATATAAATACAAAGAAAATGGCACAGTCGAACGTAATATCACGTATTTCTAATGAATCTTATTCTGCTTTTTTTACTATTTAATTGTCCAATCGAGTCTTACCAAAATGAACTTGAGAGGATTCCGCTACACAAATTACAGTCAGGTCAGGAAGTTATCGCATTAACTAATTCCTTAATGAATACTCAATGTCAATCTTCAGAGCATCAGGTTTCAATTTTCTTGATTTTCGATAAGTTCTATAAGAGATATTCTGATGCACAAACCGATCATTTTTATAATCAATACGTCCCAAGTTATTACAGAGATAAATATTCAACTAAGAGCAAAGAATATACTGATTCGCTCAGAAGCGCAGGATTAGCACTCGTATTATCATCAACTGAAGAAATGTATGTTTCTTATTCTCCGGCTAACTATAAAAAGTACTTTGCTAATTCAAATTCAAAACCTTTAAATAGCTACGTTGATCTGCTGTTAACTGAAAAAGATATTGGAGAAGGTTATGTAGGTGACTACTCCATTTTAGTCGACAGATTAAAAAAATGGGAGACTTCTTTACTTTCCGCACAACATCCAGATTTAATTCAGAAAAATTTATACCATTTTAAATACTATACATGCTTATTTATGAATGGTTTAGATAATACTCGTATTTATAAGATCAACCCTGATAATTCTAGCAAAGGAAAAATGCTTCCGGAATTTCAACAGATAGTTTTAAGTCTGACAAAAGACCAATCCCATCCACTTATCTATCGCTTATTTAATTCATTTCGTGAAGAGTTGAGCAAGCACAACTATGAATATTTTGATGGAATAAGAACATTTTATTCTGAAGTTACAATCAAGGAATATCTTCAAATCATTAAATAGATACAGCGTGCCGAACAAGTGCTTTCGACTCGCCGATTAACCTCGTCCGCAAACTCCTGCTTCCAATGACAAATTGAAACAGACAAAGCAGAATCTCCTCACGCCAAAAAAAATTACATCATTTAATCATTTCAAAGTATTGGAATCAACCGTATATTTGTATTTATAAAGACGGTTAAATAAAAAGATTTTTACAGAGACTATTTTTTGCACTACGCACTGAATACATATCAATTACAAAATGGACAAGAAGAAAAAAACATGCTTCTTGATGCTATTTCTACCGATCTACTTTTATTCTGCACATCAATTTTTGTACTTATAAAGCAGAAACTTTTCGCTGATATTTCACAACCATCAGCCCCTAACAAAACAAATTTTCAAGATAATCAGGCCGATGTTACTGCACTGCCTTTTCAGGTAACATCCTATATACGCTCATTTTACGATCCGGAGTTAGTACTCAGAATTCGACAGTGGATAGCATGTATTGCAGCTAACGGCCGTTCAAAAAAGAAATTCAATGAAGAATCAAATCATAATTCATTCCACCGAGGATCAAGCTCGGATTGCGTTGCTCGAAGATGGAGAGCTCGCTCAATTATTCATCCAATCCGAAGAGAACCAGCGTACTGTTGGTAATATTCATGTAGCAAAAGTCCATAAAGTGATGAGCGGTATCAAAGCTGCTTTCATCGATATGGGAACTCCTAAAGACGCTTTCTTACATTTCTCGGATGCCGGCGACCATTTAGATGAATACATTGCCATGCTTAACGGCAAAAATGCTATTCCGGGTCATGCAAAGCCTGATCTGAAGAACAAAGAGAAGCTTGCTAATCATCAGAAACAAGCACTTGCCGGAAAGATATTGAGAAACGGCCAGAAATTATTGGTTCAGATCGTTAAAGAACCTATTGGCTCCAAAGGACCTCGAATCTCTACTGATATCACCATTGCAGGTCGCTTTTTAGTGTTGATCCCAATGGGAGATTACATCGCTGTTTCTAAGAAAATTTCTAACTACAAAGAGCGTCGTCGTTTAAAAAATATTCTTGGCGACATGGTTCCGGACGGCTTTGGAGTGATCGTGAGAACAGTTGCTCAGGGTCAGGACGAAAAAGCTATTGAAGATGATCTTCGTGATGTTTTAAGAAAATGGGAAAAGATCTTAGACAAGCTTGAAACTGCTAAACCACCTTCTCTCCTGCACAGAGATCTGGACATGACAGAAAGCCTGATCCGTGATCTTTTTGCTAAAAACTACGAACGAGTGCTGGTTGATGACCCAAAAATGTATCGTCAGCTAAAATCTTATGTTGGACAGATTGCTCCTGAGATGGCTCAAAATGTACATCAGTATAAAGGAAAGAAGCATATTTTCGACCAAATGGGAATTGCTGAGGATATCAATTCTATCTTCAATCCAAGGGTCAGAATGAAGTCGGGCGGTTACCTGATCTTTGAGCAGACAGAAGCTATGTATGTGGTGGATGTAAACTCCGGACCTTATGCGGCTAAGGCAAGACAGGAAGATAATTCACTGAAAACAAACTTAGATGCTGCCAGAGAAATTGCTAAACAATTACGCCTGAGAGATATCGGTGGAATTATTGTAGTGGATTTTATTGATCTTAGAGACGACAAAAATCGTAAGAAGATCTACGATGAATTAAAGAAAGAATTCCGAAAAGATCCTGCCAAAACCAATATGCTGGGAATGAGTGATTTCGGATTGGTTCAAATCACCAGACAGCGAATTCGTCCAAGTGTGATCAACTCCGTGTCTAAAGTCTGCCCGATGTGTGGTGGAAGTGGTGATGTGATCAGCGATGATACTATCCTTACTGACATTGAAAGTTGGTTAAGTAAATTTAAGCATGCTTCAGAATATCGTGCAGTTGATCTGTATGTAAACCCCTACATGAAGACACTCATCAACAAAGGAATGTTCAGCAAGCGCTGGAAGTGGATGTCAAAATTGCACATCAAAATTACCATGGTTGCTGATGAAAGTATTCCGTTAAGCCGATTCAAAGTAACACTATCCGGTTCTGATGTGGATATAACCGATGTAGTTATGCGCGGTGCTTCTATTGATGAGGCCCTGGAACAGGTAGAATATGTTGAAGAGATAGATCGCGGTAAAGATGATCTGGAGATCACAAAGAAAAGCAATCATCGAAACAGCGGAAACAGAACGTCAGGAAGTTCTGCCAATTCGAATGGAAGAAAGAACCATACCCATCAAAATTAGTACTGATATTTTGATGGCTTGGTTTTTGCCGATCTTAGCATAAACTGAATTTAATTTTATACAATGAGTGCATTCAAATTACATGCAACAACTGTTGTGGGTGTTATCCACAATGGAAAAGCTGCATTGGGTAGCGACGGACAAGCTACCATGGACAAAACGGTGATGAAATCTACCGTAAAGAAAGTTAGAAAATTATACGAAGGTAAAGTGCTTGCCGGTTTTGCCGGATCTACAGCAGATGCATTTACCCTTTTTGAGAAGTACGAAGAAAAACTAAACGAATATAACGGCAATATGCAGCGCGCTGCCGTTGAATTGGCCAAGGAATGGAGAAAAGATAAATTCCTCCAAAAACTGGAAGCATTACTTATTGTGATGAATAATGAGAATGCTTTGGTTATCTCAGGTCAGGGAGATGTTATTGAGCCTGATGATAATATTGCCACTATAGGAAGTGGCGGTTCATACGCCCTTTCAGCAGCCCGTGCAATGAGCAAACATGCTAAGAAATTAACTGCTAAGCAGATCGTTGAAGAATCACTGAATATTGCTGCAGATATCGACATCTACACAAATCACAATTTGTCGATCATAGAAATTGAGGACTAAATGATGTTAGAAGAAAAGAATTTAACGCCACAACAAATTGTTAAAGAGCTCGATAAATATATCGTCGGGCAAAAAGCTGCAAAACGTTCTGTGGCAATTGCGCTAAGAAACCGATGGAGAAGATTAAACTCCAGAGAAGAAATAAGAGAAGAGATTGTTCCGAATAACATTTTATTGATCGGACCTACAGGTGTCGGTAAAACTGAGATCGCCCGCAGACTGGCAAAACTAGCGATGGCTCCCTTTGTTAAAGTGGAAGCTTCCAAGTTTACAGAAGTTGGTTATGTGGGACGTGATGTTGAATCTATGATCCGTGACCTCACCGATATTGCCGTTAGTATGGTAAAAGCTGAAATGCAGGAACGCGTAAAAGAAAAAGCCGCTCAGGCTGTTGAAAACCGAATCCTGGATAACCTCATCCCTCCTGTTACCAAAAAAGGCGTTGGTTTTAATTCAGGATCAGGAAGTTCTGATTCAGATTTTGATCCTGCTAAAGCCGGAGACGAAGAATTGAATGTGAGAACGCGTGAGCGATTCAGAGAAAAACTACGCAACGGAGAACTGGAAGATCGTGAGATAGAGATCGAAGTGAAAAATACCAAAACGCCAATGATGCAGGTCTTCGGTCCGGGCGGAATGGAAGAGATGGGAATGAATCTTCAGGATATGCTGGGGAATATGGGCGGTAAAGGCAAAAAAGCTAAGAGAAAACTTCCTATATCTGAAGCAAGAGAAGCACTTTTGGAAGAAGAAGCTGAAAAACTCATCGATCATGAATCCGCTGTTCAGGAAGCATTGGAAAGAGTTCAAAAGCAGGGAATTGTATTTATTGACGAGATCGACAAAATTGCCGAACCATCATCCGGAGCAGGAAAAAGCGGACCTGATGTAAGCCGTCAGGGTGTTCAACGTGATCTTCTGCCGATCGTGGAAGGAAGTACCGTTAACACCAAGCACGGAATCGTGAAAACCGATCATATTCTGTTTGTAGGTTCAGGTGCATTTCATGTATCAAAACCATCCGATATGATTCCGGAACTTCAGGGTCGTTTCCCAATTCGTGTGGAGCTGAATTCTCTTACTGAAGAAGACTTTGTAAAAATTCTTTCTGAACCAAAGAACGCACTTACAAAACAGTATGAAGCTATGCTGGAAACAGAGGGTGTAAAAATAGACTTTACAGATGATGCGATTCTTGAGTTAGCCAGAATTGCAGCTGTGGTGAACTCACAGGTTGAAAATATCGGAGCCAGACGTTTGCATACCATAATGTCATCATTATTTGATGAATTGCTGTTTGCAGTCCCCGATGATATTAATTCCGGAGAGATCACAATCGACCCAACCTATGTAAGTAAACAACTCGAAGATCTGGTAAAAGACAAAGATCTGAGCCATTACATACTTTAATGGGCATTAGAACGGTTTATTTATTACAATCCATCTTGAATGAAACAATTCGTTGCACTATTTAGTTAGTGTAATAAATAATTGAACTGAATATGACGTTAAAAAAATTTATTGCCCCACAAGTTGCCATCGTATTAATCTTAGCTCTGGTAAAGTTTACCGGTGCGGATTCTGTTCTTAAAACAACTGCAAACGATGATGAAACCAATATTATCAAATATGCGCAGGCAACGCGAAGTATTGTAGCTAATTATTTCAGTGAAGCTGACCTCGACAAAATGTATAAAGTCAGCATCAAAGAATTTGTTACTCATGTAAAAGATTCTACACTGAAAATTGAGTCCACTCCTGTAGATACTACATTTCCCGGTGTAAAGATAAATTCCATTACGGATGCATTTACCAGTTTTGAAAAGGCTTATTTCTACGTTTCCAATAACACTGAAGACGAGAACATGACCAAATTGACTGAATATGCCATTCGCGGTCTTTTTTCAACTTTAGATCCTCATTCCGTGTATATAGAACCGGATGACAGCGAACGCGTGCAGGAAGAATTTGCAGGTAAATTTCAGGGTATTGGTGTTCAGTTCAACATCATTCAAGATACGATTACGGTTGTAACTGCGATTTCAGGTGGACCAAGTGATCAACTTGGAATAAGATCAGGTGACAGAATTGTAGCCATTGAAGACAGTAATGCTGTTGGTTTTACTAATGAGCAAGTACTGAAAAACCTTCGCGGCGAAAAAGGCTCTAAAGTAAAAGTTACTATTGTAAGACCCGGTGTTTCCTCTCAATTATATTTTACTATTGAACGAGATGATATCCCGCTTTATACCGTAGACGCGTCATATATGTTAGATGAACAAACAGGTTACATCAAAATAAACCGTTTTGCGGCTACCACTCATCAAGAGTTCATGGAAGCTTCAAAAGAACTGAAATCCCTTGGGATGGAGCGGTTGGTTTTGGATCTGCGTGGAAATCCTGGTGGATATTTAGGGCAAGCCATTGCCATTGCAGAGGAGTTTTTTCCAAGAGGAACCTCATTGGTTTCAACGAAAAGCAAACACAGCCGATTTGATGGTGATTACTTTTCCAGAAAGGATGGTGAATATCAAGGGAAACCGGTTATTATTTTAGTGGATGAAGGAGCTGCTTCTGCCAGTGAAATCGTTTCAGGAGCTATTCAGGATCATGATCGTGGATTAATAGTAGGTAAACGAACGTTCGGAAAAGGGTTGGTTCAGCAACAATATGAATTGATCGATAACAGTAATGTTAGGGTTACTATTTCAAGATATTACACTCCTTCAGGCCGTCTGATCCAAAAGCCTTTTGTAGAAGGCGGTGGTGAAGAATACGCTTATGAAATTTATCGCAGACAAAATGCAATGAGCGATGCCATTGAGTTTTCAGAAGAAATTCCGGACTCCTTGAAATACAAAACCGACGCTGGAAGAACAGTATATGGTGGAGGCGGAATTGTGCCTGATTATATCATCCCTGACGACACTACCCGTTCAGGATATGTGATCAATTTTGCTATTCGTAAAAGAGCAGCTTTTGATTACGTACGTTCATATTTAGATGAAAATGGAGATGAGTTCCGTGCACAATGGGAAGGTGATTTTGAAAAATTCCGTACTGATTTTACTTGGGATGAAAAGAACATTGCTGATTTCAAAGCTTCATTAATTGATCAGGGACTTGTTATAACTGATACAGTTGATGCTCCAAAATTCAGAAAAGATTCTCTATTTGTTCCTGTTGGTCATTTTGAGGAAGTAGCGTGGATGAGTGAGGGACGAATGAAAGCTGAATTAGCTCGCCAAGTTTGGGAAATGAAAGCCTTCTACCCAATTGTAAACGATGTTTTTGACGAAACGCTGAAAGAGGCCATGACGCTTTGGGATGCCGTAGATCGATTAAGCGCCTTAGCGAAAGGAGAAGCTTCAGCGGGGGTTGGTAATCACAATGATGGTGGAGAATAATTAGGAGTATGGAATTAGGAATAATTGAATAGTTATTCCTAATTCCCTTATTTACTTATTCCTAATTCTACTTCACATCACATACACCGTCTTCGTATTCACAAACTCTCGAATTCCATATAAGCCTAGCTCTCTTCCGTATCCTGATTGCTTGATTCCACCGAAAGGTAACCTTGGATCAGATTTAACGAAGTCATTCACAAAACAGCATCCTGCTTCCAGCTGCTCCGCTGCTATTTTCTCTGCTTTTTCTACATCGGAAGAGTAAATAGAAGCGCCTAATCCATAAACAGAATCATTCGCTACTTTTACAGCCTCTGCCTCATCCTGAACTTTGATAATAGAAGCAACAGGGCCAAATAGTTCTTCGTCGTAAGCAGGCATTCCTTTGGTCACATTTTCAAGGATAGTAACCGGATAAAAAGAACCTACTGCTCCCGGTTTTTCTCCGCCAAGCGTACACTCTGCTCCTACTTCAATACTTTTCTGAACCTGAACGTGTAAACCATCTCTCAGATCTTCTCTAGCCATTGGGCCGATATCAGTAGCTTCATCAAAAGGATCACCAACTTTCTTAGTTTCCATCAATTTTTTGAATTCCGATACAAACTCGTCATACACTTCTTCAACAACCACGAACCTCTTAGCCGCAATACAGCTTTGTCCACTGTTTAATAGTCTTGAATTCACACAACTTTCAGCTGCTTGTTTGATGTCAGCATCGGCTAAGATTACAGAAGGATCACTGCCTCCTAATTCCAATACCGTTTTCTTTAATGCTTCCCCGGCTTGTGAAGCGACAATCTTCCCGGCTTTGGTGCTTCCTGTTAATGTAACCGCTGCTATTCCATCATGCTGAACTATCGGTTTCATGTTTTCATTCTGGACCAGAATTGTACGAAACAGATCAGCAGATATGCCCGATCCGTGGATGATCTTTTCAATTTCCAGTGCACAACCCGTTACATTTTCCGAATGACTCAGAATTACTGCATTACCTGCCATTAACGCCGGAGCTGCAAATCTGAATAACTGCCAGAAAGGAAAGTTCCACGGCATAATTGAAAGAACTGTTCCCAGAGGATTGAACGTCACATAGCTTTTTGATGCGTCTGTTTCAACAGTATCATCAGCAAGAAATTCCTCTGCATTCTCAGCATAATATTCACAAACCCAGGCGCATTTTTCTATCTCTCCAATTGACTCAGAAAAAGGCTTTCCCATCTCGGTAGACATCAATTTTCCCAGCCTGTCTTTATTCTTTTTCAGTAATTCACTGATCTTATTCAGATTTACAGAACGATTTGTAAAACTTCTTTCCTTCCATTGTTTTTGAGCAATGTTTGCCCTGTAAATGATTCCGGAAACTTCCTCAAAACTCATTTCCGAATATTCTTTAATTACTTTTCCGGTAGCAGGATTGATGGTCTTCATAATGTTGTAAGTTAACAGTTATTTGTTATTTGTATATACCAACAACTAATAACAAATAACTATTCCCTTTCCCTTTTCATCTTGTACTCAAACTTCTTTTCGTTCACAACATTCTCAGATTCGGTTGAAGGATCCGGGTAATAATCGTCTGAATAAGTAGTAGTCAATTTGGTAACTTTCCCCTGAATGAGCGTTTGAGAAGACATTATTTTCTTTTTCTCTTCCTGAGATTCCGACCTTCCAAATCTCTCGGATAATTCTGCTATTTTCCTCTTATAAAAAGCCAATTCCATAGCTTTGATAGCACTTTTTGCCGTTCTGTAAGGATTCTTATCTTTCTCATATTTCAGTCCCACTTTCTCCTCATGCCTCTCGCTAGGTGCGTATTGTTCCAATAGAACATCACCTACCAACCGTGGAAATGGATCTTGTTTTCCGGAGTAGACCTGAATGGAAATCTCTTTTTCTTCTTTGTAACGATTGAGGATATCCAGATAAAAAGTCTTTAATTCTTCATCTTCAAAAAGCTTTTCATTAGTAAATGAGCAAATATATTCGACCATATCACGGCCGTAAGTGATCATTAACCGGATAAGTTCTTTCTCGAACTGAGGTTTTTTGGAAGATGGCGCGTGACGACCGTCCAAAGCCTTCGGAGTTTGTACTTCGTCTGAAGTAACGCGCCCGTCCGTCATTCCTGTTTCATCAACAGTTCTTTGTTCCCTGAAGGCTTCCCTCCTTCGATCTCTGAAATCTTCCTGCTGCTTTTGTGCCATCACTCTTTCCAGCTCAGTAAAAAGTTCCCGGTCACTCCCCTTTCGGTATTGCTGAGTTTTCTGATGAAGATGCTGTACATAGATCTGTCGCTGAATCGACTCTTTTATACAGGCAATAGCTTGAAGAATTTCGGAAATCACTTTACCAACCTGAACGGGATTGTTCAATCGTCCTTCTTCATCTGCTTTCAAAAGAAGAAAATCCACAAAATCTAAAGCTTCTTTATTCTTTAACTCATCGAAAGATTCTTTTCCGAATTGCTTCACAAATGAATCAGGATCTTCACCATCCGGGAGTTCCAGCAACTGAACTTCCATTCCCTGGGCCAAAGCAATATCGATACCTCTCTTCATTGCGGCCTGACCGGCATTATCCGCATCATAGATCATAATGATCTTCTCACCGTAACGATTCAGTATCTTCATTTGTCCGGGTGTGAGGGCTGTTCCTGAACTTGCCACTACATTTTTAATACCATGCTCATTCAAAGTGATCACATCCGTGTATCCTTCGACCAGAATCACTTCTTTGTTTTTACGGATCTCATTCTTTGCAAAGTTAACCCCGTATACAACTTCACTTTTGTTGTACACTTTGGTCTGTGCAGAATTTATGTACTTAGCTGTTTTTTCATTTCCAAGTACTCTTCCTGCAAAAGCGATCACTTTTCCTGTAGTTCCAAAGATGGGAAACATCAATCGTCCACGAAAAGTATCGTAATAGCCTTCTCCCCTTTGGCTGGGCTTGATCAGATCTGCTTCAACTAAATATTCTTCTGAAATTCCTGCATTCTGTGCTGCTTTGTAAAGATCACTTCCACCGGTAGGAGCATAACCCAATCCATACTTTTTAAACACTTCCCGATTATAACCACGGTTATCCAGATACTTTAGTGCCTTCTCTGCATCCGGATTTTCGATCAGATTTCTGTAGAAATAAATTCCTGCAAACTTCAGCGCATGATAAATTCCTTCTTTCTGCTGAAGACTCTCCGATGGTTCTGAACTTTCTTCTTCGGGGATAAAAACTCCGTAACGATCTGCAAGCTGCCGAACGGCTTCCGTAAAACCGATCCCATCCTGATCCATCACAAATTTGAAAACATCACCGGATTCACCACATCCAAAGCATTTAAAAATGCCTAATCTCGGTGTCACATTAAAAGACGGGGTCTTTTCATCATGATAAGGACACAAACCCGTGAAACCACTGCCTGAGCGCTTCAGCTTTACATAGTCGCCCACAACCTCCACTATATCAGCGGCGTCTCGAACTTCCTCTTTTTTGTCGTCGGTTATCATGATTCAATTATACGGATTTTGAAATTCAGTTATTGGATAATGGTTATTAGTATTCAACCTTTATCCAATAACTAATAACCATTAACTATCCTTAAAAGCGCTTTCCATTGCCATGCAATGGTGGTATATTCTAGCGCACAAAAATTTGAACGTTAAAGAACAAAAATGAGCGTATTAGTAGGAAATGATACCCGACTGATTGTACAGGGTTTTACCGGAAGTGAAGGAAGTTTTCATGCAGGTCAAATGATCGAGTACGGAACGAATGTTGTAGGCGGAGTTACTCCGGGAAAAGGCGGGCAAACTCACTTAGATCGTCCGGTTTTTAATACAGTTGCTGAAGCTGTTGAAGAAGTTCAGGCAAATACATCTATCATTTTTGTTCCTCCAGCATTTGCAGGCGACGCTATTACTGAAGCAGCTTTTGCCGGCATCAAAGTGATCATTTGTATTACGGAAGGAATTCCTGTTAAAGACATGATCGTAGCCAAGCAAGTTGTGAAAAATCATGGAGCAGTACTGGTTGGACCAAATTGCCCGGGATTAATTACTCCAGGAGAAGCGAAAGTGGGAATTATGCCCGGAAGTATTTTCTCAAAAGGAACCGTTGGTTTGATTTCCAGATCAGGAACGTTGACTTACGAAGCAGTTGATCAATTGACCAAAGAAGGATTGGGTCAAAGCACAGCAATCGGAATTGGTGGAGATCCGGTGATCGGAACTACTCATCTTGATGCTGTTAAAATGCTTCAGGAAGATCCTGATACTGACGCGATCGTATTGATCGGTGAGATTGGCGGTTCTGCTGAAGAAGAGGCTGCTGAATATATTGCAAAGCATGTTGACAAACCTGTTGTGGCATTTATTGCGGGATCAACAGCGCCTCCGGGCCGACGTATGGGACATGCTGGTGCGATCATTTCCGGTGGTAAAGGAACTGCTCAGGAAAAGAAAAAAGCACTTGCTGCTGCAGGTATCACTGTTGTTGACAGTCCTGCAGAAATTGGCATTACGCTAAAGAAAATGCTGGAAACTGCTTAAGATTGTTTCGCCACTAAATCTCAAAAGCACTAAATAGTAACTTTCGTGATTTAGTGTTTCCGTGGCAAAATATATTCAAACCTCCGCTCAATAGAGTTGGAGGTTTTTTTATTCAGGTAAACTGTTAAAAAAAGTTACAACCCTCTTCCCTTACTCTTTTCTTGGATATATTCTCGCCAACTAATTTATTAATCTAATGAGGGTGAAAGTGAAAAGAACACTTAAACTATTTATGGCTGTTTTTGTACTAACAAGTACAATGGCAGTTGCACAAACTACTGAAGAAGTGGTGGATATGATCGTAAAAGAAGCCAATGAAAATTCTCATCTTGAGAAACTTGCTCATGAGTTGTTAGATGTTATCGGGCCGCGCTTGGTTGGTACTCCACAACAATTAAAAGCTCATAACTGGGCGGTAGATACGTTCAAAGAGTGGGGAATTGAAGCCGAAAAACAACAATTCGGAGAATGGCGAGGATGGGAACGCGGAGTTACTCATGTAGATCTTACGCATCCACGTACTGTGAGTATGGAAGGAATGATCTTAGCATGGAGCCCGGGCACCAAGAAAAATGGTGTTGAAGCTGAAACAGTAATTATTCCTGAAGTTGAAAATAAAGAAGAATTTGAAGCCTGGTTGAAGAACGCGAAAGGAAAATATGTATTGGTTTCCATGCATCAGCCAACCGGACGTCCTGATTATAACTGGGAAGAATTCGCTACAGAAGAATCGTTCGAAAAAATGAAAGAAGAGCGTAATGCTGAAACTCGGGCTTGGAGAGATCGAATCAACAACACCGGATACAATTCACGAACTATTATTGCAGCTCTTGAAGAAGCCGGAGCGGTTGGAATCATTCAATCCAGATGGTCATCAGGATTTGGTGTAAATAAAATATTTAGTTCTTCAACCCAGAAAATTCCTACAGTTGATCTTTCTCTTGAAGATTATGGATTGCTTTACCGCTTAACTGAATATGGTGATAAGCCAAAAATTCATGTAAAAGCCACTTCTAAAGAACTTGGAAAAGTAGAGACTTTCAATACTATCGCAACTATTCCCGGAACTGAAAAACCAGACGAGTACATTGTTCTTTCTGCTCATTTCGATTCATGGGATGGCGGAACCGGAGCAACGGATAACGGTACAGGTTCTATCACCATGATGGAAGCAGCTCGTATTTTGAAAAAAGTATATCCTAATCCTAAGAGAACCATTATTGTTGGACTTTGGGGAAGTGAAGAGCAAGGATTGAATGGCTCAAGAGCTTTTGTTGAAGACAATCCTGAAGTTGTTGACAACTTACAAGCACTTTTCAATCAGGATAACGGAACTGGACGTGTAGTAAGATTATCAGGTCAGGGATTCCTTCATTCTTATGAATTCTTAGGACGCTGGTTGGAAGCTGTACCAAACGACATCAGCAGACATATAGAAACAACTTTCCCCGGAACTCCCGGTGGCGGTGGCTCTGACTACGCTTCTTTTATAGCTGCCGGTGCTCCCGGATTTTCTTTAAGCTCACTTAGCTGGAGTTATTGGAACTATACGTGGCACACTAATCGTGATACATACGATAAGATCGTTTTTGATGATGTACGAAATAACGCAATTTTAACTGCAGTTCTTACATACATGGCTAGTGAAGATCCTGAGTCTTTCCCTCGAGACAGAGCTGTTCTTCCAATAAGTCGTAGAACAGGCGAGCAAATGACCTGGCCAACTCCAAGATCAGCAAACAGAGATGGCGGTAACTGATGCCTGATTGTCTGATTTAATTCTATTTAATTTAAAAGCCTTCTCATTTGGGAAGGCTTTTTTTATTGATCATAGGTATTACTGCAAAGAACCGGATAACAAAGTAAGAAATTGGGAGATCCACTCCCGTTTCCAAGCTAGCCCGCCGAGCCTTGAAGGCTCTACTTGTTTAAATACCTTAAACCAGCAGGTCGTTTACGTCCGGATAACAAAGCAACAAGTTGTGTTATTCCTTAAAATAAAGATTCCGACGCAGAGCATCGGAACCAGAGAAAAGCCTTCTCATTTGGGAAGGCTTTTTTTATTTTTGAAACTTCTTATTAAAACATTGTGCTATGTCATATAAAATTCCACCTAAAACTTCCATTGGACATGTTCATTTGAAAGTTTCTGATCTTGATCGTTCTCTTGAGTTTTATTGCGACTTGTTAGGCTTTGAACTTATGACCACCTACGGAGATCAGGCTGCTTTTATTTCAGCCGGCGGATACCATCATCACATTGGGTTGAATACTTGGTTCAGTAAAAATGCAGAAGCTGCTCCTAAAAGTAGCCCGGGATTATTTCATACTGCAATTCTCTATCCTTCTAAAAAAGATCTGGCTGAAATTTTCAAGCGGCTGCAGGATAAAAAATATCCGATTTCAGGTGCATCGGATCATGGAGTTTCAGAAGCACTTTATCTGGATGATCCTGATGGCAATGGCGTTGAATTATATTGGGACAGACCTAAAGAAGAATGGCCGAAAAAGGAAGACGGTTCAGTTGATATGTTTACAAAACCATTGGATATCAGAAGCTTACTTGCCGAGCTTGAATAGCCTTAATTATTTTGTTGCCCACTTTTCAATCAGATCAAAGAAACCCTGAACAAGAAGTGCGAGCAATGCAGCCGGAATTGCTCCTTCTAAGATCAGTGCTGTACTATCCAGTCTGATCCCGGTTAGAATTGGTTGTCCATAGCCTCCTGCACCAATCAAAGCTCCCAGTGTTGCTGTTCCTACATTTATCACTGCTGAAGTTTTTATACCTGCCAGTATCGTTGGTAAAGCCAATGGAAGTTCTATCTTTTTCAGGATCACAGTATTTGGTAATCCCAATGCATAAGCAGATTCCATCACCGGCTCTGAAATACCCTTAATTCCTGAATGTGTATTTCTTACGATGGGCAACAAACTATACAAAAATAAAGCTGCCATTGCCGGCACTGAACCGATTCCTAATAACGGAATCATGAAAACCAGTAATGCTAATGATGGTATAGTTTGCAGTATTCCTACAAAACCAATTATTGCACCTTCAACCGCTTTTATTTTTGCAGCTGTTACACCAAGTGGAATCGCGATTAAAATTGCCAAACCCAGAGAGATCCCTACCAAATAAAGATGTCCTAACGTATTAATAAGTAATCGGTCCCAAAGTGTATTTCTTTCAATTGTAGTATTGAGCTGAAGAGTTTCTTTTAAAAATTCTGAAGCGACTTCTTCATCTGTTCTTTTATCCAGTTTTACTGCCGAATTCATAGCAATCATTGTTTGCTCAGGGATTGTATTTTCCAGCTGTTCAAGTAATGTAATGGCTTTCGGGTTCGTCTTTTCAAGCTCAAGTCGATAGAGCAGAACCGCTTGATAGGTAGGGAAGAAACTCTGATCATCCTTCAGAACTTTCAGATCATAATATTCAATTTCAGCGTCAGTCGAATAGAGGTCAATAACATCGATGTTCTCTGCCTCAAGCCCTCTGTATGCCAGATCGTGATCCAGACCGGTTACATTCTCAGCCTCTATTCCATAAAACTCACTGAGTCCTTTCCATCCATCGTTACGATCCAGAAATTCATTACTGAAACCATACTTAAGCTCCGGAACAGATCTAAGATCAGAAATAGAATTCAAATTTAACTCCTGAGCTTTTTCTTTATTCATCCCCAGAGCATAGGTATTATTAAAACCCAGAGGTTTTGTTATTCCAACACCAAAGCTTTTTAAATTAAATTCAAGCTCTTCAAAATTGTCTATCTCATTTTTCTGAAGTATTTCCTGAATGATAGTTCCGGTATAATCAGGATACACATCGATCTCTTCAGCCAGCAGTGCATTCCATAAAATTCTGGTCCCACCCAATTGTTCGTTATACTCGGTATTGATTCCATTTACATCTAGAAGTTGAGAAGTTATTTCACCCAGAATCACAGATTCTGTAAATAACTTACTGCCGATCTTTACAACCGGTTGAGCAATTGAACTAACCGGCACTAGAAATAATATTCCAATAATTACAACTAAATTTGTCATTTCGAACGAATGTGAGAAATCTAAAGAACTCATTTTATATAACCGAACTTTTAGATTTCTCCATCTTTCAGCTATCGCTGAAATCACTCGAAATGACAGAGTTTTATTAATACAATTCATAGCTCAATACTCCTCCAACGGACTTCGCTGTGCTGAAACAAATTGTTCTACAAACTCATTAACAGGATCACTGATAATTTGACGAATATTTCCTTGTTGAATGATTTCTCCTTCCTTCATCAGCACGATCTCATTCCCAAGAAATGCAGCTTCGCCCAGATCATGAGTCACCAAAAGCACTGTTTTTTGGAGTTCCTGAAAGATCTTTTTCAAATCTGACTGCAGTTCATGTCTCACCAACGGGTCTATGGAACCCAACGGCTCATCCAGAAGAATGATCTTCGGATCAAGCATAAGTGCGCGTATTAAACTGATTCTTTGCGCCTGCCCTCCAGAGAGATCGTCCGGCTTTCTGTTTAACAGGTTTTTATCGATCTGAACAAGCTCGGCTAATTCACTTAGTCTTTCTTCTGTTTTTGATGAACTCCATCCCAAATAATCAGCAGCCAAAGTAGAATTTTCTCTTGCTGTCAGATGCGGGAAAAGTCCGCCTTTCTGAATCACATATCCAATTTTTTGCCTTATTTGAAGTACATTTTCTTTAGAAACAGACTCACCTTCTATTGAAATAATTCCTGAATCTGCTTCGATCAAAGCCATAATGATCCTTAACAGAGTTGACTTACCGCAACCACTTGGACCGATCAACGCAACTGTATTTCCTTCGGAAATATCCAGATCAATATTTTTAAGCACTTCCTTAGAAGAGTAGGATTTACTGATATTCTTAGCTGAGATCATAAGGGAATGTAACAGATACAATTGAAAATCCCGATTGGGGATTATATCCAATAATGATGCAGATCGATGGAACACGGATAACGCTGATCGCACAAATGGGGTTTAAACCAGCAGATCTTTCAGGTTCTACGGTTTCTGTTTTGATCTGCCTTTAATCGCTGCGGATTAAAATCCTCGCTGGTGTACCTGAGCAGATATAAATCATATTGAATGTTCAGAATCAAGTTCACCAGAGAGGACTTCAGTCCGAACGGCTATAAAGGTTCTAATTTCGTAATAAATATTTCCCCTCCCCACAACCGCAGGTCTAAAGCCCTTGCTAGCATATGTTCGAGGTTTTATTCTATTCTCTAAAACCAAAGGTCATCCTGAACTTGTTTCAGGATCTTTGTGGAGACTGGTAGTTTGACCTGGGCTCCGGCTCTGTTTCTAACCCACCGCCGGGCGTGAACGCC
>CAJXQC010000039.1 GCA_913058495.1 uncultured Balneola sp. | reverse complement strand
CCTTCGGAGCCGTCGATTTCATTGCGTTCTTGTTTCGCCAATAATTCTAAAGGTCGGATTTGATTGTGTTTTTTGATGCTAATTGTTTCACGTCAGAACCTTTTTGATACACTCAAAATCACATAAATAGGTCATCCTGAACTCGTTTCAGGATCTTTGCGGGGTTTATTTCTGGTTGTTATAACCAAAACATCGATCAGCGCTGACACAACCACAACAAGTCCTGATTGCAGAGGAATAAACGGACCTCCCCGGTTCCGAAATAAATTCGTGGGTTCTGAGTAGTTCGCCCCTCCTTGGATAAGGAGGGGAATTCCCGAGTTAATTCTAAATTTTATCAACGAGTCCTCCTCCTGTTGTAGGAGGAGACAGAGGAGGTCTTTAACTTTAATAACTACAAACAAGGTCATTCCTGCGAAGGCAGGAATCTGGATCGTAATCATAATCATAACCCTTTAAAGCTATCCGGATTTCGGGCTTACACCACGAGATGACCCGTTTTATTGTTTTTTCTGTAGAACTTCCAAAAATTCATCTGATGGATAGCCTGTCTGAAGAACCTTCGTAACAATCAGGTTTGACAAATTATTCATTTACTTTTGTCTTGATACAAAAGTAACAAAAGATCAAGGCGAAGTATTAAAACCGAGCTCGCTTAATTGCCGCTGAATAATTCCAAAGGTCTTCGATCTTTTAGAGAAAACTTCTACACTCTTCACCTGAAGGAATTATTCCCACTTCGCGGACGCTTACAATTCTTGCTCACTAACCGGTTTTAATACTAAGGCCGATAAAAGTAGAACCGTCATCCTGAACTTGTTTCAGGATCTTTGTGGGGTTCTTATCTGGTTGTTATAGCCAAAACATTGATCAGCGCTTACAATATCTCATGAGTCATTCCTGCGAAGGCAGGAATCCGGATCGTAATCAAAGAGTATGATCTTCAAAAAGATCCAGATCTCGGGCATACGCCGCGAGATGACCCGTTTTATTATTTTTTCTGTAGAACTTCCAAAAATTCATCTGACGGATTACCCGTCTGATGAATCTTCGTAGAAACAACCTCAACTAGTCCCATCCTCTGGTTTCTTCTGGTTAGTATTAGCCGTATTTTGTGAAATCAATAAAATCCCGTTTTTATAAACAGTTCCCTCAATACTATGAACAAGCAACCGGTTGCTTTAATGAACGATGAAAAAGAGATACTCGACGTCAAATATCCGATCGTGGAGCATTTCTATACGATACAGGGCGAAGGTGCGCATTCGGGAAGAGCTTCCTATTTCATCAGAACGGCGGGTTGTGATGTAAACTGTTGGTGGTGTGACGTAAAGGAAAGCTGGGAAGAAGAAGGTCACCCGGTGATGAAAGTCTCTGAGTTGGTGGAAGTCGTAAAAGAAAGCGGGGCTCCATTTGTAGTGATCACCGGTGGGGAACCATTGATGCACGATCTGTTTCCGCTTACAAAAGCATTGCATTCGCTTGGTGTTCAGATCCATATTGAAACCAGTGGCTCTTCTCCGTTGACCGGAGAATTAGACTGGATCACACTTTCGCCCAAGAGATTTAAAAAACCTACTGAAGAGATCTTTGAATTTGTGGACGAATTGAAAGTGGTAGTTCTTACCAACAAAGATCTGGCTTGGGCAGAAGAAAACGCAGCTAAATGTCCTGAAGGAACGACTTTATTACTGCAACCGGAATGGGACACTCCAAAATCCATTCCGCTTATTGTGGAATATGTGAAAGAACATCCTGAGTGGGGAATCAGCCTGCAGACACACAAGTTTTTGAAGGTTCCGTAATGAGTTTCAAAGAATCATCTGTTTTGATAACAGGAGGGAGCAAAGGTATCGGTCTTTCCATAGCAAAGATGTTTGCTGAAAAGACCAGTCATCCTTTAGTGCTGATTGCACGCAACACTTCCGATCTGGAAAAAGCTAAACAACAATGTCTGGATTGGGGCGCACCAAAAGTAGAAACTATTTCAGCAGACCTGACTTCAGAAGAAGAAATTGCTGCTATTGATTTCAGATCTTTGAAGCCGGGAATTTTAGTAAATAATGCCGGCGTATTTTTATTTAAGCAGTTAGCAGATACCACCGCCGAAGAGTTTGACCGACAATACCGACTCAATACATTTTCCACCTTCAATATCACAAAGCAAGTGCTTCCGGTGTTGAAACAACAGGAGCGAGGCTTGATCGTGAATATTTGCTCACAGGCTTCCAAAAAAGGCTACGGAGACAGCGGCGCATACACGATGAGCAAACATGCGCTTTTGGGTTACACACGTTCTCTGCGGAAAGAATTAGCAAAAACCAATATTGCCGTTACGGCTGTTAATCTGGGACAAACCTATTCTACTTCCTGGGAAGGTGTGGATATTGAAACTGACAAGCTGATCGATCCGGAAGATGTGGGAAGAATGATCGTTTCACTTTCTGAACTCAGCCCCAGAAGCGTGGTGGAAGAAATCGATATTATGCCACAGGGCGGAGAAGTAAAGCCGATGTAAGCTTCAATCCTTAAAATCAGGTTTCCGCTTTTCCTTCATGGCTTCAAATACTTCAGCCATATCATCAGAGAACAACATAGTGGAATTCCACTCTGCAATATATTCGAGGCCTTCTTCAACGGAATGATCTCTTGAATGTCGCAATACGTTTTTAGTGCCCCGAATGGAAATGGGTGATTTTTCAGCAATAGTTTCGGCAATTTTCATAACACCTTCGTGCAATAATTCTTTCGTGTCAAAACATTCATTTACCAAATGGTTTTCTTTGGCTTCAGGACCGAATACATTCTTTCCGGTGTAGGCCATTTCTGCTACGATGGAAGGGGAGATGATCTTTGGTAAGCGTTGAAGCGTGCCCAGATCAGCAACCATAGCCAGATCAATTTCTTTGATGCAGAAGTAAGCGTCTTTAGTGCAATATCTCAGATCACAAGCAGCAACAATATCTACTCCACCTCCGATACATCCGTTGTGGACAGCAGCGATCACCGGTTTGGAACATTTTTCTATGGAGGTAACTGCCTGCTGAAGGGTTAGAATGAATTCTTTGGCTTTCTCACTTCGTTGGTCTTGATCGGATATAGCTCGCAATTGATCGATCGACATTAACAACTCCAGATCTATTCCGGCACAGAAATGCTTTCCTTCTCCCAAGAGAATGATCACTCTGACTTCAGCGGTTTTTGAAAGATTTTCAAAGATGGATCGCATTTCAAGCCAGGCGTCCATGTTAAGTGCGTTCGTCTTTTCCGGCCTGTTGAAAGCAACCCGCGCTATTTTGTGTTCTATGTCAACCTTGAAGTGATCGTATTCCATTGCAATGAATTTTGTGGATGGAAGTGGGTGGAAGTCAGTTATTTCCATAGTTATAAATCACAGGTTGCCACCTTATTAATGAGTTTTGAGAGCTTTGGGATTTTTTCTTCAACGTTTATTAAATAGTGGGTTGCTATAACTATATAACTTGTTGTGCATAAATGTTTTATTCGTAATAGCTTTTCTTCAAGACTATTTTCTTTATTTCTTTCTTGGAAAGCCTTTTCTTGGTTTTCTTTATTTCATCGCCTTGAACTATTTCAGCATTGTCAATAATATCCTTTAGGCTTTTATTTAGCCAGTCGCTATTCCAAATTTTCTGTGATTTGTCTATTACTCTTTTGCAAATCGGCTCTTCATACTCTTCAGCTTTGTTTATCTTAAGGTAAAGTCTTTGGAACCAAACCATTATGAACGAAGAGTTTGGAACCTGCTTAAACTTATCTTTGATTTTATTTGTGATAATTAGTTTTTTCTTGTCAGAAGCGATTCTACTGATAAACACACTTAAAATTGCAATTACAGTCGGAATTACTCTAGGATTTCTTATCCCTATTTCGGTTACAAGACTAATTAGGGTATCAACGTTTGAATCTTTCTTTTTTGAACTCGCCAGAATTTTTAAGAATTCCTTCATTTGAGTATCCACAGTTCCTGAATTTGGATACTTTTCAGAAAGAAGATAAAGTTGAATTAACCACTTCTGCTTGTTTTCAGCAATTCTTCTGTTGCTTATCCAATATCTTTTGTCAGGCTTTATTGAACTTTTAATTATGTCATTAGATGCTTCAGTTTTTTCAGCATTAATACGTAATCCGAGACTCGATAAAATTTCAGATAATTCCTTAGTTATGGTATCTGCTTCAAAAGAATCATTGGAAAAAACCCTGTAGTCGTCTCTGTATCGAAGAATCTTGTACTTAGTGATGTTTAATTCTTCCAAACGTTTAGCCAAAAGTAAGTCTACATAACCCAAAACTATTTCTGCAATGAAATCCATTAGGCTGCTACCTTGCGGTATGCCATTTGTTTGACCAAAGCTCATGTCTTGAAGATGGTTGTCAATAGCAACTCCTACCAGAGATTTTTTATTTCTGTTTTTCTTTTTCTTCGCTTCTTTTTTTGTATGTATAGCCCAAGACAAAGAATGGGTGTAAATTGATCCATAGCAATCAGTTATATCAGTATGCAGTACATAATTATAGTCAAGAGCGAGTACCATTGATCTTTGCTCTATCATTTGCCACCAAGTCAAAATTTGAACTGACTTATCAGTTTTAGTTTCAGTCTCCGATATTACAGGTAAACTGTGACATTCAATTTTTGAGTTTTTTTGAAAAGCTTTGAATCGTTCTTTAATGGTTTTCCAGTTATCTTCTTCGGTAATTGTGTTTACCAGAGATACATAAATAGCAGGATGAATCAATTGATATGGACGCCAAGCATATTTCCCATCTTTATTTGATAATAGATGATAGTTAATGTTATCAAAATCTCTGGGTGATGAAGAGCGAAAGTCAGCTAAATTTTTGCCTGATAATTTTTTGGCAACCTTATCTAATATGGTTTGGAAGGAAAAAT
The DNA here is from genome assembly GCA_913058495.1 of uncultured Balneola sp. Lineage (GTDB taxonomy): Bacteria > Bacteroidota > Rhodothermia > Balneolales > Balneolaceae > Balneola. Next base: position 18,659 of record CAJXQC010000039.1, on the reverse strand, counting down.
AAAATGGAAGATCAATATTGCTATAGCTTTCCTTTTTCAAGAAAAATTTTCTAGCATCTTTTTCATTAAAATCAAGGATGGTTTTCATCTATTATAGTCTTTTCTGCATGAAACACAACATCGGAATAACACACACTCCATTCATGTTATCCCGGTTTGCTGTTAAAATTCTATTCAAATCATTCTTAAAATAATTTGGATAAAGTGAACAATTCCAGCAAGTAAAACAAAAACTTATTATTTGGGTATTTCCAGTTGGTTGTTCAAGGGAATTGCAATTTCGAAATGGATTTATTCGCCGTAAAAGCTTCGGGGCGGATTGCGATCCGTCCGTACGGAATTCGGGTTTTCGATTCACCGTTCTAAATATAGTTAGACATTTCGTGTACAAATTCGGTTTGTCAATTCAGCTGGATTTGTTCCGGTTCAGCGATCGTTCAGTCCTTTGCCTTCAAGGATGTCGGGAATGCATTTTTCTACTCGAGAAGTCCGGGTTTTGGATTGTTTAGCTCCTGAGAAGTGGAGGAGATAGCCTCTTTGTCGGCCGGGAGTTAGTGACTCAAAAGCTTCTTTCAGTTCAGGGATGGCTTCCAGCTTTTCCCGGAATTCTTCTGCAATTTCAAAGTCAGAAGTCTTTTTCATCGGTACTTCCAGTCCTGCTTTTTCAACTTCAACCGCTTCAAAGATATAAGATCGAATGACCGCCATCATATCATTTATTTGTTCCACATCGGTGAAGCGAATTTGTCGTGCCGACTGCACATTTTTGGTCTGCTGTACTAAAATATCTTCTGCATCATTCAGCAGCACTCCCTTATGGAACAACAGCGCGCAATAGTCTTTGAATCCGTGTATCAACACCACATTGTTCCCGTTTACGGTGTAGCATGGTTTGCCCCATTTTAATTCTTCGGTCAGTCCGCAATCCAGAATAATGGTTCTCAATAATTCATATTCGTCCTGCCATTTGCTGTTTTTATTAAAAAAGAAATCAACCTTGGGATTCATGCGTGCATTTACTGATTTAGCGTTGGGATTTTTCGTTCCGCGGATCTGAGAACCTGATGCATAGTAAAAATAATCGTTTTTTTTCGAAACAGAAGTAGTTGCCAAAGATTCATTTTTATCTCTACAACCGCCGGGCGTGAACGCCCTACTAGCATAAATTTTGTTATGTGATTTTTAAACAAGCAGATCCTTCAGGTTCTGCGGTTTATGCAATTGCCTGCCTTTACTCGCTGCGGGATAAATCCCTGGCTGGTGTACCTGAGTAAATCTAAATCACTACCAATATTCAGTATTAAGTTCGCTAGAGAGGACTTCAGTCCGACCGGCTTCTATTCGTAATTAAATTCCTCGTCCACAAAACCGCCGGGCTGAAGCCCTTGCTAGCTTATGTGAGAGCTGGGGATCAGGATGACCCATTAATTTGTTTAATAATATCTATCAACGAATTATCTGAGAACCAAAGGAATGACTTAAATTAGTATTCCCATGTCTTCAAAATAAATATGAACCTTTCCCTTTTTTGAACGACTATTCCTGTGAGATGAATAACAGATCAAATCATATTGTGAATGAGTCACTTGCCCGGGAGTATCAATCCGGAGATAGTGAGGCTTTAAAAGAGTTGATCAGGAGGTTTAATCCTCAGTTGAGATCTAAAATTTATTATCACACCAGAAATAAAGATTCTGTACATGATATCAGTCAAGATTGTTGGTATGCGATCATCACGAAACTGGAAGAAGTAAAATTTCAGGTGGGATTTGAAGCGTGGGCACTGAACATCGCTCGCAATAAATCCATAGACTGGATTCGTCAGCAACAAAGAGAAAGAAACCGAAAGTCAGATTCAGAGCAGGAAAATTCTTCAAGTGTACAAATCGAGGAAAGCAACCCCAGGGATTCCAGGATCAGCGAACTAAGAAAGAGTATGAATTTGCTGTCGGATGCTCAGAGAATCGTGCTGGAATTATTTTACGTGGAAAATTTGAGCATAAAGGAAATCTCAAGTGTGCTGGGGATATCTTCAGGAACAGTAAAATCGAGATTATTCAGCGCCAGAGAATATTTAAAGAAAACCATCAAATAAACTATTTAGATCTATTATGAAAAAAGAAGACATCGACAAACTGATAGAAGAGTCGTTAAACAAGGAAGATGCAAAGTTCTACCACGAACTTGAGGAAGAAGGATTGTTCAAGCAGTGGGGAGGATTGTACACCGGAAAATTAAAAAGCTGGGCAATTTTAACCACGATTGTTCAACTGATCTTTACAGTAGCTACCTTTTATTTCGGCTATCAGTTTTTTACTGCAACAGAAACCGGAGAGTTATTCAGATTAGGCGGAATATTTTTCATCATATTTTTTGCTTCATCTATGATGAAATTATGGCACTGGATGCAAATGGATAAGAATTCCATCTTGCGTGAAATGAAAAGAATGGAATTTCAGATTGCGGTGCTCTCTGAAAAAATCTCTGATAAAAGAGATTAAAATTCTCTTTCTAAAATTTCGGGATGCTCTTCATTTACTTTGATGAGCATCTCTCCAAACAACGTATTTGCCCACGCAAACCAGTCTCTGGTGTATTGAGTTGCATCATTTTTGTAGAAGCTTTCATGCATAAAACCGGTGTCAGCATGCGTTTCTTTCAGCATTTTGATACATAATGAGATCTCTTCAGCATCATTACTGGTTATCGCTCTTAAAATTATTCCCATCGGCCAAATGCTGTCTTTTCCGGAATGAGGACTTCCTTGTCCCGTTGCAGCTGTGCCCGAATTGAAATATGGATTGTTCTCACTCAATAAAAACTTTCGGGTATTTTTGTAAAGTTGACTATCCGGTTTTACAGCTTCTATATATGGCAAAGACATCAGAGAAGGAACGTTGGCATCATCCATGAAGATCTTGTTTCCAAAACCGTCTACTTCGTAAGCGTAGATCTTACCAAAATTCAGATGCTCAAAAACAGCTTGATCTTCAATGGCCTGTTCAACTTGTTTTGCGAACATTTTACACTCATGTGCGAAATCATGATCATCAAGTTCATTCATATAAATATCATGAAGCTGATTCAATGAAGTAACAGCAAACAAATTGGACGGAATCAGATACTGATAAATGGTAGAATCGTCAGAAGGACGGAAAGCAGAACAGATCAATCCGGTTGGTTTTAATTGCCTTCCGGTTCCGTTAAAAGGTGGACTGTCGATCATTACAGATGTTCTTCTGGCAAATCTGTATGGAGTAGTTCCGTCCATACGCTGTTCAGTTCTGAGTGTTTGAACTGCCAATTTCATTGCTTTGTCCCAATCGTCATCAAAAGCGGAAGTGTCACCGGTAATTTGGTAATATGCATTCGACAGGCGAACAGCGTAGCACAAAGAATCGATTTCCCATTTACGCTCGTGAATTCCGGGAAGCATTTGAGCGGAATCATCTTTCCAGTACGATTCTTTGGTTACATCTTTGTAAAAAGCATTCGCATAAGGATCAAGATTGATACATTTCGTTTGGCGGTTGATGAGGCCTTTCACCAACTCTTTCAGTTTTTCATCTTTGTTAATAAGTGGTAAGTAAGGCCAAACCTGAGCTGTGGAATCTCTCAACCACATGGCATCGATATCTCCGGTTATGATGAAAGTGTCGGGCTTACCGTCAATGTATTCGAAGTCGACCGTAGTATCGAGCGTATTCGGATAACAGTTCTCAAAAAGCCATGCAACTTCCTCATCTTTAATAACAGATTTCATTTCTTTGATCACTTCTTCAACTGCGGAACTGCTGAATGTACGCTCCGAAACCAGCGGACGTTTGCTGATAAATTCTTTTTTGGTGATGAAGCTCCCGAGTGGCATTGCGGATAAAGCTCCCAATGCAAGAGAGGAATTTTTGAGAAAGGTTTTTCGATTCATATCAGGGTATTTATTTCCTGAGAAGATGAATCAATAGACATGCATTTGCAAGTGCTGATATCTAGTTATTCAATAATATGATTGATAAGTTAAGAATAGTTGCAAAGCTTACCCAAGCCAGATAGGGATATAAAAGCCACGCTGCCATTCTGTTGATGGGTTTGAACAATTTGATGGTGCAGACGATCAGAATGATCAAAATTATGATGTCAATAAAAGCTAATAATGGATTCTGCATCCCAAAGAAAAAGATACTCCATATTCCGTTTACAACTAATTGAGAGCCGAAGACGATTATAGCTTTATTCTTTTCTTTACCTGAAATATCAGAGCTCCAAATTTTACCTAAAGCAATTCCCATAAAGATATACAGGAAAGTCCATACAGGTCCGAAGATCCAGTTTGGAGGGTTAAATATTGGCTTTTCAAGTGTTGAATACCAACCTGAAATATTATCTGAAGTTGAGATTCCGGAGAGAAATCCTATAAGCAAACATAGTGCAATGGAAACAGGAAGTTTATACTTATTTGGGATAGACATTTTTACTTTTTGAAATGATAATGTCAGTTACTTCTAAAAAATTCCCTCAACTTGAATTTAAACTTACTAACTTCTCGGTTCATCGAAATAGATATGATATGAAAAAAGAACTCGAATCTATTCGGGAACGACTAGACCAAATTGATAAAACCATACTTAAAGCGGTTGCTGAAAGACAGGATATTGTAAAAGAAGTTGCTGCGCTTAAGATCGACAAAGAAGCCGGTATCCGTGACATGGAAAGGGAAGAGCAACTTCTGAATCGAGTTCGTCTTTTTGCTCAGGAAATAGGTTTGGACAGATATTATGCTGAGCATTTGTTTCGTGAGATCATCACAAACTCTGTCCGATTTCAAACTCATTCGCTGGTTGATCATCAGAATGAAAGTAATGGCGAGACTATCAAGGTAAGTTATCAGGGCACAGACGGAGCCTATTCACATCTGGCAATTCAACGACATTTTGGTGAGCGTTATGGTAAAGTAGAAAGCTATGGTTACGACACTTTTTTAGGAGCTGCAAAAGCAGTAAAGGAAGGTGAAGTGGATCTGGCTTGCTTGCCGATAGAAAATACAACAGCCGGCTCCATCAATGATACTTATGACATTCTGGGAGAAGCACATCTTCATATTGTGGGTGAGGAGATCCTGAAAATAGTTCACTGTTTATTAGCCGTTGAAGAAGTAGATGTTTCGCAGATCCGAAGAATTCTATCACATCCTCAAGCGATCGCACAGTGTACTCACTTTCTCTCAAGACTTCCGAGAAGTAAAGTAGAATCTTATCTGGATACGGCAATTTCAGCCCGAAAAGTTCTGGAAGACGGAGACCTGTCTCAGGCAGCTATAGCCGGAGCACATGCCGCTGATCATTATGGTTTAAAAGTAATTGCTCATGACATCGCAAATCAAAAAGAGAATTATACCAGATTTGTAATTGTGGCTCCAAAACCGGTTAAAGTTGATCTTCAGATCCCGGCTAAAACTTCACTATTGATGGTGACTTCCAATGAGGAAGGTTCTTTGATAGAATGCCTGAATGTGCTACATGAGTTCGGTATCAACATGAGCAAACTGGAATCGCGACCAAGAATGAATGAGCCATGGAGATATTCTTTCCATTTGGATATAATGGCAAATACTGCAAATCCTGAAACCAAGAAAGCACTTAAGAAACTGGAAGAAAAAGCAGCAGAATTAACTATTCTTGGTTGTTATGCGAAACAGGAAAACTGACTTCAGAATGAATAAGTCAATCTGAAAAAAGTACTGTAAAAAATCGGATTAAAATCATTTCTGGAATCACGGATTCTGTATCTCACGTCAAAGTTTAATTTATCAGAAAAGATGTACTTGTACCTGAACTCGATGTCATCAGTATTTCGGGCGTAAGCAGTTCCTGTAAGCCATTGACTATCATTCATTGCCAGTTCCACCATAAACTCGTGCTTCTCTGCAAAATTATTTATACCAAAAGAAGCAACAGCACTGGTTCCATCTGAAAAAGATGTATTTAAATTCTGACCTAACTCTCCTACAATTCTAAACGAACCACCTTTCAATAATTCCTTTTTGGGGATATCAATAGCGATTCTAGAATCAAGAACGATATAAGTTGTGTATCCATCAGGTTTAGAATATGCATCAGGTGCAATAAAAAGTCCAAAACCTTTTTGAATAATATTTTTTTCATCTCTGGTTCTGTTTTCCACTCCAAAATAACCTACTACATTATGCTCATTATTCTGAAAGTTCAAAGGAATGGAATAAGGATGAGTAAGGTTGCCACGATTTTGATATTCCAGAACCATCTCACCGTACCAATCACCAGTAACTGATTTTTTGATATACAAACCATCCGTCCAGTGTACAAAATTGGCATTGCTTTGAAATTTCAAATGCGACCGTTTTGCATTGCTGAGTACATTTACGCTGTGTTGAAATCTTCCGAACTTTACCTGGAAGTCAGATTTTTTAAACTGGTAATAGAATTCATCAAAAGAAACCGAACCATAAGCCAATGCTCGGTTTCCATCCGCTTTAATAGTAAACTTTAAAGGTTCCAGTTCTTTCGACACCAGATATACCAATCTGCCCGAAAAAGAGTGATTTTCATTGAACAGATATTTAACGCCCGGCCGTAATCTTAAAAGTGAATTTGGTCCGCCAATTCCATCCGCATCCGTATCAAATCCTATGTGTGCTATTCTTACATCACCATAAAATTGTAGGTTTGACTCCTGAGCCATAGCTGAACTTGAAAACAAGAAAATTGTAAGGAGCAGAAAAACAGAATTATTAAATTTCTTCATAATTGAATTGAGGGAGTTTTTTTTGATTAACAAAAATTACGGAACTGTTAAATTCATTCCGATAGAAACAAAAAATATTTTTTTGTGGGACTAAGTGGTTTTATACAAACAATGAATCTTCAAAGGATGCTCATCTTCCAACAAAGGGTGATCAAACTCTCCGATCTTTTTCATGCCGATCTTCTGCATCACTTTCTCAGAAGCTTTATTGAGCAGTGAAGTGAATGAGTAAACTTCATCTAAATTAAGATCAGAATGGGCGAAGTCCAAACAACGAGAAGCACCTTCCGTTGCAAGACCACGGTTCCAGTATTTTTTGTCCAGACGCCAGCCAACTTCAACACATGGAGTAAAATCAGCTTCAAAATCGGTTCTCTTTAAACCGATAAAGCCCACAAATTTCTTTTCTGAAAGTAGGTCTACTGCGTAAAACCCAAAACCATGTTTACCAATATGATCGTTTATCCTGTTCATTAATGACAGAGTTTGTTCCTTGTCCAAAGCAGAAGGGAAGAATTCCATTACCTCAGGATCTGAATTCATTTTGCGGAAAAGATCCAGATCAGTTTCTTTGAATGACCTGAAACCTAGTCTTTCAGAGTTAAAATAATAGCCTTGATCAACCAATTTTTACCTTTCCATCTTTCCATTCTATATCAAAAGGCTCCTTTTGCTGAAGATCTTTTGAACTTCTGATCCACTTTTCATCTTGCCAAACGCGTGCGAATCCTTTTTCCAGAGGTCCATTTGGATTTAGTTTGTCAATGCGATGTTGGAAATCAAGTAAAATATCTTTTTGATTTCTGATCGAGGAGGTTGTGCGATGTCCAAGCTGTTCTTTAAGGTTGGAAATTTTAGTTCCGGCATTTTTCATCTTTTGCTGAACGGCAAGTAGAGCATAGGAACCGGCAAGATTTTTAACACGATCTTTATAAAACTGAATAGCTCCTGTGGTATTGAGCTGAAGTCTTCTGTAGAGATCTTCAACTTTCATATTTACTTCGTTGATATCCGGAACAGCCATTACAGCGGCATGTGTAGGAGTAGCAGCTCTGGAATCTGCAACAAAATCTGAAATAGAGAAATCAATTTCGTGTCCAACAGCGCTTATGACAGGGATCTCACAATGGAATACAGCTCTTGCTACTGCTTCTTCATTAAATGGCCATAGATCTTCGAGCGAACCACCGCCACGACCAATAATTACTACATCCACATTCTTATGATTAGAGAAGTAATTAATTCCATTTACAATTTCGGGAGCGGCGTTCACTCCTTGTACGCTGGCATGAAACAGCTTTACTTCCACGAGGGGCCATCTTTTCTGTAAAGTAGCTCTGATATCCTGAAAAGCCGCAGTAGTTTTAGAAGTTACAACCCCGATCCTTTGGGGAAATTTAGGAAGTGCCAGTTTATGTATGTCATCAAATAAACCTTCAGCTTTTAGTTTTGCTTTAAGTTTCTCAAATGCCTGCTGAAGTTTTCCAATTCCTGCTTGCTGTACAAGGTTTACAATCATCTGATAACGACCATGGGGTTCGTAAACCTGAATATCTCCGCCAATTACTATTTGCTGTCCGTCGGTAAGTTCTATTCCCAAGCGTTGTACAGTACTTCTCCATATCACACAAGGAAGTTGAGCTCCTGAATCTTTCAAAGTAAAGTAATAGTGTCCGTTTGCACTTTGTTTCACATTGCTGGCTTCGCCCTCAACCAGAATATCCATAAAATTCTGCTCGAGTACAGTTTTGATCTTTCCGGTTAGTTCGGAAACGGAAGGAATATCAAATAGAAAAGGTGTTTGTTCGGACATAAATAAATTGGTTTGAAGGAAACATACGGGATTTATTGATTCTGATTTAGTATAATGAGAGAAATTCTATCGTTATGAAGAAGATTTTCATCTTTATACTGCTTCTCTTTTTTATAAGCCCATCTGTGTTTACTCAGGACAGAAACCGATATCTGCTGGATATTTATGAGTACGATAAAGAATTGAATGAACTGGTAGAGAGAGTAATTGAAGCTCTGGGAGGACGGGAAAATAACTTACGAGTAGAATCCTTTCAAACAACCGGTGAAATTACTTATCAGACCGGTGAAAAAGCTACTTTCGATCTTTTTTATATGAAGAATGATTGGTTTCGAATAGATCAAAAAACCGAAGAAGAATATATTTTATTCGGTCGACATGGCAGAAAAGGTTGGATCAAAAGAATTAGTAAAGAGGACGGAGGAGAAGTTCAGAATCTAAAAGGTCGGAAGTTGAACGAGGAAGAACAATTTAACCTATATGAGAATAACCTTTTCGATTATGAAGATAAAAGACTGGATATCTATTATGAAGGAGAGATCAAAGTTGGAGAAGTAGAAGCGTACATAATCCGGCTTTCAGGTTTGAGATACGGAGAAGAAATGTACTACATCTCAAAAGACACATATCGTCCTTTTATGAAACAGGTTTATTTTCTGGATGGGAAATATCAGTCGGTTATAAATTATACGATCGACGAATACACTGAAGTGGATGGTGTTTGGTTGCCAAGAAAGATCGGAATGAAAAAAGGTACACAAACTAAAATGATAGAGTTCTTTAATTACGATCTGGCTGCTATTTTTGAAAAAGATTTTTTCACAAATTAGCTGATCACCGGCCTGACCATAATTTCAAAGTAATTTAACAAGGGGCATGTTTTGGTTAAAAAAACAGCCTCTTCCATATTTTTAGCTGCAATAATTGTATATCCAAGTATGATCTCTTTCGCTTCAATAAAAGGTCCATCTGTGATTACACGATCATGACTTATCAGATGGGTTCCGTAATCTTCCAAACGTTGTGAATCTATGTGCTGATCTCCAAGTTTCTTTATCCAGTTCACATGTAAACTTATTCTTTCTTTGAGGGCGGCATCTGAAGTGTCAACTCCATCCTGACCCCGAAAAATCAACATATATTTATTCATCTTGTACCATATTTTTTAAGGAAATCAATCCTTGTAACCAGAGAATAAACGGATTAACTAAGAATAATGCTATTTTATGATCCTGTAATCTATAATACCGGTTCACATAAATAAACTTTAAATGTATGATTGAAAGAGCAAATACATTCTTTGATAAATACAAAGACTATGCAGAAGTTTTTATCCGGATGATCATAGGTTTTCATTTGATCTATGGAACTCAGGATAATGTTTTTTCGTGGGACAGAATGCTTGAATTTTCGAAGTTTTTAGCAAACTTCGGTTTTCCAATCCCGTTGGTTTCGGCAGTTGTATCCGTTTACGCCCAATTCATTTGTGGAATACTTTTTATAGTCGGATTTCAGGTTCGTATTGCAGCCGTAATAATGATCGGTAACTTTATTATCGCACTGTTAATGGTTCATACGGATGACACTTATCCCGGTGCTTTTCCGGCTATTATGATGCTTGCAGGATCTCTGTATTTGTTGTTTAACGGGAGCAAAGTATTAAACGTGAATACACTGTTTTCTAAGAAAGAGTTGTAGATGTCAGGTAATTCGGTGACAGTTTAGTAGAGATCCTTGTGCTAGGTTAAGCCTTTTTATCTGGTCTCGATGCTATGCGTTGGAAACGGACCTCCCCAGCTACGAAACAAATTCTTTGGTTCTGAGTAGTTCGCCCCTCCTTGGATAAGGAGGGGAATTCCCGAGTTGATTCTAATTTTTATCAACGAGTCCACCTCCTGTTGCAGGAGGAGACAGAGGAGGTCTTTACTTAAGTATTGTGAGTACATTTACTTGATATGGTACTTTTGTACCGACAAAAGTACCATACAAAAAGGAATGCCCCTCGGCAAAAGGTCGGTGTAATTGGAAGCTTTTTCGGAAATCGTAAGGATCATAAACAAGTCAATGTTTGTAAGTGAATTATCTAACTTCTACAAGAGTGACTAAAAAGCTCTATTTAAGAACGAGTGTAATGGCTGAATAGCACGAAAATACTTCATAAGTGCTGCTACCTGATTCTTCTCTTTAACAAACGTTGAAGTTTTGAATTTCGCCATAGCGTAAAATTGTTTATTAGCTATGTAAGGGAGTTCACTTTCCAGGTTAGCATATTTTTTATCGAGTCTTTTATTACGTTCGCCTTGTAGTTCTCTGAAACTACTCTTGAATTGAGGATCATTAATTATGCTGATGAACTCTTCTTTGTTTGATGCGATGAGGTCTCTGACCTGAGAAAGTCTGTCTTTAGAAAGCTGATATAACCCGCCTCCAACATGAACATTTTCAGCTCCGATACCGACATAAAATCCCGGAACTTCCGATTTTTTTCCTTCAGAAGATAAACTGGCTTTCATTAGTGTATTGTAAGGAGTTTTATCTTTCGAAAAGCGGATATCTCTGTTAATCCGAAATAAGGTTTTCTTGGCGTCTGTATGGAGATCAGGTTCAATTTCGAGGAGTGCAGGAATTAAGGCTTCTATCAATTCGATAAAAGGTTTACGAACGTGGTTCTCATAATCTTTTCGATGTTCATCAAACCATTCTTTGTGGTTATTTTTTTCAAGTCCTTCAAAAAAAGAGATGTAGTTTTGGTCGATCATAATTACTTCTTTTTAGCTAAAACTGCAGCTTCATAGGAATCTTCAGCCCATTGTTTCATTAATAGCTTGTCTTCTATTACATGAGCCGGCGCTGACCAATACGGCATTCCTTTACCTTTTTTGGTATGATCAAACGGTTTCATTCCTTCGGCTTCAAACTTTGGGATCAGCTCATTATTTACTCTGAAATAGAATGCATTTTCACTGGTCACCATCGCAAACATGATCTTGTCTTTGAAGATCCCGACACCGCCAAACATTTTTCTGGATGATGCACCTTCAAATTCTGATAGTTGATCAACGATGTAATCGACATATTCCTGATTTAAAGCCATGATTAATTACTTTTTTTGAATGATACTTAATGCTTCATGAGTCAGAGATTCCCATAATTCATGTTGAGAAAAGGAAACTTCAAACCAGCCTTCCAGCGGACCTTTATTTTTGAATGGATTAAAAGGAACAGATTCAAAATCCTGAGCATCCGGATCAAAGCTCTTTCCAAATTTGAAAACCATATTTCCGTTCTTAGAAATAAATGCGAATACACTCTCATTATATTTGATAGCTTCTGTACTCATCATCTTTCCGATGGTAACGAGCTTTTCTTTTTCGATAAGCTTAGATCGGATCTGCTCAAATAATGCTTTTTGTTCTTCCATTCGATCAATTTATTGAATGACAACTGAGAATCCGAATAGGGGACATGGTTTTGTAAGGAATGGTGTGTGAGCTTGTCTTACTGTTTATCCGCGAAGACCTGAAGGACTTCGCTGGCAAACAGTAACAAACATATTTCATAATGCCGAAAACGTATTCATCAGTTTGGCTTCATATTGTTTGGAGCACTAAACTACGGAAACCAAATTTGTTCAGGTCTTTCCGATATGATCTATTCAATTATTTAAAATCATATGGTGAGAAAAATGACATCACAGTTGATGTAATAAATGGAATTGAAGACCATGTTCATTTATTGATTCGTCTAAAAACCACACAGCAAATTTCAGAGGTAATAAATTTATTGAAAGGAGCCTCATCAAGATGGATAAATTTGAACGGGAACCTGGAAGAAACTTTCAAATGGCAGAATGGCTATGGTGTTTTCTCAGTAAGTGAAAAGGATATACCAAAAGTCAGAAACTATATCTATAAACAAGAAGAACACCATAAATCCATATCCTACTCAAAAGAATTGAAGAAATTGATCAAATAACTACCAATGAAACATTAGCCAGCGAATTCCTTCAGGTATTCGCGAATAGTACAGCAATGAATGTAGTGTAAGAGAAAAAAGAATTATTGGTTATAGATGAAATTCTGATGTGATGAGTTAAGATGGAAGTCACAGACTTCCTTCTCTTGTATTTTCAAGTTAGAAACTTGAAAAATCTGTGAGGTAATTTTATTTACTGCTACAGCGAAGACCTGAAGGACTTCGCCGGCAAACAGTAATAAACATGTTTCATTAAGCTGAAGACATAAAGATATTAACTAAGATTTGAATAATGCCTTTCAATATTCAAATCATAAAGCCTTATATTTGTCCAATTCAAAAATCTAAATAGCTTAAAATGCTCCTGAAAAATCTTCGTCCGGTTAGTAAAGAACACAACGGAAAAGACACAATCGACATCAGAATACAAGATGGAAAGATCTCAGAAATAGGAAAATCTTTAAAAGCTGAGAAAGGAGAAGATTCTCATGATTTTGAAGGAGCGTTTGTAAGTCCGGGTTGGATGGACATGCACATACACTTGCGTGAGCCGGGTTATGAGCACAAAGAAACCATCAAAACCGGTTGTGCTGCAGCGGCTTTTGGTGGATTTACAGCGGTTGCTTGTATGCCGAATACTCAACCGGCTACGCACACCAGAGATGTAGTAGAATACATCATCAAAAAAGGAACTGAAACTCCGGTAGATGTACACCCGATCGGTTGTGTAACCAAAGACAGAGCGGGAAAGTCGATCGCTGAAATGGGAGACATGAAAGACGGTGGAGCGGTTGCATTCAGTGACGACGGAGATCCGGTTTATGATTCTCAGGTGATGCGCGTTGCTCTGGAATATTCTTCCATGCTTGGAATGCCGATCATCAATCATGAGGAAGATCTCGCGCTTTCCAGACCGGGACATATGAATGAGGGAAGAGTTTCTACCAGACTTGGTTTAGACGGAACTCCGGCAATCGCAGAAGAAACCATGATCGCTCGTGATATTTTATTGGCTGAATACACCGGTGGACATATTCACGTTGCTCATATCAGTACAAAAGGAGCAGTTGACCTGGTTCGAGAAGGAAAGAAAAAAGGAATTAATGTAACCACAGAAGTATGTGCTCATCATTTTGATCTGACAGACGAAGAAATTGAGAAGCAAAAGTTCAATACCAACTTCAAAATGCATCCGCCGCTAAGAACACAAGAAGATGTAGATGCGATGATAGAAGGATTGGTTGACGGAACTATTGATGTGATCTGTACCGATCATGCGCCTCATGCTATTGAAGAAAAAGAAGTGGAATTCATTTATGCTCCGAACGGAATAATTGGACTGGAAACAGCTTGGAGTATCTCTAACATGAGATTATTCAAAACCAAGAAACTGGACCTTCAGCAATTGGTTGAAAAGCTGTGTTATAGCCCACGGAAGATCTTAAATCTTGAAATTCCTGCACTAGAAGAAGGAGCACAAGCAAACCTGACATTCTTCAATACCGATGAAGAGTGGACCTTTGATCCGAAAAACGTTCGTTCTAAATCTAAAAACTCTCCGTATCTGAATAAGAAGTTGACCGGTAGAGCGGTCGGGATCTTTAACCGTGGTGAGTTGGTGATTAACGAGTTAAGGTAATAACGAATATTTGTCATGTCGAACGAATGTGAGACATCTAATGATTTTCGAAATAAATTATAGTTATGAAGATTTCTCGGTCATCCGCTGTGCAGCGGATTCAACTCGAAATGACAGAAGATGGTGAGGAATGGTTAAAAAAATTCTAGCTTACGAAACTTCTACAAACATTTGCTCGGTAGCTTTTCAGAATGCTGAGGGTAAGGTATTCGAGAAACGAATTCAGGGAAGAAGTGTACATTCTGATAATCTGTTTTTGTTTACTCAGCAGTTAATGGCGGAACATGACTTCAAAATAGAAGATATGGATGCAGTATTAGTAAGTAATGGTCCGGGTTCCTATACCGGATTGCGAATAGCGGCAAGTGCGATCAAAGGAATTATGTTTGGTAAGAATGTTGATCTGTTTGCGTGTAATACATTGGCATCCTTTGCAATGGCTACAGAAAATAACTCGGAAGCTATTCACTCGATCATCGATGCAAGAAGGAATCATGTGTATCATCAGGCATTTAAACTCAATGATGAGCTTGAAATCCTTTCAGAAGCAAAAGTGATCGAACTTTCTGATCTGGAAGATCAAATTGAATCCGGTAACATTTTGATTGGAACAGGAATAGATCGAATCAGTAAAAAAGCTTTGGAAAACGTACAGGTTTTTGACGTCAGTTTTATTTCAGCGAATTCTTTGATCAGACTTTTTCAACTGAAAAATAATGCTGATTTCTGTATTAAAACACATCCTGAAGAACTGAATTCGAATTATATCAGTAGCAGTCAGGTTAATAACACGAACACATAATCAAATTCTTATTTAAGGTTAAGATTGGTTATTTTGTGCCTCTAAAAAAATTCAATTACAAACTATGAGTTGGTTTAAAAGAAAAGACGAAAATATTCAGACCGAGACTAAAAAAGAAATGCCGGAAGGTGTTTGGGTTAAGGTTCCAACTACCGGTGAAACTATTCATCGGCGCGAATTGGAAGACAATTTATGGGTCGATCCTTTAAGCGGTTATCACTTCAGAATTGGAAGTAAGCAATACTTTTCGATCATTTTTGATGACAACAAATTTGAAGAGTTGGGTCAGAATATTATGCCGACCGATCCTCTGGAATTTTCTGATACCAAGAAATACAAAGATAGACTTGAAGCTACTCAAAAGAAATCAGGATTGTCTGATGCCGCTCGTGTTGGCGTTGGTAAAATGAATGGAATCGATCTTGTAGTGGGTTGTATGGACTTCGGTTTTATCGGCGGTAGTATGGGTTCCGTAGTAGGTGAAAGACTTGGGATTGCCATTGATCATGCAAGAGAGAATAAAATTCCTTTGATCATTATTTCCCAAACAGGTGGCGCCAGAATGATGGAAAGTGTGTTGAGTTTGATGCAAATGGCTAAGACTTCAGCTAAACTGGCTCAGCTGGAAGAAGAAGGAGTTCCGTACATTTCTTATATGACTCACCCAACAACCGGTGGTGTGACTGCAAGTTATGCCATGCTTGGTGATTTTAACGTTGCAGAGCCCGGCGCACTTATTGCTTTTGCTGGGCCGAGAGTAGTTCGTCAGACGATTGGTCGTGATCTTCCGGAAGGATTCCAGACCGCAGAATATTTACTGGAGCATGGGTTTCTGGATTTTATAGTTCCGAGAAATACGATGAAATCCAAGCTTACAAAGCTTTTGAAGTTGGTTCTTCATAAGAAGTAACTGATTCAGATCCCGTCAATTTTTAAAAAAAGTTATTAGTTATTGGTTATTTGCAGAAATAAAACCAATAACTAATAACCAATAAGCACGAAGAATGAGATTCGCAGATTACGCTAAAATTTATGTTACCGCCGGAAAGGGTGGAGATGGTTCTGCTCATATGAGACGGGAAAAATATGTTCCTAAAGGCGGTCCGGATGGAGGAGATGGCGGAAGAGGCGGAAGTATCATTCTGAAAGGAAATGCTCAACTAAATACCATTCTGGATCTTCGCTACAAGAAATATATCAAAGCTAAAGGCGGGGCAAATGGTAGTAGCAGCCGTTCTACCGGTAAAGACGGAGAATCGATCATACTTCAGGTTCCATTAGGAACAGTAGCTTTTGATGCAGAAACCAGAGAAAGAATGGGTGAGATCACTGAAGATGAAGAAGAGATCGTTATCGCCAAAGGCGGAAGAGGCGGACTCGGAAACTGGCACTTCAAAAGTTCTGTAAATCAAACTCCTCAATATGCTCAGGAAGGAGAAATTGGAGAAGAGAGAGTTGTTGAGCTCGAGCTTAAACTTATTGCAGATGTGGGGCTGGTTGGATTCCCGAACGCCGGTAAAAGCACATTGCTTTCAGCGCTTTCTCATGCAAAACCTAAGATAGCTGACTACCCGTTTACTACACTTGAACCAAATTTGGGAGTAGTTAAGTTTTCAGATTACAGAAGTTTTGTAATGGCTGATATTCCCGGAATTATTGAAGAAGCACATCAGGGAAAAGGATTGGGAATTCAGTTTCTTCGCCATATTGAACGAAACAGCATTTTGCTGTTCATGGTGAGTTCTCAAACGGATATTGAGTATGAGTACAATGCTTTGGTGAACGAGTTAAAAGCCTATCGAAAAGACCTTCTCGACAAGCCCAGAATATTAGCTATCACTAAGATGGATTTAAAACAAGGTTTTAAGTTAGATAAAAAACTTCATTTTGATGATGAAATTCCCGTAATTCCAATTTCATCTGCTACCGGACATGGTGTGGATGAACTTAGAGAAGCACTTTGGGAAAAACTTCAACATGCAAAACAAATCGATTCTTAGAAACTTAATTGCACTAACTCTGATTCCCGGACTGGGAAGCAAGAGAGTCAGGCATTTGGTTCAGGAATGTAATCAACTCGAAAACCTATTCA
The DNA here is from genome assembly GCA_913058495.1 of uncultured Balneola sp. Taxonomy (GTDB): domain Bacteria; phylum Bacteroidota; class Rhodothermia; order Balneolales; family Balneolaceae; genus Balneola. Next base: position 1,561 of record CAJXQC010000039.1, on the reverse strand, counting down.
ATCTCAGTAAAACTCAGCTCAGAAGTTACGAAGGAGTTGGGGAAGCTACTGCACTGGCTATTTTGTCATTCGATGACTGGGAAAGTGTTGATCAGCAAATTGAAGATACAGATAAGATCGGCGCTCAGATCATTACAATGAGAGATTCTGAATACCCGAACTTATTGAAAGAAATTTACGATCCTCCAATTCTGTATTGGCTTAAAGGCGATCCAGAAGCTCTAAAAAAACCCGGAGTAGCAGTAGTAGGAACTAGAAATGCATCTACTTACGGAAAGAAACAAGCTCAGAAATTTTCCACAAAGCTGGCAGAAAAAGGATTGTGCATTTTTAGTGGATTAGCATACGGAATTGATACTATCGGACATCAATCAGCTTTGAATGTTGGAGCAACAACGGTAGCTGTTTTGGGTTCTGGAATTGATAATCTCTATCCAAAAAGTAATACGGAAGTCGCGAATGAAATTGTGAAAAGCGGTGGAGCTGTTATTTCAGAATTTCCTTTGGGGATGATTCCCGAAAAAAATAATTTTCCATTGCGAAACAGAGTTGTAAGTGGACTGAGCCTTGGAGTAGTTGTAGTTGAATCCGGAATAAAAGGAGGGAGCATGATCACAGCAGAACTGGCTCTGGATCAAAACCGGGAAGTTTTTGCAATTCCCCATCATTTAGAAAACCCTTCAGGAACAGGGTGTAATTATCTAATCAAAAAAGGAGCTGCTAAACTGGTTCAGGTAGTTGATGATATTTTGGTGGAATTGCCAATCGATTTCGAATATGATGGAAACAGTGCAAAAGAACTACCTAATAAAGCACCAAGTTGGAAAGAATATAAGCTAGATAAACTAAGCACTTCCATTTGCGAGCAACTGGAACAACAATCTTTTCAAATAGACGACCTGGCGGATGAACTGAACGTACATACAAGCGAATTACTGGTTGCACTGCTACAACTGGAAATGCAGGATATTATCACACAAAAAGCCGGTAAGATCTTTGAGCTGAGGTAGTTTTTATCGTCTGCTTGCATTCGCAATTTCTTCAAAATCAACGTTCTTGTATTCAAATTGAGTTTGTTCGAATAACTGATCGTTGTGATTTTCTCTCCAGTCTTTGTGAAGGGCTAACTGAACTCCTTCCGGTGGATAAACAGTAAATTTTACAGTGTAGAGATCATCTCTTTTTCCGGGTAAGCTGATGTTTCTTGCATAGTGAAGGTTATCGATCAAATTGATATGTGGAACGACCTGAATATCCTCTAATCGTTCTCCGGTTTGCTCATTGATCACTTCAGCAGTGATAGTGAGATAAGCCACAAATCCACCTCTTGGTGCTCCTTCGGGAACTGTCACAGCTTTATCCAATGCCCAATTAACTCTGGCTTCAAGGTGAACATCTGTTTTTGATTCTTCCAGATGAAGATCAGAAGGAGTGACATCGTCCTTAATTGCGCCTTCAAATATTACACGGATTCCGGGTTTAACAAGCTCACTTCCGATGATCAGTTCCTGAGCCTGTCTCTTATACACATCTGACGCTGCCGACGAATAGAGAGGTGTAG
>CAJXQC010000038.1 GCA_913058495.1 uncultured Balneola sp. | reverse complement strand
TTATTGGCGCGAACTCCATTACATCGACTAATCATTACAAAAGGTCTTCGTTCGTTTGATACATATTCCCTAGTCAGCCTGAGTGTAATGATTGCTCCTTCGGAGCCGTCGAATTCATTACGTTCTTTGCTCGCCAATAATTCTAAGTTCGGTGTAGTTGGAGACTTTTTCTGAAATCTAAAAAATCCTATAAAGCCAAGTCTCTATAATTCCTCTGCCATCATCTAAAACAATTGATAGTAACTGTTGCTTCTCTTTTACCTTAAAATTGAACGGGGGCTCCAATAATCTTAGTCCACTTTTCTTTTTTAGCCTGGTTCCCTGTCCGGAAATTATATCTGTGTTTGGATCAAAATCTCCTTCAGGAATATGCTCTGTAAGAACCACATATTTATAGCTATTCAATTTTTGGACTACACTCTTTACTTCCGCATTCGATAAGTGCTGAAGAACTTGTCTCAGTATAGCACAATCAGCTTCAGGAAGATCATCATTGGCTATATTCAAACACCGGAATTCCAAATGATCGGCTTTGAACATCTGCTTATTTCTCTCGATCAATTCAGGGACAATATCTACAGCAATGTATTTCTTCGAATGTTGGACCAGCTCTTTCCCCACATTGAAATCTCCGCAACCCAAGTCACAAACCGTTAGTGAATCATCAAAAGAAGACAAAAAAGATCTTACAATATTGATGTACGGATCTACTAACTCAGAAAGATGTGAACCATCTCCTGAATAAAATTCGTCGCTCTCTCCTCCCCAAAGATTCATATCATAAACCTGAGCCATTGCTGCTTTGGTTGGCCATGGTTTTTTAGAATTTTTACTCATCTCTGAATTTCTGGGAATAATTTACTTTACTCTTATAGCCTATCCGTTGGACTTTTATATAAACCTAAAGTACATAATTTCAGCTCAGGCTCTCTCGAAAACCAAAAAAGTCAGGTCATCGGTTTCCCGTCGATCGGTTTCTATCCAGGTTTTGCCGATATCATCACGATATTCAGGAAAGTAAGTATCACCATCGTATTCTTTATTTACCTGCGTTACGATCATTTTATCGGCCATAGGTAGCGCATCTCTGTATAAGACTCCACCACCTATTATGAATATTTCTTCTTCATCCAATTCATCCAAGGCAATTTGTAAGGAAGTATACGTATCAACATTATCGTAGGTCTTGGTTCTGGTGAGAACGATATTTTTCCTACCGGGAAGTGGAATCTCATTCAGTTCTTCAAACACACCTCTTCCCATGATCATTGTTCCGCCCAAAGTGGTTTGTTTGAAGTGCTTCAGGTCTTCAGGATAGCGCCACGGCAGTCCGCCCTCCTTTCCAATTACAAGATTTGGGTCATGAGCAACGACTATCGTCAATGTCATACTGCAACCTCAAATTTGATCACTGGATCAGGATCGTAGTTATGAAGTTTAAAATCATCAAAAGTCAGCTCGTCAACCGGTTTTTTGGCAATTTCCAAAGTTGGTAATTCACGAGGTTCTCTTTTAAGCTGTTCTTTCAGTCCGTCCACATGATTTACATAGATATGAGCGTCCACAATAGTATGGGCAAATGTACCCGGCTCTAAACCAACTTCCTGAGCTATTGCCATTGTCAATGCAGAATAACACGCCAAATTGAATGGAATTCCCAATGCAATGTCACCTGAGCGTTGAGTAAGGTGACAGTTCAGTTTTCCGTTACTCACATTAAAAATATACATAATATGACATGGTGGAAGCGCCATTTCTCCCAACAAACCCGGATGCCAGGTACTTACCACAATTCTTCGGCTGTTCGGATTGGTTTTGAGCATATCGATAGCGCGCTGAACCTGATCGAATTCTTTACGAACCCAGGTTTCACTTTCTACAGCTCCTCCGGTTCCTTCAAGATTTACATTTTCTTTTTCCAGATAAGGGAACCGTCTCCAAAGCACCGGATAGATCGGGCCAACATGCCCGTCTTCATCAGCCCAGGCATCCCAGATATGGCAATCGTTTTCATCGCGTAGCCAACGAATGTGATCTTCTCCGCGTAAATACCATAACAATTCCAGGATAACAGAACGGAAAAATACTTTCTTAGTAGTCAACAAAGGAAATCCTTCTGAGAGATCTACTTTATAGAATTCCGCAAAATTTGATATGGTATCGGTACCTGTTCTGTTTTCTTTTCGTACGCCGTTTTCAAGAACGTTTTTTACAAGATCCAGATATGCTTTCATTGATTGATATAACGATTAGAGTAAAATTCCACTGAGTAAAAATACAGCAATGCTAAAATAAATAATGATTCCGCTTACATCCACTATTGTTGCAACAAAAGGTGCTGATGAAACGGCCGGATCGAGTCCGACTTTAGATAATATAAAAGGAAGCATTGCTCCTATCACATTTCCAAATACAACGATCAGTAATAAACTGGATGCAACAACACTCGCCTTAAGCACCAGTTCCATGTTCATCGGGTCGCCATCGATCAAACCCCAGACTATTAGTGTGGCAAAGCCCAGAACACCTAAAATGGAACCCAGCATCAGGCCGGAACTTCCTTCTTTTTTGAGAACCATTTTCCATCCATCTGATTTAATATCGTCTGTTGCCAATGCACGAATGATCAACGTTGCAGCCTGCGAGCCTGAGTTCCCACCACTTGCTATCAGTAATGGCACAAAGTAAGACAGCAAGACAATTTTCTGGAGTACTTCCTCATAACCACTCATGGTCAGCGCAGTCAAAATCTGTCCAACAAAAAGTACGATCAACCATGTAATCCTTTTCTTCACCAGTTTGCCTACTGTAGTCTGAGAATAGTAATCATCCAGCGCATCCATACCGGCCATTTTCTGCATATCCTCGGTCGCTTCTTCCTCAGCAACGTCGATCACATCATCTACGGTAACTATTCCAACTAAAATTCCATCCGTATCCACAACAGGAAGAGCCGCTCTGTCATACTTGGCAAACATTTTAACCGCTTCTTCCTGATCTTCATATGCCATCAGCGTTTCGAAAGATCTGTCCATCAAGGTTTCGATAGTCTCTTCAGGATCGGCAAGTATTAATTCTGTTAACCGCAGATCATCTATCAGATATTCTTTGTCATCAACTACATAAATACGGTTTAAAGTCTCAGCTACTTCCGCATATTTACGGATATGTTTCATGCTCCGCTCGATGGTCCAGTCGGTTTTTACACGAACATATCTTGGCGTCATCAAACGTCCAACACTCTCTTCCGGATAACCGAGCAACTTCTTGACTTGCTTCTGGTCTTCCAGATTCATCGAGTTCATCACACGTTGAGTAAGGTGACCCGGTAATTCTTCCATCAGAGACACTTGCTCATCGGGCTCCAGATTTACCATTACATCGCTTAACTGTTGCCTGTTGAAGAGCTCAAGTAATTCTACTCCTTTTCCTGATGGGAGTGCAGAAAAGACGTCTGCTGCCAGCGGCTTTTTGAGGAGTCTGAAAATAACTACCGCTACATCTCCTTCAAGTTCTACCAAAAGATCGGCTATATCAGCAGCCGGAACATCAGCCAGAACATCCTTGAGAGCCACCCAGTCTTTTGCCTGGATAAGTTCTTCGAATTCCGGTTTTATGAGCTGCACAAGCATAGTCAGAGGACTTAAAAAATGATTCTTTCAGCAGGCTAAGAATCGTATTAAATCGACCAAAAAACAAGTTTAGATATTGATGATTTGATGGCGGTTTGTATACAAGCTTTCTTTACTCGTAGCACGTTTAATTTATATTAAAAGAATAGTCGCCTTTGATATATTTCAGCTAATTCATAGACAGCTTAGCAGTGATAGTTCTAAGAAAAAAATCGCCCTTAGAATTTAACTTACGTTTAGAACCTACCGAACGCCCAGAGTTTTAAGAGCTACTTTTGCGGCTTCCTGTTCCGCACTTTTTTTGCTTCTTCCCTTCCCTGCACCCAATTCCTTGTCATCAACTATAACCATGATCTCAAATATTTTATCATGACCGGGACCTGATTCTGAAACAACTTTATAGCTGGGTAAACTCATTTTTTCGGCTTGAGTAAATTCCAGAAGTGCACTTTTAAAATTATCGACCTGATTTACCAGTTTTTTGAAATCTACCTGTTTCTCAAATACTTCGGATACAAACATAAAAGCGTTTGCATATCCTTTTGTTATGTAAACTGCGGCAATAATAGATTCAAAAACATCAGCTAAAATACTTTTTGAAATACTTACCTGATCTGATCTCTCTCCCAGCTCAAGTAAATCTTCTATTCCCAGTTTAATGGAGAATTTGGCTAAAGTCTCTCCTTTTACAAGTTTTGCTCTGCTTTTGGTTAAAAATCCTTCATTTGCTGTAGGAAATTTTTCAAAGAGAACTTCAGCTGCTATCAAATCAAGGACTGCATCCCCAAGGAATTCCAATCGTTCGTAGGACTCATGGCTTGAGTATTGGTCATTGGCAAGTGTAGATCTGTGCCTGAGTGCTCTTAAAAATAAAGAAGGATCATCGATTTCAAAACCAATGATCCTTTCCAATTGTAATAACCGTTCGTTTTTAACCTGATCTTTTGATAGATCTTTTTTCTTAAATAAAGACCTTAACCAGGTTGGCATAAACTATTATTCTTCAAATTTTTTGAATACTAACGAAGTGTTATGTCCACCAAACCCGAAAGCATTGTTAACTGCATACTTTACATCTCTGGCAACGGCTTCATTTGCGGTATAATTAAGATCACATTTAGGATCCTGATCAAACAAATTAATTGTTGGAGGAACCAAACTGTGATAGATAGCAAGCAAGGAAGCAACTGATTCGATAGCTCCTGCTGCACCTAAAGTATGTCCCGTCATAGACTTAGTGGAATTCAAATTGATCTTTTTAGCATGATCACCGAAAACTTTCTTAATAGAATTTGTTTCAGCAATATCACCAAGAGGAGTTGAAGTTCCGTGCATGTTAATATGATCGACATCTTCCGGCTTAATTCCAGCAGCTTCCAGTGCGTTATTCATAGCTAACTGAACTCCACCACCATCAGGATCAGGAGCAGTAATATGATATGCATCTGCAGAATATCCATAACCTACGATCTCACCATAGATTCTGGCTCCACGTTTTTTGGCCATTTCATACTCTTCGAGAAAGAAAATCCCGGCACCTTCTCCGAGAACGAAACCATCTCGATTAACATCAAAAGGTCTGGAAGCAGTGGCAGGGTCATCATTTCTGGTAGACATAGCTTTCATGGAGTTAAATCCTGAAATACCAATCTGTGTGACAGGAGCTTCTGAACCGCCTGTCACAGCCATATCTGACTGTCCATACCGAATTGCATCATATGCTGCACCAATATTGTTAGATCCGGTAGCACACGCAGAGACAACACTGTAGTTTGGTCCCCTGAACCCGTACTTAATAGAGATCTGTCCCGGAACTAGATCCGGAATAAGCATTGGAATAAAAAAGGGAGATACACCACGCGCACCTCTATTGTGGAACTCAATAGATTGGTCGTAGAATGTCTTCATACCACCAATTCCGGTTCCTACAATAACAGCAACCCGATCTTTATCAATTGATTCAAGATCAATACTACTGTCTTTAATAGCCTCTTCCGAAGCTACCAATGCATATTGGGCAACGTTATCCAGTCTGCGCGCTTCTTTTCTATCGAAATAGTCAGAAGATTCGTACTCTGGTATTGTTGCAGCAAATTTTGTTGGAAATCCTTCAGTATCGAAATGCTCAATAGTTCTGGCACCACTTTTACCTGAAATCAACCCATTCCAGAAATCAGGAGCACTCTTACCAACCGGGGTAAGAGCGCCAATTCCTGTTACAACGACTCTACGTGTTGTCATAAATTAAATAAAGTTTTTTAAGATAGTTTACCCGAAAGGTAGCTTACTGCATCACCAACTGTTGCAATGTTTTCAGCATCTTCATCAGGAATACTGAGATCGAATTCTTTTTCGAATTCCATAATTAACTCAACTGTATCTAGTGAGTCAGCTCCAAGATCATTTGTGAAGTTTGCATCTGAAACAACTTCTGATTCATCAACACCAAGTTTATCGATGATAATGTCTTTTACTTTTGATTCTACATCTTGTGACATATTGTGTCCTTTAAGGTTATTTAGTAGTTAAGTTTTACTATAATAAATTAAACATAAAAATTCATTCAAGCACTAGCAATAAGCTACATTGCCATTCCGCCATCCACACGGATAGTTTCACCGGTAATATACGCACTCATATCTGATGCTAAAAATACAACTGCATCAGCAACTTCAGTGGCTTCTCCTGCTCTTCCGAGAGGGGTTTCAGCCTTAATTCCTTCTAAAACTTTTTCATCCAATTGATCAGTCATGTCCGTTAGAATGTATCCCGGAGCAATTACGTTCGCTCTTATATTTCGAGATGCTAGTTCTTTAGCATAAGATTTGGTGAAACCAATAATACCTGCTTTTGAAGCAGAATAGTTGGTTTGGCCACCGTTTCCTGAAATTCCAACTACCGAACTGATATTAATGATTGAACCGCCTCTATTCTTCATCATTGGTCTGGCAGAAGCTTTGGAGTAGTTAAAAACACTCTTCAAATTTGTAGTGATAACATCATCCCATTGTTCTTCACTCATTCTGAGTATCAAATTATCTTTTGTAATACCCGCATTGTTAACCAGTACATCAATCTTACCGAATTCATCGATTATTGTCTTAATAACTCCTTCAGCCTGAGCGTAATCGACAGCATCAGCCTGAAAAGCTATTCCTTTTTGCCCTAAAGCTTCGATTTCTTTAACTACTTCATTAGCCGCATCCGCTGAACGTGCATAAGTAATGGCTACATCAGCACCAAATTCAGCAAGTCTGATTGCGATCGATCTTCCGATTCCACGACTTCCTCCGGTTACTAAACAGCTTTTTCCTTCTAAAGATAAACCCATGATTATTCTATTATTGATATCCTGAAATTTCTGCTTTTCTGTCGGTTCTTTTTACCAAACCTTGTAAAACTTTGCCCGGCCCCACTTCAACAAAAGATGAAGCTCCGTTTGCAATCATATTTTGTAATGTCTGTGTCCAGCGAACCGGATTCATCAATTGATCCAGTAAATTTGATCTTATTTCGTCAACATCAGACGTTGGTTTTGCAGTAAAGTTGCTGTAAATAGGACATGAAGGTGTGTTTATTTCCAAACTCTCCAGCGATTCCTTCAATCCAACAAAAGCCGGTTCCATCAATGAAGAGTGGAAAGCTCCTGATACCGGCAGTAACATAGCCATTCTGGCTCCTTCTTCCTTAGCTATATCAACTGCTGCTTTTACAGCTTCCACATAACCTGAAATTACTAACTGTCCGGGACAATTATAGTTTGCTGCTACCACTTCTTTACCGGTTTGTTCCGTAGCTTTTTTACAAACTAATTCTACTTTGTCATCATCCATACCAATAATCGCGGCCATTGTTCCCGGATTGGACGCTCCTGCTGCCTGCATTAATTCTCCACGACGCCGAACGATCTTCAATGCATCTTCGAAACTTACTGCTCCGCATGCAACCAAAGCTGAAAACTCTCCAAGGCTATGGCCTGCAACCATATCAAGTGCTTCATCTAATGTTTTGTATAAGGCTATTGAATGAAGAAATATTGCGGGTTGTGTAAATTCAGTTTGCTTTAATTTTTCTTCAGGACCTTCAAACATTATTGATTTCAGATCAATTCCTAAAATCTCGTTGGCATCTTCAACCATTTTGGCAAAGTCAGAATTTGCATCGTAATGATCCTTGCCCATTCCAACGAATTGAGAACCTTGTCCCGGAAAAAGATATGCTGTACTCATTATTTAATTCCCCATTTCAGATAAATAGCGCCCCAGGTAAATCCTCCTCCGAAAGCAGCCAGGATCAGATTATCTCCGTAGTTCAATTTGTCTTTCCAATCGTATAGACAAAGAGGAATTGTACCGGCGGTGGTATTGCCATATTTATTGATGTTTATCATCACTTTCTCAGAAGATAAACCCATTCTGTTTGCAGTTGCATCAATAATTCTCAAATTAGCCTGATGTGGAACCAGCCAGGCTACATCTTCAGGTTCCAGATTATTTTTCTTCATAATCTCTAAAGAAACATCTGCCATCCCCATTGTTGCTTTTTTGAAGACCGCACGACCATCCTGAGTGATATAATGTTGTTTATTCTCAACAGTCTCTTTAGTTGCAGGATTTCTGCTTCCTCCGGCATGTTGATATAAACTGCAATTGGTATCACCTTCGGTATGATGAATTTGATCGATCAACCCGGTTCCATCAGTCGATTCTTCAAGTACTACTGCTCCTGCGCCATCTCCAAAAAGGATACTGGTGGTTCGGTCAGTATAATCAAGTATTGAACTCATTTTATCAGAACCAATAACCAATACTTTTTTAGCTCTGCCGGATTCGATATACATTGAACCGGTACTCACAGCATATAAAAACCCTGAGCATGCTGCAGAAAGGTCGAACGCAAAAGCATTTGTTGCACCAATCATATTCTGAACCAGACAAGCAGTTGCCGGAAACAAAAAGTCGGGAGTAACTGTTGCTAAAATTACCAGATCAATTTCGGAAGCTTCAACGCCTGCATTTTCAAGAGCTTCTTTAGCCGCTTCAGCACCCATAAATGCGGTAGCTTTATCGGGATCTTTTAAAATTCTTCTTTCAGAGATACCTGTTCTGGTTCGTATCCACTCATCATTGGTATCCATTAATTTCTCGAGTTCAAAATTGGTCATTCTGAACTCCGGCAAATAATGCCCAACTGCAGTGATTTTTGCTTGTTTTACTTCCATGTAGAATAAATCAGTTTAGTGATGTTACGATTTTGCCGTTCACATCATTTTCGATGCAAGACACTGCACTTTTGATCATATTTTTAATTGCAAGAGGTGAGCTGCCTCCGTGACCTACTATACTTACACCGTTAACACCCAGGAACGGGACTCCGCCAACTCTTTCATAATTAAATGGAGCTAACGCTGTTTTCAGAATCTTTTGGGCTGCAACCACTTCTTCAACTTCAAGATCCAGCTTTGAGACTGCTCTTTCCACTAATTTCATAATGGTTGCAGGAATGGATTCTCCGAATTTCAATAAAATATTACCTACTAAACCATCAGTTAAATACACATCTGCTTTTCCTGAAAGAATATCTTTTCCTTCTACATTACCAATAAAACCCGGTAAGTCTTTGATGTGCTTATGAATGGCTTTTAGCTCTTCAGTACCTTTCTCATCTTCTTCACCAACATTTAGAAGGCCAACTGTAGGTGATTCAATTCCTATGATATTACGGCAATATACCTGACCCATTTTTGCGAATTGAAGAGCGACTTCCGGTTTAACATCTAAGTTTGCACCGGCATCTAATAAAAGGCGGAAACCTTTTACTGTTGGGTAATAAGCACCGATCGTAGGGCGAAGGATGCCTTTCAGTTTACCCAGAATAAAGGTAGATGCTGCAAGTAATGCTCCGGTGTTTCCCGCGCTTACAAATGCATCGCATTTACCTGCTTTGTGTAATCCCATTCCGATTACAATAGATGATTGTTGCTTACCTTTTACTGCCGCAGCCGGAGATTCTTCCATTCCTATGATCTGAGGAGCGTCCTGAATAAGAACACGTTTTTTATCGTATTCTTTTCCTTCCAGCTCCTTTTTTATCAAATCCTCAGGTCCTAAAAGAAGAACAGTTAAACTTTCGTCTTCCTGTACTGCTAATAAAGCTCCTTCAACAGGAGCTTTGGGATAATGATCTCCACCGGCTGCATCTACTGCAACAATCATAATGTATTATTTAGTTAGCGGCTGCTTTTGTAACCTGACGACCTCTGTAGTGCCCACACTCAGTGCAAGCATGATGGTATCTGTGGAGTTCGCCGCAGTTTGAACATTTCGCTAAAGTAACATCAGAAATTGCGTGGTGTGCACGTCGTTTGTTCTTTCGTGCATTCGAGGTTTTTCGCTTTGGATGTGCCATTTATTTACTTAATTATTTCTTTAATTCTTTTAATGCTTCCCATCTTGGGTCGATGTTTTCTTCCTCTTCATCAGAGTCGTTACCAAATTGTTGGTGTACAAACTCTTTAGGATTGCCTTCATCATCCAAAAAACGGGGATGTAATTTTTTTACCGGGAGATTGAGCAATATGCTATCCAACACATCCTGCTCTAAGTCTATTTGTTTAGAATGAATATCAATGTTCCTGATGGAGCCTTTTTCATCCGCCGATTCTTCTACTTCTTCAGCTTTAAATAAAACTTCGTAATTGGTTTCAATCTGATGATCAAATTCATCTAAAGACCGGTCACAAATAAGTTTTATATCAGCTTTTAATCCAAATTTAACCTGGATAAACTGAAGTGTGCGATAGAAGTTGATATCGAGTACAGCTCCTTCAAACGGAACTTCCTCAATCTCAAGATCATCGCTTTCTAATTCGATGGTTCTTTGGCTTTGCCCTTCAGGTATTTCAAAGATCTTAAACTTCAACATAGAACGTCTCCTTTACAGCTTGTAAATATAAGGATTATCCTACACGCTTACAATCAATTAAAAAGACCAAATAGTCGCTTATCAACCTGCTCAATTATGGAACCTAAATCTTCATTATTATTTACAAAATCGAGGTCATCGGTTTCAATAATAAGCTTTTCATGAGGATAACGATCAATCCAATCTTCATATAACCGATTCAGCCTTTCAAGATAATCGATTCTGATAGTGTTCTCATAATCTCTTCCCCGCTGCTGAATTTGGTTTACAAGGGTAGGAACCTGAGCACGCAGATAAATAAGTAAGTCGGGCGGACGCAAGTAATGGCTCATTTCATGAAATAATGCTTCATAGTTCGTGAAATCGCGATCGCTCATCAAACTCATTTCATGAAGGTTTTTTGCAAAGATTTCCACATCTTCATAAATGGTTCTGTCCTGAATCAGACTTATATCATTTTCCAACATCTCTTTCTGATGTCGAAATCTGCTAGACAAGAAATAGATCTGAAGATTAAAACTCCATCTGCGCATGTCTTCGTAAAAATCTGCTAGATAGGGATTGTCGTCTACTGACTCATAAAAAGCCTCCCATCCAAAATGCTTTGACAACAAACTGGTTAGGGATGATTTTCCCGCACCAATATTTCCGGCTACTGCTATATATTTAGAGTTTTTATTTTTCGAATCGCTCATAAGTTCCTTTTAATCTTTTCCAAGCAAACGGTACATCGCTTTTTTGTAATCTTCAACCCCGGGTTGGTTAAAAGGGTTGACTCCCAAACTATATACAAATATCCCCGTCAGCAATTCAAAAAAGTAAATTAGCTCCCCCATTACTTCTGCATTCAATGAGCTCAATGATAAATTTATAATCGGAACATCTCCATCTTTGTGCGCTTCAGTAGTACCGATCCTTGCCTTGGTATTAATTTCATGGAAAGACTTTCCTGACAGATAATTTAATTTATCATGATCTCCTTCAAGAGAATTCACTTTTAAATTTGAAATAGGTTTTTCAACAGCAATAAAAGTTTCCATCAAACTTCTGGTACCTTCCTGAATAAACTGCCCTAAACTATGCAGATCAGTAGAAAAAGTAGCTACGGTTGGGAAAATTCCTTTACCCTCTTTGCCTTCACTTTCTCCCATTAGTTGCTGAATCCAACCGCCAAAAGATTGTAACTCAGGCTCAAAGCATGAAAATACATCAATGGTAATTCCTTTTTCATGAAGAGCTCGGCGAACAGCTGCATAATTCACCATATCTGTTGCATCCTCTTCATATTTATTAAAAGCGGATACTGCTCCATAAAAAAGCGTCTTTATATCAATTCCTGCTACAGCAATGGGAATCAAACCAACAGGTGTTAACACTGAAAATCTACCTCCCACGTCTTCAGGTATTATGAATTTTCTATATGCTTTTTCTTCAATCAGTCCATTCAAAACCCCGCCTTCACTACTGGTTGTGCAGATAATCCTTTCAGCGGCTTTATCTTGATACAGCTCGCCCATAACTTCACGAATCATCCTGAATGAAAGTGCTGTTTCTAATGTAGAGCCCGATTTTGAGATCACATTGACGTATACACTTTTCGGACTTCCATCCTGCTTCGGAGTTTTTATATACGCCAGAAGCTCCTGAAGGTATTTTCCTCCCATGTGATGACCTGCAAAAAGTATCTCGGGTCCTTTTTTGTTAAAATGAGAAGATAGTGCATCTATAACCGCCTTCGCCCCCAAATAGGAACCTCCTATTCCACAGACAATAAAAATATCTCCATTATTTCTGATGTCTCTCCCTAAAGAACTTATTTTCTCGAGTAAAGCATCGTTAGGAGATTTCAGCAGATCTCTCCAACCTAACCACTCGGATCCTTCACCGGATTTGTCTTTAAGCTGAACAAGTGCTTTTTCGCACTTTTCAAGTGATTCATTGTATACTTCATCAGAAACAAAGTTTCTGGCAATAGCAGTGTCGATTGAAATCATTATCTAAGTAGTTTTGCTAGTTCTATAAGTGAGTGATCAAGATCTTTCTTCCTGTCCACAGCTATTTTGATCGGAGTTATTTTTATATCGCCATTGACAATACCAACCATTACGCCGCTATGACCTTCCATCAGTGTTTTAATTGCAGCAGCACCTAATCTACTTGCTAAAACACGATCACGAGCGGTTGGGGAACCTCCTCTTTGAATATGCCCTAAAATGCAGACACGCATATCGTATTTTTTGAAATCGTCGCGAATCTGATCTGCTAATTGAATAGCTCCTCCTGATTCATCTCCTTCTGCTACTACAACCAGACTGCTTCTAACCTGATTCTTAAGCATATTTTTAAGCTGGGACTTTACATCTTCGATATCCATCAACTCTTCCGGAAGTAGTGCGAGTTCTGCTCCTCCGGCTATACTGGTTTCGAGTGCAATAAACCCGGCATCTCTTCCCATAACCTCCACCAAGAACATTCGTTCATGAGCATCAGCGGTGTCGCGAATTTTATCTACAGCATCAAGTGCCGTATTCAATGCTGTATCATACCCAATGGTTTCATCTGTTCCGATTATATCATTGTCGATAGTTGCCGGAATACCAATTACTTTTATTCCATGTTCCTGACTAAAAATATTTGCACCGGTAAAGGTTCCGTCTCCTCCGATAACTACTAGCGCATCTATATTATATTTCTTAATAGTTTCCGCTGCCTTCTTTCTTCCTTCTTCCGTTCTGAATTCCTGAGAGCGCGCAGATTTAAGAATTGTACCTCCTCTCTGGATGATATTTGAAACAGAATTATTTTTCATGGGCTTAACTTCATTGTGAATTAATCCATGATAACCATGTCTGATTCCAAAAACTTTTAAGTCATATTTCGCTGCAACCCTTACTACGGCACGTACAGCCGCATTCATTCCGGGTGAATCTCCACCGCTTGTTAAAACCCCAATGGTTTCAAGCCCGGCTAACTTCGTATTCATAATTTTCTTTTAAGTGAGTGAGTGTGATTAGTCCTAAATATTTGTCGTATATATTAACTAAATTTCGAGCTGTTCAAGTTTAAGAAAATTTAAACATATTTGATGGCTGATAACGTTTCCCTTGCCAGAATTGAAAAAGATTCTGTGGTTCGTAAATCTTTAAACGAAATTACCGCCCCTGTTTCAGAACATTTATCTGAATTTAGATCTTTTTTTAAAGATACCGTTAAAACAGATGTGTTTCTACTGGATCAAATACTGAGGTATCTGCATAAACAAAAAGGGAAAGAACTTCGTCCTACTCTTGTTTTTATGACTGCTAACTTATTTGATGGTATTTCCAAGAGAAGTCATATTGCGGCTACAATGATCGAATTGTTACACACTGCTACCCTGATCCATGATGATGTTGTTGATGAAGCTAATTCCAGACGTGGATTTGTGAGCATCAATAAGATCTGGAAAAATAAAGCAGGAGTTCTTCTTGGAGATTTCTTGCTTTCAAGAGGTTTACTGGTTTCGCTTGAGAATAAAGAATACAAGTTGCTGGAAGTACAATCAAAAGCAGTCCAGAAAATGAGCGAAGGTGAACTCCGACAGCTTAAAACGGCCGGGTTATTTAACATGACTGAAGAGCGTTACTTCCAGATCATCTCAGAAAAAACGGCCAGCCTTATATCCACTTGTTGTGAGTGCGGAGCAGTTTCTGCTACCAATGATAAAGAGCAGCATGAGTTAATGGCAAGTATTGGAATGAATATCGGAATTGCTTTTCAGATCAGAGACGACCTTTTTGATTATGGTATGTATGATATCGGCAAGCCCAAACGTAACGATATTCAGGAACGCAAAGTAACACTCCCTTTAATAAAGGCATTAGAGCACAGCTCCAAAAAAGAAGCTTCTCATATCAGAGCTTTAATGAAAAAAAGAAAAAAGACTTCGAAGAATATTGATGAGATCGTAGATTTTGTTCATGATAAAGGTGGAATGGATTATGCAAAACAGAATATGTACGAATATGCAAACCAAGCCATTGAAGGATTAGAAAAAATTCCTGAATCACAAGCCAGACAGGATTTTGTTGATCTTATCCATTATGTAATTACCCGTAAGAAATAAAATTAATGACTGAACAACCCAGTTTGTTTATTTCTGATGTTCATCTCGGAGCTTTTGATAAAGCGACGGAGATACAAATTGAGAATGAACTCATCGCACTAATCAATCACTGTTGTGAACAAAAGATCAAGATCTATATTCTTGGCGACCTATTTGATTACTGGATGGAATATCCCAAAAAAAAATTCATCCCAACTGTTGGGCAAAAGGTATTGCAAGCCTTCAAAAAGCATAACTCCCAATGTGAACCCACTACTTATATTACCGGAAATCATGATAACTGGACGTACGGCTATTTTAAAGATCTGGGATTTGATGTGGAATGTAATTACCGCATCATCAAACAAAATGGGTTTAATACTTTATTAATGCATGGCGATGGAAGGTTTGGAAAAAGCGACGATCTGCTTCGTCCTTTTTTTCATGGTGTTTTAAGGAGTAAATATTTTGTAAAAATGTTTCAGGCATTTCTACCACCGGAGTTGGGAATTCCGGTCATGAAAAAATTCTCCGGGTTTTCTAAAATGAAAGATAACAGAACTCCGGTTCCTTTGGATAAACATGCTAAGCGCGTACTCAAAGAAAAAGATATAGACTTTATTATAATGGGTCATGATCATATTCCAAGAATGGAAACATTTGAAGCCGGAACGTATATAAACCTTGGAACCTTTTTCTATCATAAAACGGTAGCTCTTTACAACAATGG
Source organism: uncultured Balneola sp. (assembly GCA_913058495.1). Classification (GTDB taxonomy): domain Bacteria; phylum Bacteroidota; class Rhodothermia; order Balneolales; family Balneolaceae; genus Balneola. The sequence goes on along the minus strand of CAJXQC010000038.1, from coordinate 11,810 downwards.
AGCGTATCAACTCGTTAGATGGAGTGCTTCTGATAAAGAATTTGTACCTTTCACTGAATCAAGTGTTATAGAATGAGCGATAAAAAAGAACCTATTGATCACCAACGGTATTTTAACGATCCTGAATACCGCAAAGAAGTACTGGCGGAGCGAAAAGCCAGAGAAGAAAACACACCTGAAACTTCTTCTAAATATGGCTTTAGGTCTGACAGTCTCAGAAAAAAGATCATTACCTGGACCGGAGCGATCGCCGCAATATTTTTAGTTGCTGTAATCGGATATGTCATCTTTCTTTTTCAGGGACTTCCACCACTCGAAAAACTGGAAAATCCTGACACAGCCATAGCTACCGAAGTTCGCAGCCGGGATGGTGCCGTTCTGGATAAATATTTCACAGAAAACAGAACCTGGGTTCCTTATGATGAAATTTCACCACACGTTATAAACGCACTTGTAGCTACAGAAGATCACCGCTTTTATAATCACTGGGGAATAGATATGGTGAGAACACTTGCCATCCCATTCAATTTGATGCGTGGTCGTGTGGAGGGTGGTTCTACTCTCAGTCAACAGCTTGCTCGTAATCTTTATAAAGAAATTGGATTAAAATTTTCTATTTCCAGAAAATTCAGAGAAATGATCACCGCTGTTCAGATCGAGCAAAACTATACAAAACGCGAGATCATAGAAATGTATCTCAATACAGTTGAGTACAGTAACAGCGCCTTTGGAATTGAGGCAGCCTCAAGAACTCATTACAACAAACCTGCAAAAGAATTAACCCTAACAGAATCTGCTGTATTGGTTGGCTCAGTTAATGCTGTATATGCATATAATCCCCGAATCTATCCGGAAAGATCTCAAAGAAGAAGAAACATTGTACTATTACTGATGAACAACCGGGGTTTTATCGACTCTACCTCATACAATCAGCTTAAGCAAGAGCCGATCACACTTGACTATCAACCACCTTCAAAAGCAGGTAGAGTGAGTAGATATTTCGGTGAATACGTTCGTCAGAATGTTTCCGGTTGGGCTGAAGAAAACGGATATGACATCTACAAAGACGGGCTGGTTATATACACTACTATTGATTCTAGACTTCAGAAACATGCGGAAAAAGCATTAAGTACTAAACTCGATTCACTTCAAAAGATATTTGAATACGAATGGACTACTCCCGGAAGCGATGAATATATGGATCAACTTTGGGATGAATTTCCACGATTCAAAGACGAGTTTCTTGAAGAAACTGATCGATATAAAAACGGTTATCAAACATATAATACCAAGATCCGAAAAGTTGTTCTGGACAGCTTAAAGGCCGATGAAGCTTTTGTGGATTCTGTACTTAAAGCACGAACAAGATTACAAGCCAGCTTCGTAGCAATAGAACCTTCCAATGGAAATATCCTGGCCTGGGTAGGTGGTTCGAATTACGGGAGTGTTCAATTCGATCACGTATACCAGTCACGCAGGCAAGTAGGTTCTACATTCAAGCCTTTTGTGTATTCAGTAGCTATTGATAACGGCTTTAAACCTTATCACAAATTTTCAAAATTTCCGATTTCATTCCGGGACAGAAATGGAAAAGTATGGAATCCTAAAGACTCGGAAATTGCCAGCGGTCCGAATGAAGTTCCTTTGCGGGAAGCATTGGCAAGAAGTATGAATAATGTAACAGTTCGTCTGCTACCGGAACTAGCCGGATATCCGGGAACCAATAAATTATGGGAGCTGGATGCTGCTGCCAGAAAGATCAAAGCAATGGCTTCTAATTTAGGTGTGGATATGAGTAACACTCCTGCCTATCCTTCTATTGCCTTGGGAACCGCAGAAGCTTCTTTACTGGAAATGACTTCCGCATATACTACTTTTGCCAATAATGGAGTTCATATTGAGCCCATTGCGATCACAAGAATTGAAGATAAAGAGGGAAATGTACTTCAGGAATATTTCCCTGAATATCGAAAAGAAGTTATCAGTCCTGAAACAGCGTATATGATGGTTGATATGTTACGTGGCGTGATCAGAGGCGGCGAGGGATACTTCGGAACCGGTGTGCGATTAAGAAATGTGTACGGCGTTCGACAAGATATAGCCGGAAAAACAGGAACTACAAATGATGCTTCTGATAACTGGTTTATCGGAATGACACCACATATTGTGATGGGTGCCTGGGTTGGTGGTGAAGATCGACGGATTCGTTTCCCTCAGGACGGAAGCTACAGTATAGGTCAGGGTGCAAGGACAGCACTTCCTATTGTAGGTACTTTCATTAATTATGTAACTGATGACCCGGAAGCATATTGGGGTTACGACGCCTTTTCTCCACCTCCCGGCTTTGTTATGCCTGAAGATCCTAAAGAAGTTCGTGATGAATTAGGGACTGATAAGAATCGTGGCAGGATTGGTTGGTAATTTTAAAAGTGTAACCAAAGGAACTTTTAATATTTGATTTACCGGTGTTGGTCACGTGCATTTTAATATTGGTATTTTGGATTGATTTGTGACATAACAACTCTTGTATATACCTAAATTATATACAATATGAGAAACCGTGAAAATGAATAAGAAACAAAAGGAAAAATATTTCAAAGTGGTCTATGAAAACATTGAAAAATATGGATTTCATACGACATATGTTATAGAAGAAATTGGATTTACACCTTTCGGATACTCAACAGGAATTTATAAAAACTTTGGAATCCCTGAACTTTTCATTTCTGGACTTCCAAATGAACTAACAAACACATTGGTTAATAATTATGTGGACAGGTTTAAATTCAAAGAAATACCACTGAATAAAAAAATTAATGATTTAATTGACCGATTCCCTGTTTACTTCAACGAGGTTAAAAATGAGTTGTTGACAGAATACACATTAAGTTCGTTTAAATTTTATGAGAAATCTGAATTCAAATATTTACAGCTAATTTTTCCTGACCTGAATGGATTTTTCCCAAACGAAGTAGAATATGAGTATGATCAAAAAATATTGGGAGAATGAAAACTACTGAATAATTTATGACTGAAAATTAACTCATATAAACTCGTAACTAACTGTTATACAACATATTTGATGCCATACAATACAGCTATAGTGTTCTATTTTTAAAAAAGAAACATAATTCCAATCCAACCCTTACTCCACCAAATACCTCATCAATCTCACTGCAAAGTGCTGATTATTTGGAGCTAACTGTGAATTAAAACCCACTTTAAAAGTACCGTTCTTGTTGGTTATATTCCTAGCTGTAAACATTGCAGCCTCTCCAAATACAGCTAGTTTTCCCTTTCCATAATTCATCAAGGCTCCCTGTGCGTAATTTTCCAGATCAATGGTTTTGGTGGTATACTCAAACTGCCATGCTATTTCCGGTTCAAGGCTGATATCTCCTTTTTTAAAAGACAGAATAATTTCAGCTTCCTCAGGGTATGTAAAAGCAGAGCCTGTAAAAGTTGTAACGGATTGAATTTCTCCTGCCAGTATTCTGTGGTCCACTAGTCGTTCGTTTTGGACAGAAAAATAGTCGGGTTGACTTCCCTCCTTCTTCAATCGGGCAAAGCCATTGCTGAATTCAAATCCAAAAGAATGAGCCAAATCATAAGCAGCTCCTCCAAACGGCATATGGTCGGCCACCAGAAATAAACTACCGCCCTCATTTACCCAGTTATTTATCTCAATAATTTCCTGTGTTGTAAAAGAAGAAGGATTAGGCAATCTCCAGTTCCCAAGATTACTTTCATGCAACGGATTTATGATAGCATAAATATCGCAACCCAAAAGTACTTCTCTATTTGAAACAAAAGAATTCATGTCTCTTACTTGAAAACCATTTGCTTTCATCAATCGTGCAAAAGGTGAGAAACCACCACCCAGTATATGCAAATTGTTGTGGGCTGAGTCGATGCATATAACCGGTGCAAAAGACTCATCAAACAAAGGCTCAACAATGTGAGGAGTAAAAGTTGTATCAAATCGTTGCTGTGATTTTACAGTTACGCAATACAATCCAAGTATTAAAACCAGAAAGCTAATTTTTTTCATAGAAACGCATTTAATACTAAATATATAGTATTAAATAAATACACACAAAAAAGCCGATTCTCTTTCGAAAACCGGCTTTATAAATTTATTTTCATTTGCGAACAAAGTGAAGCAATCTATCTTTAAAACAAGACTGCTTCGTTCCTCGCAGATACTTATTCTTTAATAACAGATTCAGCTAATAAAGTGAGTTTGTTTTCAGCTACTTCCACAAATCCACCGGAGATCTTATAATTAGTTTCCCCTTCAGATTTACGAACCAACACATCTCCTTCTTCTAATGTAGAAACGATAGGAGCGTGATTTGCTTTAACCTCAAAACTTCCCAGAGTTCCTGGCATTTTTACACCGGTAACATCACCCTCAAATATAGAGCCTTCAGGAGTTAAGATCTGTGCTATAAAAGTACTCATGCTTTATAATTAAGCTTCTTCAGATTCTGCGAGCATTTTCTCGCCTTTTTCAATCGCTTCGTTGATATCACCAACCATGTAGAAAGCTCCTTCAGGTAAGTGATCCAATTCGCCTTCGATGATCATTTTAACACCTTTAACGGTATCTTCGATCTTCACATACTTACCTGCAGAACCGGTAAACTGCTCTGCTACGAAGAATGGCTGAGAGAAGAAACGTTGTACACGACGTGCACGGCTTACCGTTTGCTTATCTTCATCAGAAAGTTCATCCATACCAAGAATAGCAATGATATCCTGAAGATCTTTGTAGTTTTGAAGAAGTACAGTTGCTTTACGAGCTGTTTCGTAATGCTCTTCTCCTACTACTTTTGGATCAACGATTCTTGATGTTGAATCCAATGGATCTACCGCAGGATAAATACCGATCTGCGTTAGCGCACGGTTTAGTACTGTAGTTGCATCCAAGTGAGTAAATGTTGTTGCCGGAGCAGGGTCAGTCAAATCATCCGCAGGCACATAAACAGCCTGTACAGATGTAATAGAACCTTTCTTCGTAGAAGTAATACGCTCCTGCATAGCACCCATCTCAGTTGCCAATGTTGGCTGGTAACCTACCGCCGATGGCATACGACCAAGAAGTGCTGATACCTCAGAACCTGCCTGAGTAAATCTGAAAATATTATCGATGAACAACAGAATATCTCTGGAAACTTCATCACGGAAATACTCAGCAACAGTCAATCCTGAAAGAGCTACACGAGCACGTGCTCCCGGAGGCTCATTCATCTGACCAAACACTAAGGTTGCCTGAGATTCTTTTAATTTAGATTCGTCAACTTTAGAAAGATCCCACTCTCCAGCTTCCATTGACTCTTTGAATTCATCACCGTAGTTAATTACTCCGGATTCGATAAATTCACGAAGAAGGTCATTTCCTTCACGTGTTCTTTCACCAACACCGGCAAACACTGATAAACCACCATGCTGTTTTGCGATGTTGTTAATTAGTTCCTGGATCAATACGGTTTTACCTACACCGGCACCACCGAAAAGACCAATTTTTCCACCTTTTGCATATGGACAAAGAAGATCAACTACTTTAATTCCTGTTTCCAACATCTCAGTAGATGTAGCAAGTTGATCAAAAGCAGGAGCTTCACGGTGAATCGGGTAATTTCTTTTTCCTTCCGGAGCTTTGATTCCATCAATCGCTTCGCCTACCACATTGAATAAACGTCCACGGATGTCTTCCCCAACAGGCATTGAAATGTTTTTACCAGTATCGATAACTTCCATTCCTCTTACCAATCCATCGGTAGAATCCATGGCGATAGTACGCACACGATCTTCACCTAAGTGTTGAGCTACCTCCAAATAAAGAGTTGAGCCGTCGGTTGGATTTTCAATAGTTAGGGCATTTAGGATGGCAGGGGTTTCGCCATCGGTAAAGTCAACGTCGACAACAGGTCCGATTACCTGTGCAATTGTTCCTTTATTCATGTGCTAAATCGCGATTTTATTAAAATTTTTTGGTAGTCTGAGTAGTTGAAAATTTGCACTCCTGCAAAGGCTGGTAAAGATAGGGAGATATGCTGTGAGAGGCAATCATTTTTCATGTTAAATTAAAAAGAATAGCCATACAAGAGATATTCCTAAAACGGCGAGTCGTTCAGAGGCTACTGCCGATGAATCTGCAGAGTGTAAAATTTGCTCGAATCTTCAGAAGTGTAGACTCTTCGCTGCCGCTCTGAGTGACTATATTAGCCATAACCAAACCAAAACAAAGAGTCATTCAGAGGCTACTGCCGAAGGATCTGCACTACGTGAATCTTGGCTAATCTTTAGATGTGCAGACTCTTCGCTACCGCTCTGAGTGACTTAATTATCTTTTTTCATGTATTGCTGAAAATAGGGATCCTCCAGAACCTTTTTTGGTGGCCATTCACCAACTATTTCTTTATTCAAAAATTTCCATTCCGGGTTAAAAGATGATATCAGTTCTTCCTTCCACTTTCTGGACTTCCCTTTAATTCGCTTTTCGGCTTCGATTGCTTCTCTCATAGTAGGGAAGATATCATAATACACTAAATTATAGCAGTAGGTTCTGCCAGGAAAAGTATTGTTTTTTCCTTTTTCTAAATAATGCTCTATAACCCGCCTTGATAGCGTATTGGTAACACCAGTATATAAAACACTTCTGTTAGGATTAGTCGTTATGTATACAGCGAAATCCATAATTTATAATAACAAACGAAGCTTCTAAATCAAAGTGTCATCCAGAGCGGAACGATGGATCTGCACAACATAAACCTTGCCCAGTTCTTTATTGGTGTAGACTCTTCGCTATCGCTCTGAGAGACACATTACCCGAAAGATTAACTCATGTAAAATTTCAGAAATTTCTTTAACATTTTCTGAATTTATCTCGTCCTATATTCGATCTAATTATCAATCTCTTATCACCACAATGAAAACACAATTCAGATTCCTTTTTGCATTCCTGTTTGCAGGTTTCCTTTTAAGCTCTTGCTCCAACAACCAACAAGAGTTCTCAGTTAACTATGAGAAATTTACTCTCGATAACGGATTAGAAGTAGTATTCCATAAGGACGACTCAGATCCTGTTACTGCAGTAGCCTTAACTTTTCATGTTGGTTCGGCACGGGAAATAGAAGGTAAAACCGGTTTTGCACACCTTTTTGAGCACTTACTTTTTTTAGAATCTGAAAATCTGGGTAAAGGCGGATTGGATAAAATGAGTAGTCGCATTGGAGGTTCCGGTGCCAACGGTTCTACTAGTCGCGACCGAACCAATTATTTCCAAACAGTACCAAAAGATGCGCTGGAAAAAATGATCTGGGCAGAAGCTGACAAATTAGGCTACTTCATCAACACCGTAACTGAAGCGGTTGTTGCTAAAGAGAAACAAGTTGTGAAAAATGAAAAACGCCAAGGTGTAGATAACGCACCTTACGGCCATGCAAGCTATGTGATTGGTAAAAACCTGTATCCACAGGGACATCCATATAATCATCAAGTAATTGGTTCCCTGGAAGATCTTCAAAATGCTACTCTTGCTGATGTAAAGGAATTTTATCGTAAATGGTACACTCCGAATAACGCAACTCTGGTTATAGCCGGAGATTTTGATACTGATCAAGCCAAAGAATGGATTGAAAAATACTTTGCTGAAATTCCTCGTGGAGAAGAAATAACTCCACTTCCTGATGCTCCTGTAGAAGTTGATGAAACAAAGAAATTATTCTACGAAGATAACTTTGCCCGACTTCCGGAACTAAGAATGGTTTGGCCTACAGTAAAGCAATATCATCCTGATATGTATGCTCTCGATATTTTAACTCAACTGCTAACCGATGGTAAAAAAGCACCGTTCAATAAAGTATTGGTGGAGGAAGAGCAGGTTTCTTCAAATGTATTCATGTTCAGTCAAAATGCTGAAATAGCAGGCGAAACTACTTTATTGGTTCGTGCATATCCGGGAACAGATCTTGATAAAGTATCAGAGGCAGTAAACAAAGCATTTACCAAGTTTGAAACCGAAGGGTTTACAGAAGCAGATCTGGATAGAATAAAAGCCGGTATTGAAACTCAGTTCTATAATGGACTTTCCAGTGTATTAGGAAAAGCTTTCCAACTTGCTCAATACAATATTTTTGCAAACGACCCGGGATATATCAATGAAGATATTCAAAAGACACTCTCAGTTACTAAAGATGATATCATGAGGGTGTATGAAGAATACATCAAAGGTGAGAAGTTCATCGCAACCAGCTTTGTACCTCAGGGACAAGCCGAACTCGCTCTTGAAAATTCAGTATCCGCTGAAGTGGTTGAAGAGCAAATCGTACAAGGAAAAGCAAACGAAGAATTTGAACTCCCTGAAGAAACAGAATACGAAAGAACGGCTTCGAGTTTTGACAGAACAGTAGAGCCTCCGTATGGTGAAAGCCCGGATGTAAAAGTACCCGATGTTTGGGAAGCTTCATTAGAAAACGGAATGCAGGTATTCGGTATCGAAAATAATGAACTCCCACTTGTTCAATTTACTATAGAAATAGAAGGCGGACTGCTGTTAGAAAACACTTCTAAAACCGGAGTTTCTAATTTAATGGCAGACCTTATGACCAGAGGAACAGCTAACAAAACTCCGGAGCAATTGGAAGAAGCTATTGATGAGTTAGGAGCTTCTATTAATGTAAATGCCGGCAGACAAACCATTACTATTACAGGAAACGCTTTAGCCCGTAATTATGGTAAAACGCTGGATCTGGTTGAAGAAATTATTTTAGAACCACGCTGGGATGACACAGAATTTGAACTTGCTAAGCAAAGCAAATTAAGTCAGATAGCTCAGCAAAGTGCCAATCCGAATAGTATTGCTTCAAATGCCTATAACAAATTGTTGTATGGTGAAGATCATATTCTTTCTTACAACTCGGTCGGAACAACTTCGAGTGTGGAATCCATTACCATTCAGGATCTGAAAGATTATTACAATGCAAACTTCTCTCCTTCTGTTGCTGATTTCATGATCGTTGGCTCAATAACTAAAAGTGAAGTAATGAATTCATTGACTGATCTTGAAGCTGAATGGGAAGCAAAATCAGTAGATATTCCTGAATTTGAAACTCCGGAAAGACCAGAAAAATCTACCGTGTATTTTTATGATGTTCCAAATGCTAAACAATCTGTTGTAAGATTCGGTTATTTGGCTATGCCTGAAACTCACGAGGATTATTATCCTGCCACGGTTATGAATTATATTCTTGGGGGCGGTGGATTTGCTTCTCGTTTTACTCAGGAACTTCGCGAAGGTAAAGGTTATACATATGGAATCAGATCCGGTTTTTCAGGTTCAAACATCGCCGGACCATTTACCATTAGTAGTGGCGTACGTACCAACGTGACTTATGAATCTGCAGCTTTAGTTAAAGAGATTATGGAAGAATACCCCTCTACTTTCACCGATACTGATCTTGAAACCACTAAAAGCTTTTTACTGAAAAGTAATGCCCGCAGCTTTGAAACTCTTGGCGCTAAACTGAACATGCTGGATAACATCAGTGATTATGGCTGGAGTCCGAATTATATGAAAGAGCGTGAGCAGATCGTAAAAAATATGACCAAGGAACAGATATCCGAATTGGCTCAGAAATATGCCAATCCTGATCAAATGATCTGGTTGGTAGTTGGTGATGCCAAAACTCAAATGGACCGATTGGAGCAATTAGGTTTCGGTGAACCGATTCTGATCAATAACAGGTTTAAGGAAGGGAATTAAAACAAGCTTATTTTCTTTTTCCATATACAGTAGGGATGTATCGCGATACATCCCTACTGTATATGATGGAAATTCTATATGAAAAGAACCGAACAACTAATTGACTTACTAAACCTCCAAAAACATCCTGAAGGCGGTTACTTCAAGGAAACTTACCGAAGTGAAGGAGTTATTCCTTCTGAGGTTTTGAAGGATGGTATCAATGGAGAGCGAAACTATTGTACAGGAATTTATTTTCTACTCACTTCAGACAATTTTTCTGCTTTTCATCGGATCAAACAGGATGAAATGTGGCATTTCTATGAAGGCTCTCCCCTTGTGGTTCATATGATTGACAACGAAGGAAATTACTCTTTCCAAAAGATCGGATTAGATTTCGAAGGCGGACAAGTTCCTCAATTTGTAGTTCCTAAAGGAGTGTGGTTTGCCTCTGAAGTTCACGAGTCTGATTCATATTCCCTTGTAGGGTGTACCGTTTCCCCGGGATTTGATTTCAAAGATTTCGAGCTTGCAAAAAAAGACTCTCTGTTAGCCGAATTCCCAAGCCATTCAGAAATCATTGACCGTCTTACAAGATAGAATTTTTATATTTTCATCACATCTGGCATTAAAGATTCAAAGCTAGAATCTTTATATTCAAAATCTAAATTTTGAAACTAACTACCCGTATGAAAAATCTTGATTCTTCAGTTCAACAAAAAATTGATCAATGGCTGGAAGGCAGTTACGATGAAAACTCAAAACAGGAGATCCGTTCATTAATCGATCAAGAAAAGTTCGAAGAATTGACAGATGCATTCTACAAAGATCTGGAATTTGGTACCGGTGGTTTACGTGGGGTTATGGGAGTTGGTTCAAATCGTGTAAACAAATACACCTTTGGAGTTGCTACGCAGGGATTCAGTAACTTCCTGAAGAAAACCTATCCGGATCAGCAAATAAAAGTGGCTATTGCACACGATTGCAGGAACAATTCCGATACATTGGCTAAAGTGGTCGCTGATGTTTTTTCAGCAAATGGAATCAAAGTTTTCTTCTTTGAAGGATTACGCCCGACTCCGGAATTATCTTATGCTGTAAGAGAACTGAATTGTCAGGGAGGGGTCGTTCTTACAGCTTCTCACAATCCTAAGGAATACAACGGATTTAAAGCATACGGAGCTGATGGCGGTCAATTGGTGTCGCCACACGACAAAGCCGTTATGGATGAAGTACAAAAAGTCGCTTCTATTGATGACGTTAAATTTGAAGGAAATAATGAGCTAATCGAATTGATCGGAGAAGATATCGATCAGAAATATTTAGCCGAGCTAAAGAAACTCTCTGTTTCTGAAAAGGAAATACAAAATCAGAAGGATCTGAAGATCGTCTTCTCCCCCATTCACGGAACTGCAGGAGTGTTGGTTCCACCCGCTCTTAAAATGTACGGTTTTGAAAATGTGACATTGGTTGAGGAACAAATGGTTGTTGATGGAAATTTCCCAACTGTTATATATCCAAACCCTGAAGAACAAGACGCTCTGGCAATGGCTCTGGATAAAGCCAAAGAAATTGATGCTGAATTAGTGATGGCAACCGATCCGGATGCGGACAGAATCGGTATTGCAGTAAAAGATACTTTGGGTGAATGGACTTTACTTAACGGAAATCAGACTGCATGTCTTATCATTAATTATATGCTTACTGCCTGGAAGAATGCGGGCAAACTGAACGGAAATCAGTATATCGTTAAAACGGTGGTTACTTCTTACCTGATTGATGAGATCGCTGAATCTTATTCTGTGGACTGTTTCAACACCCTTACCGGTTTCAAATATATTGGTGAACTCATGACCAATTTTGAAGGTGAAAAAGAGTTCATTGCCGGTGGTGAAGAAAGTTACGGTTACCTTATCGGTGAACATGTTCGTGATAAAGATGCTGTAGTTTCAGCCGTAATAATCGCAGAAATGGCGGCATATTACAAAGATAATGGTAGCAGTCTGTATGAAGCCTGTCTCTTATACACATCTCCGAGCCCACGAGACCTCTCTACATCTCG
>CAJXQC010000037.1 GCA_913058495.1 uncultured Balneola sp. | reverse complement strand
CCGGGCGTGAACGCCCTACTAGCATAAATTTGGTGTTTGATTTTAAACCAGCAGGTCCTTCATGGCCTGTGGTTTACCTGCCTGAAATCGCTGCGGATTAAAATCCTGGCTGGTTTACTTGAGTAGATCTAAATCACCCCCGCCATTCAGAAACAAATTCATAAGAGAGGACTTCAGTCCGACACTTCTAACTTCTAACTTTTCACCTCTCACTTTTCCCTCCCCACACCCTATAACATCTTTATGTGACTACCTTCAACACACTGTAAAACAGATAGATGCCGTTAACAGGGCAGCAGCGACAGTTGCATTAACCATTAACGAACAGGAGACATCATGTCTGTAAAGTATAAAGTCATAGAACGAGGAGAGCCGGGAGTGCTCGGCGGTGGAACCAAGAAGTTTTACGCTTCATTAATTAGTTCAGGAAGTCTGGGAATAGAAGCCCTGACCGACAGGATCCAGCAAATGAGTACGGTAACCGGTGCGGATATACGCGCAGTATTATATGCTATTGCTGATATCGTGCCTCAGTTGTTGAGCGAAGGACAGATCGTAACGATCGGCGATCTGGGTAACTTCCGCTTAAGCGTATCCAGTGAGGGTAGTGATACAGAAGAAGAAGTAACGAAAGCGAACATCCGTAAGTCGCGCATTCTGTTCCGACCGGGTTCTAAGTTCGCAAATATGCTCAGTAACCTGGAGTACGAAAAATCATGATAACCCATAAAAAAGAACACTAACAGGCATGGCTGCACCCGTAGTCATGCCTTTTTTTGTTGCGCAACAACCTCCCAACTGATGCGCATCTCTTTCCTCATTCATGCGCAATGGTCTTCAAGTCTCTAGGCATCGGTTTTAAAATGAGTGCGGATATAACCCCTTTTATCTCATTATTTAGTGAAATGAGCTGACATTAACTGTCATGGGTAAATATTACATTTAGCTAAAAGCAGAGAAATTGAATAAAAATATACTTGTCAAAAATCTAAAAAAGCGATTTGGTGCTGTAGAGGAAGACCTAACTTACCATAAGGAAGATATAAATTACTTAGATGAGCGAAATGAAATAGAGAATATTTATTCTTGGAGTTTTGAAGCATTTGTTAAACATTATCAGTTAATTAGAGAATATGCTTTGGATGAAAAACTGTTAGAAATACTTGGATGGAGAATTCTTCACCATTTGAGTACAGAAGAGTTGATTAAGCTAAAATCTTCCGAGTTTTTAAAGCGATACGGGAATAATAGAATTATAAAGAATGCCTTAATGGAGGCTGAAATAAAGGGGGAATCAATGGCAATAAAACCACAAAAATCAGATGGCAAAGGAAGTTTAAAACAACTTCAAAGATTGATAAATCAAAACCAAGATTTGGTTAATCGGTTGGTTCAAAATCATATAGAAGAACTGAAAAGTCATCAAATCCAATGGATGTCTCCTTTAGAAGGGAACCACTATTCAGAATATACCGATAATAGTTTTATAGAGAGGGTGGGTTTAAATATAAAAGAAATTCGTTTAAGAGAGTTTTGGCCCAGTCGTGGGCCGAATTGGGATGCCCTTGCGAAAACTGATAAAGGGGCTGTTATATTAGTAGAGGCTAAAGCTAATATCCCTGAATTATCATCTCCTTCTTCTGGAGCTGGTGAAGCTTCATTAAGACTTATTCAGAATTCATTGAATGCAACAAAACAGTATCTCGGGATCATAAATGAAGTGAATTGGGCTGGCAAGTATTATCAGTATACCAATAGGATTGCCCATCTGTATTTTTTAAGAGAGTTACGAGGAATTGATACTTTTCTAATTAATATTTATTTCGTTGGTGATGAATCTGTAGATGGACCTAAAACCATAGATGAATGGAAGGGGGCAATCAAAGTAATGAATCATTATCTGGGTTTAAGCAGTCATAAACTAAAAAAGTATATGGCGGATATTTTTATTGATGTTAATTTAGTTTAATAGGGGAAATTTTAAATATGCGATATTTTAAACTTGTAGCGACATATCCAAAACATGAAGACTGGATGTATGAAGAATTCAAAGAAGGGCGGATGCACTTTGGCTGGGGCTGGAAGGGTTGTGACTTAAGAAAAATTCAAAGGATAAAAAGATCCGACAGGACGGAAAAACAGAAAAAAGCATGGTACTACTCCCAGTTTTTACTCAACAGACTTAAAGTCGGAGATAGGTTAGTAATTCAGCACGAACAACCTTTGAGGCAGTTTCTACTAGCAGAAGTAGTTGGCGATTACAAGTATTCAGAGGATAATATGAGTGATTTTAACCACATCATTCCAATCAAGCCAATATGTAATGAGTATATAAATCTGCAATCCAAAATTGCACCTAATTTTTTAAGAAGAGCATTAACAAAAAGGGGGCAGTATTATGAAGTATATTCAAATGACGCTGTAATGAAGCTGAACACAATAATAGATAATAAACTGTGGGAAAGTGATGAATATTACCAAAACAGAAAGTTTCAACATGATTTAGTAGAAGCAAAGAACGAAGTAGCAAAGGTTGTAATTGACAAAATTCGAAAGTATTGGAAGGTAAATGATTTTGAGAAGTTTACAGCTGAGTTATTACAGTTAGTTCCTGGTGTGGATTTGAAAGTACTAGGAGATTCTGGAAAGGGATGGGATTTAACTTTACAAATTGCTGATCCATTAACATTTGAGATACTTCATAATGAAGTTCCGGTACAGTGTAAAGCATACGATGGAAAAGTTGATACAATTAAAGCAATTGAAGACATCTCGAGAGCTATAACAAACACTGAAAAAACTGACATCGGTTATATATCAATACTAGGTAAACTAACAGATGAGTTTGAAAGTGCGAGAATTGAAGCTGAAGAAAAGTTAAGTGAAGAATTAGAAAGGGATATACAAATCAAAATACTTACGGAGGATATTCTAGCTGAACTTGCGCTTACCTATAATTTCTTTTCTAATGATAATGAAGATTGATTCTAAATTTAAGGAATTACTTATTTCAATGACCTGGGAAGGAAAAATGCATATCACAAACAAAGAAGTATCTGAAAATCTAGTCAAAGAATTAGAAAGCCATTTGGAAACGGACAAAAGCGACGAAAGTTTATCTGAGGTAATTAATAAATGGGATCAAATAAAGGAGAGTACTAAATTAAAAATTATAAAGATGCTCAGCAGAGAATTTGGGAATAAACATCCAGAAGAATAGTCTTTCAAAGTATCTGAAATATCTTATTTTAGGCAAAAACATGTTGACTAAAGAATCAGAGAAGTAATACATGAACACACACTTTTTTACTAATAAAGAAGGAAACACCCTGCTCAGAAAGTTTCAGGGAATCTTTGAGAATGTGGACGTAAAAAAGTTTGATGCGCTCGTCGGATACTTAAGAGCTTCAGGATATTTTCAAGTCAGACAGTTTATTGATGATGTTGAACAAGTCAGAATTCTTGTCGGCATTGACGTTGATCATTTAATAAGTGAAGCAGCACGAAAAGGGCTGGAGTTTAACTTCAACACGAACGTAACCAGAAAAGAGTTTTTAGCTGAGATTAAAAAAGATGTTGAAAATGCTGAGTACAGCAAAAAAGTAGAAGAAGGCATCTTTCAATTTATTACAGATGTAGTAGATAAAAAGGTGCAAATAAAAGCCCACCCAAGCAAAAGGCTCCATTCCAAGATCTATATTTTCCGTCCTGAAAACTATAATGAGCACAACTCAGGTTTTGTAATTACCGGCTCAAGTAATATGACTGCCGCAGGGTTAGAAAAGAATTTTGAATTTAATGTACAACTGGATCGTTTTGGAGATGTTGAGTTTGCTACTCAAACCTTTCAGGATTTGTGGGATGAAGGAGTGGATATACTCCCCGAATCTATAGAAGGCCTTACGAAGAATACGTTCCTGTCTGATTCATTCACCCCTTTCGAGATTTACGTCAAATTTCTGATGGAATATTTCGGGCAAAGTATTGAGTATGATCCCGAATCTATAACGGATCTTCCACGAGGCTATAAAAAGCTGCATTACCAAGTGGATGCTGTAAACGATGGATTCAACAAACTAACGCATCATAATGGGTTTATTCTGGCGGATGTTGTAGGGCTTGGAAAAACTATTGTTGCCAGTATCATTGCAAAGAAATTTTATTTCAGCAATGGCTATAGAACAAAGATACTGGTTATATATCCACCGGCATTAGAAAATAATTGGCGGGAAACCATTCGTGACTTTGAAGTCCCGAACGTGGACTTTATAACCAATGGAAGCCTGCATAAGGTAAAGTATCCTGAAGACTATGATCTGATTATAGTTGATGAAGCTCATAAGTTCAGAAGTGACGAAGCACAGATGTTTACTCAATTACAAAAGCTGTGTAAGACTCCACGAAAACGTCCCGGCGCAGATGGAACTCAGGAAAAGAAAGTAATTCTGGTTACTGCCACTCCTTTAAACAATAAGCCTCAAGACATTCGAAACCTGCTTTATCTTTTTCAGGATGCGAAAGACTCTTCTCTTGAAGTAAAAAATATCCAAAGCTTTTTTCGACCCTTAATTGATGAGTATAAAAAACTCAAAAAGGAAAGGGACAACGATAAGATCAAACAGGATGTAAAGAAGATTTACGAAACCATCCGAAATAAAATCCTGGAGCCCATTATTGTTCGCCGAACAAGAACCGATATTCTTAAAACCGAAGAATACAGAAAAGATATGGCTGAGCAGGGAATGACTTTTCCGGACATTAAGCCACCAAAACCAATTCTCTATCAATTGGATCCCGAGCTTAATAAGCTGTACGACGAAACGCTGCAGTTATTGAAATTTACAAACACGGGATTGAAGTATTACCGGTATCAGGCGATTCGTTTTTTACCCAAAGAAGCTCAGGAGAAATTTTTCAACAATCAGGCAGAAGTAATTTCCGACCAATTAGCCATTTTGATGAAAAGCTTATTGGTAAAGCGCTTAGACAGTAGTTTCTACGCTTTCCATAAGTCACTAGAGCGATACCAGCGAAATAATTCGGCAATGCTGAAAATGCTGGAAAATGGTAAAGTGTACATTGCTCCAAAGTTGGATATTGCTGATTACATTCTCAATCAAAATGATAAAACAGAAGAAGAATTAGATGAAATGCTGAATGATCCGGAAGACGAAACGGACATTCTAGTTTTTGATATCGAGGATTTTGACAAGCGTTATAAACCGGGTGTCAAAAATGATCAGAAAATATTGGATGATCTAACAAAACGATGGAGCAAGATCACCTATGACCCAAAGCTGAATACCTTTTTAGAGGAATTAACGGCTACTTTTTTACATGAAGATTTAAATGATCAGAAAAAGTTGGTTGTATTTTCAGAATCGAAGGAAACCATAGATTATCTCTCCAAAAAACTGGAGGATCATGGAATCGAAAAAGTGCTTACGGTTAATGGAGGGAATCAAAAAGAGCGGGCACCTCAAATTCGCGAAAACTTCGACGCCAATATTCCTGTTACTGAACAAAAAGATGATTACAACATTGTAATTACCACAGAAGTTTTGGCGGAAGGTGTAAACCTGCACCGGGCAAACGTTATTGTGAATTACGATATACCATGGAATGCCACTAAACTAATGCAACGAATAGGTCGGGTAAATCGGGTAGGAACACAATCAGATTACATTCACATATTTAATTTTTACCCTACACATGAAGCAGACAGCGAGATTGATCTGAACCAAAAAGCGTTCGTAAAATTACAGGCTTTTCACACCGCACTTGGAGAAGACAGCCAGATCTATTCAAACGAAGAGGAATTTGATTCCTTTGGATTATTTGAACGTGTTCCTGAAGAAGAACGGGATGAGCGTTTGGTGTATTTAAACTTTTTACGTCGCTTACGAGATGAAGATCCCGACACCTATAACAAGATCAGGTCTTCCGTACCACTACGAGCCCGAACCGGACGTAAAGACAAAACCAAAAAACTAAGCACGCTCGCATACCTGAAAAATGAAAAAAGAGATGCTTTTTATTTTGTTGATGCCAAAGGAGAATTGGAAGAACTTACTTTTGTAGAAGCTGCCCGGCATTTTGAAGCTAAAGTGTCAGAAAAAGGGACACCTCTGCATGAAGAACACCACGAGCAGGTAAGTGCAGCGGTTGATTCTTTTAAAACAGGATTACAACAACGAGCATTGGAAACAGCTTCGGGCAATAAATTAGGGCCCAACGAAAAAAAGGCACTTGGAATCCTGAAGATACAAGTCCGTACCGAGTTTGCCTCTGAAGAAGACAAAGAACTCATAAAAAAAGCCAGAGAAGCGATTGCTGTTGGCAGGTTTCAGAAGTTACCTCGGGAAATTAATAAGCTGGCTAAAAAGGTGAAAGAACTGGGGGGCTCAGGCTTTCATCAGCAATTGATGAACGTTTTAGCTTCGTATCCCTTGCTGGATGTGAGCCCCGATGAATCTGAATCCGCAACGGAAAAACCGATGTCTTCATCTCTTGAGCCAAAAATTATTATCTCTGAATCATTTACTGCGTAACGTATATAACCCATGACTAAACAAGATCTGCAACGAAAACTGAGAGCCAACTACAATCGGGATACGTGGAAAGAAGTATTGTTGGAAATGTTTCCGGAGGCAGATTTATTTGCACAAGATCTGAGCACCCCGCTTGATCGTAAGGAACAGCAAAACTTGGCAAATCATATTGTTCAGTATGGAGAAGTAGCACTTGGTGATGATACCTTGATTTTTCTGGAAGTAGAATTGAAATCTGAATCGGTACAGTTGACCAAAAATCGCGTAGGATTACGCCGGCTTGTTGACAACGAAGTAGTACCGGGACTTACTGATGCCGCGCTCATTACCTATTACCAACCGGAAACCGATGAATGGCGGATTTCTTTTTACTCAGAACGCTATGGTTGGGATGAAGACGGTAAAAGTATTAAAGAAGAAACACATCCCAAGCGTTATACGTATGTAGTCGGTCCGGCAGAATCTTGTAAAACAGTTGCAGAACAACTTATAAATGTAGTTGATAAAGGACTTGAGAACACCCTGGAACATGTACTGAAAGCCTTTTCGGTGCAAAAGGTGTCCAAGGAGTTTTTTAAGGAATACAAAGAACAATACGATAAATTTGTGGCTCACCTGACCGGAAAGAACTGGACTGAAAACGGGGTAAAAGATGTCGGGGAACGGATTTCTCAGTTCCAGTTTTATTTTAAGGATAAAACTGATCCTGAAAAAGAAGCCCGTGATTTTGTAAAGAAACTACTGGGGCGCATTGTATTTCTGTATTTCGTGCAAAAGAAACAATGGCTGGGCGCCAGCTCCACCAATTTTGAAGACGGTAATCCGGATTTTATCTATGATCTGTTTAAGCTGGTACCGGAAGAGGATGGAAAGAAAGAGCGGTTTTACAGCCAATGGCTCACCAAGCTCTTTTTTGATACACTGAATAAAGACGATGATCACGCTTTTGAAATGCCGAATGGTAGCACCGTGTATATTCCATTTTTGAATGGTGGTTTATTCGAAAAAGACGAAACCGATAAAAACACGGAAAGCCTGCCTTTACCGGGAAAATTATTCTCCAATCCTGAAGACACCGAAAGCTCGAATAAATGGGGATTTCTAGATTTTTTAAGCGCCTATAATTTTACCATTCATGAAGACAGCCCGGGTGACCATACCATTGCGGTAGATCCGGAAATGCTGGGACATATTTTTGAAAACTTACTGGAGGATAACAAAGACAAAGGCGCTTACTATACCCGCAAGCCTATTGTGCATTACATGTGCCAGGAAAGTTTGATAGAGTATTTGCTGACGGAATTAACCGCAGAGAACACAGAGGAAGAAGAGAAAGAGTCACCTGTGTTGGAGACTGAAGAGTTGCGGGGTTATTTAGAGGATTTGATTAAGAAACAGGAAGCGGGGGAACTGGTTGGGCAAACCGAAGAAATTTTAAAAGCGCTGAAAAAAGTAAAGGTGTGCGATCCTGCCATAGGCTCAGGCGCGTTCCCGATGGGGATTTTACAGGAAATCTACCAGGCAGTGGAAACGCTGTACCATCTCTCGCCCGATAATGTACAGGCTATTTGGGAATTACCTGATGAAAACTGGCACCCGGCGGAGGTGAAAAAGCAGATCATTCAAAATTCTATTTATGGAGTAGATATTGAAAAAGGAGCCGTGGACATTGCCCGACTACGCTTCTGGCTTTCTCTGATTGTAGATGAGGTAGAACCAACAGCCCTACCTAATTTAGATTACAAAATTGTGGTGGGTGATTCGTTGGTGAGCCGTCTAGTTATAGATGGCGAAGAACAGATTGTGAATATTAATTGGGAAATGGAAGGAGAGGTTGATAGCACAAAAGAACATCTACAAAATTTAAAGCAGGCACTGGGTGCAATTGTAGATAAGCAAGAAAAGTATTTTGATGCCGATACCGAAGAAAAAGATAGATTAAAAGAGGAAATTGATCAACATAAAGTAGAAGCTTTAATTCACCAACTTCATTTTGATCGAGAAGATTATGTTGCAAAAAATGAGGATACGGGGAATTTATTTGAAGAAAATACTGAGAGAAAACTAAAACTGATTAGCTTTAATGATTTAATTAAAAAGCTTGATTCTCTTAGAAAAACCCCTATTAGCATTCAATATTTCGATTGGAAATTAGATTTTCCTGAGATGCTAAATGAAAAAATAACAAAGCAAAACGGATTCGATATCGTAATTGCAAATCCACCTTATCTTGGAGAATCTGGTAATAAAGAGAAGTTTAGAAGAGTTCAATTGGGCGGATTATCAAAGTTTTATTTAGGTAAAATGGATTACTTCTACTTCTTTATGCATTTGGCCCTCAATCTTTCAAATGAAAGAGGGATAAATACCTTTATTACCACAAACTATTATCCAACAGCTGACGGTGCGCTTAAATTACGGAAAGATTTGAAGGATAGAAGTAGCATACTGCAACTAATAAATTTTGGTGAGCTAAAGATATTTGATTCAGCGAAAGGCCAACACAATTTAATAACAATTTTTAAAAAACCTGCTACTAAGGATGCATATGTTCAAATTATGGATGTAAAAAAATCTGGTAACGGGTCGACAAATGAGCTGAATAAAATTCTAAGTAAAAAAAATGAAGATACTGAATACAGGTTTTTTAAATCGAATGAGTTGTATGATGGAAAGAAAAATTATATAAGATTAACGGGTACTGAATCAGCAACTGCCTATGGTTTGAATACAATATTGGATAAAATTTCAGATCTAGCAGAAAATTTGATGGGTGAATTAGTCGAAATTAATCAAGGCCTAATAAGTGGTTGTGATAAATTGACACCAGCACACTTCAAGAAAATCGAAGACCAAAGTAGAGTTGAATTAAATGATGGGATATTTGTATTTGATCTTGCTAATCCTCGAGATATGAGTGTCATCGAGTCGTTTAATGAAAGTGAAAAAAAACTATTGAAACCATTTTTTAAAAATTCTGAGATTGACAAATTCTGTTGTAATGAAAATCATGATAAGCTCTTCTTGTACATTGATGACGATATTGATGATATAAGTGTGTACTCAAATGTCGAGAGACACTTAAATCAGTACAGAGAAGTACTTGAAAGTCGAGGAGAGGTTATTTCAGGAAGCTATCCATATTTCCAATTGCACCGAGCTAGAAAACCTCAAATTTTTCAAAACCCAAAAATTTGTGTCCCATATAGAGTAAAAGACAATTGTTTTGCCTACAATGAGATTGATTGGTACTGTAGATCAGATTGTTACTTAATCACTCATAAAAATGATCATGAAGACGTCCAACTCAAATATTTATTAGCTCTATTAAATTCATCTTTATTTTTCTTTTGGTTATATCATAGGGGGAAAAGAAAAGGGGAAACGCTTGAATTATTTTACACTCCACTTTCTGAAATACCAATTTATTTAGCATCTGAAAAAATACAAACAGATCTAATTGAGATAGTTGAAGAAATAGAGAGATTGAAGAAAGTTGGACATAACACGACTGAGTTAGAGCGCCAAATAGACGTATTTGTCTACAAGCTTTACAACCTCAGCTGGGAAGAAGTACAGGTAGTAGACTCGGAGTTTGGGTTAAGTGAGGAGGAGTATGAGGGGTTTGAGGTGGAAACGGAGTAATATGGAATGACTTCCGATTCAAAAAATAGAACTCCCTTAACTATATATTTCAAAAGGTTTAGCAAAAAAGCTAAGAGCCTTTTGAAAGTATGGAACCAAGTTTTGTATCCAGCTTCAATCAAAAGAACATCAGTCTCGATATATCTTGAAAGAATTGGCAAAAAAGCCAAACGCCTATTGCCGGTTTATCTCCGTGTTACACTCTTCAATAAGAAATTAATTGAAGAGCATGAGAAGAAAAAAGAGTATAAAGCAAGTCAGGAATTATTAGATGATAAAGCTTTAACACATCCCGATGATGATGAATTTGGCCGGGCAGAGTTTGCTAAACGAATAGCAGACATTTTTGCGAATAGACAAACGCCTGATCACTTGACTGTAGGTATCTATGGAAAATGGGGAGAAGGGAAAACTTCCTTAGTGAATTTTATTAAACACTATTTAGATCTGGATAAAAGTGTAGTTCATTTCGATTTTAATCCATGGAGATATAAAGATAAGGATGAGCTCTTAAATAGCTTTTTTAAGCAATTTGCTCAAGGTGTAACTCACAAGTTGGGAGAAGGAGGTAAAAAGATAGCCAAAACTATTCTTGCGTATTCTGGATTGATTGTTGCTATTGCTGAACCCATAACTGGTTTGGCAATGTTTTCATCATTAGAAGGCTGGGGCAGTTTCAAGAAAAGGTTTACTAACAGTAAAGATTTTGTTGATGACAACAATTTTTCTCCTGTGATTAACTCTTTGGAGAGTTCTTTAGACAAATCTGATAGTCTTCAAAAGCAAAAAGAGAGAATAAGTAGGCAACTGAAGGAAACAGGGAAAAAGCATATCGTATTTGTTGATGATCTAGACCGATTAGACAAAGAAGAAATTCAAATGCTGTTCAGTTTAATAAAAGTGACAGCGGACTTTGATCATGTCATTTATGTGCTTTCATTTGATCCTAAAATTGTCGCAAATGCTTTGGGAGAAACATACTCAGAGTCTGGTAGAAGTTTTTTAGATAAGATCGTTCAAGTACCTTTAAATCTCCCGAAAGCCAGAAGTACTGATATTTTTAACGAGCAGCTGTATCCAGGTATCAATACTGTTTTAAGTTCTTATAATTTTGCACTCACAAAAGATGAAGAAAGAGAAATAACAGATTCAATAGGTGATGGACTTGAAGACCGAATAAATACTCCCCGCATGGTTAAGCGATATTTGAATGTACTTAATTTTGCGCTTCCTATTCTTAAAGGGGATGCAAATGTACATGATGTTATCATGATTGAAGGTTTGCGTATATGTTACCCGGAAACGTACGAATACGTTTTTAATCATCGAGAGCTTTTTGTCTCTGAAGAGGATCTTTTTAATTCTATTGGAGGGGATAAAAAAGAACAGAATGCAATAGAGAAATATTTAAAAGACAAGGATGATTCACTAATATTTTTGTTAAAGAGTTTGTTTTTTAGACTGCGGGATGGATCATCGGTACCTTTAGATGAAGAGCCAAGTCTATTTCAAAGAATAAGCTCGCCACATTATTTTGAACGCTATTTTACTTATTCAATACCAAAAAACGATCTAAGTGATAGTGCTTTTAATGATTTTATAAACTCGCTACCATCTGTTGAAGTTGGAGAGAGTATAGAAAGAGGAAAAGAGTTTATTGAGTTATCAAATGAGGATGTTTTTCTAAGAAAAATTGAAGAAAATGAAAACATAAAGGAAGAAGTTTCTCTTAAATTGGTCTTAGTTTTGGCGGGTTTGGGAGATGCATTCTCTAGAAGAAATGATCTCATAAATATTAGGGGGCCAATTAGCAGAGCTGCATCTATTATAAGTAGACAGCTTAAAAGGGTTTCTCAATCAAAACGATTCAGTTTAGCAAAAGATGCTCTGGAAAGTAGTACAAATATCTTGCTAATGGCTGAGATTGGAAGACAAATACATAATAAATCAAGTAAAGAACCAATCTTCACTGAACAAGAACAACAAGAGCTTGAGGAATTAGTCGCTAAATTGATAAGAGAAGATGTGGATAAGAATGCTCCATTATATTTAAGAGATGAAGTCAAAAGGGATGCTTCTCTACTGTTTAATCTCTGGACTTATACTCCAAATGAAGATGAAGTGGAGAACTACATAATAGATTCTTTTGAAGAAAAGAGTTCAAATGTAATTGAATTTTTGAAAGCATTTACACCGACAAGAGGTACAGTTGATGGCAAAACTTACTACGGAATATTTGAAGCTGATGAATACACGAAAATAAAAAGGTTAGTGTCACCAAAAATCATCTTTGACATTTTGTCTAAAGACTATTCAATTAATAAAGAATCATTTTCAACTAAGGACCTTGTAGAAATGGATCAGTTATTTGTGGATGACAAAATAGATGAAGGAATAGCTAAGAAATTTGCCTATTACTATAAAAAAGATTCTGAAAATGAATGAACCCAAACTTAAAGCAGAACTTAGTCAACTAAATGCTATACGTGAGCAACTGCTGGAAGCACTGTTTGATGAGAACAGGATAACGGACGGGTATAATGAATTGGTTCAGGAATACAGGCAACACCGGGCAGAATTATTACTGGAGTTATCGCAAAATTATCAAACATCGGTTATTCTGGATCCTGAGCTTCGTAAAGAGTTGAAAAGGTTTATTAAAGAGGGAGATGAGTTACTGGCTCGCTTAAAAAATAGTGAGGATACTAATATCAAAAATTTAGCGCAAATTATAGGAGATCAACTAAAGCCTGAGTTTAGTTCGGAAAGAGAAGACGAACTTATTCATGAGTTATTTTACAGTTGGTTTAGCCCCGTCAATTATCTGTATCGACTCATTGAAACAGGGGTTATTGTTATCAAAAACCTCGATTTTCCTGAAAAACTTCAATCTTTGATTTATGAGCTAAGGCATTGCATCATCTTCGAAAATTACCTGGCGGCCGGTATTATGTTAAGAACGATTGCAGATGTAGCTGTAAAGGATGTTTTAAGAAAGAATTTTCCTCAGAATGATTTTAAAACACTTGGTGAGAAACTGGACTTTCTTGAAACTAAATCAGGCTTTGCAATACCGGCTTCTGTATTAAACGCATATAGAAAAGACTTAAATGACTATGTGCATGGAAAGAAACTTCCGAATAGTAAATTTATAAAGCAATATATGGAGATCATTTTAGATCAGGTTCAGGAACTATATGAAAAGAGTGAGTAAATATGAGTATCTATTTTAAGTGTAAAAGAGACGATTTAAGACCGGTACTTAACCAACTTCGGGGCTCCATCTCTCATACTCACACCAAAGGATTAACCCTGCCTCTTTCTATTATATTTGAGCCTAAGGCAATGCGGTTTACTTGTCTGGAGCAAACGCTATCAATTGTTGGAGTTTGTGATAAAAAGGCGCAGGTTGATTTGCCATTCAGAATCTTTTGGAAAGCTCTGGCGGATCACTCTTCTGAAAATTTTACCGGGGTTATTAAAGAAGGTAAGCTTAAGATCGGAAGCTATGAAGTAAATGATGATCAAATTCACATTAAATTTACCAGCAAAGATTAGCTTGTTTTAAACCTTATGTTCTGTCACAAATATTTACTAAATTTGTGACAAGATAATTCCAATTAATACGTGAAAAGTACTGAAGAACATATAGTTAAGAGGCTTCGTGATTTTAAGCGTGGCAAAATTTTTTTCCCGGAAATGTTTTACGATCTGGGAAGCAATGATGCGGTGCGACAGGCATTGGTAAGATTAGAGGATGACGGGACGTTGGTTCGGCTTGCTCATGGTATTTACCTCTTTCCAAAAAAGGACAAACAGCTGGGGATTCTCTACCCGCCTATCGACAATATTGCAAAAGCAGTAGCCAAAAGAGATAAAGCTACTATCATTCCAACAGGTACGTATGCGTTAAATAAATTGGGGCTTTCGACGCAGGTTCCATTAAATGCAGTGTACTTAACCGATGGTTCTCAGCGTAGTATCAAAGTTGGAAAAAGAGCCATTAAGTTTAAGCGAACGGTTCCCAAAAATTTGGCGGTGAAAGGAGAAATAAGCGGGTTAGTTATTCAGGCACTCAGAGAAATTGGCAACGGAAAAGTAACTACGGAACAGCGTAGAAAAATTCAGGAACTCTTACAAAAAGAAGACCCACACCATGTAAAACATGATGCTAAACTCGCTCCGGCATGGATTCGCACCATCATGTTGAAAGCCATTGAGGAAAACCAATGAAAGCTTGGTTCGAATTGCCCGATGAGCGTAAAAAACTGATCTTTGAGCAGTCAGGGGCTAGATCCGGCTTGCCAGCCGCTGCAGTGGAAAAAGATTGGTGGGTTACGCTTGTGTTGCAGTGTATTTTTGAATCTGAATTTGCAAAGGCTATCGTTTTTAAAGGCGGCACTTCGCTTAGTAAGGGGTGGGATTTAATTCAGCGCTTTTCAGAGGACATTGATCTGGCCATAGACAGAAAGCAATTCGGGTTCAGCAGAGAAACACTGAGTAAAAACCAAAGAGATAAACTCCGAAAAACCATTCGGGCATTTGTGCTTGATGAATTTGCACACGCGTTGGAAGATCTTCTCAAAGAAAAAGGAGCAGAAGTCACTCTTAACGTTGAGGAAAATCTAAATTCAGATGCAGACCCTTCCCGTATCGAAATTTACTATCCGGAGTTAACAGAGCGTATATCCTATTTGCCACCAAGAGTATTGGTAGAAGTTAGCGCACGATCATTATTCGAGCCTTTCGAAAACCGATTGATTCAACCAATCATCAATCCGGAATTAAATTCAGTTGAATTAGGATCGATAGAGTTTAAGGCGCCATGTGTGCTTCCGCAAAGAACGTTTCTTGAGAAAATATTTCTGCTCCACGAAGAATTTCAAAGGAATACAGAAGAGTTGAGGGCTGACCGACTTAGCAGGCATTTATATGATTTGCATAAAATGATGGATGAAGACTTGGCAAAGTCAGCATTACAAAATGAAGGCCTTTATAAAGGAATCATTGATCATAGGGAGCAATTCACCAGGTTGAAAAGAATTGACTATGATAATCATCTTCCCGGAAATGTAAATCTTATTCCACCGCCCAGTGTAATAGACCTTTGGGAACAAGACTACAGAACGATGCGGGAAAGTATGATTCATGAAGAATCGGTTTCGTTTGATGAGCTTATGAATAGAATGGAAGAACTAATGAAAAGAGTGAACTCAATTACATTTTAGAATGAGTTTTACACCGGAACATATAACAAGAGAACACATATCAGCTGCCGTTCAAAGAATAAAAGGAGAGAATATAAGCCTGCGCTCCTCCACAGGATACGACGTAATTATTGATGAGAAAGCATATCCGCCAAAAGAAATTATGAGATATGCTCATGAGGAAATGAATGGCAAAAGAATTTGGGAGCTGAGCGGTGGAGCGCCAACAAATACATATTTAGAACAACTGGGATATACAATTATGGAGAAAGAAAAGAATAAAGAACTGCACCAATTAAAACAGGATTTTCTCGACGCTTGGCCATTGGAGCGTGTTAAGGAGATGGGTTTGGAAGAATATACCGACCTGAAAAGAGATAATTCGTTTTGTTATTGGGTAGAATCAAAAACAAGACCTCTGGGTAGTATTCAGGGAGGAACGTCATATAAATTTGGTATTTATAAACGTGAAAATACCGACTCAGAGGATAGCAGAGACGCTTACTTAACTGATGGAGATTATGCGTGGTTAAAAAAGTATGGCGAAACAAAAGAAGAAGCCTTTAAAAATGTAAAGCAAATTGTTGTGGATGTTGTCGAAGCTTCAAGCAAAGACAATCTTGCGGTAATCGACAGCATTGATTTAGGTGATGCATATAAATGGAAAATAGCTTTTCTATATTCTGATCATAAAGTCATAAATATTTTAAGTACCCCAAACATTCGTTGGGTAGGCGAATACAAAGGTTTTGAGGCGGCAAATACAGCTCCAATTTCAGAAATTCATAATTATGTGCTTTCTGAAAAACCTTCAGACTTAGATTTTTATGATTACTCTAAAGAACTATGGAGTACATTTAATAAAACGGAAGCGCAAGAAATAGAAACCGTAACAGAAGACAAAGAACGTTCGTCTATGAGCTTAAATCAAATCTTATACGGACCTCCGGGAACCGGAAAAACCTACCATACAGTAAATAAAGCTCTGCAAATTGTAGATCCGGAATTTTATGAAGAGAACAAATCGAATAGAGCGGAGCTGAATAAAAGATTCAAAGACTTGTTATTTCAAGAACAAAAGGATACTCCTAAAGATTGGCGAATAGCATTTACTACATTTCATCAAAGCTTTACATATGAAGACTTTATAGAAGGCATAAAGCCGGTTCTTAAAGAGGATGACGAAGTAGGTGAAGGCATACAATATAGAATTAGAGAAGGTGTTTTAAAGCGAATCTGTGAAAAAGCTAGATATACAAAAACAGAAAAAGAGGGAGTCACTCAAACAATGATTTCCTTGACGGATATTGATTTTAAAAACTCACAATTTTATAAACTCAGTCTAGGTAATTCTAATAATGAGGAAGATGATATTATATATGAGTACTGTAAGAAAAACAGCAAAATAGCTATCGGTCATCTCGACCATTTAGACCTATCCAACAAAAGCGAATCGGATTTTAGAGAGTTGGAGAAACAAGATTCGGAGGTGTCTCGGGGAGCAGTACAGATGATGAACTATTTTGTCAACTATTTAAAAGAAGGTGATTACATAATAGTTTCTAACGGCAATAAACATGCAAGGGCAATAGGAAAAGTAACGGGGGGCTATGAGTATAATCCTAAATCAGAAATAAGGTATCCCCATTTTCGAGATGTAGAATGGCTATTAACTGACAAACAAATTCCTGTTGATGAAATCTATGGTAAAGATTTTCAAATGCAGCCTATTTACATGCTTAAGAAAGACTGGTTAAATCCAGATTTTTTTAAGTCAAAGAGAGTAGAAGAAAGTAAAGTTGAAGAGGCTCCGGGTACTCAAAATTACGTGCTTATCATAGATGAGATTAATAGGGGAAATGTTTCACAAATATTCGGAGAACTGATCACACTAATTGAAGGTGATAAAAGAGAGGGGGAAAAAGAAGAACTTTCAGCCACATTGCCATATTCTAAAAGTGTATTCACTGTCCCTTCTAATGTTTATTTGATAGGTACAATGAATACTGCTGACCGAAGTATAGAAGCTTTAGATACCGCATTAAGGCGCAGGTTTGCTTTTGAAGAGATGCCCCCAAGACCAAAAATTATTGAATATGAAGGAGCTTTGAAGGAAGATAAAAGCGAAATCCAGGTTGGTGAAAGCTACTTTCTTCTTTCAAAGATTCTCGAAACTATCAATAAGCGAATTGAGAAACTACTCGATAAGGATCACTTGATAGGTCATTCTTATTTTATGGATGTAAGTGAAGTTTCAGACCTTCAACGAGTGTTTTACAGAAATATCATCCCGTTGCTGGAAGAGTACTTTTATGGTGATAAAGGAAAAATTCAGCTTATTTTAGGACGGGGCTTTATTAAACAGGTAGAGCATTCCAGAGAAACTGAATTGTTTGCTAAATCCGATTATGATGACTCTGTTTTTGAAGACCGAGAAGTTTGGGAGCTTACCACTGGTTGGAGATATAATGATAAAGCTTTTGAAGAGGCATTAAATATATTATCTAATAAAGAAGCCTAAGCAAGTATGTCAAAGAGTAAGGTCATATCCGTTTTTGAGCATGAAACGCTTACGCTTAGGTCCAATCCAAAAGTCTCAGAAAAAGAATTGGAGCAATTGGAGAAGTATCATGGTGCCAATGGAACGCCATATTTTTCTTTAATTCATAATGGAGTGAAGTTTAATCAGTATGTTGGCGTTATTCAGGTTGGAAATACGACAATTGAAGTGTTGCCAAAGATTGATAGAACGAAGAAGGATAAAAATATATGGAGAGATGTACTTATACAAATGCTCCGAATTACATCAGGTATTGAAGCCTCTTCTACCTCGAAATCAGATCTTAGACTTCAACAAAATTCAATCTTTGATCTGTATATTGAACTATTTATCAAAGAATGTGAGAAACTTACACATCAGGGATTGTCAAAAAAGTATAGGAAGGTAAAAGAGAATCAAACAGCGTTAAAAGGCCGTTTACATATACCTAATCAGATTCGCGATAACATTATACACAAAGAGAGATTTCATGTAGAGTACAGTAAATATGATTTTAATCATCTGATCAACCAAATTTTAAAAAAGACGCTGGTTGTATTATCACAAATTCCAATTCGGTCAGACTTGAGAAGCAGAGTAAAGAGTCAGTTACTTTATTTTGAACAGATTGGAGATTGTGTGGTTCATAAAAAATTGTTTAATCAGATTCACTTGAATCGTAAAACAGAACGCTATACAGAGGCCTTAGAAATCTCAAGATTGATACTACTAAACTACCATCCTGACATATCAAAAGGTAGAAACCACATACTAGCATTAATGTTTGATATGAATCAGCTTTGGGAGCGTTTTGTTACAAAGATGTTAAAAAGCCATTTATCTGAAAATTATACAGTGAAAGCGCAAAGCAAGAAAGTATTTTGGATGTCTGAAAATAGTCGAAAAAGGTTAAAACCAGATATTTTGTTAATTCCGAAAACCGAAACAGGAAGAAAGATTGTAATCGATACAAAATGGAAAACCCCAGCCAGAAACATACCGTCTGACAGTGATCTTAGACAAATATTTGCATACAATCGGTTATTTGAAAGTAAACATGGAGTGCTTCTTTATCCCGGCCCTGACAAGCATGTGGTAGGAAAATATCAAACAGAACAGGGAGAACATTGTACGCTAAAGTATATGTCTATTTTAGACAGCAATGGAAGGCTTAAGAAACAAAAAGATTTGTCGTTGTCTATGATGGACTTTTAGTTTGCAAGTCTACCCCAATCCCTCAATAACCAACTCCGCATTCACTAAAGCTACTTAAAAGACATAATCCCCACCGAACTTATCCCTTCTCTCCCCTGTTATCTCGGTACGATGCAAGGAATACACGAACATACTTTTATGTGCCCGCATTGCGGTGCTTCCATCAATATGATATTAGAGCCGTTTTACCCTGAGCAGGAATATATTGAGGACTGTGAGGTTTGCTGTAATCCAATAAATATTTCGTATCAATTTCAGGGAAAAGACTTAATACATTTTGATGCGAAGACTATTGAGCAGTAGCTGAAAATTGGGTGCATGGAAGCATATCAATTTAGAAATTAAGTGTTCTCTTTGTAGGTGAAATAGAAGAGCTAATAACTACGTTTACTCCTGATTCTGAGAACTAACCGGCGTACGCATAGACGATTCCAACCTAACCCCAACCCCCAACTCCTCAATAACCAACCCGGCATTTACTAAACTAATAGCCGTTTTCTGGGCTT
Source organism: uncultured Balneola sp. (assembly GCA_913058495.1). GTDB lineage: Bacteria > Bacteroidota > Rhodothermia > Balneolales > Balneolaceae > Balneola. The sequence continues at coordinate 8,450 of CAJXQC010000037.1, read as the reverse complement.
TTTTGCTGGTTTTGTCGCCGTGGGGACCGTAAATGGGATCGTCGATGATGGGATAACCCCAATGTTCTAAATGCAATCTTATTTGGTGGGTGCGACCGGTTTTGGGTTCGCATTTTATGATCGCTGAATCTTCTTTTCGTTCGACCACGGTGAAGGTGGTTTCGGCGGGTTTGGCGTTGGTCAGTTCGGGATTGCTTTCAAAGACGAATCCCGTTTTTCGTTTGATGGGCGTGTTAATGATCACGGAATCTTCTTCCGGAACGCCCGATACTTCAGCGAAATAAGTTTTTTGTACTCGGCCTTCGGCGAACTCGGTCATGGCGCGCTGGGCAAAGGCTTTGGTCTTGGCGAAGAGTACAATGCCGGAAGTCACGGCGTCTAAGCGATGCACAATTTTCAGATCGGCATAGCCCATATCTTCCAACATAGCTGTGAGTGTATTTTTGAAATAACGTCCTCCCGGATGCATTGGCAACGGCGCGGGTTTATACACGGCGATCCAGTCTTCGGTTTCCTGCAGGATCTCAATTTCATCCGGAACACTGGGTTCTATCACCTTCGGATTGTGATGGAATACGGAATCGGATTTTTTGAGCAAAACATCCGGCGCAGCGGATTCTTCATTCAATCCCACTCTTCCGTTCCGGATTCGTTTTTCCCATTCGGTTTCAGCGCGAAAGGGAAACCGAGTGGCCATCATCTCCAGTAATGACTTTCCAACAAATTCGTCCTGAACTTTAAAACGATGTGTGATCGGGTACGGCGATATCAGCCGTACTTTACGACTGTTCAGCTGCTTGTTGGGAAGCATGTCGGTCTTTGAAGTCGTCGCCGAAATAGTTGTACCATTTACGGAAAGGTTTAAAGGCATTTTCAGGATCAAAAGGTCGGCGGTATTCACTTTGTTTACATTCTTCACTGCAACAGCCTTCCATTATGTGTGCGCCTTCTTCTGAGCAGACAAACAGTTTGTTGCATTCCATATTGGCGCAATTCACGTAGGTGTCGGCCGGTTTTCCGGTGATCTCGCATTTGGCGATCGGCGCCAGATCTTTGGGATTAACAGGAACTACCAATCGATCATCAAACACAAAGCATTTTCCTTCAAAGTGCTTGCCTTCTTCTTCTTTGGCATAGCGAAGAATTCCGCCGTGTAACTGATTTACATCGTCCCAGCCTTGCTCTTTCATCAGCACAGAAAATTTCTCGCAACGGATACCACCCGTACAGTACATCAGTACTTTTTTGTCTTTGGGGATCTCAGCTTCTTCCAGCCATTGCGGGAAATCAAAGAAATTCTCAACGTCCGGTTTTAAGGCTCCTTTAAAGTGACCGATCTTTGATTCGTAGTTATTTCGAACATCGATCATCACGTGATCTTCCTCTTCCATCACTCTGCGCCACTCGGCCGGCGATAAATGATTTCCTCCGTCTTTGGGATCAACTCCATCCACATGCAGAGAAACAATTTCTTCTCTGGTCTTACAGATCAACTTGGAAAACGGGACATAGTCTGATTCATCCGTCTTAAACTCGGTGTTTTCAAATCCGGGGATGGCTCTCAGGTCCGCTTTATACTGCGCCATTTGCTCCGGCGTACCGGCAGCGGTTCCGTTTATTCCTTCAGAGGAAATATAAATACGTCCCTTAATGCCCAGATCTTTGCAGTATTGTTTGTGCTGCTTCGCAAACTGCTCCGGATGCTCGATCTTATTAAAGTAGTAGTAGAGAATAACTTCGTACATATTTCTTAGTGCAATTCTCGTTTAAAATATTATCTTTTCAATGCAGTTCTTTCTACGGGGTAAAGTTACGAATTTTATATTAAAATAATGTTGAGGCGACTATGGTGTTAAGAGGAAAGATTTTATGTATGTGTATGATTTGGGTGATCAGTACAGGGGTTTCTGAGGCTCAAACAGAAAGGGTGTTGATACCTGCGATCCTGATGGATTTTGATGCGGGGGTCACTACCGCAGATGAAGCTTATGTTAAAATGCTTGATGTTTATAATGACGGCGGTATTCATAAATGCTCCAGTCCTCTCCATATTTTTGCTCATAAACATAAAAATGAGATATCAACTTCTTTATTAGAACCGAAAAGAGTATTTAAGCAGAACTCTTCTTTTGCAACGTATACAAGCGAATCCGGGAAATTTGAATTTACTTATCAAACCACAGGCGCTAATGCCGTTCCTGGTGCCGATGCAAATTCTAACGGAATTCCGGATTATGTGGAGGAAGCGGGTATAGCAGCCGATTCATCCTATAAATTTTTGGTTACTACGTTGGGATATACTGACCCGATTCCGGCTGAGTCAACTTATGAAATGTTCTTTGAGGAAATGAATTTCTATGGATATGCTGAGTCGTATTCAAATCCGGGTGGACCGGGTACCCGCATAGGATTGGAAAACGATTTTGCAGGATTTCCCGCTAACGATGATCCCGATGGAGACCAACTTGGTGCTTTAAGAGTGACCGTGGCTCATGAGTTCAAACATGCTATTCAATTTGCTCAAAATAATTATCAAGGGAATTCTGATCTATGGGCAGAAATGGACGCAACTCTTGCTGAAGAGGTCGTGTATGATGGAGTGAATGACTATTACGGTTATCTGGGTGGTTCAGGTGATGTGTTTGGTAATCCGGGCGCAACCGTTATTCCGGGTTCTTATGAAGATATTACCTGGGCGCTTTTTTTCCATGAAAAATATGGTTCTGACTTTTGGCCGGGAGTCTGGCAGAGAATTGAAGATACCGGTGCAAGTCATTCAATATTAGAAGCTATAGATCAGGAGTTGTCGTCCAGAGCAATGGATTACACAGCTTCTCTTTTAGAACTTTATAGCTGGCATTTTGTGTCCGGTGCCTATAGCAATGTAAACTTCGGTTTTAGTGAAAGCATGGTTTATCCAACTCCTAATGCCCAAAGAACCGATACGCAGGTGGACGATGTGTTATCAGAAGATATAACCTTAGGCAGATTTTCCAGCTACTTTCTGAATGTTAAACCTTCGTCAAATCAAACGGGAGAAGCTTCTGTTTTAATAAATACAGGATCTTCAGATATTAGTCTGGCTGTGGTGGCTTTATTCAAGGATGAATCGATGACTTTTGCATATGCGGAACCGGAATCAGGTGACTATGTAGTTAATGAAGGATGGCTGTGGTCAGATATTGAACGTCTTGGCGCTATTGTTTTGAATGAAAACACAGATAATCCAAACACATTTAAGATCAAGGTTTCCGATCCTTTGCCTACATCAAATGAGCTTGATGATACAAAACCAAAAGTCACTGAGCTGAAGCAAAACTATCCGAATCCGTTTAACCCAAGTACTACTATTCCGGTAAGCATTTCGAAGTTTCAAAAAGTACAAGTAGACGTATATGATATAACCGGAAGATTGGTGAGATCGGTCTTTAACGGAACTCTTCCCAGCGGAAACCATGCTCTTTCTGTAAATCTGGAAGACCTCGCTTCGGGAGTGTATATGTATCGTCTGCAAACCAATGATAAGGTTCAGATTAAAAGAATGACACTGGTGAAATAAGAAAGTTAAATCCCAAATCCCGGGCTCTAAATTACATGAGTATTAAAGTCATTCCCCGGGATGCCGCTTTTATAATGAATTATCTGATATCACAATTACGCACATCATAATTGGGGTGTTATTTCGGTTTAAGCGAAGATGCTTGCTGATATAGCTCTCAATTGAATGGTCGACATGTTAATGAATAACTTCCTTCATCTCCTGTAAGAGATTTACGGCTTATAATATTATCTTTTTGAAAGAGTTTAAACTCAGGTGCAAAAGAGGTTGTCTTATATTCTAAAAATGTCCGTGACTTGATGAAAATCACTAAAAAAGTATTCTTTATTACGACGTTTGTTTTTCTGCTGACAACAGGACTGCAAGCTCAACATCAGCATATCGAAATCTCACAAATTGTTAAGGAGTTTAGGGACGGAGTTTTAACGGCCGATCAGGCGTATACTCAGATGACCAATATGTACGATAACGGCGAAATTCATAAATGTGCCGCGCCCTTACATGTTTTTGAGTATAAGTATAAAGACCGGATCAGCCCACATCTTATAAGACGACAGAAATCTCAGAGCAGTGGATCAGGTTTAGCGACTTATATAAGTCCGGGGGGGAAGTTTGAATTTACTTACGAGACCACCGGAGAAGATGGAGTTCCACCCACTGACAGCAATTCGAATGGAGTTCCGGATTATGTGGAAGAAGCGGGTTTATCTGCCGATTTTGCATACGATGTGCTGGTGACAAACCTGGGATACTCAGACCCCATCCCAACAGGCACAACCTATGAAATATTTTTTTTGGACATGGGTTTTTACGGATTCGCAGAAACGTATTCCAACCCTGGCGGTCCGGGAACAAGGATTGCATTAGAGAACGATTTTGATGGCTTTCCGGGAAATGACGATCCTGACGGGGATCAGCTTGGTGCACTCCGTGTAACTATGGCACACGAGTTCAAGCATGCTATTCAGTTTGTTCAAAACGGATTTAGTGGAGATTCTGATCTATGGGCAGAAATGGATGGTGTGCTTGCTGAAGAAGTAGTGTACGACGAGGTCAATGACTATTACAATTATTTAGGGGGCTCAGGAGATATTTTTGGTGATCCCGGCACAACTGTTATCCCGGGATCATATGAAGACGTAACCTGGGCATTGTATTTTCATGAGAAATTCGGATCTGATTTCTGGCCAAACGCCTGGGAAAGAATAGAAAACGATCCATCAGGGCTCAGCTTTCTTGCAGCAGTTAGTGAAGAACTTAATGCACGGGGACTAAGTGTGAGGAAGTCTATTTCTGAGCTCTATCTGTGGCATTACGCTTCGGGAAGAGAAAGCACTCCCGGTTTCGGTTTTGATGAGGCCATGAATTATCCCGGTCCGTCAATCAAGTCTTTTATTAATGAAACTGATACTTCTTTTTCAGCAACTCAGTCGTTGAATAGATTGGCAGCAGATTTTTATAAGATCGACTTAAGCGAACAAGAACCCGGACAGGTTTCAGTTTCAATTTTAGCTACAACCTCAACATTGGAAGTATCTCTGATTTTTTCTTTGGAAAACGGAAGCTCCGTCCAGGAGTATTACTCAGTTGCATCAAATCAGGATTTTCTGATCCGCTCAAGTGTAAAATGGAACGATGTGAGAGAAGCAGGGTTGGTAATTACAAATGTCAGCGGAGGTCAAAGCGTTAACTATCAATACAGCGTTTTTTCAAGTATACCGGATGAGATCGTTCTGGAGCAAAATTTTCCGAACCCTTTTAATCCCGATACTCAAATACCCATCGAAATCCCTGAAGATCAGAAAATAACCCTCGAGATCTTTGACTATACAGGACGAAAGGTCACTACTTTATACAACGGAGAGATTTTAAAAGGCACTTATAATATCCCTTTTGATGCAGCTAATCTTGCTTCCGGCGTTTACGTTTACAGGCTTACTTCAGAAAATGGTGTTTTTCACAAAAGAATGACATTAGTGAAATAAGGAAGTTAGCCTAAGCCTAAAAACTAGATCCCATCTGACGGATTCCCCGTCTGATGGAGCTTTAGCCATGTGTTAAGTCAAGCTTTTTTTTGACCCCTTCTGTCTTCCCCTTGGATAAGGGGAAGGACTTTTTAATTATATCTGAATAGTTTAAAAACATGGACGTCATCCTGAACTTGTTTCAGGATCTTTGTGAGGGCTGGTAGTTTGATCAAATCTCCCGGCTTTGTTTTCTAACCCACCTACACAAACGCAGGGCTGAAGCCCTTGCTAGCTTATGAACGAGGTTTTATTCTATCCTTATTATTAAGGTATTCCAGCGCAGGCAGGAATCCAGATCTCGGGCATATGCCGCGAGAAGACCAAGGCTGGGATTTTACCAAGATCGAATGCCATCAACACAGATTGTAAATATCCGCCGGGCGTGAACGCCCTACTAGCATAAATTTGGTGTTTGATTTTAAACCAGCAGGCCCTTCAGGGCTGGGGCGTTGTATATCCCGAATTATCTTAAAGCCGTCTGACGGATTACCCGTCTGATGGAGCTTTAGCCATGTGTTTAGTCAAGCTTTTTTTGACCCCATCTGTCTTCCCCTTGGATAAGGGGAAGGACTTTTTAATTAGATCGCAATAGGATTAAAACATCAAGGTCATCCTGAACTCGTTTCAGGATCTTTGTGGTGTCTGTTAGTTTGATCAGATCTCCCGGCTCCGTTTCTAACCCACCTACACAAACGCAGGGCTGAAGCCCATGCTAGCTTATGAACGAGGTTTTTTACTCAGAACTAGTGCTGACTCAGAATCAAATATCTAAGGTCATTCCTACGGAGGCAGGAATCTGGATTGTTATCACAGGCATACTCTTTCAATCTGGTTCTGATACTCTGCATAGGAAGCTTACCTTCCCGGATTTTATGGTTCAAATTTTATTACGTAGGGGCGATTCATGAATCGCCCCTACAAAAGGGTTTTATAATAATAATTTGGATTATGCCATTAATATGATTCGCCCCTCCCGGGTTAAGGAGGTGGAATTCCTAAACTGATTCTGAGTTTTATCAGCGAGTCTTCTTGTTACAGAAAGAGCTGAAGCAATTCAAAGCCAACAAAAACAGAACTACTTTCAATTTGGTATTGCTGTTAGATAATAATCCTGATATCTTTGTCGCCCTTCAAGCTGTATAGCTTAAGGAAATCTACCGGGACTGTAGCTCAGTTGGTAGAGCAACGGACTGAAAATCCGTGTGTCGGCGGTTCAATTCCGCCCGGTCCCACCTTAGAGCCCCATTCATTTTATGAGTGGGGCTTTTTTGTTGTATACAGGTTAGCCGGAATGGTGATATGTCAGAAAAATTTCACTATGATTTTTGACCCCATCTGACGGATTCCCCGTCTGATGGAGCTTTAGCCATGAGTTAAGTCAAGCCTTTTATAGGATTCAGTTCCTTGGATCTGTGTACTTTTGTGCCGATACTGAGCTTCCTCAGCACAGGCTCCAGTACCAAAAACTCCCGGCGTAGTTCATTCCGTGCCTGTCATCTGCGAAGCGAGGGACAAACCTAAATGCTTCGTTCCTCAGCAAGTTTTGCCCGGCTCACCTCTGTCAATGATGACAAGCTATTACTTCATGAACTACATGCCGAAGGAATAGGATTGAGCTTATATCAATCCAACAGCTTTAAAACATCAAGGTCATCCTGAGGATACTTCCGAAGGATCTGCACAAATAAAGAATAAGCTCAAAGGTTTTTTTCCTGCCTACACCCCGGGCGTGAACGCCCTACTAGCTTAAATTTTGTGTGTGATTTAAACCAGTAGGTCCTTCAGGGCCGGCGCGTTGTGGTTTACCAGCCTGTAATCGCTGCGGATTAAAATCCTGGCTAGTTTACTTGAGTAGATCTAAATCACCACCAACATTCAGTATTAAGTTCACCAGAGAGGACTTCAGTCCGACCGGTTATATAGTTTATTTTTAACGATAAAAATTTCCTATCCAAACAAACGTAGGGCTGAACCCTTTATTCAAGCGTTTTAAACTGCACAGGAACTACTTTAATAGAAAATTTGTAGATTTAAGTATGCTACATTTCATAGAGATCAAAACCGACCATAAACCACGCACCAGACAAACGCTGAACGCCATACTTACATTGGTAACGGGAGTATTAGCACTCATATACCCGGATTTTCTGTACCTGATAGCCGGTGGTTATTTAGTGGCTTTGGGAGTTCTCTTCTTTAGCTTTAAGATGCCGTCTCTGGTTTCAGCGATCCCGTTGGTCACCGGTATTCTGATCTTCATCTTCCCGGAATTGATACCCATCACCTTTGGGATATTTCTGGCAATATTCGGGCTGATCTTATTCTTCTCGTTTTCACTTTCTATTCTGGGAGTACTTACTTTTGTGATCGGAATCCTTATTTACATGAACCCCGATTCCATCGCCTACTTTATAGCGGCGTTTATGCTGTTGTATTCTGTGAATAATCTGATCTCATTGTTTAAAGGGAAAAAGGATTCGTGATGTTTAAGGATCTTTTTTTTTGACCCCTTCTGTCTTCCCCTTGGATAAGGGGAAGGACTTTTTAAATAGATCTGAATAGTATTAAAAACCCAGACGTCATCCTGAGGATACCTCCGAAGGATCTGCACAACTGAAGAGCTAGCTCAAAGGTTTATTTCCTGCCCGCCCACCGGGCGTGAACGCCCTACTAGCTAAAACATTCTCTTAAAGCCCATCTGACGGATTACCCGTCTGATGGAGCTTTAGTCGTGTTTTAAATCAAGCCTTTTTTTGACCCCATCTGTCTTTCCCCTTGGATAAGGGGAAGGACGTTTTGAATAGATCACAATAGTATTAAAAACCCAGGGTCATCCTGAACTTGTTTCAGGATCTTTGTGGAGT
>CAJXQC010000036.1 GCA_913058495.1 uncultured Balneola sp. | reverse complement strand
TGTAGAGAGGTCTCGTGGGCTCGGAGATGTGTATAAGAGACAGGTAGTATACAGTATCGACCCAAACACTGACCCAAAGAATTTGGGGGCAGCTTACGATAGCTTAGCAGATCACATCGAACGAAACTATAACTGCATAGTTGATCGTGCACCGAAGTCTGTAGCTTCTGCATGTTTCCTATCCTGGGATCCAGAGGCTTATTTCAATCCAAATGCTGGCGTCACTCAGGTTCACGTTGATGGGAATCCAAACCCCGTTACACCAGGTAACTCAGAAACAAAGAGTATTCCAACTGAACATGAGTTTGAAAAAGTAGTTCATATTATTGATTACTTAGAAGCTCAAGGAATAAAGATTGGTGAAGAATACTCTGATTGGGTAAAGATTGCCTATGCAATCGGTTCATTCGGTGAAGATGGGCGAGCCCTGTTCCATCGTTTATCCAAAATCTCTGGAAAGTATGATTCAGGAAAATGCGAGAAGCTGTACTCCGATTGTTTACAAACTAAAAATGGAGACGTATCTCTTGGTACTTTCTTTCACTTGGTTAAAAATGATGGAGTGGATTTGTCAGAAGCACTTCGGGATTTTAAACCATTAGCAATCATAAGTAAAACTCAGAAGGAGTTCTGGAATATAGACGCAGAAAGATTCTATAATCTTGCTATTGAAAATCTCCAGAATGAATCGAAGGAGCATCACTTATTCAATCAAATCTATGATGATGCTGGAGTTAAATATGAGACCTTGATTTCCTATGGTGTAGGCTTAATGCAATATGCCGTCAATGGAAAAAGAATCGAGGATTGTCTAGTTCTTCGTCTTCCATATGGAATGAAGTTGTTTTGGTTCGATGGACAGTGGCAAAGTGGAGATTATCCCGGATCTTATTCTGCGGATACATTCTTCGGTTTTCAGGCATCAGTAAAGAAGGAAGAGGCAGTGATTGCTAATCATCCCTTTCAAGCTATGTTCTTGTCTCAGGTTCTTCCGACTGCGGATTGTATTTCCATAGTAGATACTGAAGCTCATCGACTTGGCAGTCATCAAAAACACCTGCTTTCAGTTCTAGGGAATGAATGGAAGAAAGTCATCATCATCCAATCTGCTAAGAAAGGAGAACAGGCAAGAAATACGGAAAATAACCTTCGCTCATATGCGGATCTGTTAACTAATGACCAACAAGTTTATTGGTTCAATCCGGAAATAATGGAAAGTAGCGATACTGAACCTTTCCATGAAGACTTGCTGGAGAACATTGTCAAAGATCACTCCTTGTACTATTTCAGTAAGTATATCCGAAACAGTCACACTGTTTTCAATCGAATACATTACTTGACAGACTCTACTAAACCTAGGCTTGAGTTAGACCTTGAAAAACTCCCAAAGGTTCTAAAAAGGAATGGCGTTGGAAAAGTATATCTAAGCGAAGATGAGCCGACTGTAATTCGAGAAAGGGACAATGTTATAGAACCCATGGGAAGTCATCAACTATTTGATTTTCTAAAAGAAGAGATCATTGCACCAATGAGTACCTTCATTGATTCAAGGTCGGGTCTTCCAAACGAAAGAAAAGTATCTCGCAAAGAGCTGGTTCAGTTAGTTCATAACAAATCTGAAAAAGTGCTAAAAGATAACTTCAAAGCTATCTTTGGTAAACATAAGGTTCATTTCTTGAAAGACAGAAGAGACAGTTCCTATCTGTTTTTTAGTAATACAGCCGTGAAGGTCACTAAAGATCGAATGGAACCTATTCCATATAAGAAATTGCCAGGCAAGATTTGGAAGTCTCAAATTCTTGAACGAGCATTTCATACTAAAAGGGATGCACAGAAATCGGTGATGGAGCAATTCCTTGAACGTATCTCAGGAAGCGATACATCCAAAAAAGAAGCCTTTATGAGTGCTCTTGGTTATCATATCCACGGTTATAAGGATAAAAGTAATACCCGTTCACTTATACTTGTAGACGAGGATTCTAGTATCGGTAGTGCACAGGGTGGCACTGGCAAAGGTATCTTTGCTAAATCGGTAAAGTATATCAGGAAACAGCGCTACATTGCTGGAAAGAACCTGAAAACCGACAGCCAATTCATGTTCATGAACGCAAAGCTAGGTGATCAATCATTATTCTTTGACGATGTTAAAGCGGACTTCGATTTTGAATCTTTATTCAATGTTATAACTGATGACATGCAAATTGAAGCAAAGTATAAGAACCGAATTACTATTCCTTTTGAACAATCACCAAAGGTGATGGTAAGTACTAATTACATCATTCAAGGATTTGGAAATAGTTTTATAAGGCGGCAGTTTATTCTTCCGTTTGGCAACTATTTTGTGGCTAACAAGCCCCGTAAGGTATTTGGACATAATCTGTTCGATGATTGGGATGAGGAGGAGTGGAATAGGTTCTTTCATTTTATGATAGAATGTCTGCAACTCTACTTCAATAAAGGTCTCGTTTTCTTTCCTACGGACACTTTTAAAAAGAATCAGCTTATTAGGCGTACTAATAAGGAGTTCTTTGAATGGGCAGAGGAGTGGCTTGAAAAAGACCATGAAGTTGATTTACGATCATTATTTAGGGGTGGTGAACATTGCCCAGGAATACTCGACGTAGATCCCTCCTTAAATACTGAAGGAGAACCTATACCGGGATTCATGACAGAGCACAAAGGCATATTGAAATGTACTCAAGCTCGAACGTTCAACGACTGGGTACATAACTATGCCGATTACAAAGGTTGGCAAGTAATACGCCGTGAATCAAACGGGGCTGATCTCGTTGAATTTAAATAGGTTGATACTTTAGTCACTTTACCACTGTTATACTGGTAAAATGGCGTTTTATATTAATCGTACCTGGTTAAACTACAGGTGCTGATTTAAAAAATACACATTAACTAATGAGTCGAGCCTCGAAAGGGGCTTGGCTTTCTTTTTGGATTAAACTCAATCTCGCCAGATCTATAGGGTCCCATACTCCCGGCAGTCTGACCAGGTCTCAAGCAATTAAACCTGCTCTGGAAAAAAGTCATTTTGGCTGGGAAATCAGATTCTATATTTTTTTTGGAATTTTTTTGTCTTCTTATGAGATTTTGTTCTTCTATTGAGTATTCTGAGTTTTAAAACCAATTCCACTATAGTTCTCACTTTTTTCCTTGTAAACATACTGGTAAGCTTTTCGAATATGCTCGTCAGTTATGTAAATATCTACAAGATTCATAGTCCCAATAATAACCGATAAGTCATCAGCATAACCAAGGCCTACAATAAAGTCCGAAACTGCGTCCAGCGGATTTATAAAATATACAATACAAGCAATTATCGATATTTTTATTGCTAATGGAGTTTTCTTATCCAGCATACAATAATAAAGAGTTAGTATTTTTAAAGCGGTTGCTTTTCCTATCCCTGATGATGCGCTCTTAATTTTTGCCCAGAATTTGCGGTGAAATTTTTTGCTAAACATGACTTTTTTTGATTATGTTGTAGTTTGTAAAGGACAATTTAACTAATTTTGTTACTCAAAAACAACAAAATGTTGTTTTAAAGAAAAATTTCATGGAACCATATACAGTTATTAAAGTCAGTTTAGGTAAAAAAATTAAAGAGTTAAGAGTTGCTAAAAATCTTTCCCAAGAGGAGTTTGCAGCGCTAACTGATTTAAACCGATCATACCTTTCGTCATTAGAAAACGGAAAAAAAAATGTAACCATTGACAATCTTGTAAAGATTGCACTTTGCCTAGACGTTCCTCTTCCTTACCTCTTTGAAATGCCTGCTAACATAGCTACAAAGAATCCAAAAAATGAGTATCTGGCTGCTCTTTTTCTAACAAATGGATTCTTCACAAGTTTAACCACTCTTGGTATGTTTCCTGGATTAGGGCTTGCCATGTTAGCTAGTAAGGCTGTAACCAATACACGTAAGAAGCTTCTTAAGAATATTATTCGGGATAAAAAGAAAGGGGTGGATAACGAAAATTAAATTCCCACCTATTCCTTAATAAAATTATGCAGATTTTAACCTGCTCAAGAAGGGAGATTGGGGATTTGACCTTTTACTGACAAATTCATTTGTTATCATTTTATGCAAATCTACACTGACTTATGACCGAACCATCACTCGTAGAATTTAAGGATATACTTAATAACTTTATCGATGAACAAGAGAGCAGCATTGGGTTGAAAGCATCGGATAAAGGGAAGATATCACTAAAAGATATTTTAAATAATGAGGAAAACTGTAAGTATGATTATCCATCTTCCCCAGGAAAACCGAACCTAAATCACATAAAATCCACTGGTGAAACAGCCTTTCAGCGGGCAATATTCAATGGAATTGAAACAGAGCTAACCAATGGGACTGAACTCATAAATAAAGTTCGTTGGCTAGACCTTGAGCTACCTGTCACTTTAAATAAAAATTCAAGAAGGAGATGTCTTGATTTGGTTGGGTCATTAGATCACTCAGACTCACCCGTATTGTGTGAACTTAAATTCTGTACAAACTGTGATAGTTATGCTTCGAATCATCCAGTCTATGCCATTGTGGAATTGCTAGTTTACTACTACTTGCTACTATCTAACTATGAGAATCTGGATGATCGTAAGGTATATCATAAATTAGATGGGATGAGGAATTTTACTTGGAGTACATTTTTGAAACGTGCTCCTGTACTGTTGATAGTTGCTGCGAATGAAAGCTATTGGAAGTACTGGTATAAAAGAATAGAGTCAAAAGATCAGTTGGTGAAAGGCACGTATGAATTAGAAAAAAACTTGAACACAAAGATTCATTTATTTGTAACCCAAGATGAAAACTTTTCTAAGCCAACTAACGGTGAAGGTTATAGACCAACAGTTTCATCTTTTACTTGGTCGATAATCAAGTAATAAAATTCAAGATTCATAGATGCACTCTGGAGATTGGTTGATCATATGTTGAAACATGGGCCGACAGAACTAGAATTGTAGTAGATATTGGTATGCTTTTAGTTCTATCCCGAGGAAAGGTCTTCATTGTACTTATACCTTATTATTTTGTTTATTAAGAGCTAAAAAATTGTAGCTAGTTCCAAGTACACATAGAATAAATCGCTGATTATGAATTACAACCCGTTAAAGCTTGAATATGATAACAAGGTTCTTGAGCTAAACATTATTGAAAATGAATTAAGCCATCAGAATAATGAATTAGATTGGTATCAGGGTACTGACATAGATGAGTTGAAACTGAAGCATGATCAAGAATTCAAATCAATTTCTGACCTATCACATAGAGAAGATTCGCTCATTGCAAAGAAGGAATCTCTACAAAAAAAAGGATGGATATTTAAACCTATTATTTATAATCCGATTATTGCATTTGAACAGCATAAGATTTACAAACAAGTAAAGAAAATTCAAGCTTTAATTTTGAATGGGTCTAAGAAGCTTGAAATATATAAACTTGAGATACTAAGATATACTAGCTTTGACAAAGATTCTAACATTAAGCGAATTGAGTCCCTAAATCTTGAGCTAAATAAGAAGAAGAGTGAGTATGACTCGTTCTTTAAGAGAAAAGAACGAATTGATCAGAAACTAAAACCCTTGGTTACTGAAATTCTAAAGATGGAATCTAGTCTTGAAAATGCTGAACAAATTTTGCAAAAGGCTACTGATTACGATAGAGAACTCAAAAATTCTGATAATTCATATGAAAAAGCGATGATACATCAAAGTTGTGAGTCTGAGTTAGGCAATAGCAGGCCTCATGAACTGATTAGGGAAAATAAATCTAAAATAGAACGGCTTAAAAGAGACCTAACTAAAGCAAAAAAACGTGCAATATTACTTGGGAAAAAACTTTCTAACGACATAAAAAAACTCATTATCGATGGTAATAATTTTTGCTATGAGGGCTCCAATTTCGTAGGCCTAGACCCTTTGATTGCATTAACTAAGAAGTTGAATTCTGAGATTAATGTATTAGTTGTTTTTGATTCAGCAATAAGAGGTCTACTTAAGTCGAATGACTCTCAAATCGAATCTAAGTTCACCCCTGATATTGATATCCATATCGTTGCAACCTCTCAATTAGCCGATGAGACTATTTTAGATATTGCTTCCGACAATGCAAATTATTATGTCATAAGCAATGATCGATTTGGAGATTTTAAAGATAAAACTGCTGTTAAAGAGAATAGAATTATTAGACATGAGATTATAAATCATAAGATTCTTATACATGACTTAAGCATTAATATCACATACTGAGAATACTTAAAGCACTCACAAATATAGTTTTTTTGGTATAAGAATACTGGTAATAACACCACAACATTCTTAATCAAAATCCAATGAACCTAGAACCTTTCTGCTTTCCGGTCACCGAGCGTACAGTCGCTGTGGACGACGCCAGCTCACCAATTATTAACCTCGAAAACACAGAAACATTTCTCCCAAATGGCTACAAAGCTATTGTAAGAGAAGACACCAACGAAGTCATTTCCATTGTGAAAGATTCCTATAAGATTGTGAAGAATTCAGACCTCATCGACCAGCTTCTTCGTCAGCTTGCAACGTGTGGGCAATCTTTTAAAATTGACCCTTCGCACTCCTTTGTGAGTAACGAAAAAATGCGACTTCAAATAACTTTTCCAGAACTTCGACTCCGAGATCGTGAATCTGATATCGCATTATCAGCTTTCATTACTAACTCCTATGATTTAAGTACTGGGGTTTCTTTCACTTGGGGAGCTATTCGAGCAATCTGCTCTAACGGCATGGTATTCGGAAAAATCCTTTCCAAGTACTATTCCCGGCATACCTCTGGCTTCTCTTTCGAGAACCTTGGAGAAAAACTCGCCGAAGCTAGAGAATACTTTCCTGAGATTCAGGAGCGTATCAATCGCTTAGAGCTACTTCGAGTGGATGAACAGCTTGTAGAGAATGTGTCTACCAAGATCTCCAAGCGGTTAGCCGAACAAGCCATCGCTGAGGAAGAAATTGGGCGCATATCTCAGTGGCAACTGCTAAACAGGTTGACCAATCATATATCTCATGAAATGGAGCCTCGTATGCAGGCTAGGTATCAAACTAACGTGAGTAAGGTATTTGCCCTATGACTCTACCAAAGCTGATAGTTAAAGTCATTATTATCATTATAACGAGAGGTAAGAAATCATGAAAGATTTAATAGATGCGGCGTCCTCGCTTTTTAAAGAGATACTGAAAGTAGTTCTACTTCCAGACAAACCTGACTCTTCTAACGAAGATCAACCTACCAATCCTTCCGAGTAATCGGAGGGCTTTTTTATTTCTAACACCTAATTCAAGTAATATGAAACTAAAAGACCAAATTCCTACTCAGGAATGGGTAGATAACCGAAAAGACTATATCGGGGGATCAGACGTAAGCTCTATTCTACAACAGAACCCTTATTCTACCCCACTACAGGTATGGATGCGAAAGAAAGGGTTACTAACTCCGGTAGATAGCACGCCCATTATGAACTTCGGGCATTATTTCGAGCCAATACTCGCCGCTCGTTTCGAAGAGATTACGGGACTCAAAACTCGCCAAGTAAACAAAACCTACCAACACAAAGAACACAGCTTTCTCAGAGCTAATATTGATCGAATGGTACTTGCTTCTGAGGCAGAGCCTACGGCAGTATTAGAGCTAAAGACGACGACCTCCCAAAGGCTTAAGTCCTTGGATGGAGACATCGCGAAAGAATGGTTTCTGCAAGTGCAGCACTATCTTGGAATCACAGGATATGAAAAAGCGTACCTACAAATCTATGAGCGAGATACATGCACCTTCCATGAGCCCATGCTTATTGACCGAGCCGATGATCTGATCATAGAGAACATGAGCAAGCTTATTAAGTGGTGGAATGTTCATATGATTGGAGGGAAACGTCCCGAACCTATTAACGGCGAGGATTGCTTAATCCTGTACCCTGATTCTTCTTACGGAACAAACAAAGAAGCGACCCCCGGCGATTATGCACTCTACAACGAACTCCTACAAATTAGAGAGCGTAAAGAGGATGTTGAGAACATGGAGGAGTACCTAAAAACCAAGCTCAAAGAAAGAATCGGCGAGTCCGAAATGCTTTCTTGTGGTGGAAAGCCCTTAATAAAGTGGAAGTCCACTTCGCAAAACCGGCTCGATACAACGGCTATTAGAAAGGCTCATCCTGAGCTGTGCAAAAGCTTTACAAATCAAACCAAAACTCGACGGCTCACCGTCCATTAATAGAAGAAAACATTATGTCTGATTTAATTATAACCGAAGACCCAGCGAATTATCCTATTCCTGAAGAAGGACTTCACAATGGAGTATGCGTAGATGCAATTTCCATTGGTAAAGTTGAAACCCCTTGGGGGGCCAAGGATAAAGTAAGCCTCATGTTTGAATTACAATCTATCGATGAAGATGGGAGGCCATTCCTTGTTGGTAAACGATTCACAAGAAGTCTTAATGAAAAGGCAACACTTAGAAAATTCCTTGAGAAATGGAAAGCGAGTAAGTACACTCCTCAAGATCTTCAAGAAGGAATAAATCTTGAAAGTTACGTGGGTATGAGTGCAACCCTTTTCATCGTACATAACGAAACCGAGGAGCGAACCTATGCAAACATCGAAAGTATCTTACCTTATAAGGCGTCGGATACCGGAGAGATTTCGTACTACGGCCTAAAGCCTAACGGAGAATACACTCGTGTGTGCGAACGCCCTGATTACAAGACTCCTGAGGAGTTTGCTTTGAATGGAGCTTAACGCTCAGAAAGAAAAGTGAAAGCTTTTCTTTTAGAGTTAAAACCACTTTATAAACATGATTTCTATGAAAGCCTTGTAAAGTTTTTTAATTATTTTTGTAAGGAATGCCTAGCCAAACTGTCTTACTTACACAATACAAGGCGGTATTCATTTAATACTGCTAGTAAGAATATATAATTGAACTCAAAACTAAGTAGTTATGCCAACATTTATAATAAATAGAAATCAACAGAGCAATGGGGATCACGAAGTACATAATAAGACTACAGGATGTAGTTACATGCCCAATATTGAAAATCAAATTAATCTAGGGATTCATGATAGCTGTCATGGTGCTGTCGCAGAAGCAAAAAAGAAATGGCCGAATAATAGAATTAATGGCTGTTATTATTGCTGTAACTCCTGTCACACTAGCTAATTTTATGTTTTAAAACTACTTTATTAAACTTCAATAACCAATGAGTTAATTAAATCTTGTAAGATAAACCCTAAATTAATCGTATATGTCAAAATCACATCGAGCCGAAGCATTTGGTGAAACTGAGAGTGGATACTTATGGTGTCTTCATTGTGAACGTGCCTATAAGGAAAATGAATATAGAGTTGTATGGGAACATGGGGACGAGTTTCAAATGTGTCATTATGAGGACTGTGATGGGAGTACTGTTATGGATGGCTGGGCGTGGGAAACTTTTCGAGAAAATAATACTGATCTTCCTATTGAACCCGAATTAGATAAAGTTTATCCACTATATCCAAAATCCGATACACCATAATTTCTATAACAAAATTTTAGTGGTTAAGTGACGGTTTTCACCAATTCTTCTCTGTGAAAAAGTCAAAAGTAAGTCTGTCAGTTGATATTCTTTCTGAGAAAAGTTTATCAGATTACGGTCACTTCCCCACTGAACTTGGTATAAGAATGTTGAAGCCCAAAGCTCAACTAGTTGATGGGAGATCTTCGGGTCTCCTTTTTTATTTCTTAAGTTGCTCTTCTATCAGAGATACAATCTCGCTAGCAGATTTCTTTAGAGTGGGAGCCACCTTAATCAAGATGTCTAAAGATGGAAGTCTTTCCCTCCTTTCCACTTTGTCTATCATACTTCTTGTAATCCCAGAATTAGCAGCTAGTTCTTCCTGAGATAGTCCAATTTCCTCCCTCAATCTTCTCAGGATAATTGATGTCGCTTCCAATAACTCTGCATCATACTTCATAACAACAAGATGCAGGGAAAACTTATTTGCCTTTGCTCACAACTGTGTGCAAATTAATACTAACACAAAGTTATAACTCATGCGAAATAACCAAACATCCTATCGACAAAAAAAAGAATCAACTAGAAATCGTATAATCATTATTGGGGTATCTATTCTTGTTCTTGGCACACTTCTTATAGTTCTAATTGTTCAGATAACTCATTCCGTACGCTATTCAAAAGAAAAGGAAAAAACCGAGTTAATGATTGAACAGAATCTGGAAGCAAAAAACTACGCCCCTCTAGTAACATTACTAGATACCGCTAGAAATGGGGAAACGAATTTATCATCATATACCTATAAGAAACTAGCAATTGAGATCATTATAAATGCCGATGCAGAAACGCGAAAAACCTTAGACTCTTTATTCTTTGAAGAAGAAATACCAGTTCAAGCAGGGCGCTTCGTAATAGAAGATATTAGAACTGGAATGCTATTTGGATACGAAACTGCAAAAGTTGCCCCAACATTCTCAATGACTCCTCTTTTGAGGCCGCAGTATGGTGATCCCATAGGCAAGCTTGCAAGTGAGTACCCTAAAATTGTGTTACAGCTCGCTCTTCTTCAGGCAGAGTCTTTTTCCTTACACACCTTAGAAAGTGGGTTACTTCATTTTCTTGAAAGTAGCGACGTTTTATCTAGAGTAGAGACTAGCCTCGCCAATTTTGATAGAATTAAAAAAGAGTTCGAAGTAGAAGTGGTTCGAGATAGAGATTTATCTTACTTAGAAGAGTCAATATTTGAAGGAGAACGGTTTATCGAAGAAGAATGGATTCATACAGACCTATCTACTTTTATTCCTATCGACCCTGAAGGTAAAAGGATTCATTCGTTGTTTAAGGAATCAATGAGGACACTAGAGTTGCTTGAAGATTTAGAATTTAAATTGAATGATTTTAAACTCGCGGCTCTTGGAACCTATTATTCCAGACCAAAAACAGAAATATTTGTTATACGAAGTGAATTATCTCAGAGAAATGGAAATCAAGCTTATGAAGCATTCCACTCTGACGTAGGAATTTGCTTCCTGATGACCTCTAAAAGTAAATTTACTTCAACTGGAAGGGCTCGATTAACCGTAGTAGAAGGAGAGCCGATTGTACTCGAAGATAATAATGGATTTGACAAGGAGTATCCTGTCTATGTCGAGGCAACTAACGAACACCAAAAGCTGTACATGGATTTTCAAAGGTCGGGAGATGTAATCTTAAATCACCTAAACCCAATTGCTGAAGAATTAATAAAGCAGATTGCTGTCTTGGAAACTTTAACCCAGTAACATAGAAGAGAGGAGTCAAATCCTTTAGGATCTTTGAAACTTGCCATAGCAGGCAAGTGTCGAAGAATGCCAAAAACTCTTCTGGAGAATTAATGCGATTGGAGGAGCATGTTAACGGGGCCTAAGCTCTACAAGAGAAAGCAACGCTTTCTCTTTTTACTATTGGTTTTACCATACAATTGTAGTATCTAATTCTATTTGCATTAAATTAATTGGTTTATGAAGTCCTTTATGATGAAGAAATGGCTAGAGAAGAATATTTCAAAGATAGTTTTAATTGTTATTACTACTGGTTTTGCTACTTTAATTTTGAATCTATTGGCCTACGCTAATACCGACTTGCTAAACTTTAGCTTCAAAGTGAATCCACAAACTAGCAGTTATTTTGGAAATTTTATTGGAGGTATAGTAGGTACTATATTCGCATTTGCAACTATACTACTTGTATGGATGACTTACGAGGTTCAAAAAAAAGAACTAAAAGAGACACAAACTGTATTAGGGTTACAACAATTTGAAGCAACTTTTTTTGAACTGTTAAAAACTCAAAGAGTTATAAAAAAATCAGTCTCATTCCATCAAAAGAAAAGATTCGCAACTTTAAAGAGAGGTGGCGAGCCTTTTAGTAATGTTATTTCTGGAGATACTTTTTTTGAAGCTGCAATGAAAGATTTTTCAAATCTGTATAACATTGATAGACTTGATACCAATAAGTGGAATAAGAATATAACTGAAGATGAATTTTTAGTGGAATTATACACTGGGGTAAATGAGGATAACTATCCAAGAGAACAACCAATTGAAAGAATAAAATTTGTTTACAAAAAATATTTTGACAGGTATCACAATTATCTGGGACATTATTTTAGGCACACATATCATATTCTTAATTATTTGTGTGAGAAAATGTCCAAGGAATTTAAAGCGGTTGATACTTATAATAAGAGAGTTTTTGTCATAAATAAGTATCAATTCTATGCCGAAATATTGCAATCACAGATGAGTTCTTCAGAATTATTTTTAATGTTTTATAATGGGATTTGCTTTCCTAAGACTAAAATGCTTATCGAAAATTTCAAACTGCTTGAAAACCTATCCGCTGAAGATTTAGCAGACCCAGAATTACATCCATCGTTATATAAAAGCTTTACATTTAAATCTAGAAATGAAATTCTTGATTAGAATAATAAAAGTTTATTTACAGTGGTAAAGTGGTAAAAATTTGCTAAAACTTATTAAATAAACGTTTTTATTCTGATTGCTCATTTACTTTTTTCTTTTCTCAGAGAAGAGTTGGTGAATTCCGCCGCTTAACCACTGACAGAATATGTCACTCCTTAAATTTATATTCTTTTAATAACAAAATATAATAAGTGATGGATTTATTCGGACCAAAATTGATAGACCAATACGATAGAATAGTTGAAGTAGTCTACAAGGATGAAAAGTATCTAGTTCGAGATAATGGCGGTATTCTTAGAAAGAAGAAAGGTATAAGAAGAAGCTCAGTTGACGAAAAATGGACGTTTGGAAGGAAACATTCATCTGGTTACATGCGAATCAGTGACAAGTATGCACATATAATAGTTGCATATGCTTTTCATGGAGCTCCTCCAACTCCTGATAAGAAATATGTTGATCATAAAGACACTAATAAATGCAATAATCGTCCAGAGAATCTCGAATGGGTAACTTGGCTGGAAAACCTTTTACGTAATCCATTAACTCGCAGAAGGATTCTCAATGCTTGGGGTTCATTAGATAAGTTTTTTGAGAATCCTAACAAGTTTAAGGGACAAGAGAGTTATAAATGGATGAGACCCATATCAATGCAAGAAGCTTTGGTAGGGGAAAAACAATTTATTAAATGGGCTAAGTTAGAAACATCTCAAACCGATGGCTATGTCAATGAGTTTCTGGCATCCAAAAGTGAATTAAAAGACCTGATGGAGCCGATTAATACAGATACTGAATCACTTTCACCGTTAGCTGTTCAACGAAACTGGAAAACACCTGCAGAATTCCCAAATTGCCCAGATAGTATTAGTTCTACACCATTAGAGGATTACAAAAAGAGGCTAGTTCCAAAATCTATATTTGCAAGAGATAAATTTAAAGATTCGCTTTTAGTAACTTCAGAGATTGGTGATAATTACCTCGTAGTAGTCACAAGATCTAATGAAGAGAGCCCTGTAAAACCTTGGGCAGTTGCTAGAATTAGTACTGAGGATGGAAATTTCGTTCATGAGGCCATTAAAACTTGCTTTGATGAAAACGGCGCTTTAAATGAATTAGATAGATTGATGGGGAGACCGGCTGTTAGGGAATCGATTGAAAATTATCTATAAGTGATTCGCAGTGGCGAAGTGGACAAATATTCGATAAACTCCCAGTATAAATAAAAATCAATACTTTAATAAAAGAATGGGTAAGAAATTAACTGTCTATATGATCGATGGAACAGAGTATGGTCCTAGGCTAGCTGAAATTGGGAATTGGGTAGGAAAAGCAATCTACAGCCCTAGAGCGACAGTAAATAAAATAGTAAATCGGTTAGAGTTTGATAATCCAGGGGTTTACTGCTTGAAAGGTGATCCCTCAAATGACGCCTATGACGAGAGAATTTATATTGGTGAAGCGGAGAATATTAAAGCCCGCTTGAAGCAACATTTAAGCGATTCAAATAAAGACTTCAAGGAATTTATTTTTTTTATCAGTAAAGATGAGCTACTCACAAAGACTCAAATCAGATACTTAGAATCTCGAATGATACAATTAGCAATTGATGCTAAATCAGCTGAAGTAGAGAATAGTACTTCTCCAAAGCTTCCTACTCTTCATGAAGCAGATATATCCGACATGGAATACTTTTTGGAGCAGATCAAGCTGGTACTACCGGTGATGGGATTCAAGTTTATGATTAGTTCTACTGCAAAAACCTCACATCCTGAAGTTGAATCTAAATCAGACCCTATACATCAAAAATATTTCATCAAAACGAGAACCTTTAAAGCTCAAATGGTGGAGACAGACCAAGGATATATTGTTTTAAAAGGAAGTCAAGCTAAGAAGGGTTTGTCAAAATCTACTACCGAGACATATAGAAAACTAAGAAGAAAATTATTGGATACTGATATCCTTGTAAATGATGGGGAAAATTTAATCTTCGCTGAAGATGCTGTGTTTAATAGTCCCAGCGCTGCTTCTAATATGGTTTTAGGCCGAAATTCAAATGGTTATACGGAATGGGTTGATAAAAATGGTCGAGACTTTAAAGATGTACAGGATATACTAAGTGATTAATTAATAAAAGAGAACATGAGTTGTTCATTTATTTGTGAAAATTGTAATGAAGTTAATTTTCATTTTTCTGATGTTGTTAAATATGAAACTGTATACTGTAAAGAATGTGATGAGAAAAACTTAGTCTATGAAAACATTGAATATGTATACATTTTAGATTCTGAACATTCTAAGAACATATTAAAAATTGGATTCACAGCAAGAAACCCTGAAGAAAGAATGCAAGAAATTAATTTGGGGACTGGGTCAATTCCATGGAAAGTTGCAATATTTTATCGAACATTTACTGGTCGAAAATTGGAACATAAAATCTTTAATGAGTTATCTGATTACCGTATTGAAAAAAAAGAGCTATTTAAAACTTCGGTTGAAGATACTATTAAGATCATCTCAAATAGTTTTCTACTTAACCCTGACTTTGTAAGGAGTGAATTTGAATATTTAATAGATGAATATTCTGATTCAGATATTAAAATGAGAGAAATTGTGGAGTTTGGAAGTTGGAAAGGAATTTGTCCAAAATGTAATCACTTCTTAGATATATTCGTTAATCATCTACATGAAACACCATGCCCTTATTGTGGTAATTTTATCCAGATAAATAATACTAAGTCAAAATAATTTTATTAAAGCCCTCCCAACCTGCTCGCTTATATCCATATTTAGCAAATCAGCATAACGCTGAGTAGTTTTAACATCAGCATGTCTTAGCCAGCGCTGGACTGTGTAAATAGGCACTCCTGCGCGGAGTAGTTCTATACAGCATGTGTGTCGTAGGCTGTGAATGTTCAGGTAGGTTTTATTTGGTAACGCTTTTTTTAAATATCGATTGAAGAGTCGATTGGCATGTCTTCTACAAGAGTGACCAAACAGCCGATCAGTCTCAGAGCTACATTCAGCAAGCTTGGTTCGAGCTATCTCTTTCAATGGTTCAACACTTTGAATAGGCAGCACCTGCTTCTTTTTACTCTTAGTGACGAAGTGGGCGTTTCCAATAGTAATCTCCCAGGTATCAGTATTTATATCATTTGCTCTGAGATTCAGTGTTTCTGAAAGTCTCATACCAGATAAACGTTGCCAATGAATAAAATCAATCAGCCATAAAGCATTCGTTTCCTTTTTCTGAAAGCCTTTTTGCAGATCTTTGGCCACTTTGCCACTGATATAGCTTGTCAGCTTTTCAATGTCTTCTTTTGTAAAGTAGTTGATTGATTCTTCCTGTTCACCCCCATCATTATTCACATGCAGTTTCTTTGAATTCAGCTTAGCCAGATTATTCTCATCCAGCCAGATCAGAAAGGTCTTAAGTTTCTTTTTGTGGGATCGTTTGGTTTCGTACTTAATGTCAGTCCTATTAAGAAAAGTGTTGAAGTGATCCTCTGTAATTCCACCGACCGGAAACTCATTACTAATCCTCCTTACAAAATCTTCAAGCACATACTTAGCATTCTTTGCGGTGTTTGGCCGCCAGTCTTTCTTTGATTTTACTTTGATATACTGATCTAGGGCTTCTTTGATAGTAGAATCTTTGCTTATCTCCTCTCCTTCAATGTAAATCGTATCATCCAGCCAAGGATCAAAAGCTCCGATTGCAAACTCATCTTCGAGTTGACGCTTGAGCTTTAATGCCGTTTGCTTTGTTCTTGTTCTAAGAGGTACACGTTTCTGCTTTGGTCGCCTTTTTCCGTTGTAGAACTGAACATAATAGAGTCCGTGCTGCTTAATAAGTGATGCCATTTCGATAGTAATATGATAGTAGTCTACTATCGAACCGC
This sequence comes from uncultured Balneola sp., assembly GCA_913058495.1. Classification (GTDB taxonomy): domain Bacteria; phylum Bacteroidota; class Rhodothermia; order Balneolales; family Balneolaceae; genus Balneola. Next base: position 14,114 of record CAJXQC010000036.1, on the reverse strand, counting down.
TAAGAAAAACAAAAAAATAAGATTGAACACCGCATTCAAAGCCCGTATTTTAGCATTTCAATAATCGGGGCGTGGCGTAGTCCGGTAGCGCACTCGGCTGGGGGCCGAGGGGTCGCAGGTTCAAATCCTGTCGCCCCGACAATTAATTAAACTATTCTCAAGTTTTCCTGTTAATAAAGCAATTATAGGCGTATGTTTATCGCCTTAAATTAATCTACAATAGAGAAGCTTCATTAAGGGTATTAATGTCTGAAATTATTTCATTTCTTCAAGAGCTGGTTAAAAATGAGATCGTTCAATACGTAATAATAGTTCTATATACCATTGGTCCTATTCTGATCACAGTGTATAGCATTGGTCAATTTCATCTTCTTTATATCTTTCTTAAAAATAGAAAAAGCTATTCAATTGAAGCCCCGAAATACAAAGATGGAGAATGGCCTTACGTTACGGTTCAGATTCCTATGTTTAATGAAATGTATGTTGCAGAACATGTAATTGATGCCTGTGCCAAATTAGATTATCCGGCAGATAAACTCGAAATACAGGTACTCGATGATTCCACGGATGAAACTTTACAAATAGCTGAAAACAGAGCTGAACATTGGCAAGAGAAAGGAGTAGATGTTGTAGTTATACATCGGGAAAACAGACAAGGCTTTAAGGCAGGAGCATTACACGAAGGTACTCAAATTGCAAAAGGTGAGTTTATTGCAATATTCGATGCCGATTTCAGACCAAATTCTGATTTCTTGTACAAAACAGTCGGCTATTTCCAGGATGAAAAAGTGGGGGTTGTACAAACCAGATGGGGGCATTTAAACAGAGATCATAACTTTTTAACGCGTGTTCAATCTCTTCTTCATGATGCTTTTTTCATGGTTGAACAACAAGCCCGATCCGTTGCAGGATATTTTCTAAGATTTAATGGTAGTGGAGGACTATGGCGAAAAAAAACTATTTCAGATGCAGGTGACTGGTCCGGTGAAACTCTTTCTGAAGATTATGACCTGTGCTTAAGAGCCCAATTAAAAGGATGGGAAATAATATATGATAACGAGATCGAGGCGCCAGCTGAACTCCCGGTTAATATGATTGATTTTAAGATTCAGCAGTACAGATGGACAAAAGGTCGTGGACAGGTAATAAAAAAGCATCTTGGGAATCTAGTTAAGGCAAAACTCCCTTTACTATTAAAAATACATGCTGTTTTTGATCTGTTGAATGTTTTTATACATGTTGGAATCCTTTTAATCGCATTGTTTAGCGTTCCATTAATCTTTTTACTAAGGGTTAATCCTGATTTGAGTACTTTTTTCATGTACCAATCCCTTGCCCTTATTAATATTGTAATCGCTCCTTGGTTTGCCTGGATAGTTTTTGATAAGTATGCCAGTAATGTTATAGAGAAGCTAATTGAGATGAGAAAGACCTTTCTTCCGTTCTTGGTAATTTTAGTAGCATTCCCCTTATTTATGGTTGTATCTTTGATTGATGGCTTTTTTAGCAAAAAATCCTTTTTTCACAGAACTTCAAAGTACAATGCCAAAGAGGGAGATCTCTCCTGGAGGAATAAAATTTATTCCCCTAGCGAAATACCTTTAACATCCTGGTTTGAAGGTGTCCTGGCTATATATTTTTTATTAGCCCTTTTTGTCGATTTTAGAATCTTAAGCATCGCGTTTATTCCATTCCATACTTTATTGACACTAGGATTTGGTTCGTTATTTATGCAATCTGTAAGAAAAGCTTAACTTTATGTCTTTATCTGACATTTTTTATTTCTGGGAACAAGTATTAATTGATACTTCTGAAGCGGGTTGGGTCGTATGGGTTTTTTGGGGCGTTTTTTTGGTCTCACCTATACTCTTAAGCTTCTTGACTTTTGGCTTTCTTCTTAACAAAAAAACTAAAAAAGTTAAATCTCCTTCATTAAAAATTACGGTTCTTGTAAGTGCCCGAAATGAAGAACAAGATTTCCCATCGTGTATAAAGTCGCTTATCGATCTTGATTACCCAAAAGAATTGTTGCAAATAATTCTGGTAAATGACCGATCTGAAGATTCTACTAAAGATATTATTAACAGGTTTGCCTCCGAAAACGATCATGTTCTTGCTTTACATACTGAAGACATGCCTGATACTCATCTAGAAGCAAAAGCAAGAGGGATAGCATGGGGAATGAAGCATGCTTCGGGCGATTGGGTCTTTATTACTGATGCTGATGGTGAGGTAAACTCTAATTGGCTATCCCACAGCTTGAGTGTAATCGATGAAAATACGGGAATGATAGGCGGGGCAATTGTTGTAGAGCCTAAAGGATTTCAAGGAAAACTGGAGCGTATGACCTGGGCATTTGTTCAAATGTTTAACCTCGGGATGTCTGGTTGGGGCGTACCTTTTGCTTGCGTTGGACCAAATATGGCAATTAGAAGAGATATTTATGAAAATGCCGGTGGGCTTGAAAATGCAGAGTTCTGTATTGCCGAGGATTTAGCGCTGCTTAAAATGGTAGAAAATGCAACCGCAAAAATTATAACACCCGCTAGCTCCGAAACCACCATTTCCATAAAGCAGGTACCTAGTTTTAAACACTATCTAAGTCAATTAAGAAGATGGTTCCGTGGAGGAGTTGACAATGGCTTAGATTACAAGTTTATCCTTTATTCATCTTTTTGGTTCGGCTTTTATGTTTTCACTTTTCCCTTTTACGGATGGATTTTTTCGTTTAATGTATACGTTATATTATTGTTGCTACAAATAATAAGCGACATTTTATTATTATCTACTCAAAAGTATAAGCTTGGCTTAAGGTCACATGTAAAGTATTTTCTATACCTTAAATTAGCTCAGATAATTGCTTTTACATACATACCTCTTTCATTTCTTTTTACTCGTAAAATCCATTGGATGGGTGATGGATACAGCGTTGATTACGAATAGATATTAAAAAGAAAATCCTGACCCGACATACACTCCTGCGCCTTCTTTTGAAAACCCCATCTCGTATTTCAAAATAAAATCTCGATTGAAGACGGACATAAACCCACCAAAGCCAATTGTAGAAGCCCTTTGATAATCTTTAAAAGATGAATCATACACAATTCCATTGTCTGTAAATGCACTAACTCCAACCTGTGATTTCAGCCAAGGGAGTTTAAATAGCCAGGTACGTATTTCTGTATTACTCTGTAACACACCTTTCCCTATAAACCTTCGGTATATATATCCTCTTATTGAGCCACTACCACCCAAAGAAGGGGCAAACCAATACGGAATGTCCCCAATAGTTTGATTCAAAAGAAACCGTTGCGCTATAACGACCTCAGGAAGGGTTTCAACCTTTGTTACCTCTTTAAAAACTCTGAATTCACTATAAACCTGCCCGATTACAGAATTACTTAGTACCGGAACAGAGGCTTTAAAACTAATCGCGAATAAGTTTCCATTTTTTGATCGAAACTCATTGTCTCTATTCTCTTTTAAATATCCCAGCTCTAAAAAAGTATAGGTCGAGCCATCCCATCCCTTAGGACGGCTTGTGGCCATAAAGCTGTTTGCTTCAAGATCAAAAGGCTTTTCGTGAACAACCCGTAGACTTACTTTTACATCAGTTCGGTTTATACCTGAAATTGTCGAAATTGGGACTCTTGTACTAACCCCAATATTTAATAAAAAACTATTAAACTGATAAAAAGAAGTCGTATCGAAACGCTCTTTAGAAAAGCCTCCATTTACGGTATAGCCCGGAAAATAATTACCATAGTTCTGCGAAACTAAAAAATCGATTGCAGATCTTTTATCTGTACCAAAGGTTTGTACTTCGTCGTGATACAAAGAAAGCGTATATGCTCCAATTCCACTATAGTTAAACCAGTATTTCCCAAAACTCTGAAAAGGAAGAACCTCTTTGTTGTACACAAAACGTTGAAGTTCTAAATATATATTTATTCCATTATCAGAATTGTATGAAAACCCAGGTAAGAAACCATACTTTACGCTATCTGTTTTTTGGCATAAAGCCGAAACTGAACACAAAAAGGTTATTATAAAAATTAAAAAAACTTTGATCTTATACGACAATACTATATGCGAATAAATGGAACTTTGCTTAGCTTAAGCTAATGATATTTTTGAATCTTTTTTTATATATAAGTTTACTTTTTATACCCCCTGAACAGATTAACCCTCTTCCTGTTTCTTCTTGTAAGGAGTATATGGATGCTGCAAAAAAAGCAAGAGCAGATAAGAATCGCCTTCTTGAAATTTCCATATTGGAAGAAGGGATAGTAAATCAATGTGCTGATAGTAGCATTGCCTATAGTCAACTTTCATTGTGTTATTTGGAATTAGCTGATCAATCCTATTCCGACCGAAATGAAAATAATGAAAATAACAGGTTAGAAAATTTTACCGCAGCATTAGATTTTGCCAACCAAGCTATTCAAATTGATCCTGAGAATGTTTACGGATATGAAAGAAAGTCTATGGCTTTTGCCGGGCTTGTTGATGTTCAGGGATTAAAACAAAAAGTTCAGTTGGCTGATAGTGTGAGAATTAATGCGGAAATAGCACTTGAACTAGATCCGAAAAATGATCGTGCACTCCATATTTTAGGTAGATGGCATTACGAAGTTTCTCAATTTGGAGGATTTATGAGGTTTCTTGCTCGATTATTTTTTGGAACTGCTCCTAAAGCATCGTACGAACAGGCATTGCATTATTTTACAAAATCAGCTGAGCTCCAGGATTACCCAGTGCACCATTACTGGATTGGTATAACTCATTTAAAACTGAATAATGATACATCTGCTAAGAATCATTTCGAATATTTACTGTCTTTAGAAAGCCAGCATCACAATGATCAGTTTTTCAAAGATCAGGCAAAACAGAAACTGGAAGATCTGAACTAGATTCATCAGGTATAATGTAAAAAGTGAAACTAAATACGCATTTAAGTAAATATATATACCCAAAGCTAAAGTTTGTTGCCGGCTCTATAATTTCTACAGGCGTAGATTATTCTGTATTCTTCCTTTTACTGAGCACATCCTATACTTTGCCTGTAGCTCTGATACAACTAATAGCACAAAGTTTTGGGATGCTTTCAAACTTTCTCATCCAGAGAAATTTCATCTTTGCAAAACACAGGACTATTACCGCTTCTTTAATTTGGTCCGTTAGTTTTTCAATTATAGCACTAACTTTATCAAGTATTCTGATTCACTATTTGTATATAATCACATTTTTCAATGAAAACCCATTGATTATGAAAATTGGAGTCTCTGTTATTTTCTTTTTCTTCAATTTTTACACCAAACAATTTGCCTTCGAAAAAAAAATAAAATGGTAGATACCTCAGTCTTTAAGCCCTTCTCAATCGAAAGAATATTTTGGCTCCTGATAGCAGGATTATCAATTTATGTATGTTATGCTGCGTTCTCTATGCGTATATTTTATCCTGACGGGACTATTTATTTTGTACATATACTGGAAAATGTAAAGTCTGTACACTGGCATTGGGACAGGCAATTTGCATACTATGTACAACACTTTCCATTAATAACCGCTATCAAATCAGGGATTATCGATATACCCACTTTAGCTCGTATTCATACCGGATGGTATTTCAGTTTTGGTCTTCTTTCTTTGTTAGCTTGTTTTTATAGCCTGCCAAAAGACAAAAAAGTATTTATCATTTTTCCCTTGTTATGGATGTTTGGTATTTATATGCAAACTGAATTTTTTCCGATAACTCCCGGGCGATTATTAACCGCGATTTATTGGGTTGTTGTTATTCAGCTACTGTTCAGATCTTCCTGGAAAAGTTGGATTCTAATTATTCTAATAAGTTGGTGCACACTCAGGATTTATCAAGGAATGATGATCTTAGGTCCTGTTCTGGCTTTTCTTTGTTTTTGGAGGTTTACTAAGTTTGATAACAGAAAGAGTTTTCTAGCCTGGGCATATATTTTATTAGGATTATATTTCCTTACAGGAGCTTTTCTGTCATTTCTTTCAGTGCTTGATCCTCAGGACAAAACAAGTTTTATAACATTTATTTTAGGCCTCTTTCTTTTTGTGGATGAAGAAGGCTATCCATCTTTTCCATTACTATTTGGTTTAATAGGTACATCTGTTTTATTGTATAGAATATTTAAGCCTCGCACCGGGAAAACTTCGGTTTTTGGAAAAGTATCTTTAACTACATTAACATTCCTTGGCGTATTATCAGTAGCAAGTCCAATTTTGTGGGCAGAAGCTATGGCACCTGAGACACATCAACAAGTAAGATCAATAAACATCTATCTTTCTGTTTTGTTAGTGATTCCTCTGTTTTTTATTGTGACCAATAAAATTCAATTATCTGAAAACTGGAAAAACACTGCAAAAACATTCGTTTTGATCTTGGGGTTAGTTCAGGTTTTCTGGGGAGTTATGGCAACCTCAAAATGGAATGGGTACATTAATTTATTTCAAGATACGATTGCTAATAGCCCTAATGGATTAGTTTTAGCTCAGAATACTGACTTATTAGATTTGAACAATCAGTATGGAATCTCAAATGGATTTCACAATGATTGGGATACTCCTTTAATGAGTATATTATTTGCTCCTGATCGCTCTGACATTAAAACCATAATTGCTCATTCTTATAACAATATTTACCATCCTGTAAACCCAAAAGACCTCTCCCAATTCCCTGATCTAAGTAAATATGGAGTCAATTATGAAAGCTATATAGAAGCTCTAAGTAAACAGGATTCTGTCTTTATCCCGGATAGACCAATACCTGAATTTCTTCAATGGATTGAAACAAATACCACCGGTATCAATGATTACTTTGAAGAGGATTAAAACCCAACGGTAAAGTCTGCCCAAAAAATAGCACGATCATTAATTTGATTTCCTTCCACCATTTTTCTTACATCAAAGTTTAGCTTAAGAATGTATCCTCTTTTTGGCTCAAAACTTCCCTTTATTAAATATCTATGCCATTCGTGTAAATCTCCATCCAAGAAGAGGTTTGATCGATCTATAGGAAGATCTCTTCCATCATTAGGTGATGCACCCGCTAAAAATATTCTATTTCCATCTGAATCGAATTCATCTAACCCTTTTCTGTTGTAGGAATAACTCATCGATAAATATGATCTTCCTGCCCCCCAAACTTTTATTCCAACTTCAGACCGATCTGCATTAGGGCCTATTTGGCTACCCAGGCCTATGCCTTTATCCGTATGTGCATTTAAGTCTCTGGGATGAGAATACATAAAAGGATCAAGCCTTGTATATTCCGACCAAAATTGAATTCCCCTATTAGTAGCAACACTCAAACCATACCTTCTTGCAAATCTACTGGTCTTAGGAAATTCTTTCTTTTTGAAAATATCATTTCTATGTCCCAGATCATCAATAAGCAATTCTGTATAAGCTTCAACAAAGTTAAAAGGCCGAATAATTAAATAAGCACCCGCCCATCCGTTGTCTTGATCCTGAAGTTCCCATTCTGCGAATGCGTATCTGTTAACAGGGTTTAGATATGCTATCTCTGCACCACGATTTGAATAGTTTATCATTTCATATGCTGCAAATGTAATTCTCTTAGATGGCTGTATAATGATTTTATGGTGGGCAACCCATCTGCGTGGAGAATTGCGGGTACTTATTGTAGAATCACCTGGAAGCACCGAATTAATTGCAGGCCAACTAAGCGTACCATGTGTGAAAGAATATCTGATTTTCTTTTTTCCTACTTTGAATTTTAACCAATCAAAAGGTATAGATGATCTTGAGAAAGCAAGGTTTTCAGTTTGACCAACCCCTTCTTTTAAATTTCCCCGCCCAATAGAAGCTTCAAATATTGAATACCCAGCCGTGACATACGCTTCGTAGTGATAATTATTAGTCTGTCTTTGAGAAGGGGTTAGAGACTTCCAGTTATAACTGTAAAACCCATCATACTCAAAAATACGTTGGTCACCAACCGGGACCGCCCGAATATACTCAATGTGATAGCCAACAGAATTTCGATAGGCGCCATATGTTCGCCAATGCTGGTTTAATATATATGGAGCCTTTCTCATTTCATCATCATCGTTAACAAGCATTGTTCGCCTTCCAAACCCATGATCTAAAATTAAAAACGAGGAACTGTCTTTATATGAATAAATATGTTTTTCATTGTCACTCCAGATCCAATCTTTAAAACGATCAAAACTCAATCTTGAATTATTTGTTATTAAAGAGTGAGTTGAATTTTCTTCCAAATGATCAGGATTAAACTCTCTAAAGAAACTTTTTAATGTCCGTGCTTCTTTTCCTGTTTGATAATCCGGATTTTGATTAAGGTCTTCAAGAAATGCCAAGATATCTTTTCTGTTTAACGGCAGAGATTCATAATCGTAATGTGGCAAATCTCCTTTCACTCTTTGCATATAAAGCCACTCATATACAGGATGGTACGATGGAACAAGTGAAGCTTGTCCAAAAGCTTGGAAGCTAACTAAACTTAAAAATAATACAATGGAATAACACTTAAATAACTTGGGCATAGAACTCTGGAATTTAGAACAAACTACGAATCTTATTCTAATTTATTCCCAGTAAAAATGAGGAACATTTTAATACTATTTCTATATAAATGGAAAAGACCCTGCTATGTATGTTTTAGATTACCATCAACAAGTCAAAAGAATCAATCAAATGATTCCCCTTCGAAAAAATGACAAAACCTTCGAAGTGTATTATCATGATCCACAATCCGGTGAATTGTGGAAAAGCTTTTTCCCTTACGGTAAAAAAATGGCTAACAGTCCTAAGTTGTTACGTCCCGAGCCGCTGCCGAATGGAATGGAACATCAGCTTGAGCTTTGTTTGAATAGCGGAAATCTTGCTGATGCTGAAGGTTTGGGAATTGAATACTCACTAAACCCTGAAAAATGGGATGCCTTACTCACCTTACTGGATCGTAACAGAAAAAAATATACAAGAGCAGGATTTTTTGCTTTCTTAAACAAACTCGGTGTAAAAGATCCGGGTAAAGCATTTGAAGCGCTACAGTTTGATTTTAACAAAACTCCCATCTCCAAAAATGAACTAAATACATTAAAAAAGAGAGCACGAAAGCTTTGGTTTAAGAAGTTAATTGGAATTTAAGCGTATTTAAAAGCTATTTTAATATTAGAGAAAATTAATATTAAAATTTCTTAATATTTGTCGATAAGTGATATAACAATCACTGTCGAATGAAAAAAACTTTTTTTTTACTACCTTTATTGATACTCTTTTCTGTTGGTCTTTGCGCTCAGGTTACTTCTACAATGACGGTTTCGGCACAAGTAATTAGCGGAGTTAAGACCGAAAAAATTTCGAATCTTTACTTAAGCAATCATTCTTCTTCTGCTCATAATGGTGAAATTATTATTTCAACCTCTCCTCTTTCTGATGTATTTATCTTTGTAGAAGAAAACTCCGTACTGACAAATTCCAACGGGGATACTTTTCAAATCGAAACAGACAGCCTTATTTCTTCTGACACCCACACCGGAATAAGCGCAGTTTCCATAAGTGGGACACTGCCTTCAAATAAAAACCTTACCGGCCAATATTCCGGTACTATTACCACTACTATTGTTTATTTGTAGAATTTACCTAATTGTACCCCAAGCCCTTTCTGGTTGATTTCAGGAGGGCTTTTTTTATTAATAAATAACCATGAGTTTTAGTAACTTCGCAAAGCTAAACAGGCATAAATAATATTCAACCAGACTTTTTGATATGATCCCAGAGGAATTACAAGACATTATTGATGAAGCAGATTTAAAAATGGATGAAGCTTTTTCATTTTTGAAAAAAGAGTTCTCTCATATTCGCGCAGGTAAAGCTAACCCTGCTTTAGTTGAGGGCGTGAAAGTAGAGTACTACGGATCGCAAACACCTCTTCAGCAATTGGCAAATATCACAGTTCCGGAACCAAGAATGCTTATGGTTTCACCTTACGATAAATCCACTCTTCAGGATATTGAAAAAGCTATTATGGCTGCCGGTTTAGGATTGAACCCAATGAATGACGGTGATTTTATCAGAATACCTTTACCAATACTTACAGAAGAAAGAAGAACTGAGTTAGTGAAGGTTGCACGTGAAAAGGCAGAGCAGGCAAGGATCAGCATCCGAAATACCCGAAGAGACGCTAACGATGAAGTTAAAAAGGCTGTTGAAGCAGATTCTTTACCGGAAGATTCTAAGTTTGAAGCCGAAGATGAGGTGCAGAAAATTACAGACAGCAACATCAAAAAAGTAGATGATTATCTTTCTCAAAAAGAAAGTGAAATCATGACTGTATAATCAACTACAAGACACAAATTTCAAATAATAAACAACAAACAATGTTCAAAATTACAATTATAGAATTGTATCTTGAAATTTGAGTTTTGTGATTTTGATCTAAATGTATATATCCGAATTAAACTTACAGGGATTTAAAAGCTTTGCTCACAAAACAAAAGTGGGTTTTGACAGCGGGATTACATCAATTGTGGGTCCTAATGGTTGTGGCAAATCCAATATCGTTGATGCTTTAAGATGGGTGCTTGGTGAGCAACGTCCTTCGCTGCTCCGTTCTTCCGCAATGAGCAACGTTATTTTTAATGGCACAGCTAAAAAGAAAGCTCTGGGAATGGCTGAAGTTTCCCTGACCTTTGTTAATGACAAAGGTATTCTTCCCATTGAATACAGCGAAGTAACTATTACTCGGCGCCTGTATCGCTCAGGAGATAGTGAATATTTGATCAACAATACTTCCTGCCGCTTAAAAGATATCATGGAGCTTTTCATGGATACAGGAATGGGCTCGGATGCTTATTCTGTGATCGAGCTTAAAATGGTAGAAGAAATTCTGAATGATAAAAACAACGATCGTCGTCGCTTGTTTGAAGAAGCGGCCGGCGTTACCCGCTATAAAGATCAAAGAAAACGAACGCTCAGAAAACTCGATGAAACCAGAAAAGATCTTCAGCGGTTAGATGACCTTCTGATCGAGCTTCGGAAAAAAGCACGTTCTCTGGAAATTCAAGCTGAAAAAGCTGAGAAAGCCAAGAAGTACAGGGTAGAACTCGAGTCTCTTGATAAAGGGTATACGCTTCACGAGTTCAATAAAATAAAAGAGGAGCTCGAGCCGCTTCAGGAACGTATCAATAACGCTGAAAAAGAAAAGAAAGAAATTACGGCAGCAGCTGAAGAGTTTGAGTCTTCTGATGAAAAAGCTCGTTCTAATCTTCAGGAAAAAGAAAAGCAGCAAGCAGAAGCTCAACGTCGTGTAAGCCAGCTTCATAATGCTATCAGAGAAGCGGATACCTCTCTTAGAATCACCAAAGAAAAAATCCAGAACGAAGAAAAGGTGATCAAAGAATATTCTAAAGATATTGAGCAGGGTGAAATTGATCTGAAAGAGTTGATGGACTTGCTTTCAAACAGCAGAAGTAAGCTGGAATCTTTTGATGACGATCTGGAAAAATCTTCCAATACACTGGAAGAATCAAAGAAACAATATTCCCAAATACAGCAGCAATATAACCGTGAACGACACGAGTTGTACGAAATTGAAGTTCAGCTGAGTGAAGCCAACAACGAATTAAATCAACTTCAGACAAAACGAATAAAGATCGAATCCCGCCTGGAAAATACCGAAGGGGATCTGGAGCGGATCGATGATGAGATCGTAGATCTTAATGATGAAGTTGACAATCTGAATGGCGAACAGAAACTGATAGAAAGCAAGCTTGATTCCCTAACGGAAGAACGTGACGAGCTAGAGGTAGAATTGGAAAGCGCCCGTGAGAAAAGAGAAAGTTTTGCTGAAAAACAGAACGAGATCAAAGATGAACTAAGGACTCTGCAAAGCAAAAATGCTTCTCTGGAATCTGAGATCAATCTGATGAATGAACTCGCGAATTCAAATGAAGCATTCCCAAGTAGTGTAAAATACCTTATCGATAAGCACCGGTTTGAGTTCAAGGACCTGACCACTGTTTCTGAAATTTTTGATACCGATGAAAAGTATGCCGTTGCTCTGGAAGCAGCTCTGGGCGATGCTCTGAATTATGTTGTGATCAAAACTCTTGATGAGGCACAGCGAGCTGCCAAGATTCTGAAAGAGAACAAAAAAGGGCGTGCCACTTTTATTCCTCTGGATCAGCTGGCTGCTACTTATGAAGTTCAGGATGGAAGCTTGTTCGATCAAGTGAAGTCAAAAAGAGAATATTCAGCACTTAAGCAGTTATTACTTGGAAATGTGTTGATCGCAGATTCTGTGGACGATGCCTACGCTGGAATTAAAAACTCCTCTTCCATTGGCGTTACCTACGACGGAGAAGTGGTCACAAGATCCGGATTCTTTCAAAGCGGTAGCAAGAGCAAAAATGCCGGGATAAGAGTTGGTTTAAAGGATAAGATCGAAAAGCTGGAAAAGGAAAAAGCTCAGACTTCAAAAGAGATCACCAAGCTGGAAGATTACTTAAAGCAGATCGTTGAGAAATATGAAAAGCTGGACGTCGCAAACCTGAGTCAGAATCTGAAAGAAAAGGAGCAGGAAGTACGTCGACTTGAGCAACAGCAGCATAGTCTGAGTTCGAAAGTTCAGGTGTATCAAAAGAATATCGGTGAACTTGTTAACAGAAAAGATCATCTGAAAACAAACGAGGGTTCTGCTCAGGAAGAACTGGATTCTATCCAACCAAAGCAGAAAGAGCTACAAGCTAAAATGCTGGAACTGGACGAAAAGCAAAATCAGAAGAAAGATCTTCTGGAGTCGCTTGAAGAGGACAGAAGCATTGCACAAACCCGATATAATGATGCTCAGCTTCAACATCAGGACCTGAAAAATAAGGTCGAAAATCATGAGCGGGATGTTCGCAGAGCTGAAACCGGAATAAACAGTGTTCAGTCCAGAATTGAGAACAGAACCAAACTGACTGAAGAAAGTAAAGCTCGAATTGAAAGCTATAGCCAGCAAATCACATCACTGGAACAGGAGCTTTCTGATAATCAGGAATTGAAAGTTGAAGCGGATGAAGCTCTTAAAAAAGCAGAAGAAGCTGCCAGCATCCAGCGCGGTAAGATCAATGAATTTGAAAAAGAGCTGAAAGAAGTTCGCCGCCGAAAAGAGGTGAATATGGAGCTCGTTCATCACCTTGCTATGGCCAAGGAAAAGATGGAAATGCAAAGCCAGGCTTTAACAGATCATATTTGGGAAACGTATGGCATTCTGATGAAGCAGGTTGAAGGCGAAATGCCGGAGGATATGTCGACCGATGAAGTAAAACAACGGATAGGATGGCTTCGTCAAAAACTGAATAACATCGGTGAAGTAAACGCTCTTGCCATAGACGAGTACAAGGAAGAAAAAGAGCGTCTAGATTTCTATGAAGAACAAATAGACGATCTAAATAAAGCTGAAAAACAGCTTCTGGAAACCATTGCAGAAATTAACGACACTGCCACAGAGCGCTTTAATACTACTTTTGAAAAGATCCGGACCAACTTTCAGGAAGTTTTTAAAACACTTTTCTTTGAAGATGACAACTGTGATCTGATCATTGAAAAAGATGTGGAAGATCCTCTGGAAGCCAAAATTGAAATTCTGGCTCAACCCCGCGGTAAACGTCCATCGGGAATATCTCAGCTTTCCGGAGGAGAAAAAACGTTAACCGCTATTGCATTACTTTTCGCAATTTATCTGGTTAAGCCATCTCCTTTTTGTGTACTTGATGAGGTTGATGCCCCCCTCGATGACGCCAATATTGAACGTTTTGCTCAAATGATCAAAAGCTTTAGCGCAGACACCCAATTCATCATTATCACTCATAACAAAAAGACTATGAGTAAAGCCGAAATGATGTACGGAGTTACCATGCCCGAAACCGGTGTAAGCAGACTCGTTGGTGTTAAAATGGACGATGTAGAAGACGCTGCCTGACAGTTATTGAACGAGATTCATATTTCGTAATTAAAACTTCAAGGTCATCCTGAACTCGTTTCAGGATCTTTGTGGGGACTAGTAGTTTGACCTGGGCTCCGGCTCTGTTTCTAACCCACCGCCGGGCGTGAACGCC
>CAJXQC010000035.1 GCA_913058495.1 uncultured Balneola sp. | reverse complement strand
CCCATGTCCAAAGCGACAATTCTTTTCGATTTTAATCCTTCAGGAACATCTCCGCGAACAATTCTAAGCGCCATTCCCTCAGCAATTGCTGTTTTACCAACTCCCGGTTCACCGATCAAAACAGGATTGTTTTTAGTACGACGAGTCAGAATTTGCATCACTCGACGGATTTCCTGATCGCGACCAATTACAGGATCCAGTTTATTTTTCTCAGCCAGTTCATTCAGATCACGAGCGTATTTCTTCAAAGCGCCGTATCTGCTTTCTGCATTTGGATCATCCACAGTTTGATTTCCGCGAACATCAGTCAATACTTTAAGAATATTATCTTTTGTTACTCCCTGATCTTTAAGAAGGGAAGCAATCGGGCCTTTCGATTCAGTAAATCCTATCAAAATATGTTCAGAGCTGATGTATTCATCTCCCAATGCTGTTGCTTCTTTCTGAGCTTTATCGAAGGCTTCTTTGGATGTAGTTGATAAATACTGTCCCGATACTGACGAGCCCTGAACCTTGGGAAGTCTTCCCAGTTCTGCATCCACAACTTCTTCAACTGCTCTTAAGTTTGCACCTAATTTATTCAGCAGATTTACTACAACATTTTCTCCATCAATCAAGAAGGCTTTTAATACATGAGCCGGTTCCAACGCCTGATTATTTCCTGACTGCGCCAGCTCTAATGCTTTCTGAATAGTCTCTTGAGCTTTTAAAGTATATTTATTCAAATTCATAATTCTCGTCCTCTTTAGTTGTTTCAGAACTTATAAGTCCAAAATCGTGCCAAAAGAACAAGCTGACGGAATTGCATGGTATAAAAAAAGCCATTTCCGTATCAGGGAAATGGCTTTGGTTTTTCGGGGTACAATAAATAGGATACTACTCTAACTCGAAAGCGATGAATTGGTTCCCATTATTTCTGATTATTTTCAGAAGTACTACTTCATCACCTTTTTCTTCCAACTTTTCGAGCTCATCATAGAATTCAGTTGCGCTCTCTACTTTCTTGTTCTTAACGGTTGTGATCACATCACCTCTGCGTAATCCTCGCTCATATGCGTTGCTGGAGTCTTTAATTCTGCTTACTACCACGCCATCTTCAGAACTGTCCAATTCCAACTGACGACGAATATTTGCATCCAGATCTGTAACTGTGAATCCTAACTTTTCTTCCATTGATTCTGCTTGTTCAGGACGAACACTAGCTACAGTTTCATCATTTCTTTCTCCAAGCGTTACTGTTAATGTTTTCGCTTCTCCATCTCTGAGGATATCCAGTTCTACAACATCATTTGGTTTCATTGAAGCAACTCTGGATCTGAACATATTCCAGTCTGTAATTTGATCTCCATCTATAGCCACAATTACATCTTGTTCACGTAATCCTGCATTATCAGAAGGACCGTCTTCTTCTACTCTTGCTACGATAATTCCTCTTGCGTTATCCAAACCCAGAGCTTTAGCCATGGTTCTGTCCACTTCGCCACCAAAATAAAGTCCTAAATATCCTCGGGAAACTTCACCGTCATCAATAAGGTCATCCATTATTCTTTTGGCAAGGCTGATCGGAATCGCAAAACCAATTCCATCGTTTCCGCCTGATCGGGAAGCAATTGCTGAATTAATTCCCACTAATTCTCCATTCATATCAATGAGTGCTCCGCCTGAATTTCCGGGATTTATAGCTGCATCGGTTTGAATGAAATCTTCATATCCGGCACCGCTGTTTATTAGTCCAATCGAACGACTTTTAGCTGATACAATTCCAAATGAAACGGTATGTGCAAGGTTTTGACTTAACGGGCTTCCGATCGCTAAAACAAAAGCTCCTACTTTTAGAGCCTCACTGTTTCCCATCTTTACGGCCGGCAAATTATCCATGTCTACTTTTACAACAGCAATATCAGTTGCTGGATCTGTTCCTATCAGCTCTGCTTCAACTTCATCTCCGTTAAACAATTGGATCTTAATTTCGTCTACATCTTCGATCACATGATTATTGGTTAAGATGTAACCATCTTCAGATACTATTACTCCGGATCCCAATCCTCTCTGTGTGTATTCCCTTGTTTCCGGGTCTTGTTGTCCGTTTGGGTTTCCGAAAAACTGAGAAAAGGGATTCCTCATTATTCGCTGTTCCTGCACTTTTTCTGTAGTAATCATTACAACTGCAGGATTTGTTTTTTCTGCGATGTCGACAATCGCATTATTCAGATCCAGTAAGGATGAAACTGAACGATTTTCAGCAGATGTGACATTATTTTCAGTTGCGTAATCCGGCAAACTTGGTGATGAATTATTGTTTGTCCAGGCATTCATTCCCAGTAATAGCAGTATGGCTGCAGCCACACCAAATACATTTTTTACAGTAGTATTCATTGATCTCTTAATTATAGTTCTCTGTTTTCAACCGTTGTTACAACGATGTGTTCCTGATAAATTGTATATGGTTTACATCTTGTAACGCAAAAGCTCAGACTGCGTTCAAACAGCCTGAGCATTCACTAACTATTCTATATATGCTTCAAGATCATTTGATCTCGATCTGTCGTTTTATTTTCTCTTCCTGCTTCTGAATGGTAATGTTTAGTACGCCATCAGTATAGGTTGCGTTGATGGTATCTTCATTGATACTATCCGGCAGATAAAATGAGCGTGTAAAAGTTCCGTAAGATGTTTCTACTCTGTGGTAGTTCTTGCCTTCATCTTTATTTTCAAACTTACGCTCACCGCTGATGGTTAATCTTCCGTTTTCCAGATCAATGCTGATAGCATCTTTCTTTAAGCCCGGAAGTTCTGCAGAAATTTCAAATTGCGTATCGTTTTCTGCTATATCTACGTTTGGCATAAAACTATCCTGACGGTAGTTCATTCCATTATTTGTGTTGAACATTTCGTCAACAATGTCATTGAATCTTCTTGAAAAAAGATCGTTACTTGGTCTTGAATATTTAATAAGTGCCATAACTTTTTGACCTCTTGTTTTGATTATTTGTTTATCAGGTTCGCTACTGATTGCTACAAGAGAAATGCCAAGTCGAAATTTTAAAACCACTCTGTCAGTGCGACAAGCTTAGAATGAAATTTTTACAGACCGGATTTTACGCTTTGGAAAAGCTGTCAGTGGAAGTTTGACGGGAAGTCAGATGGGTAACAAAAGTGGCAGGTATGTGCATTTAAAGAATAAGTTTATCATTCCTTGTAGATGTTATGTAATTCGTTGACTGTTTAATAAAGATAGTTCAAGAAACATTCGCCCTTAGTATTTAAGACGGAGAAGAGAACATGATCCGGATGCGTCTGCGAAGCAGGAATAATCCTTTCAGGTGAAGAATGTAGAAATGTATCTGAGCGAACGAAGACCTTTAGGATTATTCAGCGCAGGATCAGTGAACCCGTCTTAAATACTTCGGCTTGATCTTTTGTCCCGTTCGAACGGGATATCAAGACAAAACTAAGCTAAATGTGTTTATAGGGTTCCGCTCCTTTGTTCTATGTACTTTTTGTGCCGATACTGAGCTT
Organism: uncultured Balneola sp.; assembly: GCA_913058495.1. GTDB lineage: Bacteria > Bacteroidota > Rhodothermia > Balneolales > Balneolaceae > Balneola. Next base: position 27,443 of record CAJXQC010000035.1, on the reverse strand, counting down.
CCTCAGCACAGGCTCCAGTACCAAAAACTCCCGACAAGAATTATTGTCGCGAACTCCATTACATCTACTAATTAATTCTAAAGGTCGGTGTAGTTGGGAGCTTTTTCTGAAATACTGAAGTTTATTAGTAACGGGACAATTGTTGTAAATTAATTATCTAATATCCATAATCCTGAACTTGTTTCTCCGAATAAGTCCTAAAGCCTGAATTATAACATCCTCGGATTATCCAAAGAACTGTTTGGACAATCGTCTCCCTTCGAAGGGAGAGTTTTAACTATGATTCTTTACTTTAACGCTAAAAGTGCGTTTAAAATCATCAAAAAGCCAACAACACATAAAGCAATTGAAGCATAGAAGACAAATGTTTGCAATCTGTTAATCTCTTCCGGGGATTCTTTCTTGAGCTTGAAATAATAGATTACTCTCAAAATTGCAGAAATAGAGACCAATATACCAACATAGAATCCACTACTCATATCTGATATCCTCCAAATCTCCCCAAAAGCTGGGATAGGAAACAGCTGCACATTCAGCATCCAGAATGTCGGATTCGGTTTTCCCTTTTAAGGATAATACTGCGGATGCCATTGCTATTCTGTGGTCGTGGAAACTGTTGAATGTAGCGGAGTCAAAAATAAATTCAGGGTTTCCGTGAATCTCTACTCCATCTTCTTTTTCTTCGAAACTAACTCCGGCAGCTTTCAGCATCTCAGAAATAGCCATGATACGATCTGTTTCTTTATGGCGAAGTTCTTCAGCTCCGGAGATAACCGAGATGCCTTCCGCAAAAGACATAGCCACAGCAAGAATCGGTAGTTCGTCAATACAATTCGGAATAATGCTTTTTGGGATGTTAATTGCCCTCAAGTCAGAGCTACGAACCACAATGTCTCCAACAGGCTCAGCACCTTCCATTCGTTCATTTTCAATGGTGATATTCGCGCCCATTTCCTGTAAAATTCCAAGCAGTGCATTTCTGGTCGGGTTTAACCCCGTAGCTTCAAGCGTGATCTCAGAATTTGGAATAATACAACCGGCCACTAACCAAAAGGCAGCCGCTGAGAAATCTCCGGGCACAGTATAGCTTTGATTTGGTATTTCATCATTTAATGATGCTGAGATGATCTTCTTTCCTTTTTCTTCTTCCACCTTTAGCTGAAGAAGACGTTCAGTATGATCTCTGCTGGGAATAGTTTCTATAACTCTTGTTGGAGTTTCACCAAATAAACCCGCCAATAGAATACAGGATTTAAGTTGAGCGCTTGGAATCGGAAGTTCGAAATCCATCGGCTTTAGTTTCTCATCTCTGGTGATCATTAATGGAGCATAAGCACTATTTCGCGCTAAAATATAAGCGCCCATTTTCTCCAGAGGTTCAATAATTCTGGTCATTGTACGAGAAGTCAGGGAAGCGTCTCCGCACATCCGCACTTGTTTTCCTGACCCGGCAATTACTCCTGCTAATAACCTCATGGCTGTACCGGAATTTCCGCAATCCAGATCATCTTCCGGAGCTTTTATTCCTGATCTACCCGTTCCTTTTATAGAAATAGAATCATCGTTTCTGATAACTTCAGCTCCTAGTGACTCTACACACTCCAATGAGCTTTGCGGATCCTGAGCAGAAGAATAATTTTTAATTACAGAGGTACCTTCATGAAGTAACGAAAAAATCGCTGCTCGCTGAGATATGGATTTATCCGGTGGAGGAGAAAGTGTTCCCTGTAACGAGTCAGAGGGTTTTACTTTTTGGATCATTTAATTGGTAAATGGATGTGTTGGAATGTATTTGAAAGTAGAAAATTTGAAGATAAGATATTCAGCAAGCTGACCTTAAATTCTAAATACGTACTAGCTATTCTGTAGAATCCAACAAAGCTTGCGCCTGCACAGCTCCTTCGGTATCAGGATATTTTTCAATGATTCCGTTTAGAATGCTCATTGCTTCACCTCTATTGCCTAATCGAATATGGCATTCTGCAGAATTATACAACGCTTTTGAAACCCAGATTTCAAATGCTTCGAACAGCACACGAACTTTAGAGTAGTTTTCGATCGCTGCTTCAAAATTACTCTGATCCTGTTCGATCTTTCCTAAATAGTATTGAGCTTCTGCGCCACTTATGGTTGTGCTTTTGTCTGCAACCGGAACAAGTAATGCGCGTGCATCTTCAAACCTGCTTTCAGCTACAGCGACTTTTCCAAGTCCGACATTTGCAGCAGGATTTCCTGAATTTATTTTGAGAGCTTCTTCAAACTCTGATTTTGCTGTACCCGTTCGTCCTGCAGCTAAACTTGCTGATCCCATCCCAACATAAGCTTCTTGACTGAAACGAGAGCCTTTTTCCAGAAGTATTTCAAAATAATCATGAGAAGTATCAAACGATCCTTTTTCAGCATATAAATTCCCAAGTATTATTAAAGCTGATGGAGTTTGATCATCATTCGGAAACTCATCTACAATCGTTTGATAAGCATTTATGGCTTGATCCACCTGCCCGGTTTGACGATAAGAGTCCCCCAAATTAGAATATGCTTCAGGCGTTAAATTATCTGAGTTTGTAATCCGTAAATACTGTCGGAATTCTTTGATGGCTCCTTCATAATCTCCGGTTTGATATACAGTCTCTGCTTGGCGATATCTCAATCTGTCTGCAGTTCCACTACTTGGATTATTACTTAAAAAATCTTCTAAAACAGCCGAACTGCTATCCACACCTGTGGATGATAACTGGGAGTATTGAATTCCGTTCACAGCATCTATGATATAGCTACTTCTCGGATAATTCTGCAACACATTTTTGTAAGCCTCAATAGCTCTTTCATACTCTCCTGCGTTGTAATAAGAATCTCCAATGTTATACTGAGACCTGGCAGCCCACTCAGTACCGGGGTATTTACTGATCACCGTTTGAAATTCTTCAATGGCCTGAGAATAATTATCCGAGTTCAAATAAATGTAAGCAATATTGTACTGAGCCTGTTCTTTTAACCTACTAAACGGATAAATGCGAAGAACTCTCCTGAAAGTTGTTACAGCTTCAAATGTTCTTCCTGAACGATAGTAGCTGTTTCCAACCTGAAACATCGCATAGTCTCCTCCCGGTTCTGCTCCAATTGCTTTATTATAAAAACTGATCGCTTCTCTGTATTTCCCTTGTGCATAATAGGCATCACCAATTCTTAATTGGGTGTCCGTATCGTAAGGAAACAGAGCAATAGGAGGAGGATTATAATCATTTAAAAAAGCCTCAAGTGGTGCCACTGCATTTTCGTAATCTCCGGTTACAAAATAGCTCCAACCCAAAGAATATCTGGCTGCACCGATAAGTTCATGATCAGCATAATTTCTGATGAAAATTGAGAATCTTTGTGCGGCATCGCCATATTGACGAAGTTTATAATAACTGTCGGCACTCCAGAATAATGCTTCGGCTCCGATCTCAGAAGTTGGAGTTTCTGCGTATACAGATTCAAATATTGGTTGTGCTTCTTCGTAAGCCTGATTTCTATATAATATCCATGCTTTCTGGAAGCGCGCTTGCCGGCGAAGTTCCGGGTCTATATCAGCAATTTTTTCTGCTTCTTCAAATGCGATACTTGCTCTTGTAAATTCATTGTTCGCAAAATAAGATTCGCCCAAAAGTGTATAAACCTTTCCGGGATCCTGAAGGTTTTTTTCATTTCTGATTAAAGTAAGCAGTGTTTCTATAGCATCTCCGTATTGCCCTGACTCAAAAGAAGAAACAGCCCATTCGTAAAAAGCTTGCTCTACCCATAGTCCTGTTTTGTATCGATCACCAAATTCAGAAAATGTATTCAGAGAATTCTCATACTGTCCACCTAGTTTCTGGTTGATAGCTTCATAGTATAAAGCCTTTCTGGCTAGTTCATCATCCCCGGTTGCTGCTTTTTCAAATGAATCGGCAGCCCAGTGATAAATCTTTTGTTTATGATATAACCAACCGAGTCCATAATGTGCACTTCTTTCCTTACTTGTGCCTTTGGTTAAATTCAGATACTGTAAATAAGCTTTTGATGATTCTTTAAAATTTCCAAGAAAATTATAGCTTTCTGCAATCAGGAAAATTGCCTTTTCTTTTGACTCATCATCCAGATAAGGCATTGCTGCTTTTAATGCTTCGATAGCTTCTTCATATTTCCCTTGCTGATAATAGGATTCACCCAAAGCTGTTCCCACCCTTCTTGTAACAGGATCATTGGGATACCGTTCTTTAAGTATTTCAAAAGCTATAGAAGATGAATCAAATTTATTATCCGAAAGATATAAACGTCCTCTGGCATATAAAGCTTTAGGAGACCAATCACTTTCAGGATAGTTATCAGCTAAAGCTAAAAAATATTTACGGGCTGCATCATTATCGCCTTTTTCCGCAGCTGCTTCAGCAACCCAATATTCAGTCTCAGTAGCTGTTGCTACCGTATTAAAAGTCTTCAAAGATTCTTGATAGTATGAAATTGCTTCATCGTAATTGCCATTATCTGAAAAACGATGACCAAGATCTTTTAATAACTTCTTTGAAAGGTGATGTTTGGGATAATCACGAATAAAGTTCTGATAAAAATACTCTATTCCCGAAGAATCTATGCCTGCATTTGCACGTGCAATATAATAATCGGCAAAAGGAACTAATTCTGATCCTGAATAATTGCTTTTAAAATGATTGAGTTTTTTCAACGACTCTTCAAAAAAACCCTTCTCGAAAAGATCTATGCCGGTTTGGTATGCATCAGTTTTCGGAGACTGAATCCGTTGAGCTGAGAGTGATCCTGAAATTAGAATGAATATAAAAAGTAAGCTGCTTTGAAACAGAAGGCGCATTTATCGCTGGAATATTGTTTTGAGTTTATCTTTTATATGTCAAGATAGCGAATAAGTTCGTCCGCACGGTCAGAAAAATTATTTTCCATATTTTCACTGCTTTCTTCTGAAATAATTACATAACCAAATCGCCTAAGGGCCGCACTTACAACAGAAGAATCTTCCAGATTTAATTTGATGGATACCCTTATTGAATCGATCACTTCATTGGGTTGCTGAACCGCTATTCCCAGAATCTTTGCGTTTTCAGTCTCAATGATTCGAACTATTTCTGATAAAGTATAATCAATTTGAGCAAGTTCAATTGTGATAACAGAACCGTATGATGAGAGATTAAAGATATCTCCCAAACCATTCAGAACTTCTCTTTTGCGAACCAATCCCAGAAAATTATTTTCATTGTCAGTAACAGGAAGAACATACAGTTCATGAGCAAACATCTGACGAGTTGTTTCAAAAAGATGTTGTGTTATAGGTACCGAAATAGTCTCTTCTAAAGGTAGATCTTTAAGGACAGTACTTTCATCTATAACTTCTGCGAGTGTCTCAATACCGATCATACCTTTGATCTTATGATCTGCATCCACTACTACAAACTTATTGATATGGAGCAGATCAAGTTTTGCCAGTGCCAAAGAAACCGGATCTGATTCTTTCAGCGGTGCTATTTCAGTATTTAAAATCTCATTAACTAACATAGTCTATATAACTTCTCCATTTGTACCAATAGTATTCAACAAGTGTGAAAGTTGCTCAAAATCTTTTTCAGCCATTCTAAATGTAAGCTCTACATCACTACCTTCATAAACTTCTTTATCTACATTTGCGTTCTCATGGATAAAGGCAACCGCTTTGTATTTACTCATAGGAATTTGCAGGGTATGATCTTCATATTCACTTTCGATCATCTCCTCAATCTTTCCTTCAAGCTCATCGAGTCCAATGCTTTGTTCAGCTGATACAAAAATTGCTTCCGGATAATCTGATCTCATTTCTCTAATCTGATCTGCATCCATCATATCTACTTTGTTGAGAACTAAAATCGTTCTGGTATTGGTTGCATTTAGTTCTTCTAATGTGGTATCAACAACTTCTTTGTATTCATGAGCCATTTTGGAAGAACCATCAATCACATGAAGCAATACATCTGCTTCCCGAACTTCATCCAATGTTGATTTAAAACTTTCTACCAGATTGTGTGGAAGCTTTCTGATGAAACCTACTGTATCGGATAATAAAATGGTATGGTTTTCAAGTTCATGACGCCTTACTGTTGAATCTAATGTAGCAAACAACCTGTCTTCTGCTAACACATTTGTTTCAGTAAGTGCATTCATTAAAGTGGACTTACCTGCATTGGTATATCCAACCAAAGAAACACGATGCATTCCTTCTCTGCCTTTTCGCTGGGTAGTCCTTTGCTTGTCTAACTTTGTAAGTTTGTCTTTAAGCGATGCTATACGTTGACCAATAATTCTTCTGTCAGTCTCGATCTGAGTTTCACCCGGACCTTTGGTACCAATTCCACCTTTTTGGCGGGATAAGTGAGTCCAGTATCTTGTTAAGCGTGGAAGTAAATATTGAAGCTGAGCCAATTCTACCTGAGTTTTAGCAGCAGCCGTTTTAGCCCTTCCTGCAAAAATATCCAAAATCAAGGCACTTCTGTCCAATATTTTGGCATCAGTTCCGGTTTCAATATTTCGAACTTGGGTCGGAGACAAGTCATCATCAAAAATAATGGTGTCTATATTCAGTTCTCCTTTAATTCTTTTGAGCTCCTGAAGTTTTCCTTTCCCAACAAATGTAGTTATATCCGGATTGGTTTTATTTTGCAGCACTTTCTCGACCGTAATTCCGCCTGCAGTATCAGCCAATAATGCTAATTCTTCTAAGTATTCTTCTGCCTGAAATTTTGTGGTATCGGGTCCGTACAGCCCAACCAGCATCACTCGTTCTTTCTCTATGTCAGAATTTTTAATATCGTCTAACAATAATCTATCTCTTCTCTTTTATTCGTTTTGTAAATTTTTTAAATCAATATCGGGTAATTCTTGTCCTTCAAACCGATTTTTCAACTTTAAAGATACGATTTTTTCGAATCTCTTTCTTTTACTATCGGGAACATAAATCTTCAACTGCTTAAACCCTTCAGTAAGGCTTTTATCCAATTCAGAATATGAAAAAGAATATTCAATGCCTCCTTTTTGTTCTTTCTCTACCTGATCCAGAACCTGAAACCAGGGAATTGTTTGAGACGGTTCATTAATATTCTTCACAATTCCATAATCAGTAATATAGTGCTTGGACGCCAGATAACTTGCAATAAACCACATACAACCGATCCAGACATAACAAACAAAAGTGGGGAAGCGGCTTACATCATTCAATACCAATGCTGTTATGCCCAATGCTCCTATCAATAATAAAAATACTGTTGCGAATAACGGATAACCACCCATTTTACCTGCTCTCCAGCTCATTCTTACTTTTCGTAGCCGGAATTTATTCATAACAGAATAGCCTGCTAACAAGGTTGATGAAATTGTAAATAATACAATTACACCCTGGAAAAATATGGATAGTATTTCTTTCAACTATGCAACCGTTTCTGCTTTATAAAAAATGGATACCAGAGACTCCGTAATTAATAGCAAGAATCCTGCCAGCATAAACCAATGCCAAACTTCCTTGCCAAACCCGCTACTTCTGATTTCACTTGTTATCTGCTCAGAAGTTAAAGTTCCGGAATCCACAATATTGATATTATCCAAAATCTCCGAATCTCCAGATATTTGAGAACTGAATACAGACTCACTTTGCGGCAGATTCAGAGCTGTTTTAAAGATGCTCTCTCCATCTGTTACAGCAACCCACCCGGGTTCCCATCCATATCCTTGATAACTCACTGAAATCGCCCCGCCAACATTTTGAGGATTAATCTGGATTGATTCATCATTATAGACCAATTCTGTTGTTTGCGGATTCGCGTTCCCTCTCCATTCAAAAGGCTTACCTAAAAACTGATTGCTTAAGCCTCCATCTTCCAAAGATGCAGCATATAAAATAGTCCGGTAATAGGTTGGAGCGTACAAAGCTTTAACAGGGAAGTTTGTCCAACCAGGATCATTTCCGATCGAAAACAAAAGTACTCTCCCTTCCGCGAATTTTTTCTCTCTTAGTAAGGGATCGCCATTATTCATTTCAATTATATTTAAACCTAACCCTGAGTTATTAGTCCTGAGCTTGAGATAATAATAGATATCAGGAACTGCAAAACTAAGCTCTTCATCATCAGAATCAAGATCAAAAAGTCCTTCAAAAACAGGGTGGTCTTCAAGTAAAATAGAGCCTTTTGCAATACTATTGAAAGATGTATAATCTCCCAATACACCTACAAAGCTTCCTGCATTAAACAGATTTAAGAAAGCATTATAATTTTGGATATCTGCTGTCTCTGAAGGAAAAAATACCAACCCTTTTCCATTTTGTACAAATTCCTGAACTTCTGAAAATAAGAATTCCGGAACCTCATCTAATTCTTCCAAGATCAGCGCATCATAGTTTTCGATATTATAACCTGATATCTCTTCCAGCGTAGTTTTTGTATAATTTATTTGATTATTGCCTCCCATTTGGGCATCCATAATTAGTGAGGTGTAAGATACATCGGAAGGATTATCAGAATCTTTTGTGATCCATAAAACATCACGTTTTTCCGGAATCTGAACAGAAAAAAAGTATTCGTTATCATAGGAAAATCCATCGCCTTCAATAATTGCGGTTCCTGTAATTGATCCGTTTTTATCAGGAATTATCTCGAAAGAAAAGTCTTGTATTACTCCCGGTTCGATCTGTACTGAATACTGCCCAACCGTTGATCCTTCAACCGTTAGGGTTAAGAATTGGTTAGCGGCTATAACCTCACCTTCATTTTTTACACTTATATTTAAAGTAAACGGAATACCTTTTCCAACCATCGAAGAAGATGATCCCACATCATAAACAAATGTATTTTGTACTTTTACGTCCTCAACAGTTAAAATGGTCACCGCCAAATTGGAAAATTCCTCTTCAAAATTATTATTCAAGATTGAAATTAATTCCGGGTTTTTATCATCAATTATGTACAGGTTTTTGTTCTGAAATGGTGACTCATCTAAAACCGAAATTAAATTCGTTACACGTTCCGATAAAAAGGAACCTGCTTTAGTGATCTCAATTTCATTCAGTCGCCTTTCTATCTGGCTTGTACTGGACACTGACGCATTAACAGGCTCACCATTAGTTGTTTGTATAATAAACCTGTCCTCTTCTTTTGAAGCATCTAAGATTTTCCTAACCAGGTCTTTCGCCTGGTCCGATAAAGGACCATTTGATCCAATTCTGTTCATACTCACACTGTTATCCACCAAAATTGCATGTATTGCCGGTTGATTTGCTGATGTGCCAAGATTTAGCGATGGAGGCAGAAACGGACGTGCTAATACCATTGCGAGACTAGCAATAGCCAGCAACCTGAGGATCAAAAGTAATATTCGTTTGATCTTTATTTTTCTGATTGTTGACTTTTGAAGCTCTTTAAAAAATGCCAGAGTAGAAAACTGTACTCTTTTAGGCTTTCTCAGATTCAACAGGTGAATTACCAAGGGGAGACCCACAGCAGCTAAGGCAAACAAAAAAATAGGATTTAGAAAACTCATTTAGCTTAAAAAAATGTTACTTTTAGTGTGATCGGGCTGGAACTTTTTTGGTAAAAGAGACTTAGCCATTACAAAATCAATATTCAAAAAAAGATGGTTTAAATCCATTTATGCAACGTGTATCTACGCTACTAATTACAACCTTTATCTTTTCGTTCTTTCTAGCATGTTCTTCTGTGAGCGAACAACCCTGGACCTCATTGGTTCCTTCAGAGTCCAGCTTTCTAATTATCCCTGAAGAAGGAGTTACTGTTTCTTCTATTTCTGAAACCCGATATGCATCTATTCTGGATGACATAACGGCTAGTTCTGCACAACAAGTTGCCAGCTTTGATCCCGATATTTTATCGCAACTTTCTCTGAAGAGTGTGGCTATTTTCCCTTCAAGATCTACTGAGTCAGAATTGATATGGATAACAAGCTCAAACGCTCCAATTGATTCTTGGGTACAAAAATTCTACCAACCCCTTTCTCAAAATTATTACACCATAAAAGGACAAATAATTCATAAGATTGAAGCAAATAACGGAATAACTCTTTATGCTTCACAAGTTCATAATTGGCTGATATTCTCATCATCAAGTTTAGCTGTTGAATCATCGATCAGAGCTTACACAGGAGCTGCTCCTTCTATGGAAATTCCTTCCGGACCAACTCCCGGTCAGTTAATAATGAATACTCCGAGTCTCGACTCCTGGGTTGAACAATTTTTAAATGTGAGTTTGCGACCAGCTGTACACAAATCTTTTTCAGGTGCTAATTCTGCATCTTTATTGTTTACTAATAGTGACGACTCCTTAAACTCAACTATAAATCTTGCAGGAAAAATCACATTATCTGATACGGCAAGGTCTACTTTAATTCATTCGTTATCATCAAAAAATGCACCTATAGAATTAGACCGCTTCATCGCAAGTAATGCCGCTGCGTTTGCGTTATTCAGATTGCCACCAAAAACCACTCCCCGTAAACCAACCACCAGACTTACTGATCTCGATAAAGCTCTTTTGAGTTCAAGTTCAGATTACTCTGAAATTGCGAATACCATTGATTCACCTTTTGCAGTAGAAACTTTTTCTGAATCAGGCTTAGTTTCAAACGGAGAATATCTCTTTATGAGAAAACTAAAAGATGTTCGTGAATTCCGTAATAAACTGGAAAGCTTAAGTCAGGACAATCTTATTTCGAAAGTTGGTAACTCATATTTTGCCAGCAGTACAGTACTTTCAGAACTTATTGGTTCAGAACTTAGTCCCTTTATTGATTTTTATATTTCATTATCCAGAGATGTGGTTGTGATCTCAAACAGACGAGGGCTTTCTGAAAGTGTTGAGTCTGATCGTGCCCGAAGAAGAGTTATTTATTATAGTGATGATTATTCGAACATCCGGAAAGATCTACCGGCCGAAGTAAGTGGATTTGTATGGGTTGAGTCTTCAGAGTTCCAACGGTTTTTAGATCCTTACCTGCTTCCAAAAAATGAAGCTGCCGGTTTGCTGAATCAATTTGAACTTGCACACATCACAATTCAAAGATTGAATCAATCTTCTATAGACTTTTCTTTAAGTACAAAAAACAAAGAGGGATCTACTCAACCTTATCAGGAGCTTTGGGTAACATCACTATCAAACAGCGATCTCACGGGCACACCAATTCTTGGAGACATTGTTGGAAGCAGTACAGATGAGATCATTTATGCTACCGAAAATGGAAATGTAGTGGCTGTTGCGGGAGACGGAACAATCGTGCTTCAAACATCAACAAATGGGAGTATTCCCGTTGGAAGTCCAGTTCTATATGATTGGTATGGTAACAATCAGCCTGTAATTATGCTTGGAGCAGGCACCAAAATCTTTGCATGGAATCAAAGCGGAGCACTTCTTCCAAAATTTCCAATAGAGTTAAACCAACAAATTACGGCTCCGATTGTTGTAACTGATGTCCGCAGAAATGGTATTCCCGAAGTAATCGCTGCAACTGAAGATCGCCTTGTTCATGTAATTGACGGCAGGGGAGAAAATGTTCCGGGTTGGCCCAGAAATGTTAATACTTCTATTAAATCGAAACCGGTTTTTGCTCAGGTTGATGGAACCTGGTCTGTTTGGGCTTTTTCGCAAAATATTCTTCATAGTTGGTTACGAAACGGAGCATCTCGTCCCGGTTACCCGCAATTTATTAATGCCGGTTTTAACGGATCTCCTTTAATTTATGAGAGCTCTGTTTATGGAGCGGGTTCTGATGGAAATTTTTATTCAATTGGGAAAAATCCAAGTTTCAGTGATTCTCTGGGGACTTTTTCTAAAATGGATTCCATTTCAGTAAAATCAATATATGTAACCAATAATGAATTACTCTCTGTTGGTGTTTCAGAAAATGTTCTCTTGAAAGACAGTACAGAGTTCTTCAGAGAAGACTTACTTTTGGCTCAAAGCAGAAACGGATCTGTTTTCGGATTTAACCTTCTGGGTGAACTCAGATTAACTGAAAACCTTGGACAACCGGCTTCTCATACTTTTCAACCTGTATTGATTGATATAGATTCTGACAAAAATGATAATTTATTAGCTCTTGCAGAATTTGGACGTCTTTTTGCCTGGGAAGTGTTAACCGGTGATCGGTTTTATGATCTTCCAACTTCAGGAATGCGATATCCTGTGATTACGGATCTGAATGGAGATGGCAGAAAAGAGCTTATTGCTCAAACCAGAGAAGGTTTGCGATGCTGGACAATTTTGAAGAGTGATTAGTACAAGAATTAAGAATGTAGAATAAAAGATAATGATAGATGTAGTTGGACGGGTTCTATATTTTTCAAGCTCGTTACCTTTAATATTTTCATTGTTTTATTTTTGGTGCCTTAAAGAACATTCAAAATTATTCCGATTGTTTTCAGGAATTACAATTGGACTATTTAACTCTGTTCTCTTATTTCTTGCTAGTATGGCTATTCTCTTAAGAAACGGAATGGGACCAACTTAAAATTTTAGCTTCTAATTCTTTCCCTTTAGGAAATAATATCAGCAAGTGCTTCTTCAAGTTCTTCATATCTGAAGTCGAAGCCATGAACCTGTAGTTGTTTAGGTTGCATTCTTATGCTTCCTGTTATTGGTTGTGCGGCTTCACCAAAAACTAGTTCCAGAGCAAATTTAGGAACTCTGAAAAAAGAAGGTCTATTCATTACATCTCCTAATGTATCGGAAACTTCATTCATTGTTGCCGGATTTGGTGAGCAGACATTATATGCTCCGACCATCTCTTCTTTTTCAACAGGGAATATCAACGCGTTAACCAAATCAGTTCGGTGAATCCAACTCATATACTGTTTGCCGTCGCCAATGGGGCCACCTACAAAAAATTTAAACGGAGGAATCATTTTTTCCAAAGCTCCGCCTCCATCTTCAAATACTATACCGATTCGTGGGTTGACTACACGAACACCATATTCTTTAGCTTTTTGAGATTCTTTTTCCCAATCCACACAAACATTTGCTAAAAAATCGTCCGCAGATTTCTTCTCTTCAGTAAGAATAGAATCTCCCTGATTACCATAAATACCCGATGCTGAAGCTGAAATAAAAACAGAAGGTTTTTTATCTGCCTGTTCCATTGATTCGACTAAAGATCTTGTTGAATCAATCCGGCTGTTGTAGATTCTTTCTTTTACTTCTTCGTTCCAACGCTGACCAAAAATATTCTCACCTGCTAAATTAATCACAACATCTACGCTGTTCATCTCCGAAACAAGGTCATCATCCCAGCTAACAAAACGTTGGTTAGTAGCAGCTTCATCCTCATATTTTTTTGAACTTCTGGTAATAATAACCAGATTGTATCCTTTTTTAAGAAGTGTTTCCCGAAGTTCTTGTCCTATAAAACCTGTTCCACCAGTTATCAGAAAATTCATTTTTCGTCCTTCCCAAAACCGGTATTAAATATTTTATCCCAAAACGGCATGCTTACTCCGAAGCCATGATGTTCATCTTTGTAGTGATGCAGCATATGGTTCTTCTTAATTTTCAACCAATATTTATTATTTATATTGAAATGGTGCATTGCAAAATGACCAATATCATAAAAAAGATAACCCGTCCAGAAACCCGAGAAAAAGGCGTAAATAAATTTCTCTGGCATAAACATCCAAAAAATAGAAAATATAATTGCTGAAAAAGTTAAGCTGGCAATTGGTGGCATAACCAATCTCATAGAATCTTTTGGATAGTCATGATGAACACCATGGAATATAAAATGGGCTCGTTTCCCAAACTTACTTTTAGGTTCGAAATGAAATACAAAACGATGCATCAAATATTCAAATAATGTCCAAAAAATAAGCCCCCCAAAATAAAGACTAATTATTATAATAGAGCTCAACTCAAAATCAAAAATAGATTTGTAAATGAAGTATAGAATTATTGGAATGTAAATTATAAGGGGAATAGAAAAATGCACTTTTGTTAGCGATTCCAGAAACTCATTCTCAAATATCCTTACTGGTTTATCCTTATTTGAAACAAATTTATGAGACATTAATAATTTTTAGTTCAGTTTACTTAAGTAGCATTAATATATTAATAACAGAAACTGCTTCTGGTTAAGTTCCATCTGTTTTCAAGATTCTTACTCCTATACCTTTATCCTCAGGCAGTATAACTTCTGCATTTTTATTCAATTTTAAACCTGAATACGGATCATTAGATATCAAAAGGCTGCCATCAAGATCTGCATGTTCGCCAAATAAAGAAAGAATTCCCCCGGCTGTTATTGCTACAGAACTTTCGATCATACAACCAATCATTACTTTCAATCCAAGCCTGTGCGCTTGTTCTATCGTTCTTTTTGCTTTTACCAAACTGCCAATTTTCATCAACTTTATGTTAATGATATCAAACGATTCAGCTATTTCATTCAGATTTTCAGAACCGGTAAAACTTTCGTCCGCACAAAGAGGAAGTTCAGAAAGTTTTTTCAATTCCTTAAGCTCTGATTTCATCGAAGCATGCATCGGTTGTTCTACAAGTTCCACATTTTGAGATCTTAAGAACTCAATTTCTTTCAGTGCCTGATCAACTGTTTCCCATCCTTCATTGGCATCAACTCTTAGTGGTTTACTTGTCACCTCTCTGATACCTTTGATGATATCTCTGTCATGTTTTGTGCCTAATTTAATTTTATACAGAGGATATTTTTCAGCTTCTTTTATTTTTTTCTGCATAATCGGAATCTCATCCAGACCAATTGTATAGGAAGAAACCGGACCAACATTTGACTCAGCTCCCCATAACTTCCACAATGGTTGGTTTTGAGATTTTGCCCACCAATCGAGCCAAGCCATTTCTATGGCTGCCTTTGCTGATTGCGGAATCTTCATCGAATGGAGTGATTTGAGCTTAGTGGAAGCTGCGCCTATAAATACTTCCAGTTCTTCAGGTGAGCTTACCTGAAATAATTCCTCGAAAGGGAATTTTTCAAAAAACCGGTTCACAGTCTCAGAAGTTTCTTCATAACGAGTATTCGGACCCGCTTCTCCAACTCCTTTTATATCATCTCTTTCTAACGTCAAAAAAACATTTTGCACAGAGGCTTTCGATCCCCTTGCTATTGTAAAGACATCTTTAAGTTTTAGCTCTTTAGTTTCCCACTGTGCACTAAAGTGTGACATATCCGAATTCCTGCATAAAAATTAAATAAATATACATTGCACAAGACGCCGGAATCAAAGCATCAAAACGATCAAAAAAACCACCGTGACCAGGCAACAGATTTGATGAATCTTTAACCTCAGCCTTACGCTTTATTTTGCTTTCTATCAGGTCACCAATCGGGCCAAAAGTTCCTATCAGAAAAATGAGTGGGAGCCCGTTCAACATGGTTATTGGAGAAACAAAAGGAAGAGCATAGATTGAAACAGCCAACCCAACGGTGCATCCGATAAAACCGAACAGGAATCCTTCCACTGTTTTCTTTGGGCTAATTTCGGGAGCTAATGGTCTTTTCCCAAAATTCTTTCCTCCAAAATACGCGAAAACGTCTCCACCCCAAATCATAAGAACCAAAGCAAGAGCCAGTGCAAAACCCTGCTCATTTGTTCCAATACTTCTGATCAACATCAAACATAAAAACCCAAGCGGAGCATAGACCCCAGCAAAAAAAACTGATGTTAAATTATTGAATGCATCCGGTTTTGTATTGAAGGTTTGAACAGCAACAAAGATCAAAAAGAGCGTTAAACCTGTTTCGAAAGCAAACGGCAAATACGGAAATAGCATTATATACAAACCGATCACTAATGAGAAAATTAGATCCGCGGGAGTGCCTGCTTTCTTAAGAAGCTTAACCATTTCAAACTGAGTAAATAGACCGATGGTTATAATAATAAGATCGAAAGTCCAGCTTTCGTACCACATAACAGACAGAAAAAAAATACCTGCGGGTACTGCAAACAATACTCTTTTCAGGAGTTCATTCAAGAATCTTCTCCTTCCTCTTCATTAGCTTTATCGAGTTCTTCCAAAGCTTTTCTGGCTTCTTGTTCAAACTCGTTGGGCACGTAGAGATATGCGAAAGACATATCCCCCACGCTTAAACTATATGAAGAATCTTGTTTGGATAAAATATTGGACGGAATTTTTAAACTAGACAAATAACTTTTGGCTAATTCCACTTCCAACTTGGTACTGCGTTCTAATACACAAACCCAGTTTTCGATATCATTCGGCTTTGGATCACTAAACATGTTCTGCCTTAGGGTTAATTTCTGATCGGTATTTCTTTAACAAATATAAAACACCCGGAGTAACTATAAAACTTAATCCTATTAATAACCAAGGCATCTCAGAATCCGGTGATGGTGATTCTGTCAGCATCTCTGGATTAAAACTAGCAGCAATCATTAAACCTCCATTATTTACTAAGTGACCAACCATTGCAGGATACAGGCTGTTAGATGTCCATGTGACATAAGCCAATAAAGCACCAAGAAAAAACCTCGGTAATAATCCTGTCAAATCTATATGAAATAGTGAAAAGACTAAACTTGATACTATAATTGCTACAACTACTCTGGTGGATTTCTCTAATGCTCGATACATATAACCCCTAAATAGTAGTTCTTCGCATATTGCAGGCGTTATACCTACAAAAAGTAGAGCAAATACTAACCCTCCTTTTACTTCGAGTAGTGATCTAAAAACCTCAGCATTTTGCTCTGCTAAATTTTTCATAAAATCACCAGTAGGCAAAAAGGAATTGATCCAACCTAGAAAAATCACGATAGGAAAAGCCACAATAAATAGCATTATTGTTAATCCTATTTGTGGAAATAAAGAATCACCTTTTTGAAGTCTTAGGAATGGTTTTTTATCTTTTATTCTCTGATGTAATTTCGCACCCAGAAAAGCCATCCAACCTATCGAAACAACCTGAGCTATTGTATTAATCACCATAAACTGAACAACCTTATTCTTTGTTAACTCTAACAATTTAGAGGGCGTTAATTCTGAGGCTGTTGAAAGATCAAGATTAGTAACAATTAGTATTGTCTGTAGCACGAATCCTAATGCATAAAAAAACAGAGCCGATACTAAAACCCACATAAGTGCCATTGCCCAATGAGCAAAGCCATTGCGTTCTACCCAGGGTTCGATGTTTTGCTCGTAAAAGGTTTGATTATCTGTAGATGAAATATTATCGGAGGTCATTTATTAAGGTCAGTTTAAAATAATAACTCTGTCAGGGTCATATCCCGACAGAGTTATATACATTTACTAATAAGATTGTATTTACTCTTCTTCAGAGGCAAAGATCTTTGCTCCGACCATACCGGAAAGCAGGTTAACGAAACCAAGAACACCTGCATTAATTGCAATGCCTTTTAGAATTCCGCCCATACTGGACTGGTCTTCAAAACCTTCTTCCATACTGGTTATGATCTCATCTTTTTGTGATTCAGGAATTTGATCATTCATTTCAAAAGCTCCTATCATGGTGTCGGCAAACCTCTCCATTAAAGTCGGATCAACCAAATTCCAAATCTGACCAATAATGCCACCAACCACTGCAGCAATGATTCCTGTAAAGAGACCAATTTGTGCACCTGTTCCAATTGGGAATGTAATATCAAAAGCTTTCGCGTAGCTTCTTGTTGCCAAAATACCACCAATAAGACCAATGAGACAGGTTATTGGGATAGTAAGTCCGGATATCATCATAACTCCCATTGATGGTTCAGAACCGGCTACATAATAGACAAGGCCTAAACCAACTACAGTTGTTACTACTGCTACAATAATTGCAGCTTGAATAACCGATGGCCAATAACTTGGTTTCATTTCTTCATTTTCCATTTTAATCCTCTGTGTTTAGTTTTTTAAAAAATTCATTAGAAAGTAAAATTGCCGAGCTTAACCCAAATAAAGATCCGAGCAGGAATCTCGACCCATTCGTATTCGTCCAGAATTCAAATTGGTTTCCCAAAACATCAATAAAATTTAAAATAATAGTACCAATCAAGAATCTGAAATAATATCTGAACTTTACTTTTTTAATTAGTCCCAAGAAAGGCATTAAAATTACACCTGTAAAGAACGCACCATAAATTCCTATACATCGTGCGCAGACCGCCATTTGGCTATTATTCAAAGTAAATGAGCGTAGTGGGTCCTGATGGCATAAAAAATGAAATGCTTCAAATTGAAAACTTACATATGGTATTGAAGGGTTTCCGAACAATCCCGGACCGAGTGCTATTATTACAAGAAAAAAACTTCCAATAAATACTATTGTATACAGCGCTCGATTTTTGAATTCGAGTCCCAAATCCATTTCAAATATGTTTGGTGATCTTGCTGAGAAATTCATCCGGAGCTCTACAAGGTCTGCGTGATTCTGAATCCATAAAACACAATGAGACCTCACCTAACACATGGGGAATTTTTTGAGCTTGTGTACGCACTTCGTAAAATGTTTGTAGCCTGACTTGAGGAATATCAAAAACCATCACTTTTATCTCCATTTCTACATCGTAGTGAACAGGAATTTTGTATTCCAATTCAGAATGTATGACCGGGAGCATTACCCCATTTTCTTCAAGCTCACGATATGAGAGACCAAAACCACGGATCATTTCTGTACGAGCTACTTCGAAATATTCCAGATATCGTCCGTAGTAAACATAGCCCATCTTATCTGTTTCACCATAACGGCTTCTCAACTTGTGAGTGTATTCGATGAGAGGTTTTTTATCCGGAAATGAAATGGCCACTATTTTACGATCTCAAAAGCACCAATTGAAGAATATTTCTCTATTCTCTGCTCAATTAATTTATTTGAGCTTAACTTCTTCAACTTTTTCAGGCTTTTCACTATTTGAGACTTTACCAAGGCAGCTGCTTCATCAGGGTTGCGATGTGCACCTCCTAATGGTTCAGCAATTACTCCATCAATAACTTCAAGTTCTTCCAGATCTTTTGCCGTAAGTTTCAGGTTTGCAGCAGCTTGTTCTTTATAATCCCACGTTTTCCAAAGAATAGAGGAGCAGGATTCAGGAGAAATCACAGAATACCAGGTATTCTCCATCATGTAAACTTCATTACCCATTCCGATTCCGATTGCACCACCGCTGGCTCCTTCACCAATTACAATTGTGATCAAGGGAACTTTAAGCATAGCCATCATTTTCAGGTTTTTAGCTATTGCTTCAGCTTGTCCTCTTTCCTCTGCTTCCAGACCCGGGAATGCACCTGGGGTATCCAAAAGTGTAATGATCGGAATTTTAAATTTTTCAGCTAATTTCATCAAACGGTAAGCTTTTCTGTATCCTTCAGGATTTGCCATACCAAAATTCCTGTATGTACGACTAGCAGTATCTCTACCTTTTTGATGACCAATTATCATTACAGATTCTCCTTCGATCTTACCCAACCCTGCTACTATGGCTTTGTCATCAGCATGATATCTATCACCATGTAATTCAACAAAGTCTTCTACGAAATTATCGATATAATCTGTGGTATATGGTCTGTCCGGATGGCGGGCTAATTGAACTCTTTGCCACCTAGTAAGATCAGCAAAAATTGATTTCCTGAGTTCTTCAACTTTTTTATTTAGGCTTGAGATCTCTTTTTTAAGAATTCCATCCCCAACAGTAGAAAGATTTTCAAGTTCTTCGATCTTTTTTTCCAGATCAGCTATTGGTTTTTCAAAATCAAGATATTGCATGAGTTCTCTTTTTTAGAATTTGTTCAAATATAAACAATCAAACTAACAAGGTCAGCCTTAATGCGATTTAAAGTGCTCCGAAAATACTTCTGAATTTTAACGCCCAAACCCGCCAAATAGCTTCTCTTACTATTGCTTTGGACATTTTAGAAACTCCCTCTTGTCGTTCTTTAAACACAATTGAAACTTCCTTGAGTTTAAACCCGGCTTTCCATGCCCGGAAATGAAGTTCAATCTGAAAAGCATATCCATTGGATTTTATTCTTTTCAAAGGAACTGACTCAATAACATTTCTTCTCAAACATTTGAAGCCTGCAGTGGTATCAAAAATTGGTAATCCAGTAATTGTTCTGGCATAAATATTCGCAGCATAGGAGAGAATGAGCCTACTGAGAGGCCAATTAATAATACTTATTCCTTTACAGTATCTGGAACCAACCGCTACATCACATTCGCCACTTTTAACTGCACGAATCAGTTTCATTGCATCCTCGGGGCGATGAGAAAAATCTGCATCCATCTCAAGGATATACTCATAACTATGTTGCAGAGCAAACTCAAAACCCCTCACATAAGCTGTTCCCAATCCCTGTTTAGATTCTCTTTCAATCAAATGTACTCTTTCGGAATACTCTTTCTGCTTAACTTTTACATTTTGAGCCGTTCCGTCCGGAGAACCATCATCTACCACCAATACATCAATTGGAAAATCTAACGCCATTAACCTATCGATCATCCTAACAATATTAGTCGCTTCATTATAGGTGGGGATTATTATTAGAGCTTTTTTTTCCATCACTGCCCTTTTCCTTTTACGATGGTGAGTACAGTATTAATAAGAATTTTTGCATCCATTTTAAGCGAAATATTTTCGATATAGAAAAGATCGTACTTTGTTTTTTCACGCACAGTATCCAAAGAACCACCATATTTCCACTTAACCTGAGCCCAGCCCGTTATTCCGGGTCTTACTCTTAGCCGGCGTGTATAAAGAGGTATTTGTTGAGAAAATTGTTTGACAAAATGAGGTCGTTCAGGGCGAGGACCAACCAAGCTCATATCACCTTTTAAAACATTCAAAAACTGAGGCATTTCATCTAATCGTAATTTTCTTAACCAGTAGCCCACTTTTGTGATTCTTGGATCATTTTCTTTTGCCCAAGTTGGACCAGTCTTATCTTCAGCATTCATGAACATAGTTCTGAACTTAAGAATGGTAAAAGTCTTACCATTCTTTCCGACCCGGGTTTGTTTAAATATAGCAGGGCCTTCTGAATTAATCCGTATCAAAATTGATACTATTATAACAAAAGGAATAGATACTACAAGTGCCACGATTGAAACTAATATATCAAAAAGACGCTTTGCAGCACGCTCCCATAACGGCATAGGTTCAGGGGAAACCTCAACTAAAGGCATTCCGAATATTTGATTCGTTTTATTTAATCCACTCACTAATTGATAAAAGTCAGGAAGCAATTTTAAGGTTATATCCGGAAAATCAACTTTAGATATTACACTTACTAAATCTCTTCTTCTTTCAGGCTCAAGAGCTACGAGAACATCTTGTATTTGGTGCTGATCAATGATCGACCTTATCTCATCCAAATGCCCAATTACTTCATTGGGTAAAATTCCAGATTCTTCATCAGGCACTTGACCATTTACCTGAATGAATCCCAAAACCTGCATACCTAATGTCTTATTTCGAATAAGGTCATCATATGCAGTTTTAGCTGCATTTCCTGTGCCAATAATAACTGTTTTATGTAAGCCTTTACCTCTTCGGGCATAAAATCTCTGGATAGTTCTGATAAGGAACCTATTAAAGGCAATCAGTACTAATGTTACACCCCAATAGAATATTGTTAATGACTTCTGCTCTTCAACTGAGATTGTATCCCCAATCAAACCTACAAAAAACAAAAACAGGACTCCGATTGAAGTAGCTTTTGCTACTATTATAAACTCATCTAAACGGGACACTAAATACAATTTTTTGTACAGTCCCATAACAACAAAAATAAACATCCAGTATATGCTTACAAGCACACCGGTGTTTACAAAATTCAGGCCAGCATCCTTAAGTATCATATTCAATTCTTCATTGTGATACCAATGGAATACAAACCAACTTGCCAGAAGAATTAAAAAATCCAGCAAACTTGTGAAAATAACTTCGTTATATCTTTTTAAATTGCCCAATAGAAAATTAAGCCTTGCTTAGTTTTTGAATCGCTTAAAATACACATTTAAGTGTCTCCTTCATAAATATTAAGACCAAATTTTAGCTTGTATACTTTAAAAAAAGAATCATCATCCACAAAAGCCCGTTTGGGAGAGTTTAAAACAGATCATGGAGTTATTGAAACTCCCATTTTTATGCCTGTTGGCACCTTGGGAACGGTAAAAGGAGTGTCACAAAAAGCACTGATTGAGCAAATTCATGCGCATATAATTTTAGGCAATACCTATCATCTCTATTTGCGACCGGGAAACGAAATTATGAAAGCGGCCGGCGGTTTGCATAAATTCATGAACTGGAACAAACCAATTCTTACCGATTCGGGTGGATATCAAATCTTTTCTTTATCAGATAATAGGAAACTTGACGAAGAAGGAGCTCATTTTAAAAGTCATATTGATGGATCAAAACACTTGTTTACTCCTGAAAATATAGTGGACACCCAAAGAGTCTTAGGTTCTGATATAATGATGTTGTTGGATGAGTGCCCTCCTTATCCGAGCACCTATGAATATGCGAAGTCTTCTATGGACCTTACTCATCGCTGGGCAAAGCGGGGAAGAAAACATTTTCTGGACACTAAGTCCTTATACGGGCATGAGCAGAATCAATTCGGCATTATTCAGGGAAGTACTTATAAAGATTTAAGAATTGAATCCACCAACTTTATTACAGATCTGGACTTTGAAGGAATCGCTATTGGAGGATTAAGTGTTGGTGAACCTATACCTCTTATGTATGAAATGGCTGACCTTAATACTGACTACATACCTAAAGAAAAAGTCCGGTATCTGATGGGAGTCGGGACTCCGGGAAATCTTCTGGAATGTGTAGCAAGAGGAATTGATATGTTTGATTGTGTTATGCCAACAAGGAATGCACGCAATGGCACTATTTTTACTCGACATGGAAAGGTTAACATCCGTAATGCTAAGTGGAAAAACTATCATAAACCTTTGGACGAAGACTTTCCGTCTGAACTTTGTAACACATATACGATGGCCTATATACATCATTTAATTAAGCACAATGAGATTTTCGGATTGGTATTAGCCTCTGTTCATAACCTTACTTTTTACCTTTGGTTGATGAATGAAGTGCGAGAACACATTAGCAATGATACCTTTGCGGAATGGTACCCTAATATGGTAGAGCAAGTTGAGAAAAAGCTTTAATTCAAAATTTAATTACTTTCGATTTCCCTATTACGATCTTTCTTTTGGCTAAAAGGAAATAAAAATTCGTGCCCGAGCCTTTTAATCTTTCCATTGTTACAAATGCTTCAGTGTATGAAACTGATGAAGTATCAAAAATAATCTGGTCATAATTATTAAGAACCTCTTTCCCATCGGCGATATTTTTAATACCTAAACAGATCGGTATAGTTTTGAGTGAACTGGAAATATCGTCCTTTAAAAAATCTGGGAAATCTTTTTCCGTACCACAAAGAATGACAGCTGAATCTATTTCGGATTCTTTAGCATTGTCTTTTCTAATTACTTTTTGAAACAGATACTGGATAATTGTTCTTGAGTTGAAAGCAATGGAGATCAGCCCTCTTGATATGATATTATAATGACCTTTATAGTGCTTATTAAAAAACTGCTTCAACCCTTTATTCATTTTTTTCAGGCTTTTCAAGCTAGTTTCGCGCTCACTTTCTCCTTTAAAGTGCAACAATTTTGCAAGAGGAAAATAATTAATTTTATAATCAGTGCTTTGAACCCTGTAGCAAAGGTCATCGTCTTCCCCGTACATAAAAAAATCTTCATCAAATCCTTTTAGAGATTTTAAAACTGAAGTTCTCCAAAACATACCCGCTCCACTAACAACAGGAACTTCAGCTACTTCATCTTTATCAAGCCAACCTAAATATCTGCTTCCAAAGACCCGGCTTTTCGGAAACATCACATCTAAACCTAATACTCTAAATATGCCTGTATTAAGATCCGGAACAGAACGCTTACTTTCTTTGGCAAAGCTACCATCAGGATTAATCATTTTAAATCCTAAAACTCCGCAATCTCTGGTCTCATCCATATATTGCTTCATTGTCGTCAAGCTGTCTTCTTGAATTATAGTATCAGGATTAATTAATAAAGTATAGCTTCCGCAAGCTCGCTCAATGCCTTGATTATTTGCTTTAGCAAAACCCGCATTCTCGCTATTCCTTATAAAATGAATATCACCTTGTTCAGAATTCAAATATTCATAAAACCCATCATTAGAATTATTATCAACTATGAATATTTCGATTGATAGATTTTTTTTAGATTTTTGAATAGAATCCAGAAGTAAAGCCACATATTCTTTTACCCGATAGTTAACAATAATTATTGATATATCAGTGGCACCATTTCCCATCAAAAACCAAGTTTATTTAATACATAGTCAAGTTTTGCTCTAAAGCCTAGTCCGTATCCAAATCTGTCAGCCGTTCCTCTCCACAAATGGTTAATGTAATC
Source organism: uncultured Balneola sp. (assembly GCA_913058495.1). Taxonomy (GTDB): domain Bacteria; phylum Bacteroidota; class Rhodothermia; order Balneolales; family Balneolaceae; genus Balneola. Next base: position 2,972 of record CAJXQC010000035.1, on the reverse strand, counting down.
CGAAATCTTGAAAAATCTTAGCTCGTAACCTTTCGTTTTTGCATCAGTAAAATTATGTAGAGTAGGTTGTCCATGGTGAATAAAAGGCTTCAATGTTTTATACAGATGAGTATTAATCAACATGTATGGGGTTAGTAAAATTTCTTTACCTGTCTCAGACTTATATCCCCTTTTATTGGCCTTAATAATCTCTCCCACACCATAAACATTTTTTTCTGAAGAAAGAATTTTATTCATCTGCTCCAGAAACCCGCCTTGTTTTGTATCTGTATCACTATCCAAAAAAAATACATATTCAGTGCTAACATATTTTTTTATTGCAAGATCCATAGCTGGACCATGAAAAATATTAGAATTCAGAAATACGCTTTCAATAGATTTAAATTCATCAGCCAGTGCTTTGATCAGTTTTAAAGACTCACCATCGTCATCAGAACCATTATCTATAATCAGCAGCTTTTCATCAGGATAAAATCTTTTAAAACTTCGCACTGCTGTATTAAGTAGATCAGGAGTTTGAAAATTAATTATCACAGTGGTTATATCCATTACCTGACTATTACAACTTTACCTACTCCTTTTGAATTCCCTTCACTATCTACAGCTACTACAAAATATACTCCTGATCCAAGCATTCCACCTGTTGAATCTCTTCCATCCCAAGAAACTCTTCCTCCATTAGTAGTAAAAGAGTTTACTACCATTCCGTCAACTCCTAAAACTTTAACAATGGTTTTATCGCTCAAACCTTCAATAAAAACCAAGTCATTTTTTTTATAGCTAAAGGGATTTGGAAATACTTTTAGCTCTTCCATTTTGCTGACAGATTTGTTAGGAATACCTTGATAACTAATTAAACCTACATCAGTTCCTATAAATACTTCTCCGGTAACATCATTAATTGCTATTGATTTAATACTATTCGAAAACAATGGACTGTTATCCATAGTAAATCGTTTTAATATTTTACTCCCTTCAGCGTTCAATAAATAAATTCCTTGATTCGCACTACCTACCCATTTTTCATTTGCAGCATTTACAGCCATCGCCGTAGCATTCACATCTCTTAATAAGAACCTTGAAACTGCTGATGTATCTTCATTTATAAGCCACTGAGCAGTACGCTCCTGAATTGAGCCTTCAACTATCAGTTCCGGAAATATAAACTTCGCTATCCCTCTCGAGGTGCCTATCCACACTTCTCCGTTCTTATCTTCAACTATCACATTAACTTTACTATCTGGAAGGTTTCCACTATTTGTTCCAGATTGAAGCTTTACTCCTACATCATCACTTTCATCTTCGGGGTTCTTGGTGTCTATTACTAGCAATCCGGTTCCACTTGATTGTGCATTTTGAAGAGCTATCCACTTTTGGTCAAAAGAGTCAATAAATAAGTTTTCATAAAGATCAGAACTACTTACCGCACTGTTTTCCTGGAAATGCTGCCAGTCATCATCTCCGGGTGTTTGTCTGTATAACGGAGTATTTCCATATCTGCTTACAAGCCAAACATCATTGTTGCTATCTGTTTCTAAGCCCGAGATCACGGGGTATAATTCATTGTCTTGTGGCCACCCCCGTAAGGTGGAGTTGGTTTCATCGAACAATTTAATTTCATCAGTTTCTTTATCAAATCGAACTACACCTGTTCCCCAACTTCCAAAATAATAGTAGTTTTCACTGGCAGTTGTTTTAAAGGGTTGTCGATACACTACATTTTGAAAGTCAGGAGTAATTATTTCATTATAGTTTTCCCATTCTCCATTCTCAAAAATATAAAACCCTCTTGTTTTGTCAATTTCTTCTCTTCTTGATGAACTTCTTGTGGAACCCGATATAAGAACTCCATCATAAAAGTTCAGTCCTTCAAAAAAATTCACGTATGGCCCTTCCTGTGTTTCATAACTTATTGTATCGTTAGACAGGTCTAAAATACCAAGGCCATTAATTCTAGTTCCAAATAAAATGGTATCCGTGAAAGGTTCTCTTGAAATAACAGTTCCTATACTTCCTTGTAAAGAACTACTATGAAAATTCTGCGCGCCTTCTTTATGATAAATCACTTCTTCTGAAAGAGCTATAATAAAATTATTAGTAGTCTTATAATCGACTATAACATCATTACCAAAATCTGAATTAATTCCCCATGTGCCATCACTTAGTTTGTAATTTTCAACTAAAGTAGATGCGTATAGTTCGTTATCAAAAAAGCCCAATGCTTCCGTTGATTCTGAAGTGTATCCGTCTGAATCAGTATAGTTTTCCCAATCGGAACTAGAAAAACTACCATCTTGTATAGTAAAAGCAATTCCTTCTTCCGTCCCCAAATACAGTACACCTGAATCTTTTAAAATTGTATTTACAGGTATTGCGGTATTAAAATTACCAAACTTTGTATAGGTGTCCTTAACAAATAAACCATTAAGGTTGTATTCTACTAAACCAAAATCGGTTGCAACAAATAATGAGTTTTCTGTTAAATAAAAATCATTGATTGCTTTCTGGGAAAAAGAGTTATTTCTTTTGATGTCTGTAAGCTTTTCAACTTTAAAATCATTTTCATCGATTACATCTATCTCTCCTGTTAAGTAACCTACAAATATCTTTTCAAGTTCTTCAGAATATATTATAGAATTTCCATCTAGTCTAGCAAGCTCTTCTATTGGGGTCAGCGTCTTTATGACTTTGGAATTTTCAGTAACAAGAACCCCTCCTTCAGTGGTCATCCAAATTCTTCCTTTTGAGTCTTCAGTAATATCAGAAACTGATCTAAAAGAAGTGTAAGACTGCCAGTCTAAAATAGATTGGGCTGATAAATCTACAACAAAACAAAATAAAAGTAAGACGCAAAATATCGTATATCTCATAATTACATAATATAACTAATAACGAAAAACTTTTAAGATTGATACAAATAAAAAAACCCGATTCATTGTATGAATCGGGTTTAGGGAAAAAAAAGAAGGCGA
>CAJXQC010000034.1 GCA_913058495.1 uncultured Balneola sp. | reverse complement strand
AGGTCTCGTGGGCTCGGAGATGTGTATAAGAGACAGGGCATAGCAGGAGCTCCTGCTCCACTTTTCTACCAACCCCAAAGCTCTTTGAACTCTTCAGGCTTCTTATTTATACTAAACGTGTGGCTTTAACGTAATTTCAGTATCCCAATCAAAAACCGTTCACCTTTGAAATATATATTCCCGATTTTACTTCTGATGTTTTTCCTGAATTGTTCTTCAAATGTTGGAACAAATTCAGACAGCGATATTTTCGGGGCTTCCTATACTTTAGTAACAGAGTCAGGAATTCCTTCTATAAATAATGATGGAATATTGACGACTAAAGTAGCTCACAGTGGCTGTAATTCCGGTCATACTTTTGAATTACAAAGCTTGATCACACCAAATACTACTGAGATTTGGTTATATAAAGTAACTCCCGATCAAGACTGTCAAGCTCATTTTGAATATGAAGTGACTTTTCAACTTTCCGAGTTAATTTTGGATTCTGAAGTAATCATGCTCAAATCTCATGGTTCAGAGACTATTTTGTTAAATCATTGATTTCTCATCCTTTTTTACTATTACTAATCAATCTAATAAGCGAGATTCCTATTTCTTTTTTTAATTTCGACTATTTGAAAAATCGACGAATTAGTGTAGTTTCTTCGCGAAATAATATTTGTAATAGCTTTTATACCTTCTTTCTGCAATTTTTTATGATTTAATTAAGAGGTACTCTGCAATATTTAGAAACCGCCAAAATTAACTTAACCAAACTTATATTATGCACCATGAAATGATGGCCGGACCTTCAGGAACTTTTATTGGACATTTTGGTCCCGGAATAGTTTTTTTCTTAGTAGCAATTTGGTGGCTCATAGATATTTTCATAAATGGTTCTCGTAAACCCGGAGAACCACTGGAGCGAACACTGCATATTACAATACTTAAATTTTCTGCACTTGTTGTTGGTGGTTTTTTGGAAATGCCAGACAGTAGTTGGTATCCTATGGATTGGGTGATGGGTTGGCATCACATTACTGTATATATGGCTTTTGCTCTTTCAGGAGTTGTAGATATTTTAGCTCGGAAGGGTATTCTAACTTCGAGAGCGACATATTTAGCTTTTGCAGGAGCCTGTTTTATTGGTGGACTTCTCTTTTTAGGGCATGGTATTGGCCCCGGAGTTGAGGGAACTTGTCATGTTTTAGTAATGGTATTATTTTTTAGTGTGAGCACTTTTACAGTATTAGAAGTTGTCTTTCCTGACTGGAATTTTGAATGGTTTCGAATCGCTACTAAACTTAGTCTTGGAGTATGGTTTTGTATAACTGCTTGGGCTCTTTTTAGATCAGGGTGGGATTTGCATGATCATGTTAAGGAAGCTCATGTTTGGTTGTTATTTTCCTGGATGGTTCTTGCAGTTGCTACATTCACGACATTTACATTCATTTTAGCTTCACGAAAAGAGACGACGAAGTAACTATAATTTCAAGCAATCGATTCAATCCGGATTCCTGCCCTGCCTATACCACAGGCAGGTGTGGCAGTCCTTGAAATAACCTTTTTTTGGATCTGTGTTTCCGTCATCTCCTTCCCAAGTTCCTGCTTGGGAAGGCATAGCAGGAGCACCTGCTCCTTTTAGATTACTTAACTAATCTCAGGCACTGCAGACTGACGTCTATGCTTTTTTACTTGAAGAGAATTTGTGTCAAACTCTATCATGTTTTAAGCATTCTTATCTTTGAAAGAAATTTATAGTTTTCTCCCTCCGGTCGAAATGACAAAGGATTGTTCAGATTAGAGGGGTTGCTTAATGCACCAGATCTTTGAACAGAATCACTTAGAAAGTTGGTTAGTGGAATCTGATTTGAAATGCTCAAATAAACCCGGAATCACTTGAAGTGGGTAACTTGAATTTGCGTTGACCAAAACACAGATCCCTATTCCATTATCAGGATCAAAAGCTATTTCACTTCTGTATCCATTTACATATCCGCCGTGATAAACGATCTTTTGCCCTTCGTTATCCAGCACTCTCAATCCCATTCCGTAATGTGACTTATTTACTCCCTCCCAATACCTGCTGAATCTCTTATTGTTAATAGTAGCCATTGGTTCAAAAATCTTATTGAGAGTCTCATCAGAAATAATTTCGGGATAATAACCGGTCAAGAGTAGTAACCACTGCCCCATATCAGCAGCAGAAGCATTAATTCCACCGGAAGAAATTGCATTGTAATACTTTTTGGAAATTTTAACAGGAACTCGCCCTTTGGAACGGGAATACCACACATGCGGATATGCTTTGTTTTTTGAATATCTGATGCTGTCATAGTTTGCAGAAGAGTTTACCATTCCAAGCGGTTTAAACAATTTCTGTTGTAGTAAAGAGTCGAAATCAAGTTCTACTTGCGCCTCAAGAACTTTTTCGATCACAGAATATGCCGCATTTTGATAGGCCAGCTGCTCTCCTTCTTTAGCGATCAATGGAACTCGTTCTAATCTCGGAATTATTCGGTCTAAAGAAAGTCCGTCTTCAACTAAATTTGTATAAGCGTGTCGGGGTAATCCTGAAGTATGGGATAAAATATGCTTGATCTGAACCCGATCTGTTTGTTCCGGATCATATAGTTTGAATGTCTCCAGATAATCGGAAACCGGTTTTTCCCAACTTAACAGACCTTCATCTACCATTACTCCAGCTAAAACCGAAGCAAAGCCTTTGGAAACACTTCCTAGCCGGAATACAGTATGTTCATCTACTTGTTCTGTTTTCCCGCTTTCTTTCACTCCAAAACCTTGTTGAAAGATTACCCGACCTTCTTTTACGATTACCACTGCCCCACCGGGAATTCGTTGATTGGCTAAACCCTCTTGAAAAGAGACTCTGAATTCATCCAAAAACAAAGCAGTGGAATCATCCATTACCCAGTCTTCAGATTCTGTTAATACCGTTTTAGGTTCTGATTTGATCTCCGTGCAAGCCTGAAAAGTTGAAATAGTGACCACGGATAAAAGAATTAACGAAAAGAATCGGATCACTAGCTGGCTGGTTTTGGCATAAATACAGTTTCAATTTTGTTTAAAAATCCTTGGCAAGAATACAAAAAACTGGCTACGATTTAAAAAAGTATTCGTTTCAAAAAAATTAAGCATGGATAATTTCCGGATGCTTAATTTTTAAAACGAAGTTCTTATCTGTATGAAAACTTTTTTACCTTTTGGTTCAATCACTCAAATACAGATATACATGAGCAAATCAGGAGATCAACTTTCCTATCCAAAAGAAAATATTAAAGTATTATTACTTGAAGGTATTCACGAAACCGCAATAGAAAACTTTAAAAAGCATCAGTTTCTGAATATCGAAACTTATGATATTGCTTTTACAGAAGAAGAATTGCTGGAAAAGATCGAAGACGTACAGATCATTGGTATTCGCTCTAAAACCCAATTAACCAAGAAAGTCATAGAAAAGGCTTCAAAATTAAAAGCTATAGGTTGTTTTTGTATAGGCACCAATCAGGTAAATCTTGAAGCTGCTATGAAAGCCGGGGTTACCGTATTTAATTCTCCGTATTCAAACACAAGATCCGTAGCTGAGTTGGTTATTGCTGAAGCGATCATGCTTAAGCGTATGATCCCACTAAGAGACAGAAAAGCACATGAAGGAATGTGGCTCAAAGACGCAACTGAAAGTTATGAAGTACGAGGAAAGAATATGGGCATTGTAGGTTATGGTCATATTGGTTCTCAAGTATCAGTATTGGCTGAAAACATGGGTTTTAATGTTCTATACTATGATACAGAGCCAAAATTACCCATGGGAAATGCTACTCGCATTAATTCACTTGAGGAGCTTTTAAATCGATCAGATATAGTGACTTTACATGTTCCCGGTAACCCTACTACTAAAATGATGATGGATGCAGAGCGAATTTCCCAAATGAAAAAAGGGAGTGTTCTTCTTAATCTGTCAAGAGGTTCTGTCGTTGTAGTTAATGCATTAAAAGAAGCTCTTGAATCCGGGCATCTATCCGGAGCTGGTATTGATGTATTTCCTGAAGAACCTGAATCAAAAGGTGATTCATTCAAAACATCGCTACAAAACATCCCGAATGTAATTCTGACTCCACATATTGGTGGTTCTACTATTGAAGCTCAGTATAACATTGGTGTAGATGTATCATCAAAACTCATTGGGTTGATCGATAACGGTACTACTGTTGGTTCACATACGGTTCCTCCATTGAATTTACCGGTTCAGAAAAATGCTCATCGTATTTTGCATATCCATGAAAATAAACCTGGTGTTTTATCCGAGATCAATCAATGCCTATCCGATTCTGATATCAACATACTGGGGCAATATTTGAAAACGAATGAACATATTGGTTATGTAGTACTTGATGTAGATAAAGAGTATGATGATGAACTCATTGAAAGAATGCAGAATGTAAAGCATACCATAAAGACCAGAATACTGTATTGACTATCAAGCAGTTAAATTAGTTAGGCTTGTTAGCACTTCTCTTACAAATTCACCGTTTATAATTTGCTAGGACCATAAGTGAATGAAATTTATCCGGATGATGGGCGCATTATCCAGGTCAAGTTTATAAGAGATCAGGAATAAACTTAGATTTATACAACTTTAAGAATCGAGTCTAGTTCACTCCGCTCTGGATCCTAAGTTGATAACTTCTACATTTTCGATCTTACCCGCATGAATTGTGAAACGCATGATGGTTCGTTCCGTTTGAAATCCGTGCCTGCCGGCAGCTCCCGGATTCATATACAACATTTTATCCATCTGCTGATCCCGCGCAACTTTAAGAATATGAGAATGTCCGCAGATAAAGAGTTCAGGAGTTTTGCTCTCCATCTCCTGTCGAATAGGAATACAATATCTACCGGGAATACCGCCAATATGCGTCATCCAAACATCCACACCTTCACAATCAAACCGTTGGTGAAGCGGATATTCAGCACGTATATCCTGTCCATCAATATTACCGTATACGCCAACAAGAGGAGCTACTTCTTTAAGCTGATCAGCTATTTTAATAGTACCGAAATCACCAGCGTGCCAGATCTCATCACAATCCGCGAAATAATCCAGTGTTTGTGGATCCAGATAATTATGTGTATCCGAAATAAGCCCGATTTTCATCATTCTTTTTTGCTATCATCTTTATTCAAAAACAATGGAATCAAAGAAACCACTTTTTCTTAAATTCTCCTATATAAACTCAACACTTTCTAAACAAACTTCATTCTTTGAAAGGATTCAGCATCATTATCGTCACCTGGAACGGACTTCATCACCTGAAAACCTTCCTCCCTTCGGTTTGTGCTACGGATTATCCTGATTTCGAGATCATACTTGCTGATAACGCCTCTGAGGACGGAACCGTTGAATGGGTCAGGGATAAATTCCCTGAAGTTATTATCTCCACTTTTGATGACAATTACGGGTATTGTGGTGGAAACAACAGAGCGGTTGCAACTGCATCCAAAGAACTTCTTCTATTCCTGAATAATGATGTTAAAGTAGATTCTAAATGGCTTCATGGTATTAATGAGTGCTTTGAGTCGGATGAAACTATTGGAGCTGTACAACCAAAATTATTGTCTTATAAAGAGCCGAAATACTTTGAGTATGCGGGAGCTGCAGGAGGATTCATTGACAAATACGGTTATCCTTTTTGCAGAGGAAGAATTTTTGAAACAGTTGAAAAAGATGAAGGTCAATATGATGAAATTTCTGAGATCTTCTGGGCAAGTGGTGCGGCATTAGCTATCAAAAAGGATTTATTTGAGGAACTAGGCGGCTTCGATGAGGATTTCGAGTTCCATATGGAAGAAATCGATCTGTGCTGGAGAGTTAAACGATCCGGACAAAAAGTAATATATACTCCTGAAAGTACGGTTTACCACTTAGGTGGAGGATCTTTAGCAATGGGTTCTCCCCGAAAAGTGTACTATAATTTCCGTAATAACCTGTTTATGATCTGGAAGAATTATTCAGTTTCTGAACTGATCTTAAGATTTCCAGTAAGACTACTTTTGGATGTAATAGCAGCTTATAAATCACTATTAGGTGGCAATCCTAAAGAGTTTGTAGCCATAGCGAAAGCGCACCTTCACTTCTTTCTGAATTGGACTGAAGTTCAAAGAAAAAGAAAAGCTAATTCCAGCCCAAATGTAAAATCTCTATCGGGTAAGTTCCCCATTTCCATAATCTGGAATTACTTTCTGAAGGGAAAAAAGAAATTCGATCAACTTCTTTGAAATGGATATCAATACATTAAAAGAAAAGGTTCTCCCATTTCTTAAAACGTATTGGTTTTCGATTATTTTGATTTTCTGTAGCTGGTTTATAGTTAAACAGTTTTAGATGACTATCGAATATAATATCCTACTTGCTGTAAGCTATAAGCACGTTTTCGGATTTTCGATGATCTACTTTGTTATGGATAATCTGACTTTGATCATTCATGAAGCCGGGCATACCATTTTTGGGATTTTCGGATGGCGATTTCTGACAGTATTAGGGGGAACACTTTTACAGATTCTGATCCCTTTTGTGCTATTCATTGCTAGCTGGAGAAGTCGAAAAGTAATAGCATCTCAGGCTTCGATATACTGGCTGGGTTTCGCCTGGCTTGATAGTGCCGCTTACAGCGCAGATGCTTATACACAGGATCTGCCATTGATCGGAAATTTACCAAAATCCTCTCATGACTTTCTTAATATTCTATCTGATATGAATATTTTAAATCATTATATGACAGTGGCTTGGATTATGTTCACTATTGGCTTTCTAATTTTGGTTACCGCAATTCTATTACCGTTTTTTAAAACCCAACAAACAAAATATGTTAATCTTGACCTGAAAATTTAGTCTTCAGGATATACAAAAACGGGAGCCTGATCATACCAATTTGTTCGGGTCAGTCTTTTTAAACCCGTTATATCAGATCTCATAATGTAGATATCGTAATTACCGGTAATATTGGTTGCGTTAAATGCGATATATTTTTTGTCTCGCGACCATGAATGCCATCCTTCATTTGAAAGATAACCATTTGAAGTAGAGTCCGGTGTCAATTGCTTTAAGTTGGTACCTCTGGGCGAAATGGAAAAAATACTATAGTTATAATTCTGTTTGGAAATGTAGCTGATTCGCGAAGAATCTACCCATTGTGGGGGCCCTGAATGGTATTCCCAATCAAGTGCAGAACTATCCATAGCGGGGTAATCTGTTAGTTGTCTTAATCCTGTACCGTCTTCTTCGATTATATACAGTTCATCGTGTTCTGAACGGTTAGATCGAAACACAATTTGTGATCCATCCGGTGAGAAGTGTGCATCTGTATTTTGAAAGTCATCATCAGTTAATTGTGTAATTATCTCCCCTTCTAAATTTATGATATACAAATCACGGGTATCATAATCATCATCTTTATTTATAGATATCACAAACTCCGTTCCATCTTTGCGAGAACTCATCCATGAGTCATGAACTAAAAAATCGGTAATTCTTTTGACTTCAGTTCCATCCCATTTCATTTCGTAGAGAAAATACTTTCGGGATGTAGAATCTCTGTCTGATACAAAATATAAACGATCTTTATGGGCATAGTACACCCAGTCTACTCCCGGTCTGTTTGAAATATTTCGTTGTTCAGAACCATCTGCATTCATTACAAAAATCTCGTAATTATCGGCATCAAGATCGTAAGCCACATTATAGGCTATCTTGAAATCTGCGGAATCTTTAGGCTCTGTTTTGACTTCTTTTTTTTCGGTCTTCTTTTCAACATAAGAAGAGCAAGCCAAAAGACTTGCTCCCATAGTTAAAACCAGTAAATATGTTTTAATTTTTTACCTCCAGGCTCCGATGATCAATCCCATCAGCGTAAATACCACTGTCCAGAATCCACCATTGATAAGCATATATTTAAATGATTTTTGTTCATACAATCCGGAAACTCCCATTGCTAATGCTACCCAAGCAAATCCGGTCAAAAAACCGTACATAGCTCCAGAAGCAGCGTCAACATCGTTTCCAAAGAACATAGCTAAACAATAAGCCATTATAAACTGAAATACAGCAGTTAATCCAAAGATCTTAGCCATATTACCATTTTCAACATCTTCTTCAGATAATCCGGCTTCTTTCATCCATGCCTTACCGAAAAGAGGTCCATACCAAACAAATCCAATTGCAAACCCTACGAGTGTAGCTGCACCCACAGCTAACCAGTTAATCATAACATCTTCCATAATTGTATCCTATTTTATTTAATAACTCTACACTAATCAGTGTAACGCAACGAATTAACGGAATAAATGTGAATGGAGCAATTTTCACATTTTTATAAAAGATAAAATGAATTAAAATTGAGCCTTCCAATTTAAATTCTTGAATTTAATTCCAGTTATAAAATCTTATATTCCGATAAATAAATGATATGATTTTGAAAGAAAAATTTGAAGTAGTTCCAATAGACCGTGTAGCGGTTGAAGAACGCGTTGGAAGACTTAATAAAAGAAGCATTAAAAAGGAATCGAAAGTACAGGCTTTGAAGCTTGCACTCAGCATGGTTGATTTAACAACTCTGGAAGGAAAGGATTCTGAAGGCAAAGTCCGCCAAATGTGTCAAAAGGCTAAAAGCCCGCATCCAAGTTTACCTGATATCCCAAGTGTTGCTGCAGTTTGTGTATATCCGAACATGGTAAGAATTGCTAAGGAAAGTTTGCGTGGTACTAAGATCAATGTAGCAAGTGTGGCAAGTGCATTCCCAAGTGGAATGGCTCCTCTTCCCATTCGAATCGAAGACACAAAGTATGCCGTTGAAGAAGGTGCTGACGAAGTAGATATGGTTATAACTCGTGGAGCTTTTCTGGAAGGTGAGTATAATTTTGTGTTTGATGAAATTGCAGCTATTAAAGAAGCTTGCGGTGATGCTCATTTAAAAGTAATTCTGGAAACCGGGGAACTTCACACCTATGAAAATGTAAGATTAGCTAGTGATATTGCGATGGAGGCCGGTGCTGATTTTATTAAAACATCCACCGGTAAAATATCTCCGGCTGCAACTCAACCTGTTACATTGGTTATGTTAGAAGCAATCCGAGATTTTTATTACAAAACTGATAAAATGGTGGGAATGAAACCTGCCGGTGGCATCAGAACAGCTAAACAAGCTATTCAGTATTTGGTATTAGTAAAAGAAACTCTGGGAGCGGCCTGGCTTAACAACGAATATTTTAGATTTGGAGCTAGTTCTCTAGCAAACGATCTACTGATGCAAATTGTAAAACAACAAACGGGTCACTATCAGGGTCCCGATTATTTTTCCATTGATTAATTGATTAAAAGTAAAAACACATATCAATCTAAAAGCTCATTGAGACTTCAGGGTTATGATTACTCTGCTGAAGGAGTTTACTTTATCACCATCCTTACAAAAAACAGAATTTGTCATTTTGGTGAGGTTGTGAATAAAAAAATGAATCTCTCTGATGCCGGTAAGATTGTAAAAAATGAATGGAAAAAAACTGAAGAAATCAGAAAGGAAGCTGTTCTTGGTAACTGGATAGTAATGCCTGATCATTTTCATGCTTTGATTGCTTTTAGATCAAAAGAAGAACAAGATAGAAATCTCCCTTCTGTAAAAGCGCATGGCCATGCGCTTTTACAGGGCAGGAAATCTATTGCTTATAAAAATACATTTGGACCTCAATCCAGAAATTTATCTGCTTTAGTTAGAAGTTTTAAAGCTACATGTACCAGTAAAATACGATCTCAAATAAATCCAAACTTTGCCTGGCATAAAAGTTTTCATGATAGAATTGTACGAAATCAAAAAGAATTGATAAATATTGAAAACTATATTATTTCAAATCCAGTCAGGTATGCTCAACAATTTTCGAATACCTAAGGTCAATTATTATGTCTGAAACAAAAACAAAAGAGACCACTTACAAACCAACTTCTCCTAATTCAAAGTTAGACTTTGCTTCATTGTGGGAGTATTCTGCAGCTCCTGAAAGTTCTGCTAATCTGGAGATCAAAGAAAAATACGATCTTTTCATTGGAGGTAAGTTTGTAAAACCATCTAAGGATCGATATTTCAAAAGTGTTAATCCATCCAGTAACGAAGAAGTAACTCAGTTCGCGGAAGCAACTCAAAAAGATGTAGACAAAGCTGTTAAAGCTGCCCGAAAAGCGTTCAAAGGCGAATGGTCGGACTTGAACCCAAGTTCTCGTGGAAAATACATCTACAGAATTGCCAGAATGCTACAGGAAAGAGCCAGAGAATTTGCGATAGCTGAATCTATTGATGGTGGTAAACCAATTCGTGAATCCAGAGATGTGGATATTCCATTAGCCGCTGCTTATTTCTTCTACTATGCAGGATGGGCAGATAAACTTGAATATGCCTTCCCCGGAAAAAAACCTGAAGCACTTGGTGTTTGCGGACAGATCATTCCATGGAATTTCCCTTTACTAATGTTAGCGTGGAAAATAGCCCCTGCCCTTGCTTGTGGGAATACAGTGGTTCTTAAACCTGCGGAAACCACTTCACTAACTGCAATGATGTTTGCTGAGTTAGTGAAAGATGCTGGCTTACCTGATGGTGTAGTAAATATCGTAACCGGAGCAGGCCAAACCGGTGCAGAGATCGTAAACCACAAAGATACTGATAAAATAGCGTTTACGGGATCTACTAATGTTGGAAAGATCATTCAAAAATCACTTGCAGGAACCGACAAGAAATACACGTTGGAACTTGGTGGCAAAGGTGCTTTAATTTTATTTGAAGATGCTCCGATAGACCAAGCTGTGGAAGGAATTATTAATGCGATCTATTTTAATCAGGGACACGTTTGTTGTGCCGGATCACGATTATTGGTTCAGGAAAACATAGCTGATAAAGTGATCATGAAGTTGAAAGACAGATTGGAAACTTTGATAGTTGGTGATCCTCTGGATAAAAACACAGATATTGGTGCCATCAATTCCAAAGAACAATTTGACCGTGTAAACACTTATCTGGAATTAGGAGTGGAAGAAGGTGCTGAAGTTTATCAAAGTAAATGTTCTGTTCCTGAAAATGGATATTTTATCCGTCCTACTCTATTTACCAATGTGTCTCAATCAAACAGAGTGGTCCAAGAAGAAATATTTGGCCCTGTTCTAACTGTTCAATCGTTCCGTACTGCTGATGAAGCTATTGAAAAAGCCAATAACACACCCTTTGGTTTAGCCGGTGGAGTATGGACTGACAAAGGTTCAAAAATCTTTAAAGTTGGTAGTGCATTAAGATCCGGAGTTGTGTGGGCAAATACATACAACAAATTTGATCCTACCTCTCCTTTTGGCGGTTATAAAGAAAGTGGTGTTGGTCGCGAAGGTGGATTACATGGATTATCTGCTTACCTGAATTTGAAATAAGGAATTATTATGAGTGATAGAATAGAAGTTCAAAAAACATACAAAACCTATGTGGGTGGATCATTTCCCCGCAGTGAGTCAGGGCATTATTATAAAGTATTTGACAGCGAAGGTGATTTTTTAGCTAATGCATGCCGTTGTACCCGAAAAGATTTCAGAGATGCCGTTTTAGCTGCTCGTGCCGCTTTTAAGGGATGGAGTTCAAGAACAGCATACAACAAGGGGCAAATTCTTTACAGAATTGGTGAAATGATGGAGAACCGAAGAGATCAGTTTGTTAAGGAATTGGGACAAATAGGTTTTACAAAAGAAGAAGCTAATGCTGATATCAATGCTTCCATTGATCGTCTTATTTATTATGCCGGCTGGACTGATAAATACCAACAGGTTTTTGGTTCTGTAAATCCGGTAGCAAGTGCTCATTTCAATTTTAGTATTCTGGAACCAACAGGAGTTGTCTCTGTATTAGCTCCGGAAAACAGTCCTTTGTTAGGCTTAGTGTCAGTAATAGCTCCAATAATAGCAGGAGGAAATACTTGTATAGTTCATGCGTCGGAGCAGTATCCTCTTCCATCTATAAGTTTTGCTGAGGTTCTAAATTCTTCTGACGTTCCGGGCGGTGTTGTAAATATTCTTACCGGAATACGATCTGAGCTGGTTGAGCATTTCAGTTCGCACATGGATGTAAACTCCATTCTTTATACCGATAAAATCGATAAAGAAACCAAAGTGAAAATTGATGAATTAGCTTCTAATAATATCAAAAGAGTGGTAAAGAAGAATATCACTGACTGGTACGAAAAAGATTCTGCAAGTCCGTATTTCGTTGTTGATTTTCAGGAGACCAAAACAACCTGGCATCCCGTTGGATTTTGATGAAGTCAATTTCAAAAATATTATTAAATTTTCTGTTTCTCGGAACGCTGTTGGTTTCATGTACATCATCACATTCAACAACTTCTGATACAGATTATGGTGAGTCAGAAAATAGTGAATCTGCTTCCGAAGACTCTGAGACATCAGATATTGAATCTGTTTTAATAAGCAGTTTATCTGATACTTATTCTTCAAATAATAATGAAATACCTGATGTCTATTCTCGGATTAAAAAAGAAAGAGAAGTAGAAGTAGATTTAACTAAGGGATACCGTATTCAGGTTTATTCAGGTCAGGATGTATTTGAAGCTGACACAATAGCTTCTCGATTCAGAGCCTGGTCAGACACTACCATAACTGGCTATCAAGCCGAAACATATACTTTTTTTAAAACGCCATATTACAGGGTTCATGTCGGAGACTTCCATACAAGAGACCGGGCATTAGCATTTTCAAAGCTTGTAAAACGTTTTTTCAGAGATGCCTGGGTAGTTTATGACACTGTCAATCCTTACTTAGTCCCTGATGATACTACCAAAATCAGCTTACAAGACCTTTAGAAAAGCTGTCCTGTTTTACTATATTCCTACCAATCCTGTACTCAATAGTTTACGTATTCAGATATAAAAAATGGCAAAATATATTCTAGCTTTTTCGGTGGTTTTATTTGTAGCGGCTTTTTCGTCAATAAATACTGATGAGATTCCACCAAGTCTTTCTTTAAAATATTCCATTGATAATATTGACGGGAGTATTAGTGGAACAGTAACCGTTCCTGATCAATCTACAGCAAGAAGACAATTCCGCGGTTCCAGTTACAGAAGCAGAGGAACTTCAAGTTCGGGTTCAACATCGTCCTCCGATTCTGCTCCTGAAGAAGGTTCTAAGTTTATGAACACCATAGTAAGTGCCCATCCACTTTCATACACAATTTCAGATGATATAAGTGGAGAACCGGTCATAATTGGACAAAAAGATGCTACATTCCTTCCTAATGTTACACCTGTAGCGGTAGGAACCGTTGTTCAATTTATTAATGATGATCCCTTTTTCCATAATGTATTCTCACTTACACCAGGATCTAAATTTAATATCGGAAGACGTCAACCGGGCGACGTTTTTTCAAAACAAATTGAAGCTCCAAAATGGAAAGTAACTGGAATTGGTCCTATCACTTTGTTTTGTGATGTTCATTCCCAAATGAAAGCAACTATACTGAGTTTAGATACTCCTTATTTCACAAGACTAAATGAAGATGGAACTTACCGGCTTTCTAATTTACCTGATGGTGATTATGAAATCAGAGTCTTTAATCCTTCTTTTGACATTATTTCTAAAACAATCTCAATACAGTCTGATAATATCACAGAAACAAATTTTAATTTAGCAAACTGATTTTGAGTTTAAGAATAAGCACCAAATTAATCATCCTTCTGATTGGGTTAACATTGATTGTCCTTGTGACAGTTTTAACTGCTGTAAACAATACTTTTTCCAAGACTTTAAATGAAGATATCGTACTCGATTTCAGTCAATTACAAGGATTCTTTAAACAACAGCAAACCCTTCAATACGATAGATTAGTTGAATCTTCTTACCTGATAAGTGAAAACTCTACATATAAAGCTAATGTTGAATTAAATGATCCTGCTTCTGTTAATTTTACCGTTAATGAATTTGCCCTTTTCATTAAAACAGATCTTTTTGTAGTTACAAATAATGACGGTAAAGTTCTTGCATGGCTGAATCATCAAGAGCGGGCAGGGTTGGATATTTCATCCAGAAAAAGTATTCAGAATGCCTTAAACGGAATTGAACCTCCGATTAACATTGAATGGCCACGGTTATGGGCTGTTGAAGGCGAACTTTTTCAAATCGTAACTATTCCAATCTATGCAGGAAACACTATAATTGGTACTACTACTTTAGGGACTAAATTTCAGGATTCCGAAGCACGCTTACTTAAGCAAAATACTCCTCTTGATGTGACCATGTTTTTAGAAGAAACTCCGATCGCATATTCGAATGTTGATGAGAACATGTCTGTTTACAGCAACTTTGTGAAATCAAGAGTGGGATTAATTGATTCACTTACTTCAAATCTAGAAATAAGCACCCCTTTTAGAACCAACTTAAATGATAAGGAAGTACTTGCATTTATAAGTCCGTTGGGAACCGAAGAAAGAGCATACTATATAGCTTATGTACCTGTAGATGTACAATTTGAGATTCTCGGTACTATTCAAAAAAATATTTTATTAATTGCAGCTTCCAGTTTTCTTGTTATTATTCCAATTGCCTTCATCATTGCGGGAGCTTTTTCAGGACCTATACAAAGACTTACAAAGGCAATGCTTAAGGTAAGAGAAGGTGACTTGAACGTTGAAGTACAATCTAAGTCTCAGGATGAAGTTGGTATTCTTACAAAGACGTTTAATGAGATGATTCAGGGTTTGAGGGAGCGTTTCGCACTTACCAAATATGTTGGCGATCATACTTTAAAAATGATACAGGAAAAACAAACTGTTGATTTGGATGAAAAGGCCTCCTTTCAGGAACTTGCAATATTGTTCACAGATATCAGAGGTTCTACATCTAAAATTTCAACTTCCACTCCGGAAGAATTCCTTGAAAAGTTAAATAAAACCTTAGGAAAACAAGCGGATACCGTACTTTTGCATAATGGATCCATTGATAAATATGTAGGAGATTCTCTGATCGCATTATTTGCAGGTACTGATTCACTTAAAGAAGCAATTAATGCAGCCATTGAAATTCAAAAAGACTTTAAAAAAGATAAAGAGTTAAATGAATTCTTTGATGGAATCGGTATAGGGATCAACTTTGGAAAAGTAATTCTTGGAAATATGGGAGCTAAAGAGCGTATGGATTATACTGTAATTGGTTCTGAAGTAAACCTGTGTGCACGATTATGCTCTTCAGCAAAAGACGCTCAAATATTAATACCCAAAGACTTAATAAGTCAATACAGCCACGAAGTTGAAGATTTAAGTTTCAGAGAGGTTGGAGCACAGGAATTAAAAGGATTTAAAGGAAGTGTTATAGTCTCAGAAGTACTTTATGATTAAAAAAATTTCAATACTGTCTTTTTTCGGTTTAATGATTTTGTTTACAAATACAGCTTTGTCTCAAATTCAATTCAATGGATCTATTGATATTGGGGTGAGAGTCGGTGGAGAGAACTCAAGTTTTGTAAAAAATAGTATCGAAAGTGAATACAGATATACTCACTTTAGAATTCCTCAGGTTAATCTCTTCATCTTTGCTCCCATAAATGACACTTTTTTCTTTGAAGCAAGATTACAAACGGATACATGGGGGACCGGCGAGCTTAAGGACCCCTATTTCACGCTTGCAAATATTACTTGGGCAGACCCCAAAAATGATTATTCGATAAAAGCAGGTAGATTTATTAGCCCTGTAGGGTTTTATTCAAATAAAACTTTATTACTTGATCGTAGCTTTCATGACCTCCCACTTTCCTACTCCTATTTTGTAAATATATCTGATCAACGAGGGTATTGGCCTCTGGCTGGAGAAGGTGGATCTTACACTTCAAATGATGTAGGTCTTACATCTATTTATTTTGGTGGTTATGCAACAGGAGGTCTTTTTGAGTGGGATATAACAGAGGACAAAACAAATTTAAAAATAGGCATCACTTCTGTAGCTTCAGCCTCTGATAAAAATTATACAAACCTTGCAAATGGAGCACTACTAGCACGATTCACTATAAAACCTGACATTAAATGGCATATAGGATTCACTGCTACTCATGGTAGCTTTATGAGAGAAGGTAATGTGAATAATGCATTCAGACCATTTAATCCATTAGAAAGGTACCGTCAGAGTATTATTGGTACTGATGTTAAATATGGACTTGGATATTGGCAAATAACCGCAGAAGCTATCTATTCTTATTGGTATGTTCCCGTTTTTGGAGATGAAAGTTTTCAAACGGTTGGGGCTTCCAATACTTTTCAAGAAGAAAACTTTTCCAACTTAGGTACCAATATTGATTTTAGATTTGAGCCTACTTCTCTGCCCGGAAGTTATCTTGCTTTAAGACTAGATTACCTCAATTTTATAGGTAGTGGTAAAGGTGAAAGTACTTACTTAAACAATGAGTGGGATAAAGATATCGGAAGAATTTCCGCAGCTTTTGGATATAAACTAGCTAGAAATGTAGAACTTAAAATTACATTAAGCGATCAAACCCCATTTGACTCTTCGTTTTATACATTCAGAAGTACCGTTTCAGCATTTTTCTAGTAACTTGATAACTATTTAAGAGAGAATTAAAAGAAGATCAGATATGAATAGAAAATCATTCTTAAGATCATTACCCATACTAGGCATAACGTCAGGTGCTACTTTAATTGGTTGTAGTACAGGAGCTGGAGTAGGAAGTAACTCTGAAACAGAACTAACCGGAGATAATCTGGTTCTTAATCAAGCTGCTGAACGTGAAGCAATAGCAATTCAAACTTATAATGCGGCAGCTGATTCAGGAATTATAACTGATCAAACACTTTTGAATAGAGCAGGAGACTACAAAAATCATCATATTGAGCATTTAGAACTCTTCAATGATCTTCTCATACAAGCCGATGGTGATTCTGTATCTGTTAATGATTTTGGACCTGATCAAAGAATTAATGATGTTAGTTCTGAAGAAGAGGCTATTTTACTTGCTATGCAGTTAGAAATGGAAGCTGCAAATTCATATTTTACTAGTTCCATTCGAGATCTTCAGGGCCCAAATGCAAAACTTGTAATGGGAAGTATATTCCCAATAGAAGTTGCACATTTTGTTTCGCTTAAAGAAGCTCTAGGAAGGAATCCTGCTGTAAATTCAGCCGTATTCACAAGCTTAAACAATGAATAAATATTTACCATGAAAATACCAAAACTTCTGATAAGCTTATTTTTTTGCTTTTTCTTTATTTCACAATCTGCATTTTCTCAATTACAATTGAATGGATCGGTAGATCTGGAGTTATCGGCTGGTGGTGAAGAATCAAGATTTATAACAAACGGTATCTCCCGGGAATTTGAAGCCCCTAACCTTGCAGTAACTCAGCTTAATGCATTTCTTTTTGCACCCATTAGTAATGAAATTTTCTTTGAAAGCAGAATTCAGTTAGACACATGGGGAAGTGGGAAGCTTAATCCTCCAAGAATTTCACTTGCAAGTATAACATGGGACAACCCCGATAATTCCTATATCATTAAAGCAGGAAGGTTTATCTCTCCTTTTGGTTTTTACACAAAACGTCAGTTATCAACTGACCGGGTTTTTGTTCAACATCCTTTAGGATACAGCTACTTCACAAACATTTCTGATATAAGAGGATATTGGCCGGAAGCAGGAAATAATACTAATGCAGAATATGAAGAAGGTGACGTTGGGCTACCTACGATCTATTTTGCAGGTTATGTAACAGGAATCGGCACCCAAATCGAACTCAAGAAAGATAAATTATTTCTTGATGCGGCACTAACTAATGGTACTCCGATCACAATCAGAGACCGTTCTACCCTTCCGAATTTAGCGTTGACATCCAGGCTATTCTACAGACCTTACGTTTTCTGGGAGCAAGGTATTTCAATGAGTTTTGGAAATTTCATGCATGGAGATGACCTAAATAATTCTGTCCGGGAAGAGGAAAGTTTTCAAAAATACTATCAACTACTACTTGGAACAGATGCAAAAATAGCTTTTACCTATTTCGAAATAATTGGGGAAGTCATTTATTCAAAATGGAAAACAACCGGTTTTATCTCCAATCAATTTGATGAAAGTTGTGGCGGTAATTTATGTGATTACAACCTTAGCAATATTTCAGGAAATATAGATTTCAAATATGAACCTCCATCGTTAACCGGAAGCTACATTGCCTTAAGAGCTGAGCATCTTTTATTCTTCGATGCTGATGATCCCGATCCTGCAACTAACAATTCTTTTAACTGGGATGAAGACGTTTCCAGATTGACAGCTGTATTTGGCTATAAGTTGGCTCCAAGTATATTACTGAAAGCTTCTTTTTCGGATCAGGGGGATTTTGACCTTTCGGAATATGCTTTCAGAATTCAGCTTTCCTCTTTCTTTTAGATACAAAAAGGGACGCTTTTCAGCATCCCTGTTACTTCAATTATATTTGTCTGCTCTTTATCTTTTAGTTAGAGAAATATACAGCTGCAGCTCCTGCAAAGTTTTGTGAATAAGTGGGTGAAGCATTGCCGTTTGAAGATGGTAAATCAAATTCAAGAAGTTTACCTCCTGCCACCGCTCTTTCGGCTACATAGATCTTTTGTGTTTCAGCATTATAAGCTAGTCCTACAGGATTCCCTAATTCAGTATTACTACCTTCGATAACAATCTGATCAGCGGACGAAATTGTTCCGTTATTCCCGGCAGCAGCTATTTTACTACTGAAATTAGTAATAACATGAATCGCTCCGTCACTATCACTACCTGCATCGCCTATATCACTTAGAAACATAATATCTTCTGAAGCTGAATAATGAAGTGCATGAGTACGAACTATACCTTCAACTTGAACCTTCACATTCGGTGATACTAACCCGTCCGAGTTGCTAAGAAAGTTGTTGTAAATAGCTAAAGTATCTGAGTTATCCTGAATGGCATATAATGTACTACCTGAAAATTGAATGTCCCAAAGATTAATATCAGCTGTATATGTATTTGAAAGTGTTGCCGAATTATCTCCAATTTCATACACATAAAATGCATTCGTTTGATTATTTGCATCAGATGCATCCTGAGAAACCACCACTTTACTTCCTGAAGCAGCTAACTTCCGTGCATTTGCAAAATCAGTACTACTGCTAAAAGCCAGCTCTATATTAAGCGATGCTTCTGTTTGCTTAAGATCAGTATATACTTCTACTCTATTGTTTGTTCTGGAAGCAATGTACAATTCATCAGATTCCGAACTATATATGATCCCATCAGAATCTGTAGAACTTAAGCCAAACTGAATTGAACTTACCGATGAAGATGAAAAATCATAGATACCAACTACCGGAGTTGTATTACTTGAAACAAAAACTGCTCCGAATTCTGTGGTAATATCGTCGTCGTCATTACTGCTCCCACATGAGATAAATACTATCCCAAATAAAAGAATTAAAAAAGATGAGATTTTTGTTTTTTTCATAACTGCCATATCTTTTTGCTTTATTATTAGTTTTTCTTAATCATAATTTAGTACGAAATACTGATAAAAACGGATTTAATTCTCAATTTTATTGATCTATATACAGATTTGAAATTCCATTATAATTAATGGAAAATAAAGGAGATGAATTAAATTCATTAGTATCATCCGTTTGAACCGGATACTCAAATGAAAGAAACATACCGTTATTAGTTGAACGCTCGGCAACAATTATGCGATTTGCAGCATTATGGTATATAACATCAACAGGGTTTTGTAATAGCGTATTTGTTCCCTTGATGAAAATCATTTCTCCATTTGGAATAGCTTTTTCGACTTGTTGAAGTGCTACAGAAGTTTTTAAATTGAAATCTTCAATTACTATTAACTGTCCATCTTCAATACCTGATGCAACATCACCAACATCAGTAATGATCATTAAATCATTTTCAAGGTTATAGAATAAACCATGAACCCGTACAACACCATCCAATTTAATTTTAAAATCAGGGGTAATTGCACCTTCAGTATTCCCGAAAAAATTATTAAAAATGGCTAAACTGTCAGACTCATCTTCCACTGCATATAAAGTATTTCCAACCAGTTGAATATCCCATAAAGGAAAGTTTACAGTAAATTGATTTCTCAGAGTAATCTCAGTAGCACTGATATCATACATAAACAAACCATTTTGTTGACCGTTATCCTCTGAAGCATCCTGAGCAACTATAGCAATGTTATTGTCCGAAGTTAAACCTCTGGGATTACTGAAATCTGATGTACTTATGGCACTTGGTAATATCCCGGAACCTGCTTCATTCGTAGATAATCTGGAATATGCGTTTATCCTGTTGTGCTCCCGATCTGCTTGATAAACAATATCCCTGTTCTTGTCGTAATAGATCCCTTCAGCAGCATCACTGGTTGTTACATACTCTACAATAGTTTTATTGCTTAAGTCAGAAAAGTTAAAAATACCGATTTTTGACTGTGTATCACTGGATACAAACACCCGTCCAAAATCAGTTATTGTTGTATCATCTTTAGTTGTTTCACAATTTGTAAATAACACTAAAATGAATAAGTAATAAACCCTTTTTTTCATTGAATCAATATCTATTTAAAATGAAAATAAAGCTATTTACTGTTTTTAAACATTAAATCTAAATAACATTACATCGCCATCACTTACTATATATTCTTTTCCTTCCTGCCTCATTCTTCCTGCTTCTTTAGCTGCTTTCTCAGTTTCATACTTCTCATAATCGTTATATGAGATGGTCTCTGCCCTGATAAAACCTCTTTCAAAATCTGTATGAATAACACCGGCAGCCTGAGGAGCTTTTGTGCCTTTTTTAATAGTCCAGGCTCTGGCTTCCTTTGGTCCTACTGTGAAATAGGTAATGAGTCCAAGTTCTTTATATGCCGAATTTATTAAACGGTCTAAACCAGCACTTTTTAATCCAAGTTCCTCAAGAAACATTTCTTTTTCTTCAGGATCTAATTCTGCGATCTCTGCTTCAATTTTAGCACAGAACATTACTATCTCGTCGTCATGCTTTGCTGCAATAGATTTTACAGTTTCTACATATTCGTTTCCACTATCCAAATCAGTTTCTGAAACATTGCAAGCATATAACACTTGTTTACTGGAAAGAAGCATCAGATCATTATATGCTACTTTTTCTTCCGGAGTTACTTCAAACAGACGTGCTGATTTACCATTTTCTAAGTGTTCCCTGAGACGTTCTGCAACTTCAAGCTGAGCTTTCATTGCTTTGTCCCCACTTTTGGATTGCTTCTTTAGATTCTCTACTCTTTTTTCAATGCTTTCAAGATCTTTAAGAATTAATTCCTCTTCAATAATAGTGACATCTCTATCAGGATCAATTCCACCTTCTACATGAATAATATCATCGTCATCAAAGCAGCGTACTACATGAATTATCAGGTCTACTTCCCGAATATGAGATAGAAAGGCATTTCCTTTTCCTTTTCCTTCGGAAGCTCCTTTTACCAAACCGGCAATATCCACGAACTCAATAGTTGTAGGAATTACATTTGCAGAACTTGCAAGATTAGCCAATTTAGTTAACCTTTCATCCGGTACAGGTACTAGACCCACATTAGGATCGATAGTACAAAAGGGAAAATTAGCCGACTCTGCTCCTGCATTACTTAGTGCATTAAAAAGCGTTGATTTTCCAACATTTGGCAAACCAACTATGCCACATTTTAAACTCATATTATTTACTTGTGTAAGTTAGATCTTGATCAAAGGTTATTTGACTGTATGATCGATTAAGCCCCTGCCCTTCTTATTAATTCTGTCAGATTTTGACAGATCTTCTAATGAAGCATCCAGAATTCCATTTACAAAACGTCCGGACTTTCCTGTTGAGAATTTTTTAGCGATCTCAATTGCTTCATTAATAGTTACCTTAGTAGGGATTTCATCGAAATAAAGAAATTCACATAAGGCCATTTTAAGGATCAGGCGATCTATTAAAGCCAATCGTTGAATTTCCCAGTTTTTGATATGCTTAATGATCACCTCATCTAGTTCGGGTTCGTTTTCTAAAGTTCTGAAAAATAACTTTTCTGCGAAACGTCTAGCTTCTTTTTCGGTTCCAAGTGCATCTTTTATAACAGAATCAGTTATATATTGAACTGAATCGCCACTCTGCTTGAGTGCGTAAAGTGCTTGAAGTACAGTTTCCCGAACGTGTCTGCGGTTGATCATGCCAAATAACAATTTTAATGAGCTGTAAAGATACGAAAACTAACTTTTACCTAAAGCATAAATCTCATTATATTTGTTGGCTTTCAAAAGCGTCCTTAGCTCAGTTGGTTAGAGCGTTGCATTGACATTGCAGAGGTCGATGGTTCGAATCCGTCAGGACGCACACCTTTCACTTTTCACTTTTCACTTTTCACTTTTCACCTTTCCCTTTTCCCTTAAAGAAACCTACATCACATACTCATAAGCAGCTTGTACGCCTAACGGGATCTTCAGATACCAGTAAATAAGCAAGAAGATCGTCCATGAGATCAAAAATACAATTGAATAAGGCAGCATTACCGAGACCAATGTCCCTATTCCAGTTTTCTTTACATAGCGCTGACAAAACACCACAACCAATGGGAAGTAAGGCATTAACGGTGTAATTATATTTGAAACGGAATCACCTACTCTGTAAGCTGCTTGAGTCAGGTCGGGAGAAATACCAAGCCCCATCAACATTGGAACAAAGATCGGACTTATCAACGCCCATTTCGCAGAAGCAGAACCTACCATTAGATTTACAAACGCTGTCAGAAATATGATTCCAACAATAGTAACCTGTCCGGGAAGATCTAAAGCCTGTAGATAGTTAGCACCTTTCAAGGCAATAAGAATTCCGATATTCGATTTTGCAAACGCATCGATAAACAATGCACAAAAGAATGCCATCACAATATAGTAAGCCATATCCCCCATCGACTTACTCATTCCGTCAATTATATCTTTTGTCTTGGTATACCCACCTGAAAGATAGCCGTATAAAATTCCCGGAACCCAAAAAAGAAGGAAGATCAACGGTACAATAGATTGCATTAGGGGAGCTTGGAAATCTGTTATTTCTCCATCAGGTGCTCTCATAGATGAGTTTTCTGGATATACCCAGAAAAACAATCCTATTAAACCAATTATCATTACGCTTGTAGCGATCCAAAATGATTTTTTTTCGTTATCTGAAATATTTCCAAGATCATCCGCTCCTTCCAAATCAATATCGTCATCCAGTTCTACATTTTTCAGTCTGGGTTCCACTATTTTATCAGTGATGTACCACCCAATTAGAACAATAAGTACGCTGGACGCACTGGTAAAAAACCAATTATTCAATGGGTTCACCAGCATATCCGGATCAATAATTTGAGCAGCAGACTGGGTAAAACTTTGCAACAGAGGATCTATAGCTGATGGAATAAAATTGGCACTAAATCCTCCGGAAACTCCGGCAAAAGCGGCTGCAATTCCGGCCACAGGATGCCTGCCTGCGGCATAAAAAATCACTCCTCCAAGTGGGATAACAAGTACATATCCTGCATCTGTGGCTGTATGACTTACAATAGCAACTAAGATCAAAACAGGAGTTAACAGCATCTTTGGTGTAAAACTAAGTACATACTTAATAGCTGTATTTATATATCCTGAATGTTCGGCAACTCCAACACCCAGCATAGCAACTAATACAATCCCCAAAGGCGCGAATGTAACAAAAGTGTTAACCATACTTGCCAGAAAAGCAGCGAGCTGAGAACCCGTTAATAGATTAATCACCTCTATATTTTGCCCTGTTCTTGGATCAATTTCAGCAAAATCGAATGGTGATAGAATCAGAGAAAGAAGCCAAACAATACAAAGTAACAATAGAAACAATATTGCAGGATCGGGAAGTTTGTTACCTGCGTATTCTATGCCGTCCAAAAAGCGATTAAAAAAGGACTTTTTTTGTTTTGCTGTCTCTGTATTCACTTTGCGATAATTAGGTTAATTTTACCACCGAAAGAAAACTAAAACCGGAATAAAGTAACAACAGTTTTATTGCACTTATTTCTTACTGAATCTGAACTCGAAATTAGCCCCGTTATCAGAATAGATCTTTGTTCTGGCATTCAATTGTCTTCCCAAAGTTTTAACTAAAGTCATACCCAGTGATTGTTTGTCTTCTTCATTTTCTTCCGGTAAACCAACCCCATTATCTTTGACCATATAGACTATCTCATCGTCACTTTTCTTAAATGAAATAAATATTTTTCCCTCATCTCTTTCAGCAAAAGCATGTTTATAGCTATTAGTTAGTATTTCATTTAAAATTAAACCACATGGAATAGCTTGTGTAATTTCTAACTGAATCTGATCCAGATCAAATTCGATATAAACAGGGATCGCTCTTCTTTCCATTGAATTAGAAATCACTCTGGTAAGGTCTTTCAGATAATTAGGAATGTCTACTTGGGAAAAATCGTCACTTTGATAAAGTAGTTCATGGACCAAAGCAATAGAATTAACTCTCATTTGACTATCTTTGAGTACTTTATGAGCGTCTTCGTTTTCTGAATTCAAAGCCTGTAACTCCAGTAATCCGGTAATTACAGCAAGATTATTCTTAACCCTGTGATGGATCTCGGCAAGTAGAACTTCCTTTTCTCTTAAATTAGATTTCAGCTTTTCTTCCGCTCTTTTCCGATCCGTGATGTCAACATATATTCCATACATTGAAATTATTTTTCCATCTACAATTACGGGAACAGCACATACAATTACATCGATAATATTGCCGGATTTTGTTCTTCTTTTCCCGCTGTACACTTTGGCAATCTCACTTGTGGAAAGTTCAAGAGCATCTTGATATTCATCATCAGGAACAATCAGTTTATCGAGCTCCAAACCCTTTACTTCCTTTTGAGTGTACCCAAATATCTCTTCGAAGCTTTTGTTTACATTTTCAATTTCCTGATGATGATCCAGTTGGGCAATACCAATTGGGCTGGAATGAAATAAATTACTGAACATACTTTCCCGATGTTTTAACTCCTGATGAGAAAGCAATCTTTCTGATACATCTCTTTCCACAACAATTATAACATCCTCATCTAAATAAGAACCGGAATTCATCAATACTTCTGTAGGAAAAACTTCGCCATTCTTCTTTTCCCCCCAACCTTCATAACTTATTGATTCTCCTTCTCTGGCTCTTTTTAAATAATCGTTTATTAATTCTTGATCGTATTTACCTGATGCAGATAGAAATTTGATTTGTTGACCGATTACCTCCTCTTTTTCATATCCAAAGGTTTTTGTTAAACCGGCATTAACATCTATGATCACACCCAATGGATTTAATAAATAGATTGCATCTGTAATTGAGTTATACAGATCCATAAAACTGGTCATCAGTTGCCTTGACTTTTCTCTGGCAAGTTTTTCTTCTGTGATATCCTTGATCACAGAATAGATAGAAGTGATATTTCCTTTGCTATCAAATAAGTAGGAATTATACCATTCGCACTCTATGTATTCACCACTTTTAGTTTCGGATTTAAGAGTAACTATCTTTGTAGGACTCAGATCCTGAAGTGCATCTTTATTAGCTTCGGTGATCTTACTGAAATCAGACTCTTGAATCAGATCTTCGAGTAAAAAAGGATTTTTGTTTACATCGGAATGGGAATACCCGAAAAGTAACTCCGCTCTTTTTGACCACCTCAATATTTTGTGATTTAGATCCCATTCAACTTCTGCCAATGGGAAATCCTGAAAACCAATAGGCAAAGAAACTGCTTTTTTGGAGGATGCATTCTTCTTAAATACATCTGTTACATCATGAGCAACTACAATTTTGGAGGGAATGCCCTTATAGTTAATAAGATGTGATGAGAACTGTACGAAAAATTCATCTTTCGCTTTCGAAAATATCTTCCAGGTTTCGATGAAGGGTAATCCCAGATTTACAAATTCTTCCTGACTGAGATCTATATTTTTCCCTAAAGTAGACAGCGATTTGCCTATTAATTCCTTTTTAGGGTATTGAAGTTTGGATATAACAGCTTCATTAGCATCCAATATCTTCAAATTAAGTTGATCGCACACAAACATGAGTTGCGAATCGAAAAATGTCATACTTGTCTCTAGATGTCCTTCTATTTTGCAGCGAGAATATGCATTTTATACTTTACTTTATCCAACAAAACTTTAATAATCTTAAATTAAGTATGTACCAAAAATTATTATTCCTATCTTTGGGCATCATAAAAAAGCTTTTTTTTCAATTAACTAATTAATGTCAGAACAAAATATTACTATCACCTTACCGGACGGTTCCGAACGAGAACATAAAAAGGGAACTACAGGGCTTGAGGTTGCGGAATCAATTTCATCAGGATTAGCAAGAGTTGCACTAAGTATCACAGTTAATGGGGAGATCATTGATCTGGATCGGCCAATAAATGAGGATGCTACGATAGCAATCAATACCTGGGATAGCGAAGATGGCAAATATACATTCTGGCACTCATCTGCGCATATTTTAGCAGAAGCAGTTCAGGAGCTTTACCCTGAAGCTAAATTTGGAATTGGGCCCCCAATCGAAAATGGTTTTTACTATGATATCGATTTCGGAGAAAAAAATATTTCTCAGGATGATCTAGGAAAGATCGAACAAAAATTTCTTGAAGTAGCCAGAAATAAAAACAGCTTTGAGCGAAAAGATATTTCAAAAGCAGATGCCCTTTCTTTCTATAAAGATAATGGAAACAAATATAAAGTAGATCTGATCGAAGGTTTAGATGACGGATCGATCACATTCTATACTCAAGGCAATTTTACCGATCTTTGCCGCGGACCTCATGTTCCAAACACAGGAATTGTAAAGGCGATCAAGCTTACAAGTTTAGCAGGTGCTTACTGGCGTGGAGACAACAACAGTAAACAGCTTACACGTATTTACGGCATCTCTTTCCCTAAGCAGAAAATGCTTACGGAACACCTTGATATGGTGGAAGAAGCCAAAAAAAGAGATCACAGAAAGCTTGGTAAAGAGTTAGGCATCTATATGATCGACAAAATGGTGGGCAGTGGCCTTCCTATTTGGTTACCTAAAGGAACAAGACTCAGAAGAACTTTAGAGTCTTTCCTAAGAGACGAACAATTTGAACGCGGTTATCAAGAAGTGATCACTCCTCATATCGGAAATATTGAGTTGTACAAAACTTCCGGGCACTACCCCTACTATTCCGACTCTCAATACGATCCAATTCAGGTTGATGATGAAGAATATATGTTGAAGCCCATGAATTGCCCTCATCATCACAGGATCTATTCTAATGAGATGAGGAGTTATCGTGATCTACCATTACGTTTGGCAGAATTCGGAACCGTTTATCGTTATGAACAATCCGGTGAATTAAGTGGACTTTCAAGAGTACGTGGTTTTACCCAGGATGACGCTCACATTTATTGCATGCAGGAACAGTTGAAACAAGAGATCAAACATACAATTGACCTCACAAATTTTGTTTTTGACACATTTGGAATGCCTGTTGATATTCGTCTCTCCTTCCGTGATGATAATGAGGAAAAATACGGCGGAGACATTGAATTATGGGAACGCGCTCAAAAAGAGATCAAAGAAGTAGCTGACGAAATGAATCTGGACTATACCATTGCTCCGGGCGAAGCTAGTTTTTATGGTCCTAAGATAGATTTTATAATTCGGGATGCCATCGGCAGAAAATGGCAGTTGGGAACTGTTCAGGTGGATTATGTAATGCCGGAACGTTTTGATCTTACTTATGTAGGCTCAGATAATGAAAAACATCGACCTGTTATTATTCACAGAGCACCTTTCGGCTCCATGGAAAGATTCACCAGTATTTTGATCGAACATTTTGCCGGAAACTTCCCACTTTGGCTTTCTCCGGAACAAGTTCGTGTACTTCCGATATCAGATGATCAGAATGATTATGCAAAAAAATGCGTTGATGCATTTAAGAAGATTGGAGTTCGGGTAACTCTTGACGAGCGAAGCGAACAAATTGGTGGCAAGATCCGAGATGCGGAAACTGACAAAGTGCCGTATATGCTGATCGTTGGAACCAAAGAACAAGAAGCTGGCACGGTTTCTGTTCGTAGACATCGCAAAGGAGATATTGGAACTTTCAAATTTTCTGATTTTCTTTCAACTGTTGAAAATGAGATTGAAAAAAAATCATTACCTGAAGATTAACAAAACATAAGAGGATAAATATCGCAAGAAGATCATTTGGCAGACCAGAACCTGCTGACAAAACCAGAATCAATGAAGACGTAAGAGCCGCACAAGTCCGGGTAATTAAACCTGATGGCGGGCATGAAATTACTACATCTGAACGAGCGTTACAGATTGCCGAACAATACAACCTGGATCTGGTTGAGATTGCACCTGATGCAAACCCACCCGTTTGTAAGATCATTGACTACGGCAAGTACATGTATGAGAAAAAGAAGAAAGAAAAAGAAGCTAAGAAAAAGCAACATACTGTAAATGTTAAAGAGCTTCGCTTCCGCCCGAATACTGATGACCATGATCTTGAATTTAAAACTCGTCATGCCAGAGAGTTTTTAGAAAGTGGTGATAAAGTTAAGGCCACAGTTCAATTTCGAGGACGTGATATGCTATACACTGAGAAAGGAGAATTACTTCTTCTTCAATTAGCTAAGAGCCTTGAAGATGTTGCTAAGGTAGAAACAAAACCTAATATGGAAGGTCGTCGAATGATAATGATGATCACTCCAAAATAAACTGTTATAATCGTTGATTACACGATGATTTCTACCTATCTTTGAAGTCTTTATAATTTTCACAAAGCAGGTATACACACAATGCCAAAAATGAAAAGTAATAGTGGAGCTAAAAAGCGATTTAAGGTTACCGGTTCCGGTAAAATTAAACGTAAGAAAGCTTTTAAGCGCCACATTCTTACTAAGAAAAGCAGTAAAACCAAGAGAAAGCTCGGCGAATCTACTATCGTTACAGATGCAGATGCTCCAAAAGTAAAAGAGCTTATCCCTTATAAATTTTAATCCTAAAATCTAGACAAAATGCCACGTTCATCAAATTTAGTGGCTTCCCGTCGCCGTCGCAGAAAGATTATATCTCAAGCGAAAGGTTACTGGGGCAAACGAAAGAATGTATATACGATTGCGAAAAATGCGGTTGAAAAAGGTCTTCAGTACCAATACCGTGATCGCAAAAATCGTAAACGTACATTCCGTAGATTATGGATCGTTCGAATCAATGCTGCTGCAAGAATCAACGGAATCTCTTATTCTAAGCTCATCCACGCGATGAAAGAAAAGGATATGCAGATCAACCGTAAGGTACTTGCAGATTTAGCGGTTCACGACGCCGATACGTTTGCTGCCATTGTGAAGGAAGCTACAGCTTAATTGCTATCTTGCTATTTAAAGCCGGTAAATCTGTTCAATTAGGTTTACCGGTTTTTTTATTTTAACCACAGATTACTTAGTTAAATCAAAAAACATGCTCGATAAAGTAGAAGCATTAAAAAAAGAAATAGAATCTTTCCCGGTTTCAAACTCTGATGAGCTTGAAAAATTTCGCCTCGAGTTTCTTTCCAAGAATGGTAAGATACAATCCATGTTTAAAATGATTGGTCAGGTAGCTAAAGAAGATAAAGCTGCCTTTGGAAAGTCCATGAATGATCTCAAGAATTTGGCTCAGGGTCGTTTTGATGAGCTGCAATCTTCATTTTCTTCTTCAGCAACTACTGAAAGATCAGCTACAGACGATATTACTTTAACAGCTCCTCTCTCTCCTGTTGGTTCTTTGCATCCTCTTACACAGACTTTAGAAGAGATGAAGAGTATCTTTTACCGATTAGGTTTTACGATCTCTCACGGACCTGAGATCGAAGATGATTTCCATAACTTCACCGCTCTGAACTTCCCTCCTAATCATCCAGCAAGAGATGAACAGGATACTTTTTTTGTAAGAAAGAGCGATGATCCAAAAGTAGACGATCTTGTTTTGAGAACTCATACTTCTCCCGTTCAGATCAGATTGATGGAAAAACAAAAGCCACCAATTCGTGCTATCATGCCCGGAAGAGTGTACCGAAACGAAGCTGTAAGCCCTAAGTCTTATTTCCTGTTCCACCAGGTTGAAGCTCTTTATGTAGATGAGAATGTAAGTGTTGCTGATCTGAAAGATACACTGATCACTTTTGCTAAATTAATGTATGGCAATGATGTGAAATACAGATTACGTCCGGGCTTCTTCCCTTTCACAGAACCAAGTTTAGAAATGGATATCTGGTGGGGATCCAAAGAAAAAGGAAAATGGCTGGAAATATTAGGTTCCGGCATGGTTGACCCAAATGTATTTAAAGCGGCAGGAGTCGATCCTGAAAAATATACCGGATTTGCATGGGGAATGGGTGTTGAACGCATAGCTATTTTAAAGCATGGAATCGACGACATCCGCTCATTCTACGAGAATGATATTCGCTTTTTAGAACAGTTTAATTAAAAGATCTCAATACGTTATAAATGAAAATTTCATATAACTGGCTACAAGAATTTATTGATCTGGATCTGAGTCCTGAAGAACTCGCTGATAAACTTACTTTGATCGGTTTAGAGGTCGAAGAAATTGAAGAGTTTGGCAGTACACTGGAAGGCGTGATCGTTGGTGAAGTTCTTGAGACAAAAGCTCATCCTAATGCTGACAGATTAAAAGTTTGTACCATTGATCTCGGAGAAGAGAAAGTTCAGATCGTTTGCGGAGCAAACAATGTAGCTGAAGGACAAAAAGTACCCGTAGCAACTGTTGGCTCTACCCTGCCCATTAAACTGGATGATGGAAGCTTTTTAACTCTTAGAAAAGCAAAACTCCGTGGCGAAGAATCTCACGGAATGATTTGCGCTGAAGACGAGCTTGGACTCGGCACGGATCACGATGGAATTATGGTTTTAGATCCATCACTGGAAACAGGAACTCCGATAAGTGATATCTTTGATCTGTATCAGGATACCATCATTGAAATTGCCATTACTCCGAACCTGTCTCTTATACACATCTCCGAGCCCACGAGACCTCTCTACATCTCG
>CAJXQC010000033.1 GCA_913058495.1 uncultured Balneola sp. | reverse complement strand
CCTCTCTATTCGTCGGCAGCGTCAGATGTGTATAAGAGACAGGAATATGCGATCACAGTAATAGACAATAGAACCAAGCTTATGAACCACAGTGTTTGATAAAATGGATGTTCAACAACAAAACCTACCTGATGAGGAGCACTCCAGGGTCCGGCTTCAACTTGTCCCTGCACTAAAAGAGTATAATTTCCCGGATTAAGATTTGTATACCGAATCGGACTATTGGAAATATCTGAAGAGCTGTTCCATTCTTCATCAAATCCTTCAAGTTTATACCTGAAATTCATTGCTTCTTCATTAAAGAATGAAATAGTTCTGAACTTTAATTCGATGCTATTCTCATTATAATTGATGTGCTTTTGGCTTTTATCAGTAAGATCCGTGCCATTTAATGTTTTAAGTTCTTTTAGTTCAATAATTGGTATATAATCTGCTTCAATATCTTCATTGTGATCAAAAACAGAAACACCTGCATCTGTTCCGATCCATATATCTCCGTCTGTATCTTCAATTAAAGCATTACGATTAATTTCATTACCGATTAACCCGTTTTTTTTATTGTACTGAATAGTTTGACCTTCATTCACTCTAAAAATACCATCGTTAGTACCAACCCACAGGTTATTCCCTGAATCTTTCATTAATGAGTAAGAAGGAATTGCAGGAACGGAAATATCTTCATAGCCTACAATTTTTTCATTCTTCAATATTCCTAAGCCTGCTTGTGTAGCAACCACATAATTTCCATTCCAGTACTCAATATCAAACGTACTGTTTAGTGAATTTTTTGTGCTTGAATAAAATCTGGTGTTAATACCATCTGATATATATAGTCCCTGATAAGAAAGTATCGCGAGTTTGTCATTATCCAGACTAACAATATTTCGGATTCCATTAAATTCACCAAAAAGCTCTAGTTTCTGATCTTTAAAAATATACACTGCATTAGAACTTGATACTAAAAGCTCACCATTATGTACACTAATTGCAGTTATTAAATTGTTGAGGGTTTTTGAATCGTAATCTCTTATTCTCCCATTTTTTATACTAATTAAACCACCTTGCGAAAGAGCTACATAAATGCTTTCGTCAGCAGTTTGTTCTATATCTAATACTCTTGTTACAAAATCCGGGTATCGGTTTCTCAGATCTATAGATTTTATTTCTCCTTCATCATAGAAATTAATGCCTCTTGGATTTGCCAACAGTACTTTCCCATCCAGTGTTTGATAAATACTACTTACCTCATCCTCAATTAGGCCTGTATTACTGTTTAAATTTTTAAATCGTAGTAAATTGAATTTAAATAAGCCCCTGTTATCTCCAACCCAATAATTCTTTTCCTGATCTACAAAGATCTGATTACTTAATACGTTTTGTTGTCTTCCCAGAATTTTAAGAGGAATCCACCGCCCTGTTTCTTCATTAAGAACCGATGCTCTGCTGTAACTACTGTAAAAAACTCGTCCTCTGTCATCAATTTCCAAACTGTATTTTTTAATATCTGACTCTGAAAAAATACCCAGTTCATCTGAAACTAGACTGTACCTGTTATCTTCAACTTTGCCAATCCAATTCAAGCCCAGAAAATAAAACGAGTCCTGAAATTTATTTATGGTGAGAATATTTCTGCTTCGCAAATTGAAATTATTGAGCTCACTTTCAATTATTTCACCATCATGGAACTCATAAACTCCCTGATTTGTGGTGATAAAGAGCTTATCATCTAAATAAACAAGGTCATTGATCGTAACAGTTTTACTACCGCTCTGAATTTGTTTTACTCTCCACTCTGAGTGGGATTCATTCAAAATAAAAAGCTGATTCTCCAGTCCCAGAAATATCTGCTTCTTTGCCGCTCTGAATGAAAATGCTTTTCTGTTGTTCGGCCATGAGTCAGGAGTTATTACTTTTGTCCATTCTTTCTCTTTGTAATTTTGAACTGTGAAACCACTCTCATTATATCCTGCCACCCAAATTCTGTCTGAGTCATCATTTTGAATGTAAGATTGTTTTGTTAATGGAAGAGCTAGTGAATCCGGAAAAAGAAACCATTCACTAGCATCGTATGTTACCACGCCTTTTGATGTAATAAACCACATGACTCTGTTTTCTGCCTGAGTGATAGAGTAAACAGAATTGGTGGGCATCCCGTCAGAAGTCGAATACGTTTCTGCAGGATAAAACTGACTTAAAAGCGAGCTTGGTATCAGAAATAAAATAAAAGTTGCTAAAAAAGCAGGGAAGCTAAATCGCACGAACTTAGGTTTTAGGAGTTACTAGACAAAGTTACGGCGATTTCAATACAAAGGCGACGTAATTATAGAACTGTAACTAACCTTAATACTTAATCAGATGAGTTTTTTATTTCATCGTTTTAGACGACTATAAATACAAGTCCCCAAAAAAAGTATAATTCCTAATACAGCAATCATATCTCCAACTAGAGTATGATTACTAAACGAAAGCGAACCAGAAGCCATTAAAATGAAACCGATCCATTTTAATCTGTTAAAACTGTTCTGTCTTTTCTTAACTGATAGTTCGTTATTCATAGATCTGCTTTGACTTTTGAGAGCACTATTTTCAATAACTCTTTTGGAGTAGTTCAATTTTCATTAATTCCTTTTCCAATTTCTTCTTTCTGAATACACCTATTCCAAAAGAAAAATATCCAACTGATTGAAATATTTTAATCACAATATCCCATTCCGGACTTACTGCGTCAGAATTCAATCCTACAAATCCCAGGACTATTAATACTAAACCACCAGTAATTACATAATTATAGTTGATCATCTTTTCCATGACTAAACTGATTGTATTAAGGATTATGGTGTTTAGTCAGTTAGTCGAAGCAAAAACTTCAGAATTACAGAAGAGCCAAATTATTTTTTCCTTAGCCCGATACCGTACACATTCAGCATCACAAAAACGAATACCAATCCATTTACTGAAGCAACTACATCATTAGGATCATAGATATTCCTACCACCAAGATTGTGAAATTTCATTTCCTGAGTAATTACGAAAATCGCCCCTACTATTGTCGAGATAACATAGATCCATCTATCAGACAAGTTTCCAGCCCATGAATAGTTTTTGATCTTTGCTAAGAGAAATAATCCGGAAATACAGAAAACTCCTACATATGCTTCTATAAAATTAGGTAAGGAATTTGAAATAGTTTTGAGCAACGCCAATCCTTCCTGCTCTCTTATCCAAGGACGAAACCATAATTTTAAGAGAAAGAATATTCCCATATTTATTAAATAAACATTCCACGTTATTCCCCGAACAGTTAAATCATTTAATCGGACTTCTTCTCTAAGTAAATTCTGTTCTGCGTTGCTCAATTTTCCAGATCCTTTAAATACGTTTTTAGTTTATCAAGATCATTCCCAAATCGTCTTTGCATGGCGTACTTATTAGTGAAGTAACTGAACGTTAACCCCGCTATATAGACTAAAAGCACATAAATTGTTCTGATATCGAATTGAAACACATCTTCTCTGTAAAAGAAAACATAGCCGACAAAGGCGAAGACAAACGGGCTGACTATAAGATCAGAATAGGTTCCGAGATTCATTGCGCCTTTAATGATCTTAATAACATGATTTATAGTTTCTTTGATGGATAAGGAAGAACGTTCAAAATCAGTAATTCGAATATGATTAAAGAAGTTAAATACAGAAATTATAAGTAATGAGACTCCTAATATTGAATAAATTATTGCCACTTGAGAAGAATCCATAAAACTCATCAAACCCTCGCTTAATGATTCTGTCAGATTAAAAATGACCGTAGCAAGACACATTACTCCTGCAAATCCTGCGACACCTACTTTAATTTTCAGCGTTCTTTTTATATCTGCTATTGTACTCTGAGATTTTCGACTAATCACCCCTCTTATTTCGTCTACATCTACTCTATGAGATGAGACTTCCTTCTCAGTTTCTTCTTTCCATAAAACTTTCAGTTCTTCAAGTTCCATATCAACTCGGATTAAGGGTTTCTTTCAGTTTGTTTCTGATTCGAGTCATCTTTACTCTAACATTGTTCTGGGTTATACCCATGATCTCTGCAATCTCCTCATTTGGTTTTTCTTCCAAATAAAGCATCATGATTCCTTTTTCGATCTTATTCAGTTGTTGAATTGCATCACGCAGTAATCCTTTTTCCAGACTCAAACTTTGTTCGTCACTTTCTTTAGAAATGGAATCAAATGAATCAGGCAAGGTAGAATCTTCTTTCTTCGTTTTTGACTTCCTCAGATTAGATATCGCCACATTTAGTCCAACCCTGTACATCCATGAAGAGAATTTTGAATCCCCTCTGAAGCTTGGATATGACTTCCAGAGTTGAATCAATATTTCCTGAAAAAGATCTTTCTTATCTTCTTCATTGTCACAGTATATTCCGCATACCTTGTGCACAATCCCCTGGGATTCTGTCACCTTTTTAACAAATTCTTGTTCAACTACAGATTTCTGCAATGGTATGATTGAATTAAAAATACTTTTCTAAGTTAGTCGAAGCAGATATACTAAGAATTACAGTGAGTACAAAAAAAGGAGACTTTTATTCAAAGCCTCCTCATTCAGTTTTTTGATAAGAAGCTAAATCCTACTCATTCACTTCTTTCATTAATTCTTCAATCGCTCTTTCCAATTGTTGATCACGACCAGAGTTTATAACTCCGGGCATATTCTTAACTTTTACATCCGGTTCGGTTTGCAAATTTTCCATCCAGCGACCTGCTTTGTCTTTGGCACTAACCGGAACAACTCCCCAATAACCGCCATTTGGCAAACCTTCCCATCCTGCAAAACTACAGGTTCCCGGAACAGGCATTCCTAATGTAATTCCGATCTTCAAATCAGTATATCCCTGAGCATAGCAATGTCCATCAGAGTAATTACTTTCGTTGAACATGGTAAGCGTAGGTTTTGTCCAGCGGGATGTCGGCTCTCCCCCAACAACTTTTGCAGCTGTAGCATAAGTGATGAATTCTTCACCCGTAAAGAACATTGCGAGATCTGCAACTAAGTCGCCACCACCATTGAATCGCGTATCCACAATGATTCCTTTCGCTTCTAAATATTTGCCTAGCATATCTTCGTAAATATCGCGATATGGACCATCTCCCATTCCCGGAATATGAACATAACCTAACTGACCATTACTCTTTTCAGCAACTTCTTCTTCATTCATTCTAACAAATCGATCGTACAGTAATCCTCTTTCTGCTCCTAAAGAAATTGGCTTGACGGTAACTTGTTTAGCATTTTTCCCTTTACTGTCCGTGACTTCAAGCAATGTAAATTTATCAGATTTTCTGTTCAGATAACTTGCCATATCTCTGTTTGCTGAAACTGTTTCTCCGTCAATTTTCTGGATGATCATTCCTGCTTCGATCTCTAGTGCTTCTTTATCCAGTGGACCACCATTTATAACTTCCGTGATCTTGATCCCATCTCCTTTATGATTATAATCCCAGAATATTCCCAGAGAAGCCGTTGCATCACCATTTTCGATATTGTTACTATATCCTGCGCCGGCATGAGAAACATTCAATTCTCCAAGCATTTCGGATAGTACTTCTGCAAACTCGTATCCATTGGAAGTATGTGGCAAGTATTTCTGATATTCTTTATACAGCATATCCCAATCGTTTCCGTGGAAAGTTGGCTCATAGAAAATATTCTTAGTTCTGATATACACATGCTCGAACATTTTTTGGCGTTCTTTATCGGCATCGTATTCCATCTCTCCGGAAATCGAAATTCCTTTTGTACTGCCACCGGAAAGATCCACTTTTGAAATTCTACCACTGCTTAACAGATATAGGTTTTCCATTTTTTTATCCCAAACCAAGCTTCCACCACCGGTATTCAAACTGATCAATTTCTTCGTATCACGAGTTCTCAGCTCTGTTTCCCAAAGATCGTATCTTCCTTCAAAACGGGATAAGTAGTACAATTTCTCACCATCTTTTGACAATGTAGCATCCGATAGATTACTGGAATGTATAGTAAGCTTAGCTTTTCTGTCCTTCATTCCATCCCAATCAAATTCAAGAGATTTTGCCTCCTCTTTTTTCTCGTCCTTCTTTTCATCTTCTTTTTTGTCTTCGGGTTTTTCTTCTTTCTTATTTGCCTTTTCGATCTCCTGCATCAACTCATAATCTTCTTTACTCATGCTGAATTTATCCCACGCATCCTGATCAAAAAACATAGCATACACATCTGATTGAGAACTTCCGCTAGTGGCATAGCTTTTCAATCCATCACGGTTACTGAACCAGATCATCTGCTTTCCTTCATTCACCCATTTCGGAGAATAATCGTAATAACCACTTTCCGTCAGGTTGATTCTTTCTTTACCATCTGCTGATAAAAGCAATACTTCGCTGTTGTTCAAAAGTTTATTCCAATCAACCAGTAACCATTTGCTGTCCGGACTCCAGGTAAAGTATTTGTCACCATCCCGCATATGGAACAGATCTTCCGGAGTAAGCAGGTCTACCGTATTTCCTGATTCCACATCCTGAATCCTGAGTGTTCTTCTTCCTGCAATAAAAGCAAGCTTCTTTCCATCAGGGGAATATTCCGGCAGGTAATTATCTTCTTTAGTTTCAACTACTGCTTCTTCTTTCAAAAGTGTTGAGGCAAAGAAAAACGGTTCTTCTTCTCTGACTTTTTCGGATTTGAAAATACTCCACTTTCCGTTTCTTTCGCTGGAATACACTAAACTTTTCCCATCCGGAGTGAAAGTGATAAAACGCTCAGTTTCAGGAGTATTTGTAATTCTTTTGGTAAGCGAACCATCGATAGAAGTCACAAATACTTCTCCTCTGGCTACGAATGCAATTTCTTTTCCATTGGGATGAACAGCCATTTCCTGAACACCACCGTTGATAGTGATGAATTTGTCAGAATTGCTCTTTTCCTGAGTTCTGATGTTCACGTTCACTTTCTTTGGTTGCTCTCCTTCTTTCATGGTATACAATTCGCCATCATACCCGAAAGAAAGCATTCCATTTCCCATACTAAGAAAACGAACCGGATGCAGATCAAAATTGGTCAACTGCGTATTCTGGGAAGGACTTGCTAATGAAAGCTTATGAACATTAAAACTGCCGCTTTCCTCACTCAGGTAATACAGCGACTTTTCATCTTCACTGTAGATCGGCTGACGATCTTCTCCTTCAAAACTGGTGATCATTTTATGAGCTTTGCTCTTCGTATCGTAGGTCCAGATATCACGTGTGATGGAAGAAGTGTGATGCTTTCTCCACTCGTTCTCTCCTCCCTTTTTATCGTGATAGACCATTTGAGAACCATCTTTATTTATCTGAACAAATTCAGCAGGAACGGTAAAGATTTGATCAACACGTCCACCGATTACAGGAACAGAATACAACTCAGGTTGAGATCCAGTTGGGTACTGACGATGTTCTTTGGTATCCATTCGAAGTGCGCCGAAAATAATATTCTTTCCATCCGCCGAAAATGTGAATGGCTTTTCATCATTAGAATGAAAAGTCAATCTTTTTGCTGCTCCGCCTTGAGCACTCATCGTATAGATATCAAAATTTCCATAACGATCAGATGCAAAAGCAATGGATTTTCCATCTTTGCTCCAAACCGGCATATAATCATGAGCTTCATGGAAAGTAAGTTGAGTGGCATCTCCCCCGGTTGACGCTACTGAATACAAATCACCTTTGTATGTAAAGACGATGGTTGAGCCAT
Organism: uncultured Balneola sp.; assembly: GCA_913058495.1. Classification (GTDB taxonomy): domain Bacteria; phylum Bacteroidota; class Rhodothermia; order Balneolales; family Balneolaceae; genus Balneola. Next base: position 24,285 of record CAJXQC010000033.1, on the reverse strand, counting down.
CCGGTGAAATAGTTTGATAGCGAATCCACTGTGGATTGGTTTGTGCAAAAGATACTCCTGCGAATAATACTGCAAGGTAGACAGATAGAATTGATTTCATTGATCCCGTATTAGTTTAGTAAAAGAAAATGCCTACGAATGTAGGCAAAAAAGTTGGATGGGAGTTGTAAATTGTTTTAGGTTTAAAATGCTCTTATTTAGTTACTAAAATTTTCTCTTCCAGAAGATCGAAGTTATACGAATTACCATCATGGATGCTCCCTTTTAACTCAAACTTATTATTTCCCATAAACTGTATTTCAATCATTAATGAATATGAGATTGCAGAATCTGATAAAACTTCTGTTTCAATTTTTTGACCATCAAATTCCAATAATGTATCTAAATCATTTTTGGAAATTGTTTTAAGTTCAGCTGAAAGGATTTTATACGCTTCTTGTCTGTTCATAATTTAATTTCCTTTTTTATAAGTAAAATTCAAAAAACTATCACCCATTTACGACCTTAGAAATATTGACGGAAAAGTGAAAAGATGTGTGAGCGTATCCGCAGGATGAATAAATCCTTCAGGTGAAGATTTAGTAAATGTTTCTAACGAACGAAGACCTTTGGATTTATTCAGCGAACACAACTTGAACCCGTCAATAATTCTTAGTCTTGACCTTTTGTTACTTTTGGGTCAAGCCAAAAGTAAGTTTATGAATTAAAAAATAATTTAGGTTCCTTAAGACATCCCTCGGATCAAGCCGAGAACCGTCGGCTTGATCGTCTCCCTTCGAAGGGAGACTGTTATATTTCGATTAAAAAATATACTTCGATTTTCTTAAAATTTATATCTAAAACTGTGGCAGTTTTATCGTCCAAAGCTCTAACCTTACCTTCTACTTCTTGCTTCAATAAATCTTCTGGAATACTTTTAAAGTCTAATTTTTCAAAATAATCTGTAATTCTATTTTTGACTTCGATCAGTTTTTCAGGAGTTTCTTTGACATAATCGTACCCATCCAACCATAGAATTTTTTTTCTTTTATTTAATTCGAATAAATAATATTCACCAAGTGAACTTATGAGTATTCGAATCAGATATCGTGCTTTAACTTCTAATTCCTCGATTCTTTTTCCATTATCCCGAGAGATGATATTTCCCTTTTTGTCTAAAAAGAATCTTAATTCTTGCGAAGCACCATAATTCATATCATCACCATGATATATTATGGTATTAAATGCACGTTCAGCATCTTCTTTGATTTTGAGAATTTTAGATGTGAATTTTCCAGAGTAGTCTCTTTTGTTTTCACATGATTTAAGCACCAATTCTCTAAAATTATTACTCATAATTAAATCACCTCGGATACCTAATCCCCTCCACCATTTCCTGGACATCTTCCGGTGGATCAGGATAAAATGATCTAACGCTTAACGCTACGACTAGGTTGATTAACATTCCGAAGGTTCCGATTCCTTCCGGAGAAATACCAAACCACCAGTTTTCAGGAATATTTAACTCAGGAAAAGCAATCTTGAAATAAATGATGTAAGCCAGCGTGAATATCAACCCGGCAATCATTCCGGCAAGTGCGCCTTGTTTGTTCATCTTCTTGTAGAAGATTCCCAGAATAATAGCCGGGAAAAATGAAGCTGCCGCTAATCCAAATGCAATAGCCACAACTTGGGCTACAAACCCCGGGGGATTAATTCCAAAATATCCTGCTACAACAACCGCCACAGCAGCCGCTATTCGTGCATATCGCAATTCAGCTTTGTCGGAAATGTCTTTATTAAATTGCTTCTTGATGAGATCATGAGAAACTGACGTCGAGATTACCAAAAGTAATCCAGCCGCAGTGGAAAGTGCAGCAGCCAATCCACCGGCTGCAACCAACGCCGCGACCCAAGCCGGTAAACCTGCGATCTCAGGATTAGCCAATACCATGATATCCCGATCTACATATAATTCATTTTGGTTTGCTGTCACTTCATTAGAGATCATCACCTGATTATTGGAGCCTCTTCTGATATCCAATCCGTCCCGAATAATATCCGGTGCTCCGACAATAGCAGCTCCCGGTGCATAATTGATAATTCCATCCTCGTTTTTATCTACCCAATTTAACAGCGCCGTTTCTTCCCAAGTGCTGAACCATGGAGGCATTTCTTCATACGGTTGTTCGCTTACTGTTTCGATCAGATTTGTTCTGGCAAAAACGGCAATTGCCGGAGCAGTTGTGTACAGGATCGCTATAAAGATCAGCGCATATCCAACCGATATTCTGGCATCTTTAACTTTTGGAACGGTGAAAAATCGAACGATCACATGTGGAAGTCCGGCAGTTCCTACCATCAATGCAACGGTTATAAAAAATACGTCCTGCATACTTTTTGTACCCGAAGTGTACTCAGCAAAACCTAATTCTGTGTGGAGTTGATCCAACTTGTCCAGTAAATACATTCCTGAACCATCCGTAACCGTAGAGCCAAATCCAATTTGAGGAATCGGACTTCCGGTTAATTGCATCGAAATGAAAAATGCAGGAACCATAAAGGCAAAGATCAACACGCAATACTGAGCAACTTGCGTGTAGGTAATTCCTTTCATCCCACCCAACACAGCATAAAAGAAAACGATCGCCATTCCGATGATCACTCCCCAGAAAATATCTACTTCCAGGAATTTTGAAAATACGAGTCCTACGCCTCGCATTTGTCCGGCTACATAAGTGAATGAAACGATCAAAGCACAAATTACAGCAACCGTTCTTGCGGTATTTGAATAGTAACGATCACCAATAAAATCGGGAACTGTAAACTTTCCGAACTTTCTCAGATAAGGAGCTAATAGCAAAGCCAGCAACACATAACCACCTGTCCATCCCATCAGATAAACGGTTCCATCGTAGCCCATAAATGAGATCAACCCCGCCATAGAAAGAAATGAAGCAGCCGACATCCAGTCTGCTGCCGTTGCCATTCCATTCGTTAAAGGATTAACGGCTCCTTCAGCTATATAAAATTCACTGGTTGATCCGGCCCGCGACCAGATAGCAATTCCGATGTAAAGGGTAAAAGTGACTCCAACAAGAATATAAGTCCACACTTGAACATCCATTATGCATCCTCCTCGTTTACACCGAATTTTTTATCTAAACGATTCATCAGGTACACATAGATAAATATAAGCACCACAAACACATAGATAGATCCTTGTTGAGCAAACCAGAATCCTAGTTTGAAACCGCCCATCTTAAAGTTATTGAGCCAGGGAGCGAGTAAAATTCCGAATCCGTACGAAACGGTAAACCAAATACTTAATAATATGCTCAGGTACTGGAGATTTTTTTTCCAGTAGCCCTTAAGATCTTTTTCTTGTGTCATACTTCCCGATAGTTAGTTTCAGTGAGTATGCGTGTTTTATAGAAGTGATGCAAATTATGGTCATTATTATCGTTTGTATTTAAACTAAACACATTTACTAAATCATTACTTATTCTGAGATAAAGGCTGATGATATTATTCGGATACTAAACAACAATAGAATTCACAGCTCCCTTTTATTAAGAAAGACACAATTATAATTAAGCAACAGCCGCTTCATGATTAAACTTATTTCTGTAATCAATTGGAGTAAGTCCTGTGATCTTTTTGAATGTATTTCTAAATGACTTGGTATCAGAATACCCGACCTGGTACATGACTTCATTTACATTTTTACGGCTTGTTTCAAGATCACGTTTTGCAGCTTCAACTTTCACCCTTTGGATATATTCACTTACAGTGTTACTTGTAGCTTTTTTAAACCTACGTTCCAAAGTGCGACGACTCAGTGCCACTTTTTCTGCCAGCTCATCAACACGGATGGTATTTTCATAATTATTTTCGATGAAATCCTGTACCGCAATTACTTCCTTATCCTCATGGTCTTTTTGTCCTTGGAATATCATAAATGCTGACTGGCTGTTTCTGTCGATATCAATAGAAAAAGCTTTAGAAATGAATATCGCCATTTCCCTACCGGCGTACTTTTCGATCAAATGGAGAATCAGATTCAGAAAAGAGTATGCTCCGCCACTTGTATAGATTCCGTCTTCTGAAGTCATAATTTTGTCATCCACTAGATCTACTTGTGGAAACATCTCTCTGAATTTACCGGCATGCAGCCAATGTGTGGCGCATTGCTTTCCATCCAGTAATCCTGTTGATGCCAGTAAAAAAGCACCGATACAAAAACTGGCTACTTCCGCTCCATTCTTATATTGATCTATCACCCAAGAACCCAATTCTTTGTTTTGCTTCAGTCCGGTTTCGGTATCATCATGAATAGCAGGAATTATGATCAGATCTGTTTTATCAACTTCACTTACCAAAAGATCAGGGCTTGAAGTAAAGAAACCGCTTGATTGTGGAATCTCTTTTTCCAGCCCCACCAGATGAACATCAAAGACAGGACCTTTACCCATTTGCTGAGCAATTCCATTTACCTGAGAAAAGATCTGATGCGCTCCGGCTATATTTACTAAACTGGTGTGCCCGCGGGGTATAAGTATAGATACGTGTCTCATCTTCAACTGATAGTTTTAAAGGATTTTTATAAATCTATACAAGCTCTCTGTCGCAATCAACCCTCAAGATTGGCGTATTTACACCTTACACAATGCATTTTTTGATGGTATAATAGTTCAATACTTTCAGTAACGAACAATTAAGTAAATAGAATCATATGAGACGAATAATTTCATTCATGCATATTTCGCTTGACGGTTTTGTGGCGGGACCAAACGGAGAAATGGACTGGATCAAAGTTGATCAGGAAATATTTGACCATGTTGGTAAACGGATAAGTGAAGGTGATACTGCATTATATGGACGAGTAACTTATGAGATGATGGAAAGTTACTGGCCAACTGCTGCAGACAAGCCGAACGCAACTAAGCACGACATTGAACATTCAAAGTGGTATAAACAAGTACAAAAAATTGTTTTATCAAAAACAATGGAAGGTGCGGACTTGCCTAATACAACAATCATTAGCGACAACCTATCGGACAAAATAAATCAAATAAAAAAAGAGTCCGATAATGAAATCTTACTTTTTGGTAGCCCCACAGCAACACATTCACTTATTCAACAGAACTTAGTTGACGGCTATTGGCTATTTGTTAATCCGATAATTCTTGGAAAAGGCATTCCATTATTTGTAGATATCAAACAGAAAACTAATCTAAAACTAATGTCTACCCGACAATTTAATTGTGGCGTTACTGAACTGAATTATGAAGTAGGTATGTAGGCAATAAAACAAATCATTAAACTCAATTATTATGAAATCTGTAAATCCTTACATCAATTTTAATGGCAACGCGGAAGAAGCTTTCAACTTTTACCAAAGTGTATTCGGTGGAGAATTATCTATTGTACGTTTTAAAGATATGGACGATGATATGGGAGCAACTGGTGATGATCTCAATAAAGTTGCCAATGCAACACTACCAATTGGTGGTGGAACCGTTCTGTTAGGATCTGATGTCTTCGGTTCATGGGGAGAATCATTTCAACGAGGAAATGACTTCTATATCAATTTAGAACCTGACAATCTGGAAGAAGCAAAACAACTTTTTGATAATATCTCAGAAGGTGGCCAAGTAGATATGCCGCTCCAAAAAACCGAATGGGCAGAAAGTTTTGGAATGTGTACCGACAAATTTGGTATCCGCTGGATGGTAAACTATGAAGGAAAGTAGATCTTAAAAGAATAATAATCAGAATCTAAATTCACACACAATGAATACTAAGAAAATCTGGGCTAATTTAGCTGTTGAGGATATCGAAAGAACTCGAGATTTTTATCTGAAACTTGGATTTAAACCAAACGGTCCTAATCACACTACTGAAGAATTAACCAGTTTTCTAGTGGGTGAAGACGATTTTGTTATTCACTTCTTTAAAAAGGAACGCCTTAAATGGAGCCTTGAAGGAGAACTTGCCGACTTATCTAAAGGAAATGAGGTAATGTTCACTCTTTCAGCAGATAGTGTGACAGAAGTAGATGAGTGGGCAAAAGAAGTTAGAAAAGCCGGCGGAACTGTTTTCAGCGAGCCACAAACAATTATGGAAAAATGGTACGGATGTGGTTTTGCTGATTTAGATGGACACAAATTCAACGTGTTTTACAACGGTAAATAAATCAAAATCCATGAAGAAAATTCACTCAGAAATCACTATAAATGCTTCTCCTGAAACCGTATGGAACGTCATGCTTGATGATAATACGTACAGGAAATGGACGAGCGCTTTTGCAGAAGGATCACATTACGAAGGCAGTTGGAAACAGGGAGAAAAAATACTGTTTCTCGACCCTGAAGGAACGGGAATGGTCTCCGTTATTGCAGAATTACGGCTTTATGAGTTCATCTCACTAGAACATATAGGTATCATACAAGATGGAATAGAAGACACTGAAAGTGAGGATGCAAAAAAATGGGCTCCGGCTTTTGAGAACTATACTTTTGAAGAGGACAATGGAAAAACCAAGCTTTCAATCGATATGGACATTTTAGATGAGTTTGAAGAAATGTTCACTGAAATGTGGAAAAATGCCTTAAAGAAATTAAAAATCCTTTCGGAAAACGTTTAGATATGAATACAGAAGTCTTAAATAAATTTGATAAAACTACAGGTGAGCTACTCGAATTGCTTTCCTCTCTAACTGAAGAACAACTGAACATCCCTCCTTTCGAAAATAGCTGGTCGGCCGGTCAAATTGGAGATCATTTATATCGATCTTACAGTGTAATGCAAATACTTACCGGTACTGTTGAAGATGCTGATCGTGCACCTGATGAGAAACTACCCGAAATTGAAAAACTCTTCCTGGATTTCTCCATCAAAATGGATTCCCCTAAAGAGATCCTTCCTTCAACCAAACCTATTAAGAAAGATATCTTAATTGATGGTTTAGAAGAACGCATTGCTTCACAAAGGGATATTATTCTAACTAAAGACCTGTCTAAAATTTGCAGGGATTTTGAAATTCCGGAATATGGTCCGTTTACTCGTCTGGAATGGATCGGGTTCAATACGGTACATACACAACGTCATGTACATCAATTGAAAAATATCATTCAGGAAATAGAAAGCTAAAACTATCAGTAAATAAATGGTAAAGGTATTTAAGACAGATATTGATACCCCTAAAAAAGCCAGATTAATCATTGATCAATTACTGCAATTACATCCAAAAGGAAGAATTACCGTGGACCTGGAAGATTGCGATAAAGTATTGAGAGTTGAAACAAAACAAGCCACAACCTCCGATATAATGGATACCGTTCACAACAAAGGATTTGAATGTGAAGTTTTACCCTAAACTTTACAACTCAGAATGACTCGGTTTTATCCCATAAAAAACCCCGACCCACATTCCGCAGGTCAGGGTTTATCCTGTTCTCCATGAAAGAAATTCTTAGCAAGTGCGGATTGCCATCCGCCCCAACTTTTAACTACAACCTGAAGTTGAACCGCAGGTAATACATTTCATACAAGTACCATTACGAACCATCGTCATGCTACCGCATTCCGGACAAGCATCACCGGTATACCCCAACTGCTTAGCCTTTTCGTAATCTGTTTCGTAACTGGAAGCTGCTTTCGCTTTAGCCTGTGGAGCAACGGCATCCACTGTTTGCTTCTGCGGTTCTGCAACCGGAGCTTTTGCAACAGTTTTGGTTGTTTCCACTACTTCTCCGCCGGGCGTTGGACGCAGATCTCTGGTTGAGATCTCATCAGCAGGAACATGAGCTAAGTCTTCACGACCTAAGTAAGCAACCGCTAATTCACGGAAGATATAATCGATTACAGAAGTACTCATTTTCACATGAGGATTTCCGGTAACCATTCCGCTTGGCTCGAACTTGGTGAATACAAAAGCATCCACAAATTCTTCTAACGGAACTCCGTGTTGTAAACCAAGAGAGATCGAAATTGCAAAACAGTTCAGTAAACTTCTGAATGCAGCTCCTTCACGGTGCATATCAATAAAGATCTCACCAAGCTGACCGTTTTCGTACTCACCGGTTCTCAGATAAACACTTTGTCCACCGATCTTCACTTTCTGAGTATATCCTTCTCTTCGGAATGGAAGTCTCTGGCGACGAGCTAAATATTTATGAATAATACGTTCTGCAACTTCAACAACTTTGTCTTGTTCTGCTGTTGTTGATCCATCTACGGTATCCTCTTCTTCATCTTCTAATTCTTCAAATACATCAGCCAAACTGTTCAGCGGCTGACTTAATTTTGAACCGTCACGATAAAGCGCATTCGCTTTCAACATCATTTCCCATGAAAGCATATATGCGTCTTTCATGTCTTCGATGGTAGCTTCGTTAGGAAGGTTGATGGTTTTTGAAATTGCTCCTGACAAGAACGGTTGAGCTGCAGCCATCATTCTGATGTGACCACGAGCTGAAATAAATCTAGTTCCTGTTCTACCACATTTATTTGCGCAATCAAACACAGCCAGATGCTCTTCCTTTAAATGAGGAGCTCCTTCCACAGTCATAGTACCACAAACATAATCGTTTGCTTCAGTGATCTGCTCGCGACTGAATCCTAAGTGACGCAGCATATCAAAAGTCACATCACTGAGTTGCTCTTCTGTAATTCCCAGAACATCTTTGCAAAAATCTTCGCCTAGAGTCCACTGATTGAAAGCAAACTTGATATCAAAACTACTTGGCAGTGCTGCTTCAACAGCTTCCAGTTTTTCATCAGTAAAACCTTTTTCTTTAAGCGATTCAGGATTCACATGTGGGCAACCTTCTAAACTAGCAGCTCCTTTCGCATGGTCAATGATCGCTTTGGATTCTTTAGCAGAATAGCCGAGCGTCTTTAAAGCTTTCGGTACACTTTGGTTGATGATCTTAAAATAACCACCGCCTGCAAGTTTCTTGAATTTCACCAATGCGAAATCAGGCTCAACTCCGGTAGTATCACAATCCATAACCAGACCAATAGTCCCGGTTGGTGCAAGTACAGTTACCTGAGCATTTCTGTATCCGTTTTTCTCACCAAGTGCCACAGCACGATCTGAATTTTCTTTAGCTGCCTTTAGCAGGTAATCAGGACAAATTGTTGCATCGATTCCCATCGGTTTAACCGTTAATCCTTCATACTCTTTAGGATCAGCATTGTAAGCCGCTCTTCTGTGATTTCTCATCACGCGAAGCATATGCTCTTTGTTTCTTTCGTAACCTTTAAAAGCTCCTAATTCACCGGCCATTTCAGCACTGGTTTCATACGCTTTCATATGCATTATCGAAGTGATGGCACCGGCTGTCGCTATTCCTTCATCACTGTCATAAGGAATTCCTTGAACCATTAAAGCGGCTCCGATATTTGCATAACCAAGACCTAACGTTCTGAATACGTAAGACAGATCTGCAATTTCTTTAGATGGGAACTGAGCCATCAATACTGAGATCTCGAGCACGGTTGTCCAGATCCTTGAAGCATAGCTAATTGACTCAACATCAAATGTAGTGCAATCTTCATCTTTGAAATATTTCATCAGATTCAGAGAAGCCAAATTACATGCTGTGTTATCCAAAAACATGTACTCAGAGCAAGGATTACTTGCTTTGATCTCGCCATCTTCCGGGCAAGTGTGCCATTCGTTGATGGTATCATGATATTGCGTTCCCGGATCTGCTGAAGCCCAAGCTGCGTAGGCTATCTGATCCCAAAGATCATTTGCCTCAATCACTTTCATTGGTTCCGGCTCGCGATTTTCTTTCTTCGCTTTTGCTTTTTCAACTCTCCAGATAAGATTCCACTGTCCGTCGTCTTTAACCGCCTGCATAAACGCATTCGGAACACGAACTGAGTTATTGGAATTTTGTCCGGCTACAGTTGCATACGCTTCTGAATTCCAATCAGTATCGTACGTATCAAATTTAATGTCTGTAACGCCCTGAGCTGCCAACTGAATTACACGTTCAATATAGTTCAATGGAACCTGATCACGTTTTGCCTGACGAATTACTTTTCCAAGCTCTTTATTCTTCAGCGGATCGCGACTCATTGCGCCGTTAAAAGTTCTGCCTTCGATCTCAACAGGAGTATGACACAACTTGATAATATCTTTTAAATGCTTTTGTGTGATCTTTGAACCGGAAACCAAGGCTGCAACTTTTTGCTCTTCCTGAACTTTCCAGTTGATGTACTCTTCAATATCCGGGTGATCCAGATCAAGAGTAACCATTTTAGCAGCACGACGAGTTGTTCCACCGGACTTGATCGCTCCCGCTGCTCTGTCACCAATTTTCAGGAAGCTCATCAATCCTGATGATTTACCACCACCACTTAACGGCTCATTAGCTCCACGGATATTGGAGAAATTACTTCCTGTTCCGGATCCATATTTGAAAAGACGAGCTTCACGAACCCACAGATCCATGATCCCTCCTTCATTTACCAAGTCATCATCTACACTCTGGATGAAGCAAGCGTGTGGCTGCGGATGCGTGTAGGAATCTTTTGATTTTGTAAGCTTACCTGTCTTTGCATCAACATAGTAGTGTCCCTGAGCCGGTCCGTTAATTCCATAAGCCCAGTTCAACCCTGTATTAAACCATTGAGGAGAATTCGGTGCCGCCATTTGGTTAGCAAGCATATAGCACAATTCATCATAAAACACTTTCGCGTCTTCCTCTGAGTCAAAATAATCGTGCTTCCAACCCCAATACGTCCAACAACCCGCCAGTCTGCTGAAAACCTGACGACTATCCACTTCATGAGAAAATCTGTCTTTTTCGTCCAATTCTTTCAAAGCTTTTGAATCGGCTTCTGATCTTTGTAACCATTTTGGCACTCCTTTCTCAGAAACTTTTTTAAGCTTGGCCGGCACTCCTGCTTTACGGAAATATTTTTGCGCTATAATATCTGTTGCAACCTGAGACCAACTGTCAGGAACTTGAACGTCAGACATATGGAAAACCTGTGAACCATCCGGGTTCTTGATTTCCGAAGTTCGGGATTCAAATTTCATTGAGTCGTATGGGGTCTTCCAATCCGCTTGAGTATAGAAGCGCGTAAATTTCATTTATTTCTCCGTTTTTTCATTGCTAAAATCTTCTTCTTGTCTTCGGGCTGATAGAGCAGGTAAAACCTTTAAGCCAGGAGCCTATTCTCCTTTAGAAGTGAGATTTAATATAGATGTGAGGCTTGGAGTGAGCAAGTTAAATCTGAATTACTTTTCCACAAAAAGAAACACTTATCCACATTAACAATTGCCAGATCAATCCTATCAAAAAAAGGGACGTTATTAATGATTTTATTTTTGGAAAACACAAAAAGGAATTCAGCAAACAAATATAAAAAGCTTTCCTTAAACACTCTTAAAGAAAGCTTTTTATAAAATTACTAATTAAAAGTTATCCACATTTATATTATAAATAAACCATATTTATATATTTTAATATTATTTAATTATTCAATATTTATAATATTTTAATATAGAATATTTAGTAGAATTATTTGAATAAATTAAAGAATAATTTAATCTGAATTTTTTTACAATAGCTTAACTTGAACTACTTATTCCGCTGAAAAATAAAATGCGCCGGGAATAATTCCTGTAGGAAAACTATCCACCTTTACACCGTTAAGATTGTATTGAATTGCTAACCCGGATTGGGCAAAATTCTTGGCATCAGCCCCCCAAATAAATTGACCTTCATCCGATGTGGAAAACCCTAATGAATAAAAATTGTTTTCTATAAATGCTGAGTCTATAACTTCAAAAGTATTCATATCTATACTCATGACATTCCCGTTCATCAGGTAAGCAATATCATCCAGATCATTGATTACCAAATCTCCGGGATGTCCACCAACTTCAAAACTCGTTACTACTTCAGCAGTCGTACCATTGACCACATAGATCATTCCGGGAGTGTCATCGTTAGGGTCGCTGAAGTCGCCGTAAGCTCCTGCACAAACTACCCATAATTGATCGTTGTCTTGCTTCAAAATACTTACAGGATTGTCACCTACAGTAATGGTTCCTGTAACTTCATCTGTAGCTGTGTTTATTACACTGAGGGTATTGCCATTTCCGAATCCACTATTTGCCACATAAGCACGCTCGCCAACAACGACAATTCCTTCAGGGTTTGATCCCACAGCAATGATAGAAGCCTCTTCATTGGTTTGCAGATCGATCACAGAAACTGAATTTCCATAAAGATTTGTTACATACGCTTTGGTTTCGCTGACCTGGACCAGTTCTCTTGGACTAGCTTCATTCGCAATTCTGATGGTTGCTATCTTTGTCAATGTTTCCTTATCCACCACTTCAATTTTACTTGAATTATTGACAACCAGATATAAACGGTCTCCTATTGCCGTAGCACTGTAAAGTATATCTCCGATTGGTGAACCATTTTCATTTTCATATTGGTTTTGAGACACTTCGCCTGTCACAGGATCATAAGCGGTGATACTTGCATTGGCTTGTCCAAAATTTCCTTCATTCAGAACAAATACTCCGTTCAAAGTTGTTCCTGAGTCAGAATCACTTTTATCACAAGCCGTGGTTAGGGATATTAATATTGCAGACGCAATTAGCAGTGGTCTTTTCATTAGTTACCGTTTTTATGTTTTATAGTTAGTGTTATTAAAAAATTTCTGAGGGGTTGTGGATACAGGCGCACTACTTCATATTGCTCATCCAAAATATTATTCACCTGCACACTTAAATTGATTTCTGTTTTACTAATGACTTTTGAGTAATTGATCGATGCATCCAGCACGAAGTAAGATGACTCAGGATCTCGAATATCGTTTTGTTCCGTAGAGTATCTTTCTGAAACCCAGTTGCCGTATAATGATGTTCTCAATTCTCCTCTGCTCACTGAAAACGATCCTGAATATTTCCATTTCGGCACATATGGAAGTTGATCACCGACAGCCGCGTCTCCATCAAATCTGGCTTCATCAATTGTAGATCTTGTGTAACTGGAAGATTGAGAATAGCTGAGTTTATAAGTTCCCACTTCAAATTCTTTGAAAGCGGTCCATTCTACTCCATAACTTAACAGAGACAGATAATTCTGAGCTCTGAAGAAAGTTCCACCTCCCGGATTCCATTTTATCCCATTCGAAATATCTGCTCTGAAAAAAGTAAGATTGTGATCTCCTGCATTTTTCCACTCATCCGTTATTCCAATCCCGGCTTCCGTTAAAATTGCAATTTCCGGGTTCAAGTCTTCATTACCACCTTGTGGCCAGTATAGATCGTTAAAAGTCGGAGCCCTGAAATTCCTTGAAACCAGTGAATGAAGGTATACTTCATCTTCGATGATCTGATAGTTGATTCCAAGCGAAGGACTCACCGCTGCTCCAAAATCAGAATAATGATCTACTCTAATAGTGGGAAAAATTCCCAGAGCCTTAGTTGGTGATATTTCAGCCATCAACTGCTCACTTAAAAGGTTTCTGTATTTCTTCTCAGTGTAGTTATTGGTCTTTACTTCTGTAAAGTATGCTGATGTAATATTAGTGAATGATACCGCAGACGAAACGTAAACAGTTGCTGCCCACTCATTATTCCACTCTCTTCCCGTACTTATACTCTCAATATTCCTGTTCGGGTCAAAATAGTCGAGTTCGGTTTGTGCCAGATAGGATTTTATTCCGTGTTGCACATTTCCCTGTCTGAAGTGAAATGAATTTACCCAACGATATGCCGAATCATATTGTCTGGAAGTTCCGGATCCGACGAATACATTTTCGGGAATTTCATGATCTGATTTCAGATACCAGAATTTTGACTGAAACCTCTTTCCTTCTTTGTTCCATCCGGCTTGCAGTTGAAACTGATCGTTATCAAAAGTTGCGTGCCTTCGATTTTCTTCCTCCTCCGTATTTCTGTCGTAATATCTGTAGTCGTTCTCATTTTCCTGAATTGACCCACCTAAACCCAGCGTCCAGTTCCCGGTTTCAAATCCGATATTCCCAAATGTGATATAATTGGAGTTGGAACCTATTGATTGCCCTGCAGAGAATTCCCCGGAATTTATTGAAGAAGCCAATGATACTGATCCACTGATACCACTGCCATAGATTGAACTTCCTGAACCTGAACTGACTTCAACTGAAGAAAAAGCTCCTGACCTGATCAATGAAAGATCGAGCACCCCCAGCATAGAATGATTGATCGGCATGCCTTCCCAAAGAACGCGGGTTTGTTCTCCTCCAAAACCTCTGAATGAAGCCAAAGAAACAGCTCCCGGAGCATTAGAGCGCACAAAAATAGAAGAATATCGGCTTAACGCTTCACCTAATGATTGTCCATTTGTATTTGCTAATTGTACTGAATCAATCAATACAGTGTGACTTGGTTGCTTAATAACAGGAATTCTGTATCGGGTGGACGTAACCGTGATCTCTTTCATTTTCAGAGTATCAGAAACAACCTGTGCCGGTACATTCGCAGAAAGCCAAAGTGAAACAGCTATAAAAAGGGTTATAAACCTCATGTAATAATTCTTAGATCTTTTTTCCCGAAAGATGCTATGAAAAATTTACGTATTGGCAGGTCTCCTGGCTTTCCTTGTGCAGCGCCTTCCCGATCCTTTTTGATCAGTGGCAAAGGTGAGGCTGCGGTTTCGGCTATTGCCGAAAAGGATTACAGTTGCGGGAACAGCTTCCGATTTTGCTGAAGATTCAGATTCACGGAATTCCCTTTTAATTCAGAAACGAACATGTTTCCAAAACCAACACCGTTGACTTTTAAATTACAAACAGAACAAATCACAAACAACCCCCTTGAATAAGGAATATGGAATAACCAACATCCAACACTCAGTTTCCAACTTTGTTATTGGTTGTTGGATATTGAGTGTTGGGTGTTCGTTGTTGGGTTTTGAACGTCTCTTTTTAAACATTTGTGATGATGAGTGAACATTCCTTGTCTACCTTGCGTTTACAATATCAGAAAACTGATAAGATGTTTAGTTCGTATTCATTAACAGATAAGAAATTTTAACTAATTACAGATCTAATGAGATCATTTATAGTAACTTTTTTCCTTGTAGCTTTTTTAAGCTCATTTAGTGTTGCTCAAGATTCACTGGTAATTCCGATCACAAGTTTCAATCCTGCTGAATTTGATGATGATGCAGATGGTAACAAGTGGCAGCGACTTACTCTCCCAAAAAAAGATTGGACCGAATATACCTTAGTGACAGACGGTGATACTCCTCACATTAAAGCAGTAAGTAATAATTCTGCTTCCGGATGGAAATATTTGATCGATATTGATCCCAAAGAATATCCTATCATCGAATGGCAATGGAAAATTGATGGCGTATTAGAAAACGGAGATATGACAGATAAAGACGGTGATGACTACCCGGCTCGGATTTATATCACCTATGAATACAGCAGAAAAGATCTTCCATTCGGCGAAAGAATCAAATACGGAACAATGAAAACGTTCACCAGTTTTGATATACCTCTTCGTTCTATGAACTATGTTTGGGCTAATAAAGCCAAAGTTGGACGAATTCAGGAAAATGTTTTTACGAACTGGGTACATATGGTTGCTACGGAATCAGGTAATGATAAAGCAGGCACCTGGATTACTTCTACAGCTAATGTTTATGATTCTTATAAAGAAGCCTTTGAAGAAGAGCCTAAAAATATAACCGGCGTTGCTATAATGACTGACTCTGACAACTCAAAAGGTTCGGCTACAGCATATTACGGCAACATCGTTTTCAAAAAGAAGAAATAGCAATCCGGAACATTTTGGATCCCGATCGGCTTAAAGTAATAAATACTAATAATTTATTATTATGAAATCGATCAAATCAATATTCGGGTACTTATTTTTAACTACGCTTCTTTTTTCTTTCGCATGCAATAACAATGATTCTAAAAATGAAACTGATACAGAGCCGGATTCTGAATCTACCATTGTGATTCCTGTCTCAGAATTTAACCCCGAGGAATACGACAAAGACTCGGATAACAACAAGTGGGAAAAACTAACCCTTCCAAAAAAGGATAATACCGAATATACTTTAGTATCTGATAGTGACGAACCCCACATTAAAGCAGTGAGTAAAAATTCCGCCTCCGGCTGGAAGTATAAAGTGGATATCGATCCGAAAGAATATCCGATTATAGAATGGAGATGGAAAATTGATGGTGTTCTTGAAGAAGGTGATATGACCGAAAAAGACGGAGATGACTACGCTGCCAGAATTTACATCACTTATGAATACGATCGAAAAGACCTGCCTCTTGGGGAACGTATTAAATATGGTAGCATGAAGACTTTCACTGACTTTGATATCCCATTACGATCTATGAATTATGTTTGGGCAAATGTAGCTGATACAGGAACCGTCCAGGAAAATGTTTATGATACCTATAAAACTGCTTTCGAAGAAGAACCAAGAAAAATTACCGGTGTTGCTATCATGACGGATTCTGATAATTCAAAAGGTTCGGCTACTGCTTATTATGGTAACATTGTTTTTAAAAAAGCTTCTAAGAAAGATTCTGAAGAGAAATAAGCAGATCCTTCAGGTTCTGCGGATTCGGTGCAGAGTTCCAGGTTGTTATAAAACCCCAACACGAGCGTGAACGCCCTCCTGGCTAAAGCTCTTCGATTTGGATCAAGACAACTTAAACTTGCAGACCCTTCAGGTTCTGTGGAACATGTTAGGATTCACCCTTTTTTATTTGCCTTGTAACATCTTCTTTTCTGTGTCGTCTAAGCGTTTGTAATCAATTCAAACGCTTTTTTATTATGAAAATTAAACAACTTGGCTATTTATCCGCAGCATTACTCCTGACACTTTCAGCTTGCGGAAACGAAGGAAACAATAATGATGAAAATGGTGACGACGAAGAAATCGTGGTTATCCCCGTAGAAGCAACTACCGTATCCCGTGGTGATATTTCTGCTTACTACTCTAATACAGCAACTTTAGAAGCCGAGCAAGAAGCTTTAGTCGTTGCAAAAGTCAGAGGAATTATAAATCAGGTTTTAGTTGAAGAAGGCGACAGAGTTAAAGCCGGACAAGTAATTGCTAAGATTGAAGACGAACAGTATAGAATTGAAGCTGAAAGAGCCAAATCTAATATGGACCGTCTGCACAACGACTTCAAAAGAAGTAAGGAGTTGTACGACAAACAAGCCATTTCTGTCGAAGAATATCAAAACAAACAATTTGAGTATGAAGCTCAGAAATCGGCTTATGAACTTGCAAAACTAAATCAGGAATATACTTCCATCAAGTCACCAATTAGTGGGGTTATTTCTGAAAGGCTGATCAAAAAAGGAAATATGATCGGCACCGATCAAAATGTGTACAGAGTTACAGACTTCGATCCTTTACAAGCTATTCTATATGTACCTGAGCACGAAATGGCAAAAATTAATAAAAACCAGCCTGCTGAAATTAAAGTAGATGCTCTACCCGGACAGTCTTTTAAAGCTCATGTTGAGAGAATAAGCCCGATCGTCGATCCAACAACAGGAACTTTTAAAGTGACCGTGATCATTGATGAAAAAAGCGAAAAACTAAAGCCCGGTATGTTTGGCAGAGTCAAAATCGTTTATGACACAAGACTCAGCACAAAAATGATCCCGAAAGTTGCGGTGATGTCAGAAGATGAAACACAAACGGTGTTCGTGGTCAGAGACTCTCTTGCTTACAAAAAGATCATCAAAACGGGATATGTAAACGGAAGCAATATTGAGATCCTGGAAGGACTTGAAGACGGAGAAATCGTTGTAACTACCGGACAGGGAAGCCTGAAAGACAGCGCCAAAGTTAATGTAGTTCGCAGCTAAGAGGAACTCCGATATGAAACTCATAGATTTCTCCGTAAAACGAAAAGTAACCATTTCGATGTTTACAGTGGCGATTCTGTTATTCGGAATTGTTTCACTTTCTCGATTAAATGTAAATCTGCTTCCTGATCTCAGCTACCCGACATTGACCGTGCGTACAGAGTTTGAAGGCGCTGCTCCTATTGAGGTTGAAAACCTAATCTCCAAACCGATTGAAGAAGCTGTTGGGGTTGTTAAAGGAGTTAAGTTGGTTCGTTCAATTTCCAGAGCAGGACAATCAGATGTTGTTCTCGAGTTTGCATGGGGAACCAACATGGATATTGCTAATTTGGATGTAATAGCCAAACTTGATGCTATTCAACTTCCTCTGCAAGCCAAGAAACCGGTAACGCTACGCTTTGATCCCACTTTGGATCCTATCATCAGATATGCATTGTATTATGATAACGGCGAAAAAGAAAATCAGGAAAGTACTGGTAGCAGAAAAGTTGATCTGGCTTCTTATTCTGAACCGGAAGAAGATCTTAATGATCCGGCTGCAATTGCACGATTAAAACAACTCCGAATTATTTCCGATGAAATTCTTAAAAAGAATCTTGAATCGTCTGATGGTGTAGCATCCGTAAAGATCAGTGGTGGACTGGAAGAACAAATTCAGGTAAACATCGATCAGGAACGACTTGCTTATCTGAATATTCCGATCGAGACCATTACATCCACTTTAAGTGCGGAGAATATCAACCTTTCCGGTGGACGTTTAGAAGAAGGAACACAACAATATCTCGTTCGAACTCTTAACGAGTTTAAAGATGTAGATCAGATCAGAAATACTGTACTTACCGTTTTAAATGGAAATGCCGTGTATTTGAAAGACGTGGCTGATATCCGTCAGGGTTACAAAGAAAGAGAGGCTATTACCCGATTAAATGCCATGGAAGCGGTTGAAATCGCTATCTATAAAGAAGGTGATGCAAATACAGTTGCCGTAGCTGAATCAGCCATAGAACGCGTAAACGAAATTCGGAAAACACTCCCTTCAGGAATGAAACTGGAAAAAGTGTATGACCAATCAGTTTTTATTTCTTCTGCTGTTAATGAGGTTAAAACAGCCGGTATAATTGGTGGTATTTTAGCCGTACTGGTTCTTTACTTTTTCTTAAGAAACTTCTGGAGCACCGTAATTATATCAGTTTCCATTCCGGTTTCAATTATCGCCACTTTCAACCTAATGTACGGGAATGATATTACCCTTAATATTATGTCTTTGGGTGGAATCGCGCTTGGTATTGGTATGTTAGTTGATAATTCCATTGTAGTACTTGAGAATATTGCCCGGCACAAAGATATGGGTAAAAATACGCTGCAAGCAGCTAAAGACGGAGCAAGTGAAGTTGGCACTGCAGTAATCGCTTCCACACTTACTACTGTAGCTGTGTTCTTCCCATTGGTTTTTGTGGATGGAATTGCCGGTCAGTTATTCAGAGACCAAGCACTTACCGTTACTTTTTCATTGATCGCTTCTCTTGTAGTTGCTGTTACGTTGATCCCGATGATGTCATCCTTAAGTGGCAGAAAAAAAGAAATCGTACCACTTGAATTAAAAGAGCCAAAGACTTCATTTGGAAGATTCTTAAGATCGACAAGATTATTCTTATTCTATACGATACCAACAGCAGTAACTAAAGGCATTCGAGCTGTTGTGAACTTCTTTGCCAAAGTTTTAAAATTCATCTTTTCCCCTTTTGTGTGGGCTTTCGATAAATTCTACCAAGCTTCTGAACGGGTATATTTAGGACTTCTGAAGACGTCTTTAAACAACAGACTTGTTGTGATCGTTATAGCTATCCTTTCTTTCGCAGGTTCTTTGGCTTTAGTACAAAAAATCGGAATTGAACTTATACCACAATTATCTCAAGGTGAATTTAAAGTTGAATTCAAACTTCCTCCGGGAACACCGATCGAACAAACCGATTCTGCTCTAAAAGCTGTACAGGAAGCCACAAAAAATGCTCAGAATGTTCAATCTACTTTTGCAGTTGCCGGAACCGGTAACAGAATGGATGCTAATCCTGATCAAGGTGGAGAAAACTGGGGCGAGCTAAATGTTCTGCTGGCATCAGGAGCTTCTTCTGAAACTGAAAGTTCGGTAATGAGTTCAATGAGAAACTCCCTTCAAGTAGTGCCCGGATTACAGTATAAATTTTCCCGTCCGTCTCTGTTTTCTTTTTCGACACCGGTTGAAATTGAAATAAGTGGATTTGATCTGGAGCAGCTTAAAGAAGTTAGTGACCTAATTGTTCAGAAAATGGATATAAACTCTCGTTTTGCTGATGTTAAAAACTCCATGCAGATCGGAAGCCCGGAAATTCAAATTCTGTTTGACAGAGATCGAGCAGCAGCTTTAGGACTGCAAGTGCACGAAGTTGCAGATCGTGTGGTGAGTAATGTTCGCGGTGATGTTGCAACCAGATATTCATGGAGAGATCGTAAAATTGATGTGTTGGTACGAGCTCAGGAGGAAGACCGTTCTTCTATTGACGAAATCAAGAATCTGGTTATCAATCCAAACAGTGAACGATCAATTCCTTTAAGCGCTATTGCTGAAGTTAAGATTGCAAACGGTCCCGGAGAAATACGCAGAGCTTCCCAACAAAGAGTTGCTGTTGTAACTGCAAACCTGAATTACGGAGATCTTGGAGAAGCTGCAATTGATGTTCAACAAATCATTGACGAAACTACCATGCCAAGCGGTATATTTGCAAGAATTGCGGGGCAAAACGAAGAAATGGGAGAATCTTTCAAATCTCTTTTATTCGCACTTGCATTGGCCATATTTCTCGTTTATCTGGTGATGGCTTCTCAGTTCGAATCTCTGCTTCACCCTTTTATCATCCTCTTTACCATCCCACTTGCTTTGGTTGGAGCTGTTCTGGCTCTCTTTATTACAGGTACAACTATAAGTGTTGTTGTATTCATTGGTTTGATCCTCCTTGCCGGAATTGTAGTAAACAACGCCATAGTATTGATCGATCTGATCAATCAACTGAGAGAACGGGGCATGGATAAATACGAAGCTATTATTGAAGGTGGTAAATCCAGATTACGCCCGATTTTGATGACTACATTAACAACTACTTTGGGACTTCTACCTCTTGCTATCGGATTTGGAGACGGAGCTGAACTAAGAGCACCGATGGGTATTACCGTAATCGGTGGACTTCTGGTTTCAACGCTACTTACGCTTGTTGTAATTCCGGTGATGTATTCCATCATGGACAGAAAAAAATACGATACTACAACCGAAGTTGTAACGGAGAACTGAGATGAGTATGACTGAGATCTCCATAAAACGCCCCGTAACAACCATGATGGTTTTTGTGAGCCTCGTGGTTGTGGGATTTATTGCTACCAGATTAGTTCCACTGGAATATTTCCCTGACATTTCTTTTCCGGGCGCTTTTGTTCAGATTCCATACCCTAACTCCTCTCCAAACGAAATTGAAGAACAGGTTATCCGACCTATTGAAGAAGTTTTAGCTACCATTAGTGGAGTTAAACAGATCAATTCCAATGCCGGAGAAAATGAAGGTGGCGTAAACATACAATTCACTCAAGACAGTGACATTGATCTGAAGGCTATAGAGATCAAAGAAAAGATAGAAAGTGTCCGAAACCAGCTGCCGGACGACTTTGAGTACTATCAGGTACACAAATTTGAAGATGGCGGCGGAAATATGCTTCAGTTACGTATCTCCAGTCAACGGGACCTTTCAAATGCATATGATCTTTTAGACCGAAACCTGAAACAACGTATTGAGCGTATTGAAGGAGTTGGTCAGGTTACCCTTTATGGTGTTGAGAAAAAAGAGATTCGTATTGAATTACTGGCAAACAGGCTCCAGAATTATAACATCGACCTGAATGATCTGAATCAACGTTTGAGCAGATCCAACTTCTCGATCTCAGCAGGAAAGATCAATGACTCGGGATTGCGATATAATGTTCGTCCAATGGGTGAATTAACCGAGATCGAAGATTTTGAAAATCTTGTCATCGGAGATAACAATCTTCGATTAAAAGATATTGCAACTGTCGCTTACACCTCTCCTGTTCGGAATTACGCAAGGCATTTAGACAGAAAATATGCTATTGGCTTAGATATAGTTAAAGAATCATCTGCCAATACCGTTGCAACAGCTGATCGTGTTCTCAAAGAAATCGAAGAGATCAATGAACTTCCGGAAATGCAGGGAATTCAAATTTATGAAATGAATAATCAAGCTGAGGGAATCCTGAGTTCTTTAGAGGAATTAATGAATGCAGGCATTCTCGGTGCCGGACTTTCTGTTATTATGCTGTTCTTTTTTCTTCGTCAGTTTGGAACTACTTTGATCGTTGCTACAGCCGTTCCATTTTCTCTGGTAGTAACTTTAGGCTTTTTCTATTTCTTAAATATCTCCATCAATATTTTGTCGATGACCGGTTTGATTCTTGCCATAGGTATGCTGGTTGATAATGCCGTAGTGGTTACTGAAAATATCCACCGACACCGAAGAAATGGTGTAGAACCTGCAAAAGCTGCTGTTCTAGGCGCTAAAGAAGTTGGTATCGCCGTAACTGCAGGTACATTTACTTCTGTTGTGGTTTTTCTTCCAAATATTGTGAATGAAAGTTTTATCGCTCCGTATATGTATTACATCGGAATGCCGATCATTATTTCTTTGATCGCATCTCTTCTGATATCATTAACCGTGATACCTCTTCTCACATCAAAAATAAAACCAAGATCAAAAAAGATAAAACGAACTATTGTAGATAAGCTCTCTGAAAAGTATTACACTTTTTTAGCTTGGTTTATCGATCGCAGATGGGTTTCCACGATCAGTATTATTCTCTTATTCCTCAGTATAGGAGTTCCAATTGCGCTGGGCTTAAACATTGATATGTTTCCCAACAATCCTGAAAGAGAAATGGAGCTTCGGTACAATTTAAATGGTTCATATACTTTGGATCGGGTAAAAGAAACGGTAGATAAAATTGAAGATTACCTGTATGAAAATCAGGATAAATTCGAAATCGAATCAGTTTATACTTACTACCAACCGGAATACGCTCTTTCAACAATAATCCTTATTGATGAAGAGGATGCAAAAAAATCCGTTGAATTCATTAAAGAAGAGATCGAAAAAGATTTACCAGTTGTCACTATTGGAGAACCTGCTTTTGAATTCAGAAGCAGAAACAACAGCGAATCTATTCGAGTGTATGTTCAGGGAGAATCTATGGATGTACTTACTGAGTTAGCTGACCAGGTTGAATGGAGAATTTCTCAGGTTGAAGGGTTCACAGATGTAAAATCGGATGCCGAACGTGGCAGAGATGAAGTTCGGTTAACCATCGATTCTGAAAAAGCCAAAACATTTGGATTGAGTTCACAAGCTGTGGCCAGATCAGTATCAAATGCCGTTCGTGGACAAAATCTACGCAAGGTAAGAAGTGCTAATTCAGAAATTAACGTAATTCTAGCTCTTCAAAATGTAGATAAACAATCGATTGACGATCTTAAAGATCTTCCGATATCTATAGAGGGTGACCGAACCACTTCACTTTCTACACTAGCCAGTTTTGAACAAGCTTCCGGGCCGGGCAGAATATTTCGTCAGGATCGTAAAACCTCTTTAGGCATAGCTGTCAATCTGGAAGATGGCATGACTCCCGACGATGCAAGAGATAAACTCAGAGGCATCATGGATCAGATTGTTTATCCTACCGGTTACGCATGGAGTTTTGGTCGTAGTTTCAGTAACGACGATGAAGCCATGGGAACGATGTTGTTCAATATCGGAATTGCTTTCTTTCTCATTTATCTGGTGATGGCTTCCTTATTCGAATCATTAATGTATCCTACCGCCGTTCTTGCTTGTATACTGTACGGAATTGTTGGGATTTTCTGGTTCTTCTTTTTTACCGGAACCACTTTTGATCTTATGGCCATGATCGGAATTCTTATTCTGATGGGAATTGTAGTTAACAATGGTATCGTTCTGATCGATCATATCATTCATTTGAGAGAAGAAGGAATGAGTCGTGCCGAAGCTGTGGTACAAGGTGGAAAAGACCGAATGCGTCCAATCTTGATGACTGCAGGAACAACGGTTCTTGGATTGATCCCACTTTGTATCGGAACTACTCAAATTGGTGGCGACGGACCTCCCTACTTCCCGATGGCAAGAGCTATTGTTGGCGGATTGATCTTCTCAACGGTTGTTACGCTGATCGTACTTCCATCCATTTATATCATCCTGGACGATTTTAAACTATGGGCCGGAAGAATTGGTGCGAAGGCGAAAGGATAAGAACATCCAACATCCAACATCCAACATCCAACATCCAACATCCAACATCCAACATCCAACATC
>CAJXQC010000032.1 GCA_913058495.1 uncultured Balneola sp. | reverse complement strand
CACCTCTCTATTCGTCGGCAGCGTCAGATGTGTATAAGAGACAGAGACAAAACCGCCATTGTAGAAAAAAATGTACAAATCGGTGAAGGCACTAAAATATGGCACTGGGTCCATGTTATGTCAGGGGCAAAAATTGGGAGTGACTGCGTGCTTGGGCAGAATGTATTTGTGGGAGGGAAAGCAGTTTTAGGAAATAATGTAAGAGTTCAGAATAATGTATCTATTTATGATGAAGTTATTTTAAAAGACAATGTTTTTTGTGGCCCGTCCATTGTTTTTACGAATGTAATTAATCCCAGAAGTCATGTAACCCGAAAGGAAGAGTATAAAAAAACAATAGTTGAACAAGGAGCTTCTATTGGTGCAAATGCTACAATTATATGTGGGAATGAAATAGGAGAATATGCGTTTATTGGAGCCGGATCTGTAATAACAAAACCGGTAAATCCTTATGCTCTGGTTGTTGGAAATCCGGCTAAACAAATTGGTTGGGTATCCAAAATGGGTCAAAGACTAAACTTTGATGACTCAGGAATGGGAGTGTGCCCTGAATCTGGGGAGGAGTATGTTTTAAAAGAAGGGAAAGTTTCTCAAATGCAAAATTCGAAATGAAAAATTTAAGGCAGACTACCTTACAGATAGTAAGTGAGTATTTATTTCAGTAAATGAATCTTATATTCTTAGTTAGATTGTGAGATAGTAATTTTTTAATTTTTTCATTTTGAATACTCCTATTCCATTACTGGATTTACAAGCACAATACCATTCTATTAAAAAAGAAGTGGATGAGAACATTCACCAGGTCTTGGATTCTCAATATTTTATAATGGGGGATTCAGTAAAGAATTTTGAAGAAGAGGTAAATAGATATATAGGAGCTAACCATTCATTGGGTTGTGCGTCGGGCTCAGATGCATTGCTTTTGGCGTTGATGGCAATAGATATCGAGCCTGGTGACTATGTAATTACTTCCCCATTTACTTTTTTTGCTACTGCAGGAGCAATATCAAGATTAGGTGCAATTCCGATTTTTATAGATATTGAGTATGATAGTTTCAATATCGATCCCGTCAAAATACGCTCTTTTCTTGAAGGGAAGAGTGAAATAGCAAAGAAAATAAAAGCTCCAAAAGAAAAAATTAAGGCTATAATTCCAGTTCATTTATATGGACAAATGTCAGATATGAACCCTATCATGGATATTGCAAAAGAATTTAACCTTTATGTAATTGAAGACGCTGCTCAATCGATTGGGTCTACTTATCAGAATAGGAATGCAGGGACTATTGGAGACTTTGGGTGCTTTAGTTTTTTCCCTAGTAAAAATTTAGGAGCTTATGGAGATGCTGGATTAATAACCGTTAAGGACTCTAGATTAGCAGAAAAAGTGGATATACTAAGATTACATGGAGCAAAGCCAAAGTACCATCATAAATACGTTGGTATAAACAGCAGATTAGACGCCATTCAGGCTGCGGTTCTCAGCGTTAAATTGAAATATCTGAATGAGTGGTCACAGAGACGCAACGAAATTGCACATTTATATAATTCTTTGTTTCAAGAAACAGGTTTGGTTTCAGAGTATGAGGGTTGTTCTGATTGCGGATCACAATCAAGTTGTGAATTTCCAGATGGGAAAATAGTTTTACCTAAAGAAACTACAGGTGCCCCTGAAGAAAACGGATTTCATATTTACCATCAGTATACAATACGAATAAAGAATCGCGATGGTCTTTCAGAATTTTTGGATTCGGATAAGATTGGAAACGCAGTATACTATCCTGTACCGCTTCATATACAAGAATGCTTTTTAAAATTTAGGTATCAACTGGGAGACTTTCCTGTTTCAGAGTGTATAAGTCGCCAGTCTATTTCCTTACCTATATATCCAGAACTGAAGGAAGAAGAGATAGATAGAGTGGTTGATGCAGTAAATAAATTTGTAAATTTATGAAAGTGAATAAAAAAACTAATTTTAGTTGTACTATTGTTATGTTTAGTTCAGATAATAACATTTGCACAGAACAATCAAGTTCTTTATTTAAATGGGGCTGTTTATAACGATATCTCACATTTACAAAAAAACGGATACTTGTTTGAACTGAACCCAACAAAGCTTCCTTATAAAACTGGTGAGGTTTCTGCTGCGATGTCCAAAATAAAAGTAGATGCACTGTCGAAACTCGAAAAGTTCTGATATAACAAAGTGAACAAAGAGTTAACGGTTACTGATAAAAAGATTAATAAAGGATATATATACAGTAGGTATTTTAGAAGGTGGCTTTGATCTTAATAATACTGTAGAAAAGGAAGGTATCAGGGAAGCTGATGACAAAGTTTTATTTATGCCAAATTGAGCATTAATGGGTATGCTGAAAAAGGAAATATTTATTTGCAGTTGGCTTTAGCTCATGAGCTATATTCTATGACCCAGAAGGATTTGGATATAATACCCTTTTACGAATGCTTGTACGCAGCGAGGATTATTATATTGGGTTTAGTAGCAACTTTTTTAGTACAACTATTGAGTGATTTAATTACCTATGGGCTCCTTTGGAGAAACATCAACAGTAATAACAAATAATGCTCGTTCTTTTGATAATTTAAGCTTCGATATTGGGCAGGAATGGTTTAAAGTATTCTCAATATATGGGGAAATTGATAATTTGAGTGCCAATAGCATTTTTTTGAGAGGAGAAATCTTTTCGAGGGTATTAAAAGAAATAAAGCCCTTCATAGAATTGATCTTAAGATTTTCAACAAATTATGTCTTACTTATTTCGATGGTTTTATTCAATCAGGAAATAATCTAAGCTTATCGATAAGATATCTGAATTTGGTAAATTCCTTATTTTTGAAAGTAATTCATATCCGGTAAATGAAGAGTACAATGCTTTTTTGGTTAGAAATATTTGGGCACAACTTGGGAATTTTACTTTCAATTTCTAATTATTCATAGATGAGATAATCATAAACAGCCTGTTAACCCTCAAGAACCAACAACTCTTGTGATGACTAAATCGTTATAGTTGGTCTGAATTCTTCCCGTCACTATCTTTCGGATACGAGTTAGAAATGATAGGTTACCAGACCTATAATACTTCTCAGGCGGAGGGAAGGTACTTGTATGTAGGAGGTGGAATAGCTACACAGAACAATGATTTTATTTTTCGAATAGATTCAGGATTCAGAATATCACAGGAAGAACTGATGGATTTTTTATAATTAGTAACGCAGAGTTTTAGTTTATTTAATAACAAAATTTTTTAGGTGTTTAATTTTGATTCGAAATACTTTCAGAATCTGTGAAAAACTTAACAGTTAGTTAACTATATGTAGTGTTGGTTTTTTTTGGTAAAAATTAATGCTGTCATAATGAGATTTCTGATTCTCTAGTCGAAAGTCTTATTTTAGCATAAGAAAGCACTATAGCTTTTATGTTTTCAAAATCAATAATACGTATACTTCAAACAAATTAAACCGAACAATAATAGCCACAGAAACAGAATTAGAATTGTCTCTAATAATTGAATACAAGGTATTCTGAGTTTCTGGAAGACTGATATTATTTTAACCCAGATGAAATGAAGTCAACACTTGCAAAATTCATATTAAAATCGGTTGGTTTTTTTCTGATATGGTATGTGATCTATGAGCTCTGGTTATTGCCAGATGGCCGTCTAGATGAGCTTATATCCTTAAACGTAATCGGAATCAGTAAAGGGGTTCTGGATTGGCTTGGTTTTGAGATTTTTAGCTACAGCAGAGTTATTGGCATTTTCGGTAATTCCGGAGTTGAAATAGTCGACGGATGTAACGGAATTGCAGCAATGGGACTGTTTTTTGGATTCATAATTGCCTATCCGGGTGAACTTTATAAGAAGATCAGCTTTTCTGTTTTGGGTGTTTGTTTAATATATATTTCTAATATAGCCCGAATTGTTGCTTTGGTAATTACTCAGGAAACAAACCCTGAAATATTTAATTTTTTTCATGACTATACAACTACTGCAATATTCTATTTTATAATTTTTGGACTATGGATGGTTTGGGTTAACTATTCAAACAGCACTTTCAGCGATGACTAAAAAGGTATTATTTAAAACTCTCGCATTAGTTCTATTCATATTGTTTTATTTTAAAGGAATAATTCCGTTAAGAGAAAGCGCAATGAATGAGGTGAAATCTCAAATGTTCGAAAATATCGACGAAAAAATAGAAATTTTTGAAGAAGGAGCGAGAGGAGTAACTGTTTACGAAGTTGGATTTTCTCAAAAGTATAAAGCTAGAATACCTTTCGGAATGAACTTTTTCATTGGAATTATTGGGCTTATTCTTATTTCAGCAACAAAAAAATTCTACTTTATTGAAATTGGAGTCCAAATTCTATTTGGACTGATAATAATAGTTTCTTTTCTAAATGGAATAAAAGGTAATGTCTCTTTTTTAAGGATTTCAGATATGGCAAGTGTATACTTTCTTCCGTTATCCTCTCTTTTTATGGTGGTACTCGCATTCATTGAGAAGAAGATGATAAAATTAAAGTCTGAAAATGAAAACTAAGCTCAGTTTTCAAAATATTTTATTGAGAAAGATCCCAGAGATTTTATTTCAGGATTTGAGTCCTCAATCTATAGATCTGGCGCTAAATAAAAATGAGAATATCTGGTTAGTTGCTGTTGGAAAAGGATCCTTGAAAATGGCTGCTTCGATAACCAAAAGGTATAGACATCAAATAGTAGATGGAATGTTGATTTCATCACACATCGACTTCGTTGAGGAACATATTCAGGTTTTTAAAGGCTCTCACCCTATACCGGATCCGAATACTGTAGCAGCTTCATATGAGGTAATGGATTTTGTGTCAAAAATTCCTTCCGGAGATACCTTAATTTTTTGTATCTCAGGTGGAGCGTCTTCTATGTTTATGATTCCTCCTTTCGGTATCGAGATCGAAGAGATCCGGCAACTTTATTCTCAGTTGTTAAAATCAGGAGCATCCATAGATGAAATGAATATTGTTCGTAAACATGTATGTGATTTAAAAGGAGGGAAGTTCGCAGAAGAACTCAATCATTTGAAATTAATTTCAGTAATTGAGTCGGATGTTCCGGGCGATTCGTTAACTACAATTGGAAGCGGACCTACAATTCCTGATCCATCTACATTTATTGAAGCTGTTCAAATTTTAAAGAATCTGAATATTTGGAATCAGGTGCCGGTCACTATTCAGGAGCATTTGATTTGTGGCGTAGAGGGATATATTCCGGAGAATCCTAAACCGGGAGCATACAGTCATCTGGATCATGAGATCAAATTGCTTTCAGGTTTGGATGTGCTAAAAAATAAAGTCTCAGGTTTGCTTAAAAAGGAAGGCTATAATGTGTTTATAAAAGAAGTTGCATATTCAGGAACGGTTCAGGAGGTTGCAAAAGAGATATGCAGTAAAGCTGTTTCAACTCTCAGTTCTAAAAGTGAGCTTAAAAAACCAGCAGCACTTATTTACTCAGGTGAAAGCTCTGTTAAAATAAAAGGGGAAGGGAAAGGAGGCAGAAACCAGGAATTGGCTCTGATGGCGGCACTTTCTTTTGAAGGACAACATGCGATATCAATGCTTAGTATTGATACGGACGGAATTGACGGTCCAACCGAGGTTGCCGGTGCTCTCGTTAATTCAAATACAACTTTAATGGCAAGAAAAAATAAGATTGAGCCTGAAAGATTTCTGTTATCAAATAACTCTTATGAATTCCATAAACAAGCGGGAACTCATATAAAAACGGGAGCGACGGGGATAAACTTAATGGATTTGCAGATAGTACTAATAAATTAAGAATTCAAAATTGAGAATTATAAATTTTGAATTCTTAATTCACATGTGTCGAGTCTGTTTCCTATTTTTCAATAAATAATTAAAATTCATGATCTGGCAATCTCCATTATTACTTTGGCTCTTAATCCTCATTCCGGTGTTGATTGTTGGAGTGTGGTTCAGAACGAAATCACTCAAAAAAAAGAGAGCCGGCTTTTTTAATGAAGAATTGTTCATCAAACTCCGAAAGGGTTTCTGGAAACCGGGTGATGTTCTGAAAACTAGTTTTGTAATAATTGGTCTCTCAATTCTTTTATTGGCTTTTGCCGGACCCAAAATTGGAACAGAAGTCCGGGAAGTTAAACGACAGGGAGTTGATATGTTGATCGCTCTGGATCTTTCTGCAAGTATGAATGCAGAGGATGTTCGCCCAAGCAGATTAGAGAAAGCTAAATTCGAAATTAACAGGCTTATTGAAAGGTTGAAAGGAGATCGTGTTGGCTTAATAGTTTTCACGGGTGAAGCATATCTTCAGAGCCCAATGACACTCGACTATTCAGCGCTTAAGCTTTTTCTTGATATCGCTGATACTGATCAAATGCCAAGTTCAGCAACTGATTTTAAAGCAGCAATGGGAACTGCTCTTACAGCATTCGAGTCGCTGGAAGTAAATGAAACTGAAGCAGCTAAAGTGCTATTAATAATTTCTGACGGGGAAGATCACGGACAATCCTATGATACACCTCTGCAAAATCTGATTGAAAAGAATATATATGTGTATACTTTAGGAATAGGCACAGACGCAGGCACAACCATTCCGATCTATGAAGAAAACTCATCGAATCTGATCGGGTATAAAAGGGATCGTTCAGGAAAAGTGGTTACAACTTCACTGCAAAGTGATGAATTAAGACAGATCGCAAATAAAGGTAATGGAACTTATTATGCGATAGAAAGAGGAAACGATGGAATTGATGCTTTTTTAGCCCGGGTAGATGAACTTGAAAAAGGAGAGTTCTCCAGTCAGGAATACGCTGATTATAAAAACCAATATCAATGGATGGGTGCACTGGCATTGCTGTGCTTTACATTTGCTTACCTTGTTCCAACTTATCGAAAAGAAAATTAGATGATCAAACTTTTTATTACCGATCTGGATGGATGTATAAGTATGCCTTTCATTCCGCCCAAATGGGATATAATTACCGAACTCAAAGATCTTAATGAGCAAAGTAAAACTGACGAAACGGTTCCTCCAATGACAATTTGTACCGGTCGTCCAATGCCATATGCTGAAGCGGTATATCAATGGATGGGAATGTATAAACCTTTTTTATTTGAGAGCGGTGGAGGTGTTTACGATATGGCTAGCAATAAATTACACTGGCACCCAACTTTTGATACAGATAGGGAGCGTGAATTGGGAGAGTTGAAAGTTCATCTTAGAACGAATTTCATTGAAAAATATCCTAATACCATACCGGAATTTGCAAAGCACACCGATTCAGGAATCATAAATCAAACACCTGCGGTTATCCATAAAATGTATCCTGAGATCAGAAACTATGTAGATACGAATTATCCTAATTTTGAAGTTCACTACACGGACGTTTCTATAAATGTGATCTCAAAAAGTACAAATAAAGGAGAAGGGATTAAATTCCTATGTGAACTTCTGGGATTACAGTTGAACGAAGTAGCTTTTATAGGTGATACCGGTGGCGACAGACCAGGTTTAGAAATAGTAGGGAAATCATTCGCTCCGAATAATGCAATGGAATCGGCAAAAGAGGTGTCTGATGTTATGAAAGGGAATGATGCCGATGCAGTTTTGGAAGCATATAAAAAAGTGATTGAATATAATCGCAGCCTTTAAATAGGTGATCTTTAAATACAACTTGTAGGGATAATTCATGAGTTATCCCTACAAGTTGTATGATTATTTAGAAGCTAACTATTTCTCTCTTGTATTTTTTTCAGCAACTCAAAATAACGTTCTATCAGTCTTTGATAGTCGGGTGAGTATTTAGTGAAATTAGGGTCGTTTAGTCTTGAGCGAATCTGTTTTTCCAGTTCTTCCAATGTAATATCAGGAGGAGTGGTCCTTTCAAAATCACCGGGTTGTTGACCCTCTCTTTTTTTCTCTTCTTCATCCCGCTCCTGCATAGATTTTTCAGCTTCGAGCATTCGTGTAAGAATATTTTGTTGCCTTTCTAGGAGTGTTGGATCTAATGCTCCTCCCCGCAGATCGTTAATGGTGTCTTCCATTTCTTCGATCATTCGCTGAATCTCGCTTCCTGCACGATCGCCTTCTAAGCCACCACTTTCCCGAAGTTCCTGTAGTTGCTTTCGTATACTGTTCTGTTGCTTTGCAAGCTGATTTAAACGCTCCATTTGATCATTTGACAGCCGTTCTCCTTGCATATCATTGATCATTTGTTGCAACTGTTGATTGAGTTGTTGCTGATTCCCCTTCATCTCGCCTAGCTGTTCGATCATTTGTTCAATAGATTTTGGAGAACCACTGCCTCCCTGCCCAGAACCATTATTGTTCTGAAGTTGCTCCAAAAGATTAGCGATCATAAATGCAATTTCATTAATTCCACCAAAGGCCTGACGGGAAGCAACTGAAGAATTTCTTTGATGACGTTCAGCCATTTGCGATAAAGATCGCCCGAGTTGATTTTTCAATTCAATAGTTTTTGAATTAATCTGATTAGAAAATTGAGGAATAGACTTTGAAAGATTAAATAGCGTATCAGACAGAGCTCCAAAGATCTGTTCTACGTTTCTTTGATCCCGGGCAAGTTCTACATATGCAAGACTTCGGTCTTCAGTTTGTTGGGATAAATAAACCAGATCTTCCTGTTCCGTGGAGAGCGTTAATAAAGAATGCATTACATATTGCAAACCGGCAATATTAATTTGCTGTTGTTGCTGCCCCATCGCCTTCATTTGTTCACGTGTTTTTGCAGCTAATTCCTGATACGGCTGTTGAAGATTGGGTTGCTGATTTTGAGGTTGTTGAGATTCACTATTTTCATCTCCCGATCCTTGTTCCTGATTTTGGTTTTGCTCGAGCCAGTCTTCGATTTCTTTTTTAATACGGTTTTCCAGTTCCTCCTGAGTTTCCTTTTGAAATTCAGAAACAGGTTTTTCTGTTTTCTCAGAAGTGTTCTCGGATAAATTCTCAATGGATTCTCTAAGCTTTTCGATCTGTTTCAGATCTTCTTTTCTCTTGTTTTCAGCTTCTTCATCTGATGGAGGATTTTCAGAAAGCTCTTGTTCTTGTCTGGCCTGATCTTCAAACGATTTGGCAAGCTTTTCCATATCAGACATAAGCTTCAGCTGCTTGAACAATTCAATGGTTCGCTCCAGCCTTTTTTTGAAATCTTCCTCACTGAACTCTACATCTTCCATAGCTCGACGGAGTTGCTCGGGATTGAGTTGCTGCATGTTTTCTCTAAGCTTCTCTAAGGCCTCGCGTAAGCCGGGATCGTCAATTTCTTCCATGAGCTTCTTGAGCTCATCGTATGCTTTTTGGGTCTCTTCACTCAGTAAATTATTTTCGCTGAGCTCATTTTTGATCTCTTCAAATTTCTCGTTGAGTTCGTCTATTTTTTTCTGAACTTCTTCCTGTTTCTTTGAAGCTTCTTCAACTTGTCTCTGGTTTTCATAGTTGACTTCAGGGTCTTCCTTCAGACTTTCCTCAAACTCTTTGTAAGTCTCGCTCATTTCTTCAAAAGATTCAGAAATTGACTCCAGGTCGGTGTCAACTTCATCTTCTTTTTTATCCAGAGATTCGAAATAATCCACTAAAGAAGGAACTGTTAAAGTAATTTCCTGTGAACGTGATGTTTTTCGACCATTATAACCGTCATTATCAGAAGCTTCTATCCAAAAAGTCAGTTCGTCTAAAGGAGAAAGTTTCAATTCGGAAATATCCCACTCGTATCGCTGAAGCACTCCATTTACCGGACGATCAAGACGAACGGAACCGGTTCGGGGATCATCGACATAAGCTTTTTTGAGTTCATACTTAAGTTGACCTCTCGTAATATTAAAATCGTCTGTAGCTTTGTAAGTTAGGGGCAGATTCTTGGGCTGTACCATTTCAAAAGAAGAAGAGGGCTCTACTAACTCAACGATCGGATATTCGTCAGCAATTGGCTCAATGATAAACTGAAATGGATTCTTGTTCTGCAATCCGCTTTTATCTTTAAGAAGAAAAGAAATGGTATCAGGCTCAGTTACTAAAAAATCTGCATGAAATCGTTGAAGATCAACGGAACTGCTGTCTAGCGAATTCGAACTTGAAATGATTTCTAGCTGATCAACTTCTTTATTCAAAGAACCACTTAAATTTAAGGAAGATCCTTGATAAGCCCGTATCAGAGAAAAGGGGTAAGACTGAGAGATTGAGTCTAAACCGGTGTAATCCGGAGAGATCGTTGTGGAGATCAAATCAGAAAATCTGGGACGTAGCTGAACAAATGCAGCATAAGTTTCAGAAGTGAACCCATCCATTTCGATGTAATATTCCAGGTCGTTATTCAGGTTGAAAGGAATCGAAGTGAATCCGGATGCCACTGGATCCATATTCAAAGATCTGAAATCCTGTTCAACAGATATTTTAACGAATAGATTTACAGTTTCAGGAATTTCATTATCTCCGAAATCAATACTCGCTGAAAAAGCAGAACCTTGTTCCAGAGTAACGTCGCCGGGAGTAACAGTAAAAGTGTAGGGATTTGGTTTTTCAAAAGCTTTCCAGATGTAAACTGTTCTTTGAGCTCCGTCAGGAAATGTAAAAGCTGTTGCTATGAAAAACAGAAGCACAACTCCGGAAATCTTGATAGAATTTCTGAAAAACCGGGTTTGAGATTGAGAATCGGAATAAGAATCAAGACGTTCTTTAAACTGTTGATAATCAATTGAAGAAAGATTTTTTTCGAGAGCGGCCTGAACAAGAGCTGAATCAGCTAGCTCGTCTTTCTCCAGATCCAGATAATAGTTGATCTCTTCCAGATGCTGACTGTGAGCAAATTTTTTGTAGAATGTATGAAATGGATCAGGTTTGTTTTGGGAGCGTAACCAAAAGTACAGCCCGATTGCTGAAGCAAATGCCATCAATACAGTTACGGATTTTACAGCAGGGCTCAGAAAACCAAATTGTTCGATTGCGATAAGTACAAGTACCACACTCAAAAGAGCAGAAAGTCCGGCCAGAATTTTTGAAATGAAAAAACGACGTTCCAAGTCATCAAAGGCTTGATGAAGCTCTTTTTTTATTTGTTCTGACTTTGATTTGTGATGGTCTTCTCGCATACTCATAAGAAAAGGAAATCCTGCTTAATATGTTCTAAAAAACCGTAAATGAGAAGCTTTATTGCAGCTTATACTTCATTTAACAAAAGTGATCCAGCTACAGCATATCTTCCGTTATCTGAACTCAGTTTTATGATCTCTTTATAATAGTCGTGTTCCAGATATAAATGAAAGTCTTCGCGAACTGCACGTTTCAGAAAATCTTCTTTTTCTTTAAGAGTTTCCGCCGGATACATATCATATCCCATTACCCACGGAAGCGGTACGTGAACATGAGTGGGCAGAAGATCAGCTACAAAACAGATCTTTTTTCCATCTCCTTCAATGAGTGGAAGCTGTTGGCCAAGTGTATGTCCGTTTACGATAATTGCTGACAAACCTTCTTCATAGATATGATCTTCATCTACAAGATTCAGCTTATCCGTTTCTTTTAGTGGATTTATATTTTCAGGAAGAAAGCTGGCTTTTTCGCGGGCATTGGGGTTGGTAGCTGTTTCCCAATGAGATTTTGTTACATGATATTCAGCATTGGGGAAAGTGTATTGCTGATTTCCGTCTTCATCATAATATGAAGTTCCACCACAATGATCGAAATGTAAATGAGTAAAGATCACATCGGTCACATCTTCGAAATTAAAGCCATGTTCTGCAAATGATCTTTCCATGGTATGCTTGCTGAAATCCACCTGATAGATCTTCATGAGCTTTTCGTTGAACTTTGTTCCAAGGCCGTTATCAATCAAATACAGTTTATCTGTAGCTCTTGATTTGATCAATAAACAACGCATGGTCATTTGAATACGATTTTTCTCATCGGCTTCGATCCCACGTGACCACAATGTCTTAGGAACAACGCCAAACATAGCACCGCCATCAAGTTTGAAGTCACCGGTTTCGATGGTGTACAATTCAAAATTTCCCAGTGTGATTTTGGATAAGCTCATAGATCAGTATTTTTAATTTGTACAAAAATAGGGAAGAGAAGAGAGAATCCCTTAAAAAATTAAGCCTAGAATATATTTCTTAAAATAAGCTTCAATTAAATTTATACAGATTGCCAAACCCCTTTTCATGGCCTAAAATCAAGTTTTTATATTTTTTGAAACTATAAGTGCCGTCTATAATTTCCGGATCAAATTCTATGTAGTTGTAAGAGAAATTTTTGAGATGAGGTTGATAAACAGCATATCCATATGGAATGCTCTGGATTTTATTTCCATACGAAAAGGCAATGTTCACTTCTGAAGAAATA
Organism: uncultured Balneola sp.; assembly: GCA_913058495.1. Classification (GTDB taxonomy): domain Bacteria; phylum Bacteroidota; class Rhodothermia; order Balneolales; family Balneolaceae; genus Balneola. The sequence continues at coordinate 21,163 of CAJXQC010000032.1, read as the reverse complement.
TTATACGTGAAAAAGTTTGAGAATGAAGCAGGACTTTTTACTCCATGACCATAAGAAGCATGCTTTACAATACTCAATGGAAAAATGTTTGGAAGGCTTATTTTAAGCTCATTTACTACTGAAGTAGAATCAATGAGAAAAATTTTATTGAACCCTTCGAAAGTAAGAAAGTACTCATTTGTTGAAACTGGCTGAATGAACGCATTAATTAAGAAGCTTTCAATTTGGTTAATATTTCTAATGCTACTCAATTTCAGCTTTCTGAGATCAAAGAGAATAGTGTTTTTGATTGCAAGCGTTTCTTTGTCGAGTATATGACCAACTTTTATTGGTTCGTTATATCTATCAATATAGTTAGGGTTAACAATGAATTTGGAGCCTAATACTAGGTTGTCAGCATCTGTTGTCATAAAGTTAGATTGAAACGACAAAGCAAATTTTTCAGATATTTCATGGGTGAGCAGATCAATTGTTGATATTTGACCATTGGGTTCTTTCAGATATAGCTTGTTTTCAGAATAAGCTGATGATTCTATAGATAGGGCTTCTCCGGGACCTCGACCTACAGGAATATATTGTTTAGTTATTGTTTTAGTGTTTAATGAATAAACAGAGACATGGTTTTCAAAGTTATTAGAAACAATAGCTACTGAAGATGAGTCGATAAAATGAAAATTTACAATGTCGCCAAAATATCCTAAGTCCTCTACCTGTTGAGATATTAGCTCGAAATTAAATGAGATTGAAATCAATAAAAATAAAAAAGCAGCTTTTAAAGATCGCATTTCAGTATTTATTTGAATTGTACAAAAACAGGTAAGAGAGAATCCCTTAAAAAATTAAGCCCGGAATATCTTTCCCAGAACCAGTTCAGCAACTTCCTGTTTGGTTCCGCTGAATTCAGTCTCAGAATCTTTACTGATCAAGTGCACGTGATTGGTATCAACTTCAAAACCAGCACCTTCAGTACTTAAAGAATTTGCGATGATCCAGTCTGCATTTTTTTTATTAAGCTTTTTTGCAGCATTTTCAACCAGATATTCTGTTTCCATGGCAAAACCGATCAATATCTGATCTGGTTTTTTATTCTCACCAAGCCATGCCAGAATATCTGTAGTCTTTGAAAGCTCAATAGAACTTGAACCGGCTTCCTTCTTCACTTTGTGCGAATATGTTTTTGAAGGAGTAAAATCTGATACAGCAGCTGCCATTATAATTACATCTGCATCAGCTTGAGTTTTAACAGCTTCAAATAATTCGGCAGCACTTGTAATGGAAGTTGCGTGGATGCCTTCAGGAATGGGAGCTGTGACTGATCCATGAATAAGTTTGACCTCAGCGCCTAATCTTTTTGCAGCCTCAGCCATTGCAAATCCCATTTTGCCGGAGCTTGGATTTGAAATATAGCGAACAGGGTCAATGAATTCTCTGGTTGGTCCGGCGGTGACCACCACTTTCTTTCCCTTTAAAGGTCCTTCAATGGAGCCAATAATTTCTGACGCTTTTTCCAGGATATCTTCGAATTCCGGAAGCCGGCCTTTTCCTTCTAAACCACTAGCCAAAAATCCTGAAGCAGGCTCCAGTACATGATATCCGAATCCCTGAACTTTCTTAAGATTTTCAGTTACAGTCGGAGACTCATACATCTCTCCATCCATGGTAGGGCAGATCAAAATAGGCGAACGAGCTGCAAGAACTGTACTCGTAAGCATATTATCTGAAATTCCTGAAGCTATTTTTGAAAGAGTATTTGCTGTACAAGGAGCGATCACAAAAAGATCAGCCCATTCTCCCCAGTTTATATGACGTGTCCAATCAGTTGATTGAGTGTCGTCGGGAAAAATTTCAACGGCAACTTCATGTTGAGAAAGGGAAGCAAAGGTTTCTAAACCAACAAAGCGAGTGGCTGAGGGAGTCATAGTGACTCGTACTTCAGCACCCGCTTTTTGAAATTCTCTTAGTAAAAAGACAGCTTTATAAGCTGCTATTCCTCCGGTGACACCGAGAACAATGCGCTTTCCGGAGAGCATTTTTATTCCTCTACTTCAGGACGACGGAAATAAGTTTTACCGGCTTCCATTTCAGTAATAGATCGTTGAACTGCATGAGGAAGTTTTTCAAAAGACTTTGAAATTTGCTCTTGTTCTTCATTGAATGAAAACTCGTCTTCGTCTTCAAAACCTTCGAAATATTGTAGCTTTTCATCAAGCTCTAATTTTTCATTTGCGGCAATCTGACGAGCTCTTTTAGACATGATCACTAGTAACTCATATTTGTTACCGGTTGTCTTTTTCAGCTCTTCGATGTCAAGTGTACGAATTGGCATATTTTCTAATTTGTATTCATGAATTCGAGAACAGCTTGCTTTATTTGAGAGTAAGCAGTCTCTAGGTCATCATTAATAATAACCCGATCAAATCGATCGGCATATGTAAGTTCTTCTTTTGCACGTTCAAGTCGTAAGGCAAGAGTTTCTTCATTTTCAGTGCCTCTGGCCATTAAACGCTGCTTCAAGACTTCAAGTGAAGGAGGTTGAACAAAAATGCTCAAGCACTCATCGCCGTATATTTCATTGATATTTACGGCTCCCTTTACTTCGATGTCAAGCAGAACAAAATAGCCTAATTTCAGGCTTTTATCAACTTCTGATTGCAAAGTGCCGTATCTCTTTCCGCCATAGAATTCTTCCCATTCCAGGAAGTCATTCTCATCAATTTTGGCTTGGAATTCTTCGTCAGATAAAAAATGATAATGTTTACCATTTTCTTCGCCTTCACGGGGTGGTCTGGTAGTAGCAGATACAGAAAATTTCAGATCCTCAAAATCTTTAAAGAGTCTTTTTGCAAGCGTGGTTTTTCCGGCTCCACTGGGAGCAACAAGAATTATAACTTTACCTTTTTTCATTTCATTAGATATAAGACACAAGACGTAAGATTTAAGATAAGAGTTCTTTTATCTTAAATCTTACGTCTAGTTACTCGACGTTTTGTACTTGTTCTCTGATCTGCTCCAGTGTTTCTTTAGAACGAACTACGTGATGCGCAATTTCAGAGTCATTTGCTTTAGAGCCAATCGTATTCAACTCACGATTCATTTCCTGAGTTAAGAAATTCAGTCTGCGCCCTGCAGGTTCAGCTTGTTCTATCGCTTCAATAAAGAACTTTAAATGAGCACGCATTCTCACTATTTCCTCAGTGATGTCCATTTTATCTGCAATAACAGCTACTTCTGTTTCAAGGCGTTCTTTATCAAAATTTTCGTCGTCGAATAACTGCTGAATTCGTTCACGAAGCTTATTTCTGATTTCTTCAACTCTGCCGTTAGTTACTTTTTCAATATCTTTCAGATTGGCTTCGATATTTTCAATACGCTCAATAAGATCATTCTTTAACTGATTGCCTTCTTGTGTTCTCATAGCAATCAAATTCTCAACAGCACTGTTCAAAGCTTTTAAAGCAACAGACCATTTTTTTTCAAGGATTTCTTCATCATCTTCCTGAGTTATAAAAACATCTCCAAACCCGGTAATATTTCTGACGTTCAGACTTCCTTCAATTCCCGCAGCTTCCTGAACTTCTCGCAAAATACGAGCGTATGCTTTTACTTTAACTTCATCTACTTTGATGTGAGGTTCGCCGGAATCAGATTCAGTGACGTGAACATTAATGTTCAATTTTCCACGACTGATGGTTTTCTGAACTAATTCTTTCAAAATAAGTTCTTTGTCCTGAAGTCGTTGTGGAAGCCGTATAGAAAGATCTAAATATCGGCTGTTTAAGGATTTGATTTCAACAGTAGCGGTTATGCCATTTTCAGTAGCTTCGCCCCGTCCAAATCCGGTCATAGAAATAATCATATATGAATCGCAGATGAATTTTTAAGAAAAACAAAGGTACAAAAGTAACAGACGGGAAGAAACTACTTGGCAAGTATTCCACGATTCGTATCTTCTTGCAATAATTTTACTTTTCGGATGAATATTCTAGGAATTTCTGCTTTTTATCATGACTCTGCCGCTTGTTTGATACAGGATGGAAAAATTGTGGCTGCGGCTCAGGAAGAGCGGTTTACACGAAATAAGCACGAAGCTTCCTTTCCGGAAAATGCCGTCAAATATTGCCTGGAACACTCCGGATTGAGCATCGATGAAATGGATGCCATCGCTTTCTATGATAAGCCTTTTCTTAAGTTCGAGCGACTTCTTGAAACATATCTGTCATTTGCGCCAAAAGGAGTTCGGTCATTTGTCACAGCTATTCCTGTTTGGCTGAAGGAAAAGATGTTCCTGAAAAAACTGATCTATGATTCTCTAAAAGAAATTGAAGATTATGACAAAGAAGATGTGATTCTGTTATTCCCGGAGCACCATTTAAGTCACGCAGCAAGTGCATTTTATCCTTCTAAATTCGATAAAGCAGCCATTCTTACTATTGATGGAGTTGGAGAATGGGCAACGGCTTCTATTTGTCACGGAAAAGGAAATGAGATAAAAATTCTTCGCGAATTGAAATTTCCGCATTCGTTGGGATTGTTGTATTCAGCATTCACATATTATTTGGGCTTTAAAGTAAATTCAGGTGAGTACAAACTGATGGGGCTGGCTCCTTATGGGAATCCCGAATCGGAATTGCTTCAGGATTACATCACTAAAATTAAATCTGAATTGGTAGATATCCGAGAAGATGGTTCGATTTGGTTAAACCAAAAGTACTTTGATTACTCTACCGGATTGCGAATGGTAAAGGATAAAAAATGGGAAGAATTATTTGGCTTTCCCCGCCGGGAATATGAAGCAGAACTTGAGCAACACGAAGCAGATCTGGCTTTAGCAATTCAAATGGTGACTGAAGAAGTTGTAATATTGATGGCAAAAGAGGCTAAGAAATTAACCGGAGCCAATGCTATTTGTTTGGCGGGCGGTGTGGCACTTAATTGTGTTGCTAACGGAAAACTTCAGAACGAAGGAATTTTCGATGACGTGTATATACAACCGGCGGCGGGAGATGCAGGTGGAGCTGTTGGAGCGGCACTAGCTGCTCAATACATATATTTCAAAGACGAAAGAGTACCTGAAACTCCGGATTCAATGCATGGAGCGTATTTAGGTCCTGATTATCATAAAATTGATGTAGAAAGATCTTTACGGAAGTTTAAACCCATATTTAATGAGATATCAGGTTCCGAACTTTACGGGAAAGTAGCAGAGATCCTTGATAATGGAAATGTGGTTGGATGGTTTAACGGAAGAATGGAATTTGGTCCACGAGCTTTGGGAGGAAGAAGCATTATTGCCGATCCGAGACGTGTGGACATGCAGAAGAAGCTGAATCTGAAGATAAAATACAGGGAGTCATTCAGACCTTTTGCACCATCAGTTCTTGCGGAACATGCGGCTGATTATTTCGAGTTGGATTCCGATTCACCATATATGTTGCTGGTTCAATCCATAAAAGAGGAATTGAAAAAAGATTTGCCGAAAGATTATAATCAGTTACCGCTCAGAGAAAAGCTTGCGGTACAAAGATCTGATTATCCTGCGATCACACACATCGATTTTTCGGCTCGTATTCAGACCGTTCATAAAGAGACGAATCCTGAATATTGGAATTTAATAGAGGCCTTCAGACAACGAACAGGTTGTGAGATGGTGGTAAATACCAGTTTCAATGTTCGGGGCGAACCGATTGTGTGTACACCTGAAGATGCTTACCGTTGTTTTATGAATACCGAGATGGATTATTTGGTAATTGGTGAGTATGTTTTTGCAAAAGAAGATCAGCCTGAATGGACTGATAAAATAGAATTTGATAAAGATTGATGAATGCCACGGAAACACAAAAGCACAAAAATTTATGTATGATTTTGTGTAATTGTACATTGGTGGCAAATAAAAAAGAACATGGATTTACTTAAAGACTTATGGCAGTTTATGAAGGAGCGGAAGAAATTCTGGTTGGCTCCTGTGATAATAGTGCTGTTGCTACTCGGATTTTTAATTGTGATCGGCGGTGGTTCTTCAATCGCTCCGTTTATTTATACTTTATTTTAGGATATCAACCAGAATGGAAGTTAAGCTAGGTTTTGGTCTTGAAGAAATAGAGTTCGGTATGAAACTACCACAGGTTGAAGTTTTATTAGGTAATTTTGATGAGCAACTAATCGATGAAGATGACAGCAATAAACTGATTTATGTGTTCAACGAGAAAAAAATAAGTCTCTCATTTTACAAAGATGCAGAAAGCCGATTAGGCTATATAGAAACTTCGAATCCGAGCATAACATTTGGTGGAATTCAAATTTTCGACAAGAATATAGATTTCGTAAAAAAAGAGGTTTTTGGGAAAAGAATTGAGAGCTGGGAATCAGACAAATTGTTTTCTTTTACGTCGCATTTTAATGAGGAGTATTGGATTTCGTTACTTTCGGAATACGAAAAAGTAACAAAATTAGAGCTAGGTGTTCCATTCTTGGATAATGGAAAAGACTATAAATGGCCTTAACTATTACAACCTAAAACTATGCTCCCCAAAAGAGATCTTAATTTTATAAAGACCGATCCGGAAACGCCTAAAACACAATTGGTGATCGTTACGGGATTGTTGGTTATAGCAGCCATTTTTCAGGATGAGACCTTTGCCTATATCGCATTGATCATCGGTGTATTATCCATTGCGATAAAACCGATTGGAGATCGCATCGTTTGGGGATGGTATAAACTGGCTGAGTTGCTGAGCAAAGTGATGAATCCGTTGATTCTCGGGCTTCTTTATTTTCTTTTCATTACGCCCATTGCACTTCTGTTCCGTTTATTCGGAAACGATCCCTTAAGACTCAAAGACAATAAAGGAAGTCTCTATGAGGCGCGGGATCATACATTTAAGAAAAAAGATCTGATTAATCCTTGGTAGGCCTTCGCCAACAAGTTGGCGGAATTAAGAATTAAAAATTAAGAATGTTGAATTCTTAATTTTGGATCTCAAACTTTTGATTTAAAGAGGTTAGAGAAAAGGATTCAGGATAGTTTTCTTTAATGGTATTTACATAGTCTTCATAGCCGGAAGGAGGGAGATGAGTGGCTACAATATGCTTTGGGTTTACCCATTCTTTTAATTTCGTTGAGTCTTTGTCATCCAAGAACATCCAATAAGGGAAAATGGCAACATCAATATTCTCTTTTTGTAGATTTAGCTCGGTAAATGCTTCTTCAAACCAATTGGAATCTCCTACATGTAAGATCTTTTTTCCTTCTATCTCGATGAGATAACCAACGTTTTGAACGCTCCCATGACGGTTTGGACTAACATGATTCATATAAAATCCAGTGATTGAAATATCTCCGACTCGAACAGTTTGTTTCTGATAGTCTTTTGTTTCAATCGTTATGATCCGATCATCATTATTTGAGCCTGCTTCTTTAACAAGATCGGTGGATTGCCGACTTCCAAAAAATAATACGTGGGTATTTTTATTTAAGAAAGTGCTTACCTGTTCACCATCAAGATGATCGCCATGATAATGTGTGGCTGCTATCGCTATGATCGGTGGAAAATCACCCAAGGAATTAGTAGGGTGTCCACAAGACTTTGAGGAGGGAAGAGGTAATATTCCTTGTTGTATTCGGTATGCAAGCCATCAATCAAAACAGAAGATTCTTCTCCGGAAATAAGAACACCCATATTGCCAATGTAACGGATTTCAAGTTGGGCACTAACATTTAGCGAAAAAAACAGAAGTGAAAATATGATCGTTAGCTTCTTCACTCAGAGTCTATTTATCTAACAATCTTCTATGATAATTGATCTGCCCCAAGTGATAGCTGAAATGACTGTATAAATGAATCAGGAAATATTCTGTACTCATTTCAAAGCCGAAGGGTTGAAGAGGATATGTTTTTGAGAAATCTTCAGGGGTAAGATTATCCAATGTTTCACGAACGGTCTTTCTGGAATCTCTGATTCTGTTGATCAGCTCATCACGATCGACTTTGCCATTAAATTCAAATTCACGATCGCGGATGTAACCACTGTTATTGAGAATTGCTCCCAAAAAATGAGCCAGATTACCGGCTAAGTGCAGACCTAAATTACCGGCGCTGTTGTTAATTCCGGGTTCTTTGATCCAAAGATTTTCTTCCGATGAGTATTCAAAGATCTCGGATTCCAGCTTTTCAAAATCACGTGCAAATAATTGAGCGAGCGTTTCAGTGTTCATGTGTTTCCTCTACTTTTTTAAGACTTACTGCATTAGCGCAATACCGAAGACCGCTTGGTTCGGGCCCATCGGGGAATATGTGACCTACATGAGAATCACAGACGTTACATGTTACTTCTACACGGATCATTCCTTGTGAATCATCTTTGTGATAGGCTATTGCATTTTCTTTAATTGGTTGATTGAATGAAGGCCAGCCTGAGCCACTTTCGAATTTTGTATTGGCGTCAAAAAGGAGAGTGTCACAGCATACACAGGCATAAATACCAGGCTCAAATTTACTGCAAACGTCACTTGAATAAGGTCGTTCTGTACCTTTTAAACGAGTAACCGCAAATTGTTCTTCGGTGAGCTCTTTTTTCCATTCTTCATTGCTTTTCTCTACTCTGCGATCCGGTTCAGGATTGCCGTTTCGTGCGTAGTTGAGAACATCCAGCCATTTGATCATAAACTGTGTTTTTATTTTAAGAACGGTGTTTATTGGTAGAAAGTAAACAGGGAGATGTTGGAAGGCTATTAGTTTTACAAGTTTCAGTACTTCTGAAAAAGCTCCAACTACTCCGACCTTTAGAATTATTGGCGAGATAAGAACGTAATGAAATCGACGGCTCCTCAGGAGCAATCATTACACTCTGGCTGATTCTTGAATATGTATCGAATGAAAGAAGACCTTTTGTAATGATTAGTCGATACAATGGAGTTCGCGCCAATAATTCTTGTCGGGAGTTTTTGGTACTGGCGCCTGTGCTGAGGAAGCTCAGTATCGGTACAAAAGTACATGAACATGTATAAATTACTAGATGGATATTAGATACCCGGGGATAAATCCCCTTCTAGCTTATGTTCTTGTTTTAAACTCGTACATAAACAAGCAAGGACTTTAGTCCTGCGACTAACCTTACAACAAGCAAAGGAATGGAGGATATTTTCATTGAAGCTCTTCCTCAAATCCACATTCCAAACGAGAGCAATCAGGGTTGCCACAAAATCACTAAAGCACAAAATTTTTAGTGAATTTGTGTTTTAGTGGCCTTTTAATCTTCCTCGTACATAAACTCGATCATATTCCCATCAGGATCAGCTATAAATAAGAATCTTCCCTTTTTTCTGTTTGCCGGGCCGCTCATGATCGTTACTTCTTTTTCTCTGAAGTATTTAGCCAGCTCATCTATTTTATCAGGCGAATCAACATAAAAACCAAAATGGTCTACACGAAAGTCTCTGGAAGTTGGATCATAACTGGTTTCTGCTTCCACGATCACCATAGTGTCCCCTCCACCAATATCGTAGACAGCCATACTTTGTCCCATTGTTCTTATAACTTCAAAGCCAAGAATGTCTCCGTAAAATTCTTTGGATGCATCGATCCTGTTTACCCGAATAGTAATGTGATTTAAACCTGAAGGCGTAAAATTCATTTTGTTCAATTAAAAATTAAGTATTGTTCAATAATCAATATCTTAAGTTAATTCTAAATTGTATAATTTCATTCCGAAATTCTTTCAAATCATTTTTATTCGTGTCAACATTTTACATTGTAGCTACTCCGATTGGTAATCTTGGTGATATTTCGCCCCGGGCGGTAGAGGTTTTAAAATCTGTAGATCATATTGCTTGTGAAGACACCCGTACTTCCGGCAAACTATTGAGTGCCTTTGGAATAAACACTCCGAAATTTTCGTTTCATCTTCATAATGAGCATCATAAAGTTGAACATGTATTAAATATTTTGAGAGGTGGACAATCGGTTGCTTTGATCTCTGATGCAGGAATGCCGGGTATTTCTGATCCGGGCTTTTTAGCTGTTCGTGCTATTAAACAAGAAGGAATTACGGTTACGGTGATCCCCGGACCTGATGCTGTTACTACAGCTTTGGTGGCTAGTGGACTTCCCTGCGATAAATATTGCTTTGAAGGATTTCTTCCACCCAAAAAAGGACGCCAAAAACGACTGAAAGAACTGTCTGAAGAAGAACGGACGATCGTGTTCTATGAAAGTCCGCATCGCATTGTGAAATTACTCAGAGAACTGGAAGAACACTTTGAACCGGAACGATTAGCAGCTGTTGCCCGTGAACTCACCAAGAAATTTGAAGAAGTAGTACGAGCTCCTATTTCAGAACTGAAAGAAGACTTTGAAAACAGAGCTTCCATCAAAGGAGAAATCGCAGTTGTTGTTGCAGGAAAAGGGTATTCGGAATGATGATAAATTATAGTAGTATAGATCCTTCAACTATAGCTTCTGAATCTCGAACGATTTCCAACTACACCGACCTTTAGAATTATTGGCGAGAAAGAACGTAATGGAATCGACGGCTCCGAAGGAGCAATCATTACACTCAGGCTGATTCTTGAATGTGTATCATACGAACGAAGACCTTTTGTAATGATTAGTCGATGTAATGGAGTTCGCGCCAATAATTCTTGTCGGGAGCTTTTGGTACTGGCGCCTGTGCTGAGGAAGCTCAGTAGCGGTACAAAAGTACATAGAACAAAGAATTGATTCCTATAAACGGGCTTAGTTTACTGCAAGGATGACCAGATATTTAATTTGCGTAACAGATCAGTTACATATATATTAGTAACCAATTCGTTACATTTTTAAAAAAGAGTACAAATGAGAAGGGATGTGTTTCAGGCAATAGCTGATCCGGTTCGGCGGGAGATCATTGAGATCCTATCCGAAGAACCATTAAACCTGAATGCTATAGCTGAACAATTTGATATCAGTCGACCTGCGATTTCACGTCACATTAAGATCCTGAATGAGTGTGGACTGGTTGCTATTGAACAACAGGGAAGGGAACGGTTTTGCATTATAAAACCTGACACACTTGCTGAGATCGCAAACTGGATCGATCCTTTCCGTGAGTTATGGGAACAGAGATTAGACTCTTTTGAAATATATCTGGAACAACTTCAATCAAAACAAAACAAAGAAGAAAATGGAAAAAGCTCAAGCTAGTGATCCCCGAGTAGCCACTATGGCTCGTACTTTTAACGCTCCAAGACAATTGGTTTGGGATGCATGGACCCAAGCAGAACATCTAGTGAATTGGTGGGGACCAAAAGGTATGAACACCAAAGTAGAAGAGTTGAACTTTGAAGAAGGTGGTTCATGGAAATATACTATGATGATGCCGGATGGAAATGAGTTTGTGACTGAAGGGACTTTTATCGAAATAAAAGACCCGGAAAAGTTAGTAACATCAGCAGATTTTAAACCCATGACTGTAGATGTAGTGCTTACTGTTTTGTTTGAAGATCTGGGAGAGCAAACTAAGATGACATTCTCAGTAGCTCATAAAACTGAAGAATACCGTCAGCAACAAGAAGAAATGGGTTTCAGAAATGGTTGGGGTTCTACTTTTGATAGATTAGAAGAATATTTGAAAGAGAAATAAAACAGAACATTATGATTGCACGAATTTGGAAAGGGCGTACAAAGCCGGAACATTTTGAGGAGTATACACAGTTTATGAGAGATCGAGCAATTCCTGATTATAAAAGCACTGAGGGATTTGTAAAGCTTTTGTTTTTGAGGAGGAGAGATGAAGATTTTGCTTACTTCGAGTTAATTACTTTTTGGCAAAATATGGAAGTGATCAAAAACTTCGCAGGAGATGATCATAAAAAAGCAAAATACTATCCTGAGGATAAAAAGTATCTGATCGATTTTCCTGAAGAAGTAACACATTTTGAGGTTTTTGCAAATGAGAGATTAGATTAATCAATCTTCAAAACCTCATTAATTCCTGCGGTCAGCCTTAATCCACTATCATCTCATCCTTCACATTTTTTAACTCTTCAGGGATACTGTCTTTAATGGTTTCCACAAAAGCATTTACAATATTCTGCTTCAGGAATTCACGACTGTAAACCAATCTGATCTTTCTTGTAGGAACAGGATCCATAAATTCTTTGATAACACCATTGGCACAGCGGGTATCATGATCCTGCATAGCAAGATAAGGCATCAGCGTAATTCCATAATCCTGCTCAACCAATCGTTTCAGAGTTTCCAGATTTCCACTTTCAAAAGAGATGTTGGAATGCTGAAGTTTGTCGTTGTTCTGCTTACACAATTTTATAGTTTGATCACGGAAGCAGTGTCCTTCATTCAGTAACCACAAGTCTTGCGAGTAGAGATCGTCTATGCAGAGTTTGTCTTTAGAAGAAAAGTCATGTCCGGGTGATAAATAGCCCAGAAATGGTTCTGAGAAAAGTTCATGCTCATAGATATGCTGATTGGTGGAAGTTGCGATAATGCCAACATCAAAGTGATCTTCATGCAAACCTTCAAGAACTTCACTGGTTAAAGCTTCTTCAAAAACGAGCTTTACATTCGGGTGTCGTTCTGAAAATGGCTTCAGGAAAAGTGGAACCAAATAGGGAGCAATAGTAGGGATAATCCCGATTCTGAAAGATCCTTTAAGCTCACCATCTTTCACGGAAACCATATCTTCAATATGTTTGGAACCGCTTAGTATAACTTTGGCCTGATCAATAATTTGTTCACCGATAGCGGTTGGAACTACCGGAGATTTAGAACGGTCAAAAATTAAAACACCCAGTTCATCTTCAAGCTTTTGTATCTGCATGCTTAAAGTTGGTTGAGTGATATAAATCTTCTGAGCTGCGGTAGCAAAATGCCTGTACTTGTCTACAGCTACTATATACGAAAGTTGAGTTAGGGTCATATCTGAAATTTGTTTGGCTCAATCTAATTACTTCTGCTAAAAAAAGCAGTTTGAATTCATGAAATAAGATATTTCAATTAAAATTCGAATATAGGCGAAACACAACTATTAATTTTTTGATGATATGATTATACTCGGATATGTATTTAATCTTTGATACCGAGACCACCGGACTTCCCCAAAATTTTTCAGCTCCGATAACCGATTTAGAAAACTGGCCGAGACTGGTTCAATTAGCATGGCAACATCATGATCATACAGGAAAGTTGCTGTCGAGTGGAAATCATATTGTTTATCCGGAAGGGTTTACGATTCCATTCAATTCCGAAAAGATACACGGCATTTCCACAAAACGCGCGCAGGAAGAAGGTGAAGATCTGGAATTTGTTCTTCATGAATTTCGAAAAGCTATAGATAAAGCTCATTTCCTGATCGGACATAATGTAAGTTTTGATGAAAAGATCATGGGAGCGGAATATATCCGTAAGAAAATCCCATCTGCCATCATGGATAAAGCAAAGATCGATACCAAAGATGATGGTACTGATTTTTGTAAAATTGAAGGAGCTCGTGGATACAAATGGCCGACACTTACCGAACTGCATTGGAAACTGTTTGATAAAGGTTTTGAAGATGCTCACGATGCAGCAGCAGATGTAGAAGCGACAGCAAGAATTTTTCTGGAAATGGTTCGATTGGGAGTAACCAAAGTCAATTTCCCGATCGATGCGAAGTTATATGAGCCTTCTGCCAGCTATATGAAGCGGGAGCATTACATTGACCTAAGATCTCCTTCGCGCATCAAAAAAAAAGATGAGGTAACAGAAACCTCAAGCGATGATGGTAATGAGATCGATCTTAAAGTGGAGATCGACGAAGATATACCATTCACACATTTACATTGCCACTCCAAATTTTCAGTGCTTCAGGCTACTGCCGGAATTAAAGAACTTGTGGCAAAAGCTAAAAAAGAAGGGATGCCGGCCGTTGGTCTTACCGATCTGGGAAATATGTACGGAGCATTTTCTTTTGTAGCAGCTGCAAATGATGCCGGTATAAAACCGATCGTTGGTTGTGAGTTTTATATGGTGGAAGATCGTCACCAAAAGAAATTTACAAGAGATAACAGGGATAAAAAATATCAGATCCCACTTTTAGCTAAGAACCAGAATGGGTACAAAAATCTGGCGAAGCTAAGTTCCATCGGTTTTACAGAAGGTTATTATTACAAATTTGCCCGTGTAGATAAAGAAGTAATCAAAGAATATTCCGAAGATCTTATCTGCTTGAGTGGTGGTATTCGCGGAGAACTTGCTGATCTGATCCTGAATAAAGGTGAGGAATATGCAGAAGAAGCACTGCAATGGTGGAAAGAAGTTTTTGGGGATGATTTTTATCTGGAGGTGATCAATCACGGTCTGGATGAAGAGCAGAAAGTAAACGAAGTATTTAAAGAGTTTTCTCAGAAATATGATGTTAAGCTGGTTGCTTCCAATAACGTGTTCTATTTGGAGCAGGAAGATTCAGAAGCTCATGATGCCTTGATCTGTATTGACGACGGAAAGCTGAAAAGTACTCCGATCGGAAGAGGTAAAGATTTCCGATGGGGATTCCCGAATAACGAATTCTATTTTAAGACCACCGAAGAGATGAAAGCGCTGTTTCCGGATATGCCGGAAGCGATATTATCTACCAAAGAAATAGTAGATAAAGTTGAGCCGATCAAGCTTTCAAGAGATGTGATCCTTCCTAATTTTGAGCTTCCGGAAGGATTTGAAACCGAGAACGATTATCTCAGACACCTGACATTAGAAGGCGCCAAACCTAGATATCCGGAATTTACTGATGAGGTGAAAGACAGAATTGATCTGGAATTAGGCATCATTTCAGATATGGGTTTTGCAGGATATTTCCTCATTGTTCAGGATTTTATTGCTGCCGCTCGTGATATGGGCGTTTACGTAGGACCGGGACGTGGTTCAGCAGCCGGTTCGGTAGTGGCTTACTGCACAGGAATTACAAATATTGACCCGCTGAAATACGATCTGCTTTTTGAGAGATTCCTGAATCCTGAGCGTATTTCCATGCCGGATATTGATATTGACTTCGATGATGATGGTCGACAAAAAGTGATCGAGTATGTAGTAAATAAATATGGAAAAGATCAGGTTGCTCATATTATTACTTTCGGTTCTATGGCAGCTCGCTCTTCCGTTCGTGATGTAGCCAGAGTGCTGGATCTGCCTTTATCCGATGCTGATCGTTTGGCAAAACTGGTTCCGGAACGTCCGGGTACTTCGTTGGATGACGCTTTTGGAGAAGTGAAAGAACTTCGTGATATGAAAGCCGGAGAAGGCCTGGAAGCAGAGACGTTAAAAATGGCCCATGTGCTGGAAGGCTCAGTTCGGAATACAGGAATTCATGCGGCAGGGGTGATCATCGCTCCGGATAAACTCACAGAATATATTCCGGTTAGTACTGCAAAAGATGCTGATCTGTACGTAACACAATTTGACGGTAGCGTAATTGAAAACGCTGGAATGCTTAAAATGGATTTTCTGGGATTGAAAACTCTTTCGATCCTGAAAACAGCAATTGCATATGTAAAGGAAAATCATGGTAAGGAATATGATCTGGATGATATTCCTCTGGATGATGAAAAGACTTATAAGCTTTACCAAAAGGGTGGAACCTTAGGAACATTCCAGTTTGAGAGTGAAGGGATGCGGAAGTATCTCAAAGATCTTAAACCGACTACCATTAATGATTTGATTGCAATGAACGCTTTGTATCGGCCGGGACCGATGCAGTTTATTCCGGATTACATCAAGCGTAAACACGGAGTTGAAAAAGCAGAGTATGATCATGAATTAATCAAAGATATTCTGGAACCGACGTTCGGAATTATGATCTATCAGGAGCAGATCATGAATGTTGCTCAGAAAATGGGTGGATATACTCTTGGCGGTGCGGATCTGCTCCGAAGAGCGATGGGTAAGAAAAAGCACGAAGTGATGGAGGCTGAGAAGCCGAAATTCATTGAAGGTGCTCAGGCTCAGGGCGTGGATGAGAAAACGGCGATCTCTGTTTTTGAGAAGATGCAGATGTTTGCGAGTTACGGATTCAATAAATCTCACTCTGCGGCATATTCGGTAGTGGCATATCACACCATGTATTTCAAAGCCAATTATCCGGCTGAATATATGGCTGCGGTAATGAGTCACAATATGAGTGACATCAAAAAAGTGGCTTCATTTATTGAAGAATGTCACCGCTTGGGAATTGAAGTTGATCCGCCGAATATCAATACGGCGCGAGGAAAATTCGTAGCCAAAGACGGTCGTGTTCAATATGGAATGTCGGCAATAAAAGGAGTGGGTTCATCCGCCATTAAACAGATCGTTGAAGAGCGGGAATCAAAAGGATTGTTTAAAAGCATTTTTGATTTTGCAGCCCGGATTGATTCCAGAGTGTGCAACAGAAGAACACTGGAAAGTTTGATCGCAGCAGGAGCATTTGATGAGTTAAATGACAATCGTGCCGAGTTGATGATGGGAGTGGAAGATATTCTCCAGTACGGCGCCCGCAAGCAGGAAGAAGAGCGATTAAGTCAGGTTAATATGTTTGGTGGTGATGCCGGTGGAGCGATGTCTCAGGAGCCAAAACTGAAGCCCGTTCCAAAATGGAGCAGTATTGAACGACTTAATAATGAGCGTGAATTAATCGGGTTCTATTTGAGTGGACATCCGTTAACGAAGTATGAAGAAGATATAAAGCTCTTTGGCAGCCAAAATCTGAGTGATGAAAGCATGAATAAACTTCGTCACGAATCTACGATCCGGTTTATAGCAATTATAACAAGCAAACGTCAGGCAACAGATAAGAAGGGAAGACCGATCGCATTTCTTCAGGTAGAGGATTTACACTCTTCAATGGAATTGGCTGTGTTCAGTAAACAATTCGATCAGTTTTCGGCGCTACTGGAAGTAGATAATGTAGTTTTTATCTCCGGAAAGTTTGTGAAGCGAGAACGTGGCGATAGCGTAATCGTAAACAATATCGAAAGAGTTGAAAATCTCCGTGAAAAAAATCAGGATAATCTGAATCTTAGATTAAAGCTTGATACTGCTTTATTAGATGAAGAGATCTTGAACAAGATGGAGACCTTATTCACTACGAACCGAGGAAGTACTATGGTAAAGATGATGGTACACAGTCCTGAAGCAAATGGCCCGATCAGAATGAATATGAGAAACTTTGTAGTGGATCCTAATCCGGAGTTAATGAAGGGTTTGAGGGATGTACTCGGAGAAGAAAGTGTGGAATTGGTGATGGGTGCTTCATAAAGGGGTGCAATCAAGATGATAATTACAAACAATGTGACTAGTTAGCAGATTTATTTGCATATTTAGCGCAGTAACAAAAAAGACATTTAATTTAATTTTTGAACAATGGCAAAAGCATTAGAATTTACAGACGGCAACTTTGAAGCTGAGGTACTTAACTCGGATAAACCGGTGCTTGTAGACTTTTGGGCTGAATGGTGTGGTCCTTGCCGCATGATTGGTCCGGTTGTAGAAGAGATGGCAGGCGAGTACGAAGGAAAAGCAAAGATCGGAAAAGTGAATGTGGATAATAATCCTGATATATCCGTTAAATACGGAATCAGAAGTATTCCTGCATTATTGATCTTTAAAAATGGTGAAGTAGTGGATCAGATTGTTGGTGCGGTTCCAAAGCCACACCTTACAAAGCAATTAGATGCGCAGATCGCTTAAAAAGCTAATTCTTTTTAGAATTTTAAAGCCACTTTGTTAATTCGAAGTGGCTTTTTTTGTGGAGGAATTTTAATACTGTTTTCTGAACAAAACCAAATTGCCTCAGCTATCTGTCATCAGTATTTAATAGAAGTGGTGAGTAGCTTAAATACTTTCTACTAAAAAAAATCCTCGCATTATCCCACACTATTTATTTGCCAAAAGGAGTTTATTCAACATACCAAAAAGCTTTCCAATTGGAGCGTTTTCTATATTCAAAATAAATTATTCCAAAAGACTAATAGAATTAGTATTTTACGGTCATGAAAAAGGTTTTTTTATTTTTTGCCTCGGCGATGCTGTTTTTAGCAGCATGTGACACCTCCGGACCGGGAACAGAACCGGAGGAGCCCGAAGAGTTTTTTCCAGCTCCTGTTAACAACAATATTAATTTATTGCGCATCTGTTGTGATGATGTATTTAACGAAGGGATGCCGGTGTACGGACAAGGTGATTATCACATGTCTGAGTGGAGCCCGGGCGAGGTATATACGGTGATTAGGCTACGTAAATTGATGCTTGATGAACAGGAAGGTGGGACACCGGTTAATATGGGAGAGCAGTATATAGGTAGTAATGCCATGTATGTAACCAAAAGCCTTACTGAGAATAAACTTTATACGGTACAAGCAGAAGAATATGGAGAATCTATTGGTTGGTTAGCAACTTACGATCTGGTTTCCAAGACATTTACTACTATCCGCGACAGCACTTATAATATTTCTTCCATTCGGATTCGAGAACTTTCGGACGGTTCTCTGCTGAAAGTTTATTACAGCTACGGCAATGAAGATGCTGGTTTAGAAGCCGGTTATTACCGCCTGAGCGAGTCAGGCCCGCCCGATGAGTTGCTGCTTGGACATTCGAATCCCAATGGTTCCAGGGAGACCATCAACGGCTTTGACCTTTCACCCGACGGATCGACTTTATTGTATCCCATCCATCATGCTTTTGTGCAGGGTTCTGCCTATGGCGGCCCCCCGCCCGAACTTGCCACGCTACATCTGGAAACAGGAGCTACCCAAACACTCCCGGTAGAATTTAACCTGCAACAATTTCTATGGGCGCGCTATCATCCCGGAGGTGAAAAGCTGGTAGTTAGTAATTATCCACGTAACATTGTTGATATCGAAGTCAGATCAATAGATTTGGACTCCATGTACATTGTGGACTTGAACGACTTTAGTCGGACTCCATTGGATACACGAACCAACACTCATTTTTTTACTGTCGACATTTTCCCTGATTGGAATCCGGATGGGGACTATTTGATATACAGTAGTGCTAATGTATCAAGACGAGATTTTGGAATAGGCACTTACTCCATCTACACCATGGACATGAGAGAAAATTGAGGAATTACAAGCTTGAGAGAACATCTCCAACACACAGAATAATGACTAACTAATTAGATACTAAAACATGAAGAATTTCTTACAGCAATTAATTCTAATTACTTGCGGGTTGTTGCTTCTAAGCACAGCGAGCTCTTCCATACATGCTCAACATGATGTGGAGGTAAGTGGTAAATTTACATTTACACAAGGCTTTCAAAACTACGGGGTGTATGGTTTACGGATATATTTATTCTTTTCGGACACCACTGATACACTTGACCCGGTTTTATTATTTCCTAACGAGGATATTGAAGGTAAAACATATGATTTGGTAGAAGAAGACGGCTCCTTTGCTTTTGATTTCAGTTACGTAGGAGACCTGAGCGGTTATAATCAGATTTTAGTATGGCCAAGCACCCGCAATCCTGCAGCTATTCTTTTGGATAGCGAAGGTGATGGCGGTACTGGTTGTGATCCCAATTCAGAAATTGAATGTCGTGATAAGGCAGTTCCCAAAATCGGAGGCGGGTATTCTGCAACACCTATGGATTCCATCAAGTTTTTCGAAATCGAGTCGGCCATTCCAAGAGCGATTAACGGAACTAACCCCACCATTATCGAAACAGGAGTGTTTGGTACATTGGGAGAAAAACAGGGATTGGTATTTCGTGGAATGATGCTCTCCAGAGAATACTTAATGGAACGCTATCCAAGCAGTCCAAGCTATTCGATGCCTCGGATTCGGGTGCGATTTGGTTTGGAAGGAGCACAGGAAGATAATGGACAGTTTAAGTCTCAAGGGACTCCGGTAAGCTTATTGTTTAAAAAAATTGATTTAGGTTTTGCGACTATAGCTCATGAATATGGACATTACGTGAATTATCAGATGTGGGGAGCAAACTCGGACCGATTTGATAATTTACCCGATAACCAGCTGGAATTGATTGAAGGATGGGCACAATTCTACTCCTTTGCCACCCGAAATGATACGATGACTTTTTAGAAGAAGGTACCGATAACATGGAAGAGGGACCTTTTAAACCCGTTCCGTATTCAGATAATGATTATAAAACTAGTTATCCCAATGTACCACGCATTGCCAGCTATATGTGGAATGTGCATGACGGGCCAAATCTGGGAACATTTCATGCTGCCAAATATAGTGGAGCGGACAATGATGATGTTGGAGGTGACCCATTGCGGGTATTTACCATTATGGAAAACCTTGGAGAAAGCGAGCAGTTCTTCAGTAACTTCCATGCAGATTATAAAAGTGGATTATCTTCACCAGAACAAAACTCCATCAACAAAATAAAAGACTTTACCGATGACCCTGGTACGGAAAGAATGCGCACCGTAGCAACTAAGAACTTGTCGGGAACTGTACAAAGCAGCAGTATTGACTTTAGTTGGGATAACCAGAGTTACGGTAGTTCGAGTTCCTACCGTAATGATAATACTGCCTATCACAAACTGTACGTAGATGATGGAACTGGATTACAATCGCTATCGGGTCAAATTTCATATACCGATACTTCTTTTACGTTTACCCCATCCTCTACAGCTGAATCGGGTTTTTATGTAATCCAAACATTTAATTCAGCCGGTAAATCATTGGGTGGTTCGGAAGTATATTTAGGCGTATCAGCACCCACCGGGTTGGAAGTAACCAATGAAGGAGCTTCTTTTGGTGGTCCGCGATTAGACTGGGACGATCATTCCGGCAACATCGATCATTACAAGGTGTATCGCTACCGCTCAAATCCACCTCAGGGGCAGCCGCATACCCAGCACATCGGAACCACTACATCCAGCGAGTTTACCGATGTGAATGTAGCAATCAATGGAGATTCAGAAACGTTCGAATACCACGTTCTGGCAAAGCAGGGCGTATTCATTTCGGGAATGTCGAATGTGGTTTCGGTTACCGGAGACGATGCTTCTCCGTTTAAGCGCATAGCCGATGAGAAAGAAGCTCTACCTGAAGAATTTGATATGGGAGAAAATTATCCAAATCCGTTCAACCCTTCCACAAAGCTAAGTTATTCAGTTCCTGAACGAGCGGAGGTTACTCTGGAGGTTTTCAATATTTTAGGAC
>CAJXQC010000031.1 GCA_913058495.1 uncultured Balneola sp. | reverse complement strand
GACAAGAATTATTGGCGCGAACTCCATTACATCGACTAATCATTACAAAAGGTCTCCGTTCTTACTGAACACATTCACAAATCAGCCTGAATGTAATGATTGCTCCTTCGGAGCCGTCGCTTTCATTGCGTTCTTGGCTCTCCAATAATTCTAAAGGTCGGTATAGTTGGAAGCCTTTTCTGAAAACGCCAGGATTATACACAGGGCAACTTTTGTAAGTGTATTATCTAAATCTATACAAGAATGACCTATCGTTTGGAAATGTATTGCTATGCTAATTTAGCTTTCCTTGTTTAACATTTCTATGGCCGTGCTAACCTCAGAGCTGAATGTAAAACCGTTTTTTCTGAGTGTAGCATGGCTGACGTCCATCACTTTTGTTTTAATCTGCTGCAGATCGCTGTTCTTTAAAAAGGTATTGATCCAAAATTGAACTTCTATTTGAATGTAGTTATCTGCAAAGCTGGACAGGATTACGGCAGGCGCCGGATCTTCAAGCACTCCTTCGGTTGATTTGACTGCTTCCATCAAATATTCGAGGGCCTTTTTGGGTTCATTTCCATAATCAATTCCAATGCTGAAGCTGGATCGACGAAGCCCGTCTCTCGTATAATTATTCAGTGGATTCTTAAAAATGATCGCACTCGGAATAAAAATATCGATTCCATCGCCGGTACGCACGTGCACATCTCTGATATTGATCTGTTTTACAATTCCTTGAATCCCATTACTTTCTATAAGATCTCCGACATCAAAAGACCGGCTGAAAGACATGAATAACCCGGCAAGTAAATTTTCTCCAATCTCCCGGAAAGCAAATCCCAATACAACTGTCAGAACTCCACCGGCTGCCAGAACTCCTGATGCTGCTTTCGTAAGCCCCATAATATGGAGGGCTATGACCGCACCGATCAGATAAAATCCCCATCGGGTCAATCTCATTACAAGACGCAGTTTTTTGGTGGATGTAGCCCGTGCTCCCAACAGTCTTTTTAATCCGCGACTGGCGAGTAAACCAAATCCTATAAAAATTATCAGCACAATTATTCCGCTGATAATAGTCGGCGCTGAGCTTAGTGCCCGCTCAAAAAATTGAGAAAAACTGTCTTGAAATGTTTGCATAGTTGTTTAAATCTGTTGTGGTCTTAGTTCCGCCACAGAGCGTGCGAAATAAGCCTGAAATCTTATGTCTCAAATCTTACATCTTACTACTACTCTACAACCAATCCACAATATCGTCTTTACCTTCCACTTTTACATATTCAGAAAAGATCTCCTGAAGTGTTGAATGCTCTTTCAGGCTTTTTCTGCTGATAGAATCCAGATAGGCAATAATTCTTCCCTGATGTAATATTGCAATATCATCACAGAGGTTCTCCACAACTTCCAGAATATGGCTGGTAATGATCATGGTCACACCTTTGTCTTTCAGTTTACGCAGAACCGTTTTCATTCTTTCAATAGAAATTACATCCACAGCCTCAAAAGGTTCGTCCAGTAACAACACAATGGGTTCTGTTAAAACGGCCGTGACAAAAGCGAGTTTTTTACGACTTCCGGACGAAAGTTTATGAATTTTTGTTTTGGCAAAATCTTTGATCTCAAAGAAATCCATCAGAGAGTAAGCCTTTTCTATAAGTCCTTTTTTCTCTATTTCATAAATTTCGCACACATACTCAATAAACTCTATACTTGTAAACTGCTCAAACAGCAGGGGCGGTTGAAGAACTGACGCTATTTCCTTTTTTATTGCTTCTTCGTTCTCATCTATAAAGCGCATTTCATCTATGGTGATGTATCCGTCATCAAAAGACAGTAATCCTGTAAGAACCCCGATCAGTGTGCTTTTTCCTGCACCGTTGGGTCCGATCAATCCAAAAATAGAACCTTTTGGAATACTAAGATCCAATTCCTTTAGAACTATGTTATCATCATAGCTCTTGATCAGCCCTTTTATGGAAATGGCTTCACTCATTTAATTCCCTTTTTAGGTCTTTTATTGAGATAATATTTTGTGGCATAACCAATAGTAAATAAACCGTAAAGTAATAATGCCATTTGCAGATTACTCATTCCGAACATGGTAATTCCTTCTTTGTCGGCACGAATATATTCCAGCCCAAATCTCAATAGAGAATATCCACCTGTATGAATAAAGAAAATAAGTGGAGATTTTTTATCCGTATCCCAGATCTTTTTAAACACCCAAAGAACGATCAAAATCAATACTGCATCACCAAACATTTCATACAGCTGTGTGGGATGTACAGGTGCACTTAACGTTTCTGTCTGCCCGGGTAAACCTGTAGTTGATTCCCACGACGGACTTGAAAGCCTGTATTCCGTTTCAAAACTGGGGATGGTAGTTGCATAGCGGGGGAATTGAACGCCAAGAAACGAATTTGTTGCCGTTCCGTAAGCGTCTCCGTTCAGAAAACACCCAATTCTACCAACAGCCTGTCCTAATAACACCCCCGGTGAAAGCAATGAAAAGTATTCCCAGTAATTCATATTGTTTCGTTTTACATAGAAATAACCACCGAGCATTCCACCGACCAATCCACCTGTAATGCTGTTTCCTGCTCCGGTCGGACTAAAAATTACTCCCGGGTTTTCGAAGAACACATCTGATTGCCAAAATACATAATGAGAAAGCCGAGCTCCAATTAAGGCTCCTACAATAGACCACACGACCAGACCTTCAAATTTTTCTACTTTCCCACCGTATTTTTCAACGCGGACTTTTGCCCACCATATACCGAGTACAATAGAGATCAGGAAGTAAATTCCTTCATAGAAATAGATCTGAGTAAAGCCGAGATCAAGATGTATAGGAAGCATAAGTAAAGTAGTGTGCTTTTAGATATTTGTTATTCAGTCCAAAGTCTTTTCAGTATCTGCTTTTTGAACAGATTTACAAGAAAGCTCATATGTCTCCAAAGGTAAACTCCTATTACAACAATAACCACGCTCATAATCGTAATTCTGTACCATTCCAGATTTTCTAATGGTACAAAAATGAGATATCCCATCGAAAAAATTACGAATGTAATTACGAAGGTTACTTTTTGTGGTATTATAGGATGCTTATAGCTCATTGAGGAATACGTAGCCTTTTGGTATTGATAATATGAGCTCCATATAAAAAGCACCATAAAACAAAGAAAAAAGAAGGTGTTTGCAACAAATATCTTATAAACACCAACAATTTGTGGTATTAATAATAATTCAAAAATTGTGATTATATAGAAAACCAGTAATGGAAATATAATCACCCCCAAGAACCTTTCTTTCAATTGTTTTTCCAGCTTTATCGGAAACTGTAAATGCATAAGCAATTCCCTGTTTTCGTACCCATACATATTTGCCATTCCCATTGCGAGCAATGCTACTGGAATCCCTGCAAGTATAGTCGGAATTAAAATAGTCTGTGCGGCACTGTATTTTACCTGGAGAAGGATCGGAACATAAACAACCGGAACTACTGCCAGCGTAAGCAATTGCAGTTTGTTATATGGATGAATCATCACATAGTAGTAATATTTTCCTGCATTTATTCCCATCACGCGTCTTAGAAAAGCCCATAACTTGCTTGTCTGTTGCTCAACCTTTCTGATTGTAGGATTTATTAAGCCTTCACAGGTTTTCCTAAAGTGATCGATTAAAATTAATCCGATCAACAAAGTTAGAAATCCGAAAATTATAACTGCTGTTGTCCATCCGTATTCAACATTTACAGTTTGTATAAGTAAACCGCCCGGGCTCCAGGATAAAAAACTGTTTAGTGTTTCTACTCTCGGAACAATTTGAACAAATATCTCCTGTGAGTTTTCGGCAAAGAGCGATACCGCCTGAAACAAGCCAAATATCAAAAATAAAAACCCAACAACTACCGCTATAAACTTTCTTTCCACAATCTTGATGAAACGGTGTTTGATAGAATAAATAAGCACATAATTAAAGATAATTGCCGCTACTCCGATCAATACTTGATAAAAATGAGAAACCTGAATCATCAAAAACACGAGCCAGGTAAAATTGTAAATGATATTCACAGGATGACAAAATCCTATGATCATCAAATATCGGGAAAGTCTTTTCAAAGGAAACCCAAACCCAAGCAGTTTTCTGTTTTCTGCAATGTTTAATAGCCTCAGATTTGTGAAAGAGAAGTGCATAACCCAATAGGAGTTTGCAAAAACTAAGAGCAGAAAAGTATAGATCTCGGGGGTGAGCCAGGGAATTTGTGTTTTCATCCAGGGATCGGTATCCAATAAAATCACAACGATCGCTGTCCCAACCAGATTAACAGTCATGATTCCCAAAAACATGATATAACCTATCAACAGCAACAGTTGAAACCTGTTGAGGTTTGAAACAAAAATTTTCCAATTTAAAGCAAGTAGCCGGCCAAACATGACGCCCTTTGATGAATTAGATAGAGTTTACGCCTTCAGTAATAACTAATCAAAATAAAAGTTGAAGCCAATTAGAAAACTAAAATAATTGTGTCTGCTGTCTTCCATTATTTTTAAAATAGATGTTTGTTGGTTTGGCGGCATTTGTTCTACACTTTCATTAAAAACCGGTGTAAATAAAGATGTATATCGGCTTTCAAGAGTGATTATTACAGGTTTTGTTGCAATTTCTATCCCCCCGGCCATTACAAAGCCGTATAAAAAATCTTCCGTATGTTCATTTATATCTCCACCAAAAAAGAAATTGTCCAGCGATCTGTCCGGATCAGGTATATTTGATGTAAATATCACCTCTGAGTTTGTTTTAACTTCCATGATACCACCAATCATGAAATTGGGATTGATTTTATTATCCGGAAAAAGATCGATTCGCGGTAATACAGAAAAACCAATATGCTCAAACCTGTAATTCGCTTTTGCTGAAGAAGCCACTCTCGGGTCAACATCATTTATCCTGAATACAGTGCCAAGTTTTTTATAATCAACCTCTATCTGAAAAGACAGCAATGAATTCTCAAGTCTTCTGTTGTAAAATATCCCTGTTTGGTAAGAAGAGGCTCCACCCCACTCTATATTTGCCGTGCCGATCTCTGTTTGCTGATGAGTCATACTTGAAAACGCAACTCCGGACTTCATCCCAAAACGATTTTTTTGAGCATATGAAAGCTGAGTTGATACAACTACCAGAAAGAAAATGACTAGAAATTTCTGCATAAAGTAGATCACATAAAAAAAGCAGTTCCGTAATTTGAAACTGCTTTATAATAGGAAATTTATCTTTTAGAAAGCGATACCGAATACAAGCGCTATTGCACTGTTTTTCTCACCTTCATCATAAATATTATTCAACCCTGCTGTATAGCGAAGTGATAACTGGAATTTATCACCATCGACGCCCGCTCCTAGTACCATTCCATAATCAATGTCATTTACTGCTCCAACTAGGTCAATAGTGCCCCCGGAACCATTATCAAACTCTGATTTAACACTAAATCCAAGATAAGGACCAAAAAACATATTCGGCTTTACTTCTTCATCCCCAAAGCCAATTTTTAGTAACACAGGAATCTGGAGATAGCTAAATAACTGTGAAGCATCTGAATTAGCATCTTTACCACCATACTGAACATAAAGTAATTCAGGCTGTACAGAAGACTGGCTCTCCGGGATATCAAACTCGATATAAAACCCTGCCAGCAACCCTGTCTTTCTATCCGTTCCCTCTAAATTAGTGATAGTAGCAGAATTTATGCCTACCCTTACTCCAAATTCAGGAAGATTTTGAGCCTTCGAAGCTATAGAAGTAAGTACTATTAAAACTATCCCTAATGCCCCGATCTTATAATTTTTTTTCATTATTTCTAATATGTACTGGTTTTTGTTTTCTGAGTGAATACAGACAGAGTTCTTAGTCTACTTCGGGTTAATTATTTTTTTTATTAAGCGCTATTCCAATAGTAAAAGCTAATGCTCTATTCTTCTCACCATCAGACATGCCTGCCTCAAAAACTTCAGTAAATCCCGTAGTATACCTAAGCCCGAACCTGAACTCTTTAATGCCAAGTTCCGCCCCAAATAATAAACCCGAATCATTATCTTTTATGTCATCGGAAATGCTCCTTATGTTTCCATCCCCACTTACATTTCCGCCTTTATCTTCAACTACTGCTTTATAATTAAAGCCTGCATATGGCCCAAAATAAACAACGGGAGAAATATCAGAGTCAGGTAAACTAATCCCATATTTTATCAGGAATGGTATTTGAAAATAGGTAAGCCTACGAACTTCTTCGGAGTTAGAGTCTTTATCCCCGTATTGAACAGAAAGTAACTCAGTTTGGAAAGCAAATGATGTGTTGGGGATATCAACTTCCAAAAATATCCCTGCAAGAACTCCGGCTTTATAATTTGTTTCATCCACGTTGCTTATTTTTGAGATATTAATCCCACCTTTTAGTCCAAATTCTGAAATGAATTGTGCCTTTACCTCTGTTGTAAAAAAAACTGCTAATGCAATACTGAATACTACAAATCCTCTGCTCATAACCCCGCCTGAAATTCCTTTTAGTTAACAAAAAAAAGACCTTTTCAATTAAGAAAAGGCCCGCTTAAAATATTAAAATTAATTGGAATAACTAGAGGTTCTGATCTAAAACTGTTCCCCTGTTATTCTCAATTTAAAATGCGATACCAACGGTAAGTGCTATGGCTCCATTTTTTGCAGAATCATTAAAGTCATCATCAGCTACATTGCTTAAACCTGCTGTATATCTCAAGCCCAGTCTTAATTTGCTAACATCCACTCCGGCTCCAACAACAACACCAAATTCGGTATCTTTAACATTGTCTTCTAAGTTTAAGGACCCATCATCGTTTTCTATTTCTGCCTTTGTGTTAAAACTCATATATGGCCCAAAATAAACGTTTGGTTTAGCTGCCGGGGTATCAAAGCCAAATTTCAATAATACCGGAACTTGCACATAATTAACTACAAAACTTGCATCTGAATCTTCAACATCTGCGCCATACTGCGCATATAAAACCTCCGGCTGTACAGATATTGGGCTTAATGGAATTTTAAAATTTGCATATCCACCGATCAGAAATCCGGTTTTGTATTCTACATCTTCGGTATCGTTAAAGGTTGAATAGTTTAATCCTCCTTTTACACCAAACTCAGGTAGTGATTGAGCTTCCGATTGTGATGAAAGTCCAACTGTTAAAAGTAAGATGATAAATAGAGAGCAAAATCTTTGAATAGTGTTCATATCAGGTTTTTTATTATTTGTTACCAGTATTTCAACTCAATTCAACAAACATGGTTCCATATTCTATTTTAAGGTCTGCCGGAGAGTATTTTCTCCTTTTTGAAACATCATGGTCTTTTAAACGAAAGGGACGATAACTTTCATAGATTTTATAATGACATATTCTCTACTCTTTCTTTCTATTCTGATCTTATTCAGCAGTTGCTCTCAAGACAATGTCGAGCATATTGATGGGAACACCATTTCAGAAAAAGATCTTACACAACGTATTCAAACCCTCATAGATGAGGCAGAGATCACAGGATTGGCAGTTACTATTTTCAATGATAATGAAATAGCTTATCAAAAAGGGTTTGGTTATGCTAACTATGAAACTAAAGATACGCTAACCACAGACCATATCTTTTACGGGGCGTCTTTCAGTAAAGCGGTTTTTGGCTATTTAGTAGCTGATCTCGTTCTTGATGGAATTATCGATCTGGATACACCGCTTCAGGAATATTTTGATGTACCCATTCCTGAGCTGGAATTTGAAAAAGAATGGCGCGGATTTGCCAATCTAGCCGGAGATGACCGCTATAAAGATATTACCGCAAGAATGTGTCTGAATCATTCCACGGGATTTCCGAATTGGCGCTGGTTAGATAGATCTTTCGATTTTGACAGAGATGGAAAAATTCACTTTTTCTTTGATCCGGGTGCGCGATTCAGCTACTCGGGAGAAGGCATGATGCTTTTACAATACGCTATAGAAAAGGTAACGGGAAAAGGATTAGAAGAACTTGCAAAGGAAAGAATCTTTGACCCTCTGGAGATGTCTATGACCAGTTATGTTTGGCAAGAGCGTTTTGAAGGAGTTTTTGTTAATGGACACACATCTGAACACGAAGCTATTCTCAAAGATACCGAAGATGAAGCCAATGCTGCGGGCTCTATGGAAACCACTCCTGAAGACTATGCTAAATTCTTTGGACATGTTTTGCGCGAAGCCTCAGGTAACTCCGAGCTGGCTCAATTGATGTTCTATCCATCAGTAAGAATTAACTCAAAAGCACAATTTGGAGTAGAGGCCTGGCAGGATACAGATGAAAATGATGATATCGAATTAAGTTACGGAATGGGCTGGGGTCTTCTGAAATCTCCATATGGATACGGCGCCTTTAAAGAAGGAAGTGATCAGGGATGGGAACACTATTCAATTATGTTTCCGGAACAAAAAACGGGCATCATTATCATGAGCAACAGCGATAATGCAGAAGGGATCTTTAAAGAGCTTTTAGAAATAACTATTGGCGATGTGTACACGCCCTGGAAGTGGGAAAGGTATATTCCATATGATCAGTGAAATTACACTTTGGATTCCGTTATCGCTTCTCTATAAATATTCCTTCAAATACTGCCCTGTATAGCTCTCTTTCACTTTTGCAATGTCTTCAGGTGTACCTTCTGCTACAATCTGTCCGCCCGCAAAACCACCTTCCGGTCCAACGTCGATGATCCAGTCGGCACATTTAATTATATCCAGATTGTGTTCAATGATTATTACAGAGTGACCGGAATTAACCAATTCATTAAATGCCTCCAGAAGTTTTGCTACGTCTTCAAAATGCAATCCAGTTGTGGGCTCATCAAAAAAGTAAATGGTGTGTTCGGAGCTTTGTTTGGTGAGGAATCTTGCCAATTTCACACGCTGAGCTTCTCCACCTGAAAGAGTTGTAGCACTTTGGCCCAGGTTTAAATATCCTAATCCAACATCTTCGAGCGGCTGTAATTTATTTATGATCGTGGTTTCATCCACAAAAAACTCTATAGCTTCAGAAATCGGCATTTCCAGTACGTCATGTATACTCTTACCCCGGTATTTTACAGCTAATACATCCTTTCGGAAACGCGCGCCGTTACAAACTTCGCAAACAAGTTCGATATCAGCCATAAACTGCATCTCTATTTTCTGAATCCCTTCGCCTTGACAGTTTTCACATCTCCCGCCCGGTACATTAAAGGAGAAATGTCCCGGAGTGTAGCCCATTATTTTTGCCTGACGAGTGTTCGAAAACACATCCCGAATTCCATCAAACGCTTTGGTATAGGTTGCCGGATTTGATCTGGAAGAACGGCCGATCGGGCTTTGGTCTACCATTTCTAAATTGTGAACGCTTGCCATTCCGGACAGATCTTTAAACCGTCCTACTTTCTGGTTATAAGAACCTATATGTTTTTGGATACCTGCATAAACCGTATCGTGCACCAGTGTAGACTTCCCTGATCCTGAAACGCCGGTTACTACCACCATTTTTCCCAAAGGAAACTCTACGTCTACATTTTTGAGATTATGCTCGCTGGCTCCTTCAAGTTTTATTGATCTTCCATTTCCTTTTCTACGCTTTTTCGGAACTTCGATCTGCTTTCTCCCGCTTAGAAATTTTCCGGTAAGCGTATCCGATTTCAGCAGATTTTCAAAGTTACCTTCGAATACTACTTCTCCACCATGTACTCCTGCAAAAGGCCCGATATCAATTACATTATCGGCTGCCTTCATCATTTCCGGATCGTGTTCCACAACCAAAACCGTATTTCCAATATCTCTCAGAGATTCCAGAATTTTGATCAACCGATCGTTATCTCTAGGGTGCAAACCAATTGTTGGTTCGTCCAAAACATACATGCTACCGATCAAGGAACTTCCCAAAGCATTCGCCAAACTTATTCTTTGCGACTCACCTCCACTCAATGTATTTGCAAGTCGATCCAGTGTAAGATAATCCAACCCGACTTCATCCAGATATTTCAATCTTTTTCTGATCTCATACAAGATCTGTCCTGCCACTCCTTGTTCAAATTCTGTGAGCTCAAGTCCATCAAAATAGTCTTTTGCATGACCGATCGTTAGTTCAGAAACCTCTCCCGAATGCATTCCTCCAACTTTCACATACTGCGCATCTTTTCTTACCCGATATCCCTCACATTCCGGGCATCGACTATATCCTCGATAGCGTGAATACAACACACGCATATGGACTTTATACGCCTGATCTTTCACTGTATCGAAAAAGTTCCAGATTCCGATATAGTTCCCTTTTCCTTTCCAGATTATGCTTTTTACTTCTTTAGGCAACTCTGAAAACGGAGTATCAATTGAAAATTTTTCTTCCGACGCTACCTTTATCAGATCTCTCAGGTGGGTACTAAACTTCTGAGTGGTAAATGGTGCAATAGCTCCGTTTCGGATCGTCTTTTCATGATCAGGAATCACGAGATCTTCATCTATACCCGATACTTTTCCAAAACCTTCACATTTGGGACAGGCGCCAAACGGGTTGTTGAACGAGAACATTTGTGGTGTTGGTTCTGTAAACTCAATTCCATCCAGCTCAAATCGTTCACTGAAAGGGAATTCATCTCCATTTCTTTTTTTAATGGATAACCTTCCGCTTCCATTTTGAAAAGCTGTTTCCAGTGATCCGGCTATCCTTGTGATGGTTGCTTCGTCATCTTTCAGGATCAAGCGATCTACAAGAACCCTGAACTCTTTTCTTTTGATCTTTTTTGCATCGATTTCGCCATCGGTCAGGTCTATTATGCTTTCGTCATTGATATTCAGAAGCCTGCTAAATCCTTTTTCCTTTAAAACCTTCAGCTCTTCATCCAGTTTCTTTTTTTCGTGTTGTGGGATCGGATAAAGAACATAAAACCGATCTCCTTCTTCCATCAGCTTAAAAACCTCTTCAATAACAGTTTTCGGAGTGTCTTTTTTAACCTGATTACCGGATACCGGAGAAATTGTTTTCCCAATTCGTGCAAACAGCAACCGCAAATAATCATAGATCTCGGTTGTTGTTCCTACTGTTGAGCGTGGATTGCTAGAAGTGGTTTTTTGCTGAATAGCCATAGCCGGAGAAATACCTTGCATAAAATCGACATCCGGTTTATCCATTCTTTCCAGAAACTGTCTTGCGTAGCTGGAAAGACTTTCCACATAACGTCGCTGTCCCTCCGCATAAATAGTATCAAAAGCCAGGCTCGATTTTCCGGAGCCCGAAACCCCCGTTATAACCGTGAGCTTATTTCTCGGAATTTCTACATCTATATTCTTGAGATTATGAGTCCTCGCGCCTTTTATTATAATTGGTCGTTCCAGCGCTTCCTCTTTTGCTTCAACAGTAGCCGTTTCTTTTGTGGACATATTCTCCGTTATTAAAATCGAACCTTCAATATAATGTTTTGATTCATTTATTTGGGCATCCTTCTCAACAAAAGTTTTTGATATTAGATTTCAATCTATTGCTTTTTATTTCTTGATCTCACTCACTTTCAATACATTGTGTAATTCAAAAAAAACTAACTCTCGATTATGTCATACATTAAATCTCTTTTCGTAATTCTTTTGGCGCTGATCTTATCTGCTTCATTATCCGCTCAGAATAATATCAAGATCATTCATGCCGGTTCTCTTCTGGCTATACCCGGAGAAAAACCTTTATCAAACCAAACAGTGGTAATTAAGAACGGCGCAATTGAAAGCGTTCATTCGGGTTTTAAATCATCATCAGAATTAGGATTTGATGATGCAGAAGTAACCGACTTGAAAGATAAATTTGTGATGCCGGGGTTTATTGACATGCATACACATTTGACCGGAGAGCGAGATCCGGATGCTAATCCACACGAGTGGACAACAATGAATGAGCAGGATCTGGCTTTCAAATCTTTGCCTTATTTGGAAAGAACATTACACGCCGGATTTACTACCGTTCGAAATCTTGGAGCCGATGCTGAACTGATCGGTGCTATACAAAGAGCCACAGCCAAGGGTCTCATTGCCGGTCCAAGAATTATTTATTCCGGAGGGGCTATTTCTGCTACCGGAGGTCACGGGGATTCGCACGGGTACAGAACAGAAATACTTGAACTGGATGAAAATGTCGGCATTTGTGACGGGGCAGATGATTGCAGAAGAGCTGTTCGTGCCAGAGTAAAGCAAGGCGCCGGAGTAATTAAAATTACGGCAACAGGAGGCGTTTTAAGTAATACCGCTGCCGGCTTAAGTCAGCAGCTTACCGATGAAGAAATGAAATCCATTGTAGAAGCTGCGAATAGTTTAGACAGAAAAGTAGCTGCTCATGCTCACGCTGCAGATGGAATAAATGCAGCTCTGCGAGCAGGTGTGAGTTCAATTGATCATGGTTCATATCTAGATGATGAATCTGTAAAGTTATTTTTAGAAAACGACGCCTGGTTAGTTCCTACTTTATTAGCGGGCATATCTGTTCGAGATGAGTTGTCAGTAAACGATCAAATTCCCCCTGCTATCGTTGATAAAATAAACACTGTTGTTCCTGTTGTAGAAGCTTCTTTTAAACGTGCGTTAAAAGGTGGAGTTAAAATTGCTTTCGGTACAGATTCCGGAGTCAGTAAACATGGCGAAAATGCCCGCGAGTTTGAGATCATGGTTGATTACGGAATGAGCGAAAGTCACGCCATCAAAACAGCAACTCTGAATGCAGCGGAGCTTTTGGGATTGAAAGATCAGATAGGATCCATTGAAGAAGGAAAATCAGCTGATATTATTGCTGTGGATAAAAATCCATTAGAAGACATCAGCGAATTGAAGAATATTACTTTTGTAATGAAAAGTGGCGTTATCTATAAAATGAAGTAAATAAAAAAAGGTGAGGACTATCCACCCTCACCTTTTATAACTAACAATAGTTTGTATGATATGAAATGCTTATCTGTAGTTAAGACGAATGGAACCGCCGGAAGTTTTAGCCCTGATTTTAACTCCCCCACCATTTACAGTTCCTTTGATTTCATCTTTTTCATATTCCCCGGTAAAGTTTTTTAATTCTGCTCTTACACGATTTCCATCCAAATCCAGGTCATAGCCGTTTTCTTCCGGAACCGTTACTGTAATGCTTCCGCCGGATGTCCTTAGGTTAATAAAATCATTCGGCTTTGTTATTTCTGCATTTATTGACCCTCCACTTGTGCTGGCATCCACACTACCTGAAATTCCTTCCAAAGAAATACTTCCACCGGAGGTTTTTACATCCAGATCCCCTTCAACATTTTCAGCCTTAATTCTTCCGCCACTGGTTCTTGCTTCTGTAGTTCCAACAATTTCATTTAGTGTAATAGATCCACCCGAAGTTCTGATAGTGAGGTCTCCTATTATAGCTTCTGCACGAATAGAACCTCCACTTGTTCTTCCGGATTGTTTTCCCTCTAAATTCATCATCTCAATACTTCCGCCGGAGGTTCTCACATCACTTGTAGATTTCACCGGAGCATAAACCACAAATGAAACAGAAGGTGTATTTCTATTCCAGTTCCAGTTTCTTGAATTTTCTCTTTTAGCATGAGCTGTAATTTTATTGTTTCGCTCAGATATCTCGATCTCCCAACCTTTCAAATCTTCATCATTGGCTTGCACATAGCGGTTTCTCTTTCGAACGTACATTTCCACAGTAACTTCGTCTGTATTTTTACCAATTACATCTATGCTTCCGCCTGATGTTTCCACACTAATCTCGACTCCATCATTTACTGCAAAGCGTTCAATTTTGTATGCATCATCCGATGATTGCGCCCATCCCATCTTTACTGCAGTCAACATTATCGCAAATGTGAATACCATCGATACTGCAACTTGTATTTTAAATCTTTTTGCTCTGTCCATTTTCAAACTCCGATTTTTGTTCTAAACTCCGTACGGTTTTCATTCATTGATGTTTCAATCCCGCAGTTGTTAGACTTATGAATTTGAAAAAAGTTACAGCGATGAAGCTTTTGAATCAGTATCATCCATAATATTAACAAACCCGGCTATTATTTCTCCATCTACTCACACAGTAATAATTGGAATTCTATTCATCTGTATAGGTATTTACCATTTTGTGAATCCCGGATTTTTTTTAAAAATTATGCCGAATTATATCCCGAACCACAAAGCAATGGTTTTTTGGAGTGGAGTTGCTGAAGTATTGGGAGGAATTGGGATTTTGATTCCTTTTTCTAAAACATATGCGGCTTGGGGGTTGATCCTGTTACTCATCGCAGTTTTCCCGGCAAATATCGATATGTTCTTAAAAGCTTATCAAAAGCAGGGATGGAGTTTATACACCGTCCTTACTTTGCTTCGACTCCCATTACAGTTCCTACTCATTTATTGGGTGTATTGGGCTGCTGAACTCAAAATCGGTTAGGTTGTGAAAAGGCATTATCTGAAAATACTTCTTCCTCTTGCTCTGGGCTCACTTTTACTTTTATTTCCACTGTTAAAAGACCTCCATTTTGAATCTGCTTTTCTTGCCTCCATTATTGGTTGTTTCCTTTCAGCAATAGCTTTGGCAAAAACTAAAGATGAAGGACGTTCATTTCGTTTAGCGATCGGCATAATGGGCTATATTTATATTATTGCCATTCCTTTGTTTATCTCTTCTCTTATCAATGGTTGTTTAACTTTTGACGGATTTGCATTCTGGATTTTACTTCCGGCACCAAGTGTATTCTTTGGAGCGTCCATAGGTCGTTTATGCAAAACGATGAACCTTCCTGCGCCTGCTCTTTTTTCCTTTTTTATACTTTTAGTTTGCAGTCTCGGTGTTTGGATGATTGAGTTTTTTACACTTCCTCAGGTCTACTTTTTCAATCATGTTTGGGGCACATGGCCGGGTCCTATTTATGATGAAGCTCTTAAGGTTAGTGAAAACCTGCTTTTCTTTCGGTGGATTACTTTTCTTTGGATTATCCTGCTTTGGATCCTTCCGAACTGGTCAGAAAACTCTCAAAATAAAATCGTCACTTTTTTAGCTCTGGGGTGTCTGTTGTTCAGCTATCTGAACCTGGATGAAATGGGAGTTATAACCCCACGCGAAACTCTCAAAAATGAACTTTCAGCTCAATATCAATCCGAGCACTTTGACCTGTATTTTGATAAAGGCAATTTTACTGATCAAGAAATGGAATATTGGGCTCTTCGGCATGAATTTCATTTTCAACAGATCATCGATATCCTAGAAATAGATTGGCCTGAAGGCAGAAAAATTGAGAGTTATATTTATGCAAATGCCTGGCAGAAGAAAAAATTGGTTGGGGCAAAGTTCACCAGTTATGTGCCTATTTGGTTAGATCAGGATCAGCTTCACATTGCCAAACAGCATCTGGATGGAGCTCTGAAACATGAAATGGTTCATGTAATATCCAAGCAGTTTGGCAACTCCCTTTTCAATGGCAGCTGGAGTATAGGAATGATAGAAGGAATTGCTGAGGCCATTGCAAAAGACGCATCACCCGAGTCAAATTTAGACCAGATCATTTCTGCTGAATCTTCCTATCCTTCTCCCAAACAAATGAAGAGTGCGCTTTCCAATTCCGGTTTCTACAGTTCTGCTTCTTCTATCAGCTATACCACAGCCGGTTCTTTTGTACAATTTCTCCTGAATAATTATCCTGTTGAGAATTTTAAAAAAGCGTACCCCACCAATGATTTTAAAAACTCTTACCCTGTATCTTTTGATGAACTGGTCGATGGCTGGCATCAGCATTTAAAGGCCGTAGAAATTGATTCTGTTGATAGGCAAATTTCTGAATTCATTTTCAGCAGGAGATCTTTATTTCAAAAACATTGTCCTCACGCATTCACTGAAGAACAGCAGTTATGGGACGAATTTAATTTCCATGTTTCAAATCAAGATTCTGCCAAAGCTTTAAAAACCATTGAGCAGCTTTACGAGCTCAATCCTGATAATAAGCTTATAAAGAGAGACTGGCTCAGAGAACAGCTTTTGCACAGAAATTATGCCACTGCTTTGTATGCATTTGATGCTTCTGATACTCTTCTGAGTTTGCAGATCTTAAATGCAGATGCGCTGTTTCTTCATGGTGACATTTCCTCGGCTCAGAAATTACTTCAACAATTAAAGCCACAAATAGACTCTTCCGATGCTCGCAATTTTAAATATTCTTATGAACTCAGATCTGACTCTCTGAATTGGAGTGCTTTTCTGACAGCTCGATATAAAAATAAAGTACCTTTGGCTAACAATCTTGTCATGTTAAACACTCCTGTTAAAATGATGACAACCGCTAAAGCAATAGAGTTAGGAATTGTAAATTACTACCTGCCAACTGCTACCTCTTTTATATCTAAAGAGTCATTAAACGCTGACTGGTTTGATATTTATGAAGAAATGATTCAGTGGCTTGTACTAAATGAGTCTATTGGTGATGCTGATTTATTGATCAGCTCAATCGACCAACTCCCACTCAGAGCAAGATATTCGGAACGACTAACCGAATTAAAAGAATGGAGAGATTTCGTTTATTCAGAAATCACTCATAATTAAATCTCAGATTTAGATAAACTGGCTCTACTTTATTGTGCCTTGTTCAAGGACATAATAATTTGCACAGGAATCGTAATGAAGCGACTTCTGTTATTAAAACTTTACTTTCTCTCTCATCTATATTTCGTACCATCAATTAAATCTTAAAATTCCGATAAGACACAATGAATAAGTACCAGTTTTTGCCTCATAAAGATTATAAAGAGTATCCAGTTGAAGAAATGAAAGAGAGAGCGATTAATTTTTATGAAGACCTAAAGAGAAGAAGAACCGTACGGGACTTTTCTTCACGAAAAATTCCACGAGAGATCATAGAAAACTGTATTCTGGCAGCAGGAACAGCTCCCAATGGTGCAAACAAACAACCCTGGCATTTTGCTGTTGTTGAATCGGCAGATATAAAGAAGCAACTCCGCGATGCTGCTGAAGATGAAGAGCATGAGTTTTACCACAGACGTGCTCCTCAAGACTGGCTGGACGACCTCGAGCAGTTTGACACTGATGAACACAAGCCCTTTCTGGAAGAAGCTCCCTATTTGATAGGAATTTTCTCAGAAAGTTATGCCTTAGATGAAGAAGGAAACAAAGAGAAAAATTACTATGTGAAAGAGTCTGTTGGTATTGCAACCGGGATGCTGATCACTGCTCTGCATAACGCAGGACTAGCAACTCTTACTCATACTCCAAGTCCTATGGGCTTTTTAAATGAAGTAATGAACCGGCCTGAAAATGAAAAACCATTCTTATTACTGGTTGTTGGCTACCCGGCTGAAGATGTGAAGGTTCCGGATATTAAAAAGAAAGATCTGAATGAAATATCCTCATTTATATAACCTTAAAAGTCTTTAATTAAAAAATTTAAACGATAGATTCGGAACTTTAACACCTACCTTTAGTGTAATCCAAGAAAATTAACCAGCGGATTACAATATGAAACGAACGATATTTTTATTCCTCTTAATGATTGGAATCACTTCATTTGGGGTTACTGCACAAAATTCTGATAACAGAACTTGGCTTTCATTGAATATAGGAAACCATCAATACGATGGAGACTTCGGAAATGAAATGGCCTCTTTCGACATTATTAAAGATATATCAGCGGGTTTTGGAGTTCATCAATATATAAGTAGATCTTTTAACTTTAATTACTCCTTAAATTATGGTTTACTCGATACTGATTATGGATCTAACAGGTTTAATAAGTATTTCCTAAATAATAATTTTACTACACATTTTAATCTTGCTAACGGGATCATCCTAAATGTAGATGCATCGATCCAGCCTTTTGTAGGTACTGGAGCAAGTTTAACTTACTTTTTTGGAGAACAAGAGAGCATTGAAGATAATTTATCATTTGCAATCCCAATTGTAGCGGGATTTAATGTTCCCGTTTCGGAAGGCCTTTCTTTAGAGTTCAAAGGAACATATAACAGAACTTTCAATGATGAAATTGATGGTGTCATTGGAGTAGACCAACAAGATCATGATGATTTTTTTGTTGCTTCAGTTGGATTAAAGTTCAGGCTTTCCGGAGCTAAAGATTCAGACGGAGACGGGGTAAAAGATAAAGTTGATAAATGTGTTGATACCGCCGGCTCTCCGGAAACAAATGGTTGTCCTGATAAT
This sequence comes from uncultured Balneola sp., assembly GCA_913058495.1. Taxonomy (GTDB): domain Bacteria; phylum Bacteroidota; class Rhodothermia; order Balneolales; family Balneolaceae; genus Balneola. The sequence goes on along the minus strand of CAJXQC010000031.1, from coordinate 15,781 downwards.
GATTCTGATGGAATTATCAACTCTCAAGACCTTTGCCCTGATGTTGCCGGAACTGCTGCAAACAGAGGTTGTGCTGATTCGGACGGAGATTCGATTGTAGATTTTGAAGATGCTTGCCCAAACATTGCAGGTTCTCCCGAATTTCAGGGCTGTGCTGATAGCGATGGAGATAAAATTCCGGATGGTGAAGACCTTTGCCCCGAAGTAAAAGGAACAACTGCAACTGACGGATGCCCTGATGATGACGGAGACGGGATCAAAAATTCAGTAGATCTATGTCCTGTTTTTGCAGGAACAGCTGAATTTGGAGGTTGCCCTGACAGCGATGGAGACGGAATTATCGACAAAGAAGATAACTGTCCTTCTCTGGAAGGCATAAAACCTAATAATGGATGTCCCGAAGTTACTGCCGATGTAAAACGTAAACTGGATGTGATTTTTCAGAACCTTCTGTTTGCAACTAACTCTGCAAATATTGACCCCACTTCTTTGGATGATCTTGATGAACTTGTTAAAATAATGAGTGACGATGAAGATCTGAGATTGAGTATTGAAGGGCATACCGACAATCGTGGAAATAATGACTATAACTTAGAGCTTTCGAGATTACGTGCTGAGGCTGTAAAGCAGCATCTTGTAAACGGAGGCGTAAGCGCTTCAAGAATTAAAGCTGTTGGTTATGGTGAAACAAGACCTCTCACTACAAATGATACCGCCAATGGTCGTTTAAAAAATCGCAGAGTGGAACTAAACATTTCTTATAAGTAGAATATAATTTCTACCTTTAAGCCCTGATCAATCTTTTGTTCAGGGCTTTTTTATTTTAAACAACATGGACAATAAAACCTCATCAAAAAAACAAAGGTCATTTAAGCGAGAGCTTATTGAATGGGGATGTATTTTGGGCGTTATCGGTATCTTGTACTTTTCCGGATTACATGTCCCTGTTATTGGAAACCTGCAACGCGTTTTGCTATGGACCGGCTTGATGACTCCTGATACAGAGCTTCCCGAAAACCAGTACCGTGCTGCAAATTATAACCTTCCTCTCCTTTCTTTGGATGGAAGCGAATCAACATTAGAAGAGTTTGAAGGCAAAACGATCTTTCTGAATTTTTGGGCAACCTGGTGCCCGCCTTGTATAGCTGAAATGCCCAATATTCAAGCTCTTTACGAATCCGTAGAAAGTGATAGTATTCAGTTTGTAATGTTATCATTGGATGAAGATCATAATAAAGCCCGAAGCTATCTTGAAAGAAAAGAATATACTTTTCCGGTTTACTTCCTGAATGGCAGAAAACCCGGCACTTATAATTCCACAGTAGTTCCTACAACTTATGTGATTTCCCCCGACGGTAAAATTGTTACTGAAAGAAGAGGAATGGCCGATTATAACACTTCGGGGTTCAAAGAATTTCTTCGTAGTTTCTAATCAAATAAAAGCTCCTTAAAAATATTATGAAAAAAGTAATTGCCGGAATACAGCAAATTGGAATTGGAAATTCTGATGTTCATGAAGCCACCGACTGGTATAAAAATTATTTTGGTATGGACATCAAAGTATTTGAAGACTCCGCTACAGCAGACCTGATGTTACCTTACACCGGAGGAAAGCCGCATGAAAGAACCGCGATCCTTACCTTAAATATGCGCGGTGGTGGTGGATTTGAAATCTGGCAATATACAAGTCGTGAGCCTGTCGCCGCTGATTTTGAATTACAAATGGGCGATCTTGGTATAAACTGCTGTAAGATCAAATCCTACGATGTTGCTAAATCGTACGAACAATTTACTGCTGCCGGGTTGAATGTTCTTACTCCTTTAAAAGAAAACCCTTCCGGAGATCTGAACTTTTTTGTTGAAGATCTAAACGGAAACATTTTTAACGTTGTGAAAGGATTGGGATGGTTCAAAACGAAGGAGCGCCGTCTTACCGGTGGTGTTTCCGGTGCGATCATTGGCTCTTCAGATATTGACAAAGCACGAACATTATATTCTGATGTTCTTGGCTATGATGAAGTTGTTTATGACGAAACTGACATCTTTGAAGATATGAATGGACTGCCTTCGGGGCAGACTAAGTTTCGAAGAGTGTTGCTCAGACACTCTCAACCCAGAAAAGGTGGTTTTAGCCAAATGTTTGGTCCAACTGAGATCGAGCTTGTCCAAAGTGAAGATGGACGCCGAAATCCTAAAAAGATATTTGAAGACCGATATTGGGGAGACATCGGATTTATTCATCTTTGTTTTGATGTGCAAGGCATGGATGCGTTAAAAAGAGAATGTGTGGCTAAGGGATTTCCATTTACCGTAGACAGTGCAGAAAGTTTTGATATGGGAGAGGCTGCCGGTCGTTTTACATACATTGAAGATCCGGACGGAACACTTATTGAATTTGTGGAAACGCATAAGGTCCCCATCATGAAAAAATTAGGGTGGTTCATAGATATGACTAAACGTGATCCTGAAAAGAACCTCCCGAACTGGGTGATTTCAGGGTTAAAGTTTAATCGTATGAAATAAAAAGGATCAGATATTTCTACCTGATCCCTTTTAACCATTGACCCCTCAATTTTGAACTGCTATTTGATCAGCATCATTTTTTTGGTTTTGCTGAAAGTGCCCGCTTGTATTCTGTAGATGTACATTCCACTTGAAAGATTACTGGCATCGAAGGTTACCGTTTGAGCTCCGGCTCCCAGCCTTTCACTTACCAGAGTTGCTACTTCCTGACCAAGCATGTTATACACTTTCAAACTCACATCAGAAGCTTGAGGTAAATTGAAACTGATATTTGTACTTGGGTTGAACGGGTTTGGATAATTCTGCTTCAACGTGAAGTCTTTTGGGCCGAGATCGTCCTCTTCGTTGGAAACCGGATTGCCATCATCATTTACGGTTTCAATGTTTGCAAAATAAACCACTGTCTCTGAGCTTCCTTTTTTATTGGTTGCTGTATATGTCATTGGACCCGGTTTCTCCTCGTCAACTATCCACCAAAATTTTCTAGTCTCAGAATCAAAAGTAGCAGTAGAAGGCATGTTTGTAATCGCGACATCCGGTTTTGAAAAATCCATATTTATTGCGCTTACAAAAAATGAGAGCGTGTCCCCTGAAGATATTGGTATAGGACCATCATTAAATACACCGGGATAATTTCCTCCAACGTTTATGCTCCTGGTTCCGCTGTTTGTAATCATATCAGAATAAGTGCTTTGATTCAGGTACCCACCTTCCCCAAAAACTGATCTTGGATACGCTCTGTAATACTGAGGAACTAGTTCTTTTAAATTAAAATCCCATTGCAGAGTTACGTAAACCCTGGTTCCATCTTCAAGAGTGAGCGATTGATTTCCTCTTCCATAGGTAGTGTCACCGGCAGCATTAAGGTTAAAAGTTCGATCGCCGATATTTGAATCTGCTTCATCATAAAAACGCTCAAAGAATCCGGATTTATACAGCTCTCCCGTTGTGAAATCTCTGGAATATGTATCCTGCCGGACAACTGCATGATATTCTCCTATTAACTCCCAAGTTCTAACAGTTCTGCTCGTTAGACTTAATGTTCCTTCAATAAGACTATATGTTCTCACTTCTGTTTGATTCCCATTGATATCGTATTCAAATTCCGTACGAATTATCGCTTCATCAATTACAGGTCTATTGTTTTCATCTAAACTGTCAGGATAGACGCTGTAATTTATAATGCTATCTACAACGGTTTCATCATTTGGATTTTGGAATGTCTTGTATAGACCTTGAGCTATCCACAGAGAATCTCCCCAGGAATATTGCATTCCTTCAATCACATTATTCTCATACTTAAAATGAAGGCTGTCCCTGCCAACCAGCTTTTCTTTGGTGCTATTCCACTGCTTTGAAACCTGATAAATATATCTGCCACCCTCTCCAAATTTAGTATAATCATAGCTCCAATATCCGATAGACCCGTCAAAATTATAAGATTTATATGAGTTTAGACTGTAGCTTTCATTAGAAATATATTTTTGCTCTGATTCGAGATAGTATTCCATCGTTTCAGAATCATATCTTTCTGAGACTCTCAGTGTATCCCAGCCATTTTCATCCCGATAACTGAACTCGTGGGCATATTTTTGCCACCCAAAAACCGGATTTAAATTCTCCGAAAAAGTCTCGTAATCAGCTCCACCTGTCGGCTCTTCTATAATTGCCGTTCTTACCCCATAATACGGTGTTCGGCTCCAGTTATTGAAATAAACCGCTTCACTAGTGTCATTTCCTGACTCATAAATCCTGCTGTAACTATGACGATCCGGAAACAACTCTAAACTATCGGGATGCCACTTAAACGATTCGTTACTGTATACATAATCTCCTGATGCAACATCACCTTCGTACCAAAGCTGTCCATACGATCGTGGCCTGTACATAGAATCTTGAGGTGCTTTGTACTCTTCAAATCTCCAGGTAGTATCCGGATTATTTACAAAAGCGCCTTTTCGTTTAAGCTGATTGTATTCGGCCAAAAAAGCTTTCTTTTCTTCTATTCCGGCAGTTAAAACCTCATGATCGAGCATTCTTGTTTGGGGTGACGCCTGATAAATAAACGCCTGATGTGAAGCGTTCGAATATTGTGATGCGATCCAGTCTTGAACCGTTTTTGATTGTGCAAAAAGAGGTGAGGAAAAATATAGTACCCCTAAAAATAGTAACGTTAATTTCTTCATCTTGATCCTGATTAATTAGTAATAACAGCGGCAAAAACTGCTGCCATTCAAACTTCACTATAAATCAGTTGTTAATAAATCACCCGAACGGAGTATTTTTACTGTGAAATCAGCTTATACAATATCCCTTTTCAGAGCTAGTCTTACCGCGGCAGCCCTTGAATTAACATGCATTTTTTTATAAATATTTTTGATGTGCGTTTTCACTGTCCATGGACTCAGAAATACCTCTTCTGCTATTTCTTTGTTTGATTTTCCATCAATAACCTGTTCCAGAATTCGAATTTCTGCCGGACTCAGATCAAACGGAACTACTTCCGGTTCTGATTTAGAAGAATTGTCATTTTTCGGTTTAGAAACCATTCCGATCAGCTTTCTTGCAATAGAAGGAGTGATCGGTGATCCTCCCTCTCTTACTTCTTTCAAAGATGATACTACTTCATCAATAGCGGTGTCTTTCAGTAAATAACCTGTAGCTCCAACCTGAATGGATTCAAAAAGACGTTCATCATCTTCGAAAACCGTGAACATAATAATGTCAATCTCTTCGAATTTCTCTTTAAGCTGAAAAGTCGTTTCTATACCTGATATTCCCGGAAGCTCAATATCCATTAAAATTACATCCGGCATTTTCGCCGGCTCCGACTCAAACACATGCTTTAAACACGCCTCTCCCGAATCTGCTGTAAAAACCAACTCCAGCTCATCATAAAACCCCAACAATTCCGTCAGCCTCTTTCTGAAGATGTCATGATCTTCGACAATGGCCACCTTTATTTTTTTTTCCGGCTCTTTACTTTCCATAATCAATCTTTTGAAGAAATATCATTCATCCCCAAGTTATTAGCTATACCCCGAATTTGGTATTTATCTATATCGGTATGTTTACCTTGATCTCAGTTCCATCCTCTGTATTCACTGAGATATTACCTCCCAATTCTTTCGTTCTTTTTTCCATATTCCCGAAGCCATATCCCCCGTTAAACGTCTTTTGATCTCCTTTAAAGGAGCCATCATCTTTTATAAAAATCAGTAAAGACCCGTTTTTTTGATGCAATTTTATACTGATCGTTTCAGCATTTGCATACTTCAGTGTATTCTGTGAAGCTTCCTGAATTATTCTGAAAAGATTTAATGCCTGCGTGGAAGACAGTTTTGTTTCCTTGTTTCCCAGAATCTCATAGTTAAATATGAGAGATTCTTTAAAAGCCGTCTGATTGTTAAAATAGCTTTGCAGATGATCTTTGAAGTTCAACAGGTTAAGCTCATTTTGGTTAAGCGCCCAAATGGTATCTCTCAGTTGCTTGATGGTTACTTCTGCATCACCCCGTAGCGAGTTCATCAGAGAGGAGGACTTCTCTTTATTATCGATCTGATTGTACTTATCAGCCAGCGACAACCCGGACATTATATTTGCCAATTGCGATCCTACGTGGTCATGAAGATCTCTGGAAATTCGTTCTCTCTCATTTCTGAGCTTGTTTTCGATTTCCATTTTTCTGATCTGCTCTCGAAGTCTTTTCTGAGAAAAATATCTTACTCCAAAAACGATACCTGCTAACAACAGCAGTCCTGAAGCCAATCTAAACCAAACTGTTTGCCACCAGGGAGGAGTGATTTCAATGTTAATGCTTGCGCCTGCTTCATTCCATATCCCGTCATTATTGGAAGCCTTTACTTTGAATGTATATTCACCCGGCGCCAGGTTAGGATAGCCTGCAAAATTTCTGTTCCCTGAATACACCCAATCTGCATCCACTCCTTCCATTTTATAAGCAAACTGATTTTGTTTTGGGTTTTCAAAATCCAGAGCAGCGAATTCGAAAGAAAGAAAGTTCTCATTATAAGCCAGTTCTACATTCCTGATCGCAGTAGCTGAAGTGTCAGTCTGAAATGGTTCGTCAAACAAATTGATCTTGGTGATGTAAACCGGCGGAACTCTTTCATTCTTTTTAAGCTCGGCAGGATCAATGATATTAAATCCGTTAATTCCGCCAAAGATCAACCTTCCATCCTGTAACATTAAATAAGCACCGGTGTTAAACTCATTATTCTGCAAACCGTCTTCTTCAGTTAAGACATTGAATTCTCCCGTTCTCGTATCAAGTCTGGCTAAGCCCGAATTTGTGCTCGTCCATATATATTGCGTTTCTTTTTCTCCGATCACACTATACGTACTGTTATTTGGAAGCCCGTCTTCTGTAGTATATCTGGTGATAATATCGGTTGAGGAATTCCATTTTGCGATGCCTCCCCCATAAGTTGCAAACCAATAAGTTGTGTCTGTGTGCTGAAAAATACTTCTCCCATCATCGTGAGGAAGCGATCTTACATTTCCGGGTTCATTTTGAAATGTTCGTATTGATAAGATTTCCTGTCCCTGAATTGATATCCGGTCAAAGCCACGGTCGTTTGTAGCGGCCCAGATATTCCCAAAACGATCTTCATAAAATTCACGGATATTCTCCGAAGAAATATCTGGTTGTTCGCTTTCAGAATCAGTTCTCAGCTCTGTGATATTTAAAACTGATCCTGTGATCAACGCTTCCGGATTTTTGACTATTTGGACGCCCTCACCTTCATATCCCAACCACAGCCAACCTCGGGAGTCTTTAAATACAGTGTGCAGATTTTTGCTTTTAATTATGCTGTTTTGATTTGTAAACCGATGGGCTTTTATCCCCTTTCTCTTTTTTAATTCTTCATTTCCGATAAACACCAATCCTTTTTCCACAGTAACGATCCATAGTCCTGACTCCTCTCTTTCAATATCCCATATTCCATAAATCTGAGTGTTTGACAATCGGTCATTAAATGCTGTAATTTCTTTTTTGTCGGGATCATAAAACTGCACCTCTGCTCCCGTTCCTATCCAAAACCCATTCTCATCTTCTTCAAAACCAAGCATAAAATCTGACTCAAATGTGCCCGGATGTGTCGTATTATTAACGAGAGTAACCCCTTTCTTTTGTTCAAGTTTATAAAAGCCGCTTCCCCAGGTATACACCCAGAGCTCTTGATTCGGATCTTCATAAATGTAAGTAGCTCCCTGTAAATTAATTCCCGAATCGAACTTTGAAATACTTTTCTTTCCGCTTTCAAGATCCACAAAAAGAAGTTGGTTGCTGAGATATCCCGATATTAAAAACCCATCTCTTTCCACTACCAAGTTTCCGGAAGAATTACTCACTACACCTGTTTCCATACTTTTCTTCAGAAAATCAGGGATAAAAGCTGAAGACATTTTTTCCAATCCCGTTGTAACCAGGTTTACCCAAAGTTCACCCCCGGAATCAACCTTCATATTTACTGTATTTGGAAATGGGTTGGAATCAGAATAACGGACCGGAACTGAATAGATATTCTGATCAGATTCAGGGGTACTTAGAATTTTTTCTGTTTCCACGGCCGGCAAATAAAACAATCCGTTCAATGACGTAAAAAGCATGCTTCCATCGCCAAATTCCAGAAAAGCGTTAACAGAGGTTCTTTTTTTTTCCGTTTCTCCATCAACAATATTGGCTGGATAGTATATTTTTGTTTCCGGATTTACCAAGCCTGTACTATGACCAAAGAAAGCGATCCAGTAGTTCTCTCTGCTGTCCTTCTGTAAAAGACTGATCTCATGTTCCGGAAAGCCCGTCGATTCCGGCTTCGGACCACTAAAACTTCTAAATGTTTCCGTAACAGGGTCAAAAAGATTCAGGCCGCCGTCACGAGTGCTTACCCAAAGTTTCCCGTCTTCATGCTGGTGGATACCGTGTATAAATCCATCATTCAGGGATAACGAATCTTCTTCATTCGGTCTGTACACTTTCATTTCCAGTCCGTCAAATCTGTTCAGTCCATCCAGAGTAGCAATCCAAAGAAAACCTCTTTCATCCATTGTAATACCCAAAACAGTATTATGTGAAAGCCCCTGTTCGCCGGCATAGCGAGTCTTTTTGAACGTGGGTTGTGCCCATAGTTCAGTGGAAAAACACGTAATTATGATCCCTGTTATAAAAAGCCTGACAAACATTTGGTACGATTTTTCCAATAATAGTATTTAAAAGCCCTACCGAAAAATTATTACTTGTTAATTTTTGGACGACTAGATCATACAAAAAGAGTTTTCTGCTTCTTAACATCATTCCATATAAACCCATATCTTTATGAAAACTTAAAAAATCAACACCATGGATCTGCAGTTACAAGGAAGAGTCGTACAAATTTTAGAAGAACAATCAGGAGAAGGGAAAAACGGTCCGTGGAGAAAGCGAGATTTTATTCTGGAAATTCCCGGAAAATACCCCAGAAAAGTCTGTATCACTCAATGGGGAGATAATATTGATGCTCAGGCTGTTCAACAAAATGCTGAAGTTACGGTTTCTATCGATATTCAAAGCCGTGAGTATAAAGGCAATTGGTATACCGATGTAAAAGCATGGAAAGTAGAGCACGGATCCGGAAATCAGCAAGAACAAGCACCGCCACCGCCCAGCACCGAAGGTTTTACCCTCGATAAAGACTTCGACGACATGGATGATGATCTCCCGTTTTAATAATTCATTATACCAACATGAACTCTCCGGTTACTAATCACAAAGTTCACAGAGCCTAAATAAACATCTTCGTCTCACAACCTTTGTGCGCTCTGTGGTTAAAACAATTACCTGTCTTTCCTGACCCACCCTTGTTCCCTCCCTAACTTCAGGGAGGGAGACTTTATAACTCCACTCAGATATTAATTACAACGTCCCCTTCCCTCAACGAAGGGAAGGAACAGGGATGGGTTTCTTTACAACCACAAAGAACACAGAGACAAAATACCTTCACCCCTAATCCCTTTGTGACCTCTGTGGTTAAAACATTTCCCAAAAAACCTTTGTGCACTCTGTGGTTCCCTTTTACTCGATCTGATACCGCATTACTACTTCTGAAAGTCTAACCTCAGCGAGTTGAGTTATCTCTGAATTAGAGAGGTCCTCAAAAGTCATTACCGGACCTGTTCTCGGCTGAGCTGTTAATACGACCTCTGCATTAGTAGCTGATTCAATTTTAAATATTGCATTGCCATTTCGTGCAAGCATTCCGGTAGCATCTATTGAGTCTGCTTGAAACGCAATTTTTTCGAATGTAATACCAACAAAAGATTTGCTTCCTCCGCCCATCCCTCTTGGTTTTTGATAATACGACTGCATCTGTGCCGCTATTACTGACAGATCAACCCGAACAGCGTCAATATTGTTTTGCTGTAATGTACTGGACATTGTATTAATTGCCACCACTGTTGCGATCCCCACGATCACAGTTACCAGCAAAATCAACAGGATTTGTTGTTGCCCCATTTTTTAACCTTACTCTTTAATTATACCTTAAAAGTTTAAGTTTACCCCTTTCTGCTAAAATATTGAAGTGAGATTTACCTAATGTTAAAAATCTTCAAAACTTAAAAGGCTCTCCAACCAATTCTTAACCCGTTGCGGATTAAAATTCTGACTGGTTTAACTGAGAAAATCTAAATCACTAACAACAATCAGTATCAAGTTCACCAGAGAGGACTTTAGTCCGACCGGCTACCTATTAATGAAATTAAATTTCCCATTCATACAAACTTAGTGTTGAAGCGCTTGCTAGCTTTTGTACAAGGTTTTTAAAAACCCTCCTTTGAAGGAGGTGTCCGCCGAATGGCGGACGGAGGATGTTGTGCATTTTGCTAGCTCAGAAGCTGCACAACATCCCTCTGATCTCACACAAGTGTTCGATCTGTCTCCCTTCAAAGGGAGATTTAGAATCTTCGTATCAATTCTCTAACCCACCCTTGTTCCCTCCCTAACTTTAGGGAGGGAGACTCTTAAACCAGTTCAGATATTATTATCAAAGTCCACTTCCCTCGAAAAACCTTTGTGCACTCTGTGGTTTTAAATAAATTTTCACCTCACCGACCTCCCCGACTCCTACTCACATTCTCCTTCCTGGCCAGCTCGCCCCTCCTTCATAAGGAGGGGAATTCAGAATCACATTCAAAATTTCATCAACGAGTCCTTCTCCTTATCCAAGGAGAAGACAGATGGGGTCAAAACATATAACCACAGAGAATAATTAAACTTCTTCCCCAAAACCTCTGTGACCTCTGTGGTTAAAACATTTCCCAAAAAACCTCCGTGCTCTCTGTGGTTAATCCCTTTAATTTACTTTCGTGTTTCTGTGCTTTTGTGGCTATAATAAAATGAATTCAAAATTGATTTGATATGCGCCAACTCGTTTATACCAAAACCGGAAGTTATGATGTCCTTCAGGTTCAGGAAGTTCCTGATCTGACTCCCAACAAAGACGAACTCCTCATTCAGGTAAAAGCATCCGGATTGAACTTCGCAGATATCCTTGCCCGAAAAGGGCAATATCCCGACGGACCAAAAACGCCGTGTGTGATGGGTTATGAAGTCTCGGGAATCGTTACAGAAGTTGGTTCGGAAATTGATAAATGCTGGATCGGTAAAGAAGTGATCGGATTGTGCCGATTTAAAGGTCAGGCGGAACAAGTGGTACTGAAAGAAAAACAAGTGTATGAAAAACCGGCAAGGCTGTCTTTTGAAGAGGCTGCATCCATTCCGGTTACCTATTTGACCGCGTGGGCGTTATTGGTAGGCATGGGCGGACTCCAAAAAGAAGAATCCGTTCTCATTCACAATGCCGGTGGTGGCGTTGGCTTAGCTCAATTGGATATTGCCAAACACATTGGCGCCAAAACCTACGGAACAGCCAGCGAGCGCAAGCATGAATTCCTTAAAGAACGAGGATTGGATCACCCCATTGATTACAGAAACAAAGATTGGTTCGACGAACTCATGAAGCTGACCAATAAACGCGGTGTGGAACTGATCACCGATCCTTTGGGTGGCGACGAATGGAAGAAAAGCTATCGAGCTCTTCGTGCTACCGGTCGGTTGGGAATGTTTGGAATTTCCGTTGCCAGTATAAATTCCTCCGGCGGATTAAGAGCCAAGTTCGAACTCATAAAAACAGTTCTGAAAATGCCCACCTTTAAACCGCTTTCTCTGCTAGATAAAAACCGTGGCGTGTATGGCGTAAATCTCGGTCATTTGTGGCATGAATCTGATAAAGCCGCTTTATGGATGAAAGCCATTCTGGATGGCGTAGAAACCGGCTGGGTTCGACCGCATGTTGACAAAACCTTCACCCTCGAAGAAGCCGGCGAAGCCCACCGCTACATCGAAGAACGGAGGAATATCGGGAAGGTTGTTTTGGTAACGAACTAGTAAGAAAATGAAATACGAGAATAAGATCAGGTCTTTAAAGACTTATTTATACAAAGAATCAACTAATTATAGAGATACTTTTAAGAATGATATTATATATTATTTGAACGACGATTTTAATCCTAAAAATCCCTTGCTTCTCTTTTTAAATGAGCTAAACAACGAAAATGAAATTATCTCTTTTATTGATTCTCTTAATTCAAGTATTGTTTTAAAGTTTGATGACGAACATGAGCAAATTTCAGATTTTATTCATGAATATTTTATACAAATAAAATAATGCTTAATTATTTTTATAGAGACACTATCAAATCATTTCTTGGGAAAGAACCTTCTCAAATTATTGGTGAAATTTCGCTTTCGGATAATTTTGATACACGCAATACACAAAGTCAAGCATGGGATGCTCAAATTGAGATCTTAAAAAATGCCCTCATCGATTTTGATGGTGAAATATTTTTCGAGTTTTCTATTCCACGAATGGGACGTCGAGTTGATGTATTGCTAGTTATACAGAATATAATTTTCGTAGTAGAGTTTAAAGTCGGTGAAACTAAGTTTCAAAGACATGATATCGATCAAGTTTGGGATTATGCATTAGATTTAAAAAACTTTCATAAACCAAGCCATGATTTAGTTCTTATACCGATATTAGTGGCTACTCATGCAAAAAGCTCTTCTCCCGAGATTTCAACCACATCGCATGATGATGGATTATTTATTCCTATTAAAACTAATAAATTAGATCTTAGAAAGACTCTAGTTCTATCTGTTCAATTTCAAGGTGAAGACAACTCTATTGATGGGGATCGGTATTCTAGCGGTAGCTATGCTCCCACGCCTACCATTATAGAAGCTGCCCTCTCATTATACAGTAAACACTCTGTTGACGAAATTACACGAAACGATGCTAGCGCAAAGAATTTAACTGAAACTACTTCATTTATTTCGGACTTGATAGATCGCGCCAATAAGGAAAAGAAAAAATATATTTGCTTTGTTACCGGAGTGCCTGGTGCCGGAAAAACTTTGGTTGGTTTGAACGTTGCCACAGAACATCTAAACCACCAAAATGGAGATGCAAGTGTATACCTCTCTGGAAACGCTCCTTTAGTAACAATTCTACAGGAAGCTTTAGCAAGAGATAATGTCAGAAGAGAAAAAAAAAGAGGTAATAAGCTAACTAAAAGCCGAGCCCGGGCAAGCGTTAAGACGTTTATTCAAAATATCCACCATTATAGGGATGAATATTTAAGAGATAAAAAAGCACCAATAGATCATGTCGCCATTTTTGATGAAGCGCAGAGAGCTTGGACTAAAAAGCAGACATCAAATTTTATGAAAAGAAGAAAGGGCATTGATGACTTTGATTCTTCTGAGCCTGAATTCTTAATCTCTTGTCTTGATCGGCATGATGACTGGGCTTTAATAATTTGTTTAGTTGGTGGAGGGCAAGAAATAAATACAGGTGAAGCAGGAATTTCAGAATGGTTAAAAGCGATAAAAGAACGGTTTAATAATTGGGAGGTTTTTATTTCCCCAAATCTTACTGAAACAGAATATGAAGCTGAAGATGCTATTTCGAAATTAAATAAAGTCACAAAAGTTCATTTAAATGAAAAATTGCATTTATCTGTTTCGATGAGGTCTTTTAGAGCCGAAAATCTTTCTAAATTTGTAAAATACTTATTAGATTTAGATAAAGATAAAGCGACTCAGTCTCTGGCTAGTATTTCAAACAAGTATCCCGTTGTTATAACTCGTGATCTTAAAAAAGCTAAGAGCTGGCTTAAAAAACAAGCGCGTGGGAGTGAGCGTTATGGGCTTGTTGTCTCTTCTCAAGCTGAGCGCTTAAAGCCTTTTGCAGTCGATGTTAAGTCGCCAATGAATCCTATTCATTACTTTCTAAATGACAAAAATGACGTACGCTCTTCTTATTACTTAGAACAAGTTGCTACAGAATTTCATATTCAAGGTCTAGAATTAGATTGGTCATGTATCATGTGGGATGGCGACCTGCGATACTCCGAAAGCGGTTGGAAGACTCATTCATTTAGAGGGAGTAAATGGCAAAACATTCACAAGAAAGAACGTCAAACATATCTAAAAAATGCTTATCGAGTTTTGCTCACCAGAGCTCGTCAGGGAATGATCATTGTTGTACCAGAAGGAAATGAAGAAGATCATACAAGAAAACCAGAGTATTATGATCCTACGTTTAATTATTTGAAAAGTATTGGTATTCCTATCATCGAATAAATACTTATTCTAATCACCCCACCAAAACCAACTCTTCCTGCGGTGCAATCAAATACTCCGCGCCGTTTTCGGTAATTCCTGCCATTTCTTCCTCGCTCATCGTTTTGGTTCCGCCGGAGTCTAAGGTCCAGGCGTGGAAGCCGTCGAAGGCGAAGACCATTCCTTCTTTTAAGCGCTTTTGTGCAGCTCTGCTACTTGCTTGGGAACAGGAAAAAAAAATGAGCCTGTAATTCTGTATACATTCGGTGTGTTCATTGCACATTCCATGTAGGGACGAATCGCCATTCGTCCCTACATGGAAATTGGTCCCAATGATACATTCATTGTTTAATTCATCCGTTACCAAACAGGTCGAATTCATCCGCAAAACACATCTGGAAAAATCTCGGGGATATTTTTGTAAGGAATGCCGTCTCAACCCGTCTTACTGTATATCATGAAGCAGAAGAAACTCCCAAACCGACAATCCATGCGTTTGCAGGGATACGATTATTCCAGCCCGGGATATTATTTCATCACCATTTGTACCAATCAAAAAGAATATGTAATCGGAGATGTGACCAAAGGTGAAATGCAGATGAATGAATGTGGGATTCTGGCATTATATTATTGGAAACGAATTGACACCCGGTATCCCAATACCATTCTTCATGAGCATATTGTTATGCCTAATCATATTCATGGTGTAATTGAAATTGTTAATGCAAATCCCTTTGTAGGGGCGATTCATGAATCGCCCCTACAAAGGAACATAAACCCTGAATTATATCGTAAACACCGACGTAAAATGTTGATCCCAAAAATTATTGGTTGGTATAAAATGAATACCGCCAAACAAATCAATCAAATCCGCAAAACACCGGGCACCAAAATCTGGCAACGAGGTTATTATGATCACATCATCCGAAATGAAGAATCGTTGTTTTACATCCGGGAATACATCAAAACCAATCCGATGAATTGGAATAAAGATCGGTTTTACCAAAACAGGTAATTTTGAGAATCCGGTTTGCTGTCGGAAATGAATATGTATTCGGAAACGTGGTCAATGGAAAAATGCATATGAATGAATGTGGGGTTGTTGCGCATTATGAATAGTTTAAAACAGAAACCATTCGCGACAATATAAATTTGGATGCATTTGTAGTTATGCCCAATCATATCCGCGGAATTATCGAAATTATTGATAACAAACCAATCGTAGGGGTGATTCATGAATCACCCCTACGTAATAAAAACAGAAGGGGGCATTATAAAGGATAAATACTTTGATGATTTGTTTGAATAAGATTGAAATATAGGAAGCCCCTCAAAGATCCTGAAACAAGTTCAGGACTGTTGATGTTATATAATTCATTGACAGTTTAATAGTGATCGTTCTAGAAAAATTCATTCGCCCTTAGTATTTAAGACGGAGAAGTGAGCATGATCCGAATGCGTCTGCAAAGCAGGAATAATCCTTTCAGGTGAAGAGGATCATCATTTTCTCAGAATGTACGAAGACCTTTAGGATTATTCAGCGCAGGATCAGTGAACCCGTCTTAAATACTT
>CAJXQC010000030.1 GCA_913058495.1 uncultured Balneola sp. | reverse complement strand
TTCCTGTTTGCTTAAATAGTACAATACGTACTTTTTACAAGATATGAGCGGCGAGTCTGGTTTTAATTATTAAAGTTTCGAACCCTAAACGAGTCCGTTTGAAACGCTTGTTAGTGTTCATTTTTTATAGAATCAGTGGAAGCCGGTAAATCTTGTAACAGTGTGTCTGCCTGGTCTACTTGTTCCCAATAATCCTGATAGTATTTTACTTGCCTTTTTACTTCCAGAGGTAAATCATTTAGATGCCTCCAATAAGAGGTTAAAATAATTCCAGACATATCATCTGGATGATATATCCCAAGCTCGTTAAAATACTCACTAAAACGAGAACCTCCCCACAGTCCCCATCTGTTTCTAAGATACGTCCCCAAACCAAAATGATACATACTGAGATCATCTTCTGAAGACAAGGATTTCAATGAATTCCTATCTTCTTTGTTAAGTATCTGGTCTAATTCGTCAAATGAATCCTCAAGATCTTTTGGTACATAAAAACCTTGTCTGTAGGCTGATTCATCAATAAATAACTGATTTATTGTTTCGTGGAAAAGTAGATAGCCACCGATCCCAACTAATAGGAATATTTCGAATGCAATAAGAGTCTTTTTCATAAAAAATGCACACTAACGACCCAGCGTTTAAATGGCGCGGGGATTACAATTTAGTTGAAGTAGCGAAATTAATTCCTGACAAGCAAGTTTCCATCGCACCCCGTCCGCGTCCGATTTAAAACGCTTTGTTAGTGGGCTTACTGATTTTTAAAATTACTGAACAATAGCAAAATTAGGATTAAAATTATGTTTAGAATAATACTTATCCAGTATGCTACAGGATAATTTTTTTTATCCTTAATTATTCCGCCTGGAATATTGTAACTAATGAATTTTTTCTTCCATAACATCCAAATTGTAATTAATAACAAAAGAACAAATAGAGCTATTTTGATTATGGAAAAATTTTCAAACATACTAGAAGCCCACTAACATATTAATATGCGACAATGGGTCCATTATGGGACGGCGCATAAAGTTCCGAAAACTACCTTAATACAACCTAATCACATAGTTTATTTTTAATAACCAAGAGAATGTCGCATAACCACGTCAAATAAAATCTAATTATTTTTGTAAGGAATCACATTCTCATCGGTCTTACTAAGATAACAACATTATAAATATAGACAAGTTTGTTATGGGTAAATCAAAGTTATTAGATAAAGTAAGGCAGGAAATAAGGCGTAGAAATTATAGCTACAGAACCGAACAAGCTTATACAAGCTGGATTGTTCGGTATATTCGTTTTCATGGTACCATCCACCCTGTAAAACTAGGAAGTGATAAGGTAGAAGAGTTTTTGAATGATTTAGCCAATCGTCAAAACGTAGCGGCAAGCACCCAAAATCAAGCTCTATCTGCTTTAGTATTCTTGTATAAACAAGTGCTTGGAAAACAGATCCTCAAACTCGATAATTTGAAGAGAGCGAACAAACCAAGTAAACTCCCAACAGTTCTTTCCCATAGTGAGGCTCTTGTAATTCTCGAAAAACTAAGTGGTAAGACTCTTTTGATCTGCGAATTACTATATGGTAGTGGTATCAGAATTTCTGAGTGCTTGCGGTTACGCGTACAAGATATTGATTTTGAAAATGAGCAAATATGGGTTCGATCCGGAAAAGGAAATAAAGACCGGGTAAGTCTTTTACCCAAAAAAACTGTACCAAAGCTCAGAGAACAAATAAGAAAAGTACAGTTAACTCATAAAAGAGACCTTTCTAAGGGATATGGAAAAACGTTACTTCCTAAAGCATTGATTCGTAAATATCCTTTAGATTCCACAAAGTTGGAGTGGCAATATCTATTACCTTCATCAAAAATAAACAAGGACCCACGTAGCGGACTGGAACATCGGCACCATATATCAAGCCGTCAGGTACAAAGAAAACTTAGAACGGCGGTAGCGAAATCTAATATCAACAAAAAAGTTACTTGTCATACATTTAGACATTCTTTTGCTACTCAGTTACTTAAAAGCGGATATGATATCCGAACAGTACAGGAACTATTAGGGCATAAAAACCTCAAAACCACAATGATCTATACACATGTTATAAATAAGGGCGGTAACTACATCAAAAGCCCGGTTGATCTGCTAAAATAACCGTAGCAAATTCTCCCTTCGAAGGGAGACGATTGTCCAAACGGTTCTTTGGACAATCCGAGGGATGTCGATGGTAACGCCAGATGCGAGCAATGAACCGGAAATCACTTCGCTCCGCTCGTGAATAGTTTGTAAGGAATCCTCCCTCAACCTGTCTAACTGTGTATCATGAAGCAGAATAAATTGCTAAACCGCCAATCCATGCGTTTGCAGGGGTACGATTATGAATGAATACAGGGTGGTTGCATCAGATTATTTGAAACAAATTGACACCAGATACCCAAATACCATTATTCATGAACACATTGTTATGCCCAATCATATTCATGGTATCATTGAAATTGTTAATGCAAATCCCTTTGTAGGGGCGATTCATGAATCGCCCCTACAAAGGAACACAAACCCGGAATTATATTGTAAACACCGACGTAAAATGCTGATCTCAAAAATTATTGGTTGGTATAAAATGAATACCGCAAAACACCGGGCACCAAAATCTGGCAACGGGGTTATTACGATCACATATTTCGAAATGAAGAATCGTTGTTTCACATCCGGGAATACATCAAACACAATCCGATGAATTGGAATAAAGATCGGTTTTACCAAAACAGGTAATTTGAGAATCTGGTTCGCAACCGGAAATTAATATTTATTCAAAGATGGGATTAATGGTGAAATATGCATGATGAATGGATTAAAACAGAACCCATACGTGATAATATAAATTTGGATGCATTTGTGGTTATGCCCATCATATCCATGGTATCATTGAAATTATTGATAAAAACCCACTCGTAGGGGGGAATCGCGATTCGCCCCTACGTAATAAAATTGGGATCAATAATTCATTTTATAAATCCAAACAAAGATCCTGATCCGCCAGCTGGCGGTCAAGATATCCCTAATAGAGATTAAGTCCCCTTCGCTCCGCTCGTGAAAAAATCACCCTAACTTATCCACAAAATCCAGCTTCTCCCACGGGAATTCTTCTCTTCCGAAATGACCATAAGCAGCTGTTGGCTTATAAATTGGTCGTTTAAGATCAAAACGTGTGATGATTCCTTTAGGAGTACAATCAAAGGTCTGTGCAACCAGATTAGCCAATTCAGAATCACTCATTTTTCCGGTACCGTAGCTGTTCACATTAATAGAAACCGGCTCAGCAACACCAATAGCATATGCTAACTGAACCAAACACTCATCAGCCAATCCTGCGGCTACCAAATTCTTGGCAATATGACGGGAAGCATAAGCGGCACTTCTATCAACTTTGGAAGGATCTTTTCCGGAAAAAGCACCACCACCGTGGGCTCCGAATCCTCCGTAGGTGTCTACAATAATTTTGCGACCGGTTAATCCGGTGTCTCCATGTGGTCCGCCAATTACAAATTTTCCGGTTGGATTTACATGATAAATGGTTTCATCATCAATGAGTTCGGAAGGAATCACGTTTTTGATCAGAATATTCTTTACGTCTTCGTGAATTTGTGACTGCTCAACGCCTTCATCATGCTGAGTGGAAAGAACGATGGTATGGATTCGTTTTGGCTTTCCGGCATCATCGTATTCAATCGTAACCTGACTTTTGTTATCCGGCCCTAGATACGGCATCAAATCTGTTTTTTTGCGAATACGAGCCAATTCTCTCAACAGGTCATGAGAAAACTGAAGCGGCATAGGCATATACTCTGCTGTTTCTTTATTGGCATAACCAAACATCATTCCCTGATCACCGGCACCTTCCCGATCCACTCCCTGCGCAATATCAGGACTTTGGGTGTGTATGGTGGAAAGCACTCCGCAACTTTCAGAGTCAAAGCGGTAGCTGGCTTTTGTATACCCGATTTCTTTGATTACTTCCCGAACTACTTCCTGAACATCAACATAGGCGTCTGTGGTTACTTCACCCGAAACAACGGCTAATCCCGTGGTTACAAGGGTTTCTACTGCTACTCTTGATTCGGGATCCTGAGCTAACATGGCATCCAGAATAGCATCTGAAATTTGGTCGGCAACTTTATCCGGGTGCCCTTCTGATACGGACTCTGAGGTAAATAAATTCTTCATTCTTGTATATTATTGAATAAGGTACTTTCGGTTACGAAGCGCTGAAAAGGTAAGAAGATTATCTTATAAAAATGGTCTCATTTTAACTTCTTTGTCTTTTCTGATGGATTGGATCTGCAATCAAGAACAGCATAAATAAAAATAGAGCCGCTTTCAATTTTATAGTAGATAGCGAAAGGAAATGTTTTTGCCAGCATATAGTGATAATCCTGTTCATTCTTAGGATGAATTCCGGCATGTATAACTAAAGATTCGATATCGGAATACAAAGAATCCAGAAAATAACTACCAACACCCGGCTCAAGGGTTTCATAAAAATCATATCCATTTAGCAGATCGATTTTTGCTTCATCAAGAAGTTGAATGTTCATTTAATGGAATTATTTATCTCCTTTTTAGCAGTATTCCATTCTGTAAATGAACTCTCTTTTTTGGATACTTTCACTTCTCTATTCTCAAGTTCAGAGTCATGCCAGTCGGGTAAGTTGTATTTTTCAACGGGCTCTCTCAATGAAGCCCATAACTCTTCCATTAATTTGATTTTTTCTTTGTCGGAAAGTTTATCTACAAATGCTGAGTTACTCATAAAATGAATATTATTCTTTCTAATGTAATCAATTTAGAAGATTATAATCCGAAATCAACTGTCAAAAAGGTCCTTATCACTTGCCTTTCGGTCAATTCCCAAATACTGATAAGCTTTTGCTGTAGCTACTCTGCCTTTCGGAGTTCGTTGTAAAAACCCCTCCTGAATTAAAAAGGGTTCATATACTTCTTCAATAGTTCCTTTGTCTTCACCAACGGCTACGCCCAACGTTCCCAACCCTACAGGGCCACCGCTGTAATTTTCAATAATAGCACGTAGCATTCTTATGTCCATATCATCCAGGCCGTTTGCATCCACGTCAAGCGCGTTAAGTGCTTTATCAGCAATCTTCTTGTCGATCTCTTTGAGATTTTCAACCTGAGCAAAATCACGGGTACGGCGTAAAAGCTTATTTACGATTCGTGGCGTTCCCCGGCTTCTCCGGGCTATTTCGTATGCTCCCTCATCTGTGATCCCGAAATTCATGATGCCGGCTGTGCGAAGAGCTATGTTATGCAACAATTCCACTTCGTAATAATCCAGGCGCATATCTATTCCGAAACGTGCCCGCAATGGAGCTGTAAGCATTCCCTTTCTGGTAGTTGCGCCTACCAACGTAAACCGGTTCAGTTCTATCTGAATACTTCGGGCATTGGGGCCTGAATCAATAACAATATCTAACTTAAAATCCTCCATAGCTGAATAGAGATATTCTTCAATTACAGGATTCAATCGATGGATTTCGTCAATAAAAAGAACATCACCATCTTCTAAATTAGTCAGCATTCCGGCCAGATCGCCCGGTTTTTCCAGAACAGGCCCTGTTGTAGGCCTAATATTCACATTCATTTCCTGAGCAATGATATGAGAAAGAGTGGTTTTACCCAGACCGGGAGGGCCCGAAAGGATCACATGATCTAAAGCGTCTCCTCGTTGTTTTGCTGCTTTTATAAATACTTCAAGATTTGAAATAATTTTCTTCTGACCTATAAATTCATTTAAAGAGGCCGGACGAACAGAGTTTTCGAAGACATCTTCTTTTTGATCAGGATTTAGCAGAGGATTATGCACAGAATTTTGGTAAATATGTTTACACTAACTTTATAGAATTATACTTAGTTTATTATCGAAATGCGCATTGAATTTTGGCAATAGTATGAAATACAATTCTTACTCTCCTGACAAACTTGATTTTGATCCTATTGAGAATCAAAAAAAGAGAAGAGGAAAAAAATTAGCCAACATAAAAAAGAATGAAATTCTGAAGGAGAAAGGATTGCACAAGGATCTGAGTTCGAGCAGCTTAAAAATTTATGGTTCAGACTATTTCTTTAACTATGAGTTAAGTTGGCTGCGATTTAACGAGAGAGTACTTGCCGAAGCCCTGAATCCAAAGAACAAATTGCTGGAGCGTATTAAATTTATAGGAATCGTGTGCTCCAATCTGGATGAGTTTTTTCAAAAAAGAGTGGGCGGGTTAAAAAGACAACAACTTGCAGGCGTTAAAACCCTTTCTGTAGATGGGATGTCTGCTTCTGATCAGCTTAAAGAGATCCGGTTTGAAGTGCTGAAAATGATCGAAGCATACAGAGGATGTTTTTTCAATGAACTGGTTCCTGCAATGGCAGAAAAGGGAATTAAAATTAAGGCCTATTCTGAGTTGTCCAATTACCAAAAAAAGGTAAGCGATCGGTTCTTTCAAAAGCAGATATATCCTATTGTAACTCCATTAGCGGTGGATGAATCACACCCTTTTCCGTTTATATCAAATCAGAGTTTATCATTTGCTGTAGAACTTGAAAATCCAAAGAGCAAAGAAAAACATTTCGCCAGAATCAAGATCCCGGCAAACCGCCCTAGGTTAATTCAGGTTCATCGCAGAGGCAATAAAGTAACTCTGGTTCCTATTGAGGATTTGATACGAACCAAAATAGATCAGTTTTTTCCGGGCATGAAAGTTATTTCTGCTCATATGTTCAGGGTTACAAGAAATGCTTCAGTAGAACGTGAGGAAGAAGAAGCTGATGATCTGCTTGAAACGATTGAAGATGAACTTAGAGAAAGAAAGTTCTCTGAGATCGTTCGGATGGAGCTGGAAGCAGATATGCCAAAGCATATCAAGAAGTATTTGCTCAAGAACCTCAACATCAACTGGAATGATGTATATGAGATGAAAGGAACCATTGGCTTGGTTGATGCCATGCAGATATCTATGCTTTCAGGATACCCAAGACTTAAAAGCCGATCCTGGACACCCGTTTTACATCCCGCTTTACGCCACGAGATTGACGAAGAAACACCAAGTTTCTTTAAAGTGATCAGAGACGGGGATTTTATGGTTCATCATCCGTATCACAGTTTTGCTCTTTCAACACAGCGTTTTATAGATGAAGCGGCTAAAGATCCCAAAGTTCTGGCGATTAAGCAGACCTTGTACAGGACATCAAAAGACTCACCGTTAATGCATTCACTGATGCATGCAGCAGAAGAGGGAAAGCAAGTCGCGGTTTTAGTAGAAATAAAAGCGAGATTTGATGAAGAAAGAAATATAACATGGGCTCAGAAACTCGAGAATTATGGAGTTCATGTGGCTTATGGGATTCCCGGTTTAAAGATCCACACAAAAGTAACAATGGTGGTAAGGGAAGAGGCAGACGGCTTACGTACCTATTGTCATCTTGGAACCGGAAATTATCATCCTGATACTGCTCAGCTTTACGAAGATCTGGGATTGTTTACTTGTGATGAAGTTATAGCATCGGATGTAACCGATATTTTTAACCTGTTAACGGGCTACGCTCCCGATCAAACATTCGAAAAACTCCTGGTCGCTCCAAAACACATGCGTACTCAGGTTACTGACATGATCGAGTTTGAGACCAAAGAGGCGAAAGAAGGTCGTGCTGCACGGATTATAGCAAAAATGAACAGCATGGAAGATCCTTTGCTGATCCAGAAATTATACGAAGCGTCACAGGCGGGAGTTCAAATTGACCTGATAGTACGGGGAGTTTGCAGATTGATACCCGGGAAGAAAGACCTGAGTGAAAACATCAGAGTTCATTCAGTAATAGGTCGGTTCCTGGAACATTCAAGAGTATTTTATTTTAACCACGCCGATGAACATAAGTATTTTATTGGATCGGCAGACTGGATGCACCGGAATCTTGATGCGAGAGTGGAGGCATTAACTCCGATCGAGGCACCGAAGATTAAAAAATATCTTCAATTTGTGATCAATGTATATTTAAGAGACAATATGCAACGATGGACCCTGAATGAGGATGGCACCTATGAGAAAATCATCCGAAAAAAAGGAACCCGAAAAGTATCAACGCATAAAGTTCTTATGAATCACACTAAGGATTCAGAAAACCCGATTCCTATGGATATTTAATTCTGATCGGATGATCCCGAAGATACTCCCTCTGCATCTTCAAAATCAACCTTTCCAAGATCATAACTAAGCTTTTGGTACAAAACAAAGGCGGGTTTTCGGAAAACACCGTCTCTGTTGTAAGCTTCCCCAACAGCTGTTAAAGCTTCTTCCGGCTGTCCGATATTTACATAAGCATTACCCAAATACCAGAAAGCTTTTTCCGAGATCATACGATTGTCTCTTGCTCTTTGTGCGGCTTCTTTAAAACTGCTTATCGCCTCTGTATACTCACCATCATTATAAAGAATGATACCTTTGTTCAGGTATGCTTTGGACGCATAAGGCTCTTCATTATAATTTGTAATTACTTCATTGAAAAAAGCCATCGCCTGTTCTTCATTACCTGAGGAGATGGCTGCAAAACCGAGGTTCAATAAAGAGTCAGCACTGCTGATCATTAATTCCCGGGAGCGAAGACCATCAGCAACTTCAAACTGATCCGCAGGGATTGTAGAAACAACGAATTCTTTTAAGTCGGTTGGAGTTTCAACCCTGAATAGTTGAACAAGAGCAACAAGAAGAATGGTTGCCGCAGCAGAAAAATGCCAAACCCAATTCGGTAAAGAATGGACGGAAGCTTTTTTTGAAGTGGCAGAAGCTTTATCGGCTAAAATTTTCTTAACACCAACCTCCAGCTCAAGTCGTTCCAGTAACTCCGGATCTTTTGCAAACTCTTCCCATAGTAAGTCAATTTCTTTGTCGCTTAATGTGCCCTTTACATAAGCGTCTATTTGCTGATAAATTATTTGATCTCTTGAACTGCTCATTTTTTAACCTGATTAATAATTAATGTATTTAAATACATTAAACTTTGCACATAGTAAGACAGTTTCACCGACCATTCCTTACACTATTTGTTAATTTTTTTTTGAACACACTCATTAAGCACCTGTATTATCCGATGTTTTTTGGTCCAGGCGTTGTTTACACTAATCCCAAAATGATCTGCAACGACTACAGTTTCACTATCAGGATTATTAAACCAGTATGAAATATATTCCAGTTGTTTGGATTTTAATTCGTTAACACAGCGCTTTAAAATGCTTTGTCGCTCATTTGACAAAAGTTTATTCAACTGTTCAGGCTCCTTTGAGTGAGAGTCCGGAATTTCTTCGTAGTTGAGTTCTTTATTTTTGTTCTGATGTTTCAGGTAATCGTGTTTAGCGGTAGTAAAAAGATAATTGATTATCCGATCAGGATGATCAAGCTCTTCATTTTTTATCTTTTCAACAGCAAACATGATAGCGTTTTGAGCAGAATCCTTTGCATCTTCAGGGGCAGCATCCATTCTAACCTTCAAGAATTTGAACAGAATTTTGGTAAGAACCTCATAGAACTCCTTAAGAGATTCACGATCATTATCTCGCACCGCTATTACAAATTTTGAATAATCCATAGGTTAGTATTAAAAGATAACTATAAAATAAGCGAGTTTTGGAAAAAGAAAATGGAGAATTTTAATTTATAACCAGTTAGTTTCCAACTGTGTATAGAGTACAACTAAATAACTTTGAAGGCCCTCTGGATCTGCTCCTTTTCTTTATTAAAAGAGACGAGTTAGATATCTATGATATTCCAATTTCCTATATTACTCAACAATACCTGGAATATGTGAATTTGATGGAAGAGCTCGACCTTGATGTAGCCAGTGAATTTATACTCATGGCAAGTATGTTAATGTCGATCAAAGCAAAAATGATGCTTCCAAGAGAGGACGATGAAAATGATGAGATTGACGAAACAGATCCGAGATATGAGTTAGTTCAAAAACTGCTGGAATATAAACGCTATAAAGAAATGGCGGTGAAAATGGCAGACATTGATGAAGAAACCCGAAAACGCTACAAAAGAGGATATCCGGACGCAGATGACGTAGATCAACAGGCTACAGGAGAAGCCCTTAAAGATGTAACGTTATTTGATCTGATTTCAGCATTCAGAAAGGTTTTAACTGATATTGAACGACAAAGAGTCGTACATAAAGTGAATAAAGTTGAAACCACTATTGAAGAGCAAACAGAATTTGTTTTGGAAACTCTTACTCAATCCGGAAGACAGTCATTCCCAACTCTTTGCAAAAACTTAACAAGCCGGGTTGTAATAGTTGTTACCTTTCTGGCAATATTAGAAATGATAAAAGAGCAACAAATTAATTTATTTATCGAAGAAGACCCCACCGACTTTTACATAGACCTGAAGCCGGTAGATGAAATAATAGCTGCTAAATAAGAAATTAAAAAAATGAAGAAAATAATATACATAGTATTAATTGCTGCCACAGCCGGGTGTAGCGGATCAAAAGAAACCACAACCCTGCCGGAAGCAAGTATTTATGATTTTGATAAAACCATTACTGTAGAGGGACTAAAATCAGACCTTACAATTATAGCAAGTGACGAGTTTGAAGGACGCGAAACCGGCAAAGAAGGAATAAGAAAAGCAACAAACTATATTACGGAGCGCTATAAGGCAATGGGGCTAACCCCGGTCGGGGACAACGGAACTTTTGAACAAAGTTATGACCTGAGCGCTCCTGTTGTTGAAAGCTATAACTACACTATTACAGACAGTAAAGGTGAAGTTGTTAATGAAACAGCTTTAACCCCGGAAGAAACCGGAGACTTTGTTACTATTTTTGGTGGAACCGATGATGTAAGTGGAGAAATAATTTTTGGCGGACTGGGGATAAGTAATGAAACAGCAAATCATTTACCTGAAGTTGTTGCTGACAAATGGATCATGGTTCTTTTTGACAGACAGCTTACAAACCAAAACGCTCTACAAACATTGATGTCTAATGGAGCCGCGGGGGTAATATTAATTATGGACCACAATAATCCGGAAGGCTTTTCTCAAAGTGCTCAACAGACACAATCAAGACTGGGAACGAGTGGTAGTTTATCATTGGCATATTTACAGGACGAAAATACAAGAGCCTCTGCATGGAACAGAATTAAACCAGATTTAGCTGCCTGGCTTTTAGGAAAAGAAGGGGCTTCCGATTTAGTTGAAATGGTAGAAGATCTAAAAGCAAATCCTTCAACATTCAGACCGGCTGAAATCGAATTCTCTTTATCACATGAAGTAATGACAAATCACAATATCGTGAAAGCGTCTAACATTGTTGCTTTCTTGGAAGGAAGTGACCCGGCGCTTAAAGATGAGGTCGTTGTGTTAAGTTCACATCATGATCACGTAGGAATTGGAAGACCGGACTCAACAGGTGACACGATCTATAATGGAGCTGATGATGACGGAAGTGGAACCGTTGGATTGTTGAATACGGCACAAGCTATGATGACTGCAGCAAAAGCCGGTGCAGGACCAAGACGAAGCGTACTTTTTCTGCATGTTTCAGGAGAAGAAAAAGGCTTGCTGGGTTCCAGATATTATTCCGATCATCCCATTTACGATATTGACAAAACGGTGGCAAATGTTAATGTAGATATGATTGGTCGCGTTGATAAAGAACACGAAGAAAATAAAGACTATATATACATCATAGGTGGAGAAATAATCTCATCAGGATTAGACAGCTTGCTCAGAAGCGCGAATGAAAAAACCGTAAATCTAGACCTAAGTAAAAGATACAACGACCTTGAAGATCCAAACCAGTTCTACAGAAGAAGTGATCACTGGAATTTTGGAAGATTGGGTGTGCCATTTATCTTTTTCTTCAATGGCGTTCATGCTGATTATCACAGACCATCTGATTCAGTAGATAAGATTGAGTGGGAGGCTCTTGCCAAGAGAACTCAATTGATCTATACAACTACAGCAATGATCGCAAACACTGAGAAAAGACCCGAAGTTGATAACCGGGAATTTATTGAAAAGACTCAATCGCAGGCAAGAAATTAAACAGGAATCATCTCAAGCCCTTTTGAACGAATATTTTTAAAAGGGCTTACTTTCCTATCAAAATGAAGGGAGCCCAGTTTACCGGGTGATTGTAATAAGGATGATCCAGAAGAAACAGTTTAGCGTCTCTCAGAGCTTTTTCTTTATAGCCGAACATGGGCGGTTCGTATACATCAAAATAAATCCTTACCCTGCTCCATAAGCTAATTTCAGATTCTTCATAATTATTTAAGTTTCTGTAAAACTCTTTCATCAACACGGAAGTGCTTCGGTCATAAACACTCCAAAGGCTAACTATAACTGAAGAAGCCCCTGCTTTAAAAAAAGAACGCTGTAAGCCAAGTAAACCCTCACCATTTACCAACCTGCCAATGGCAGTATTACAAGCACTAAGTACTACCAGATCAGAATTTAAATTGAGCTTTGAAATTTCCAGACTGTTTAAATAACCATCCTCCCGTAAAGAAATATCCGTTTCATCAAATTCTGAAAGAACCAGTCCGCTTTGCATCGGGTTTCGTTCATTAACAGCTCCATGCGTTGCGAAGTGCAAATATCTGAATTTTTCCAGAGGTAAAGATTTTACAGACGACTCAGTAACGGCGTCATTTTTCAGAATGGTATGATCTTGAAATTCAGCAGAAATAGCATCTACTTCCAATAATGATGAAGGCAGAGAAGCATAGGAGCTTCGTGAACGCGTACTATTTGCTGAGGATGCTGAACTAAATCCCGAGCCGGCTACAGCCAGTATTTCGTCAGATTCTTTTTTTGTAGGATTATTGATCAGGTTATATATGGAAGCAGAAGGAAGGTACTTGATGTTAAAGCGCTCCAGTAAAAACTCGTTATTAATATAAAGAGCATCAAAAGGAAGAACCGACAGAGAATGACTTGGAACTATCACGAGACGATCGATATTCGGAAATGATTTTTCAAAAGGAAGAATAAGCAGATTATATAAAGGCGCACTTAAAGTGTTCAGATCATTTAAAGAAGCACTATTTTGAAGTGCTGTCCTGAACTTTGAAACATGTTCAGATAGAACCTCCGAAACAATCTGATCTTCTTCGAAATTCTTTGTGTAAGAAGTGACCTTTGATCTGGTAATCCAGAAAGAAGTAAGCTGATGGTCTGTAATTAGAAACTCAATAACAGCATCACGAGAGGAAAGTTTATCCTGAAGATCAGCAAGAGAGATTATTGGAGAAATACGGTTAGACTTATACTTTTTGTTTCTGAGCCTTAACTCATTATTAAAAGATTGATAATCCAGTTCAGCAATTCTGATTTGTTGCTTCAGCGAGTCGGCTTCCATCAAATTAGGTGCAAAATCCAGAGCCCTGTAAAGTTTGTCTATAGTCTTTTCTTTTTGACGAATACTTAATTGCACCGATACATCCAGATCATTAAGAAAGTCAGTATCGGAAAAGGCTAACTGTTTCATTAACACTCTGGACTTTCCTTGTTCAGCTATCTCAAAAGCTTTTTCTGTATTCTGATATTTTTGTAAGTACCAGAAGGCCACTTCATTATAAAAACCGGCGTATTCACTGAATACCCCTGATTCCAGATTATCCCCATAGATATTATTTTGCTCTCGTTCAATTTCAGAAAATGCTATATCAGCATAATAAAAAGAGCTGTCACTGTTGAGCTCGTAAAATGCTTTAGCCAAACTTATTGAATAGTCGGCAAGCCTGTATCCTTTAAAAACAGAAGCAATGGAATACGCTTTTTTATGTTGCTCAACAGAAACTGCGAAGTTAGATAATTGTGCATTTACAGTTCCCAAAGAAGCATAAGACCGTGCAAGTAAAAGCTTAGATTCACTTTCCAGCGCAAGAGACAATGCGGATTCTGAAAAACTTTTAGCCCGAGATATATTTTCGGAAGCCAACTCAAGTTCAGAAAGTCGTAAGTAAGTTTCTATGATCTGATGTTTATCCTTTTTTATTTCAAAGGCTTCCAGAACCTCATGAAATAAAGAGCGTGCAAGATCAAACTGTCCGAGTTTTTGATTGGTTAATGCTATTTGAGAAATAGTAGAAGGCTTGCTGCTGTAATTATATTTTACGCGAAGCTGCTCACTCAGGGTAAAATATTCCAGTGCTTTTTTATATTCACCAAGATCAAAGTAAACGGCTCCGATAGCATCATTAACGCCGGGGATAAACAATGTCTTATTCAGCTTTGATGCCAGGTCTAAATGTTTGGCAAAATAAATGAGTGCTTTATCATAGTCTCCCTTTCTTTGGTAGAAATAA
Source organism: uncultured Balneola sp. (assembly GCA_913058495.1). Lineage (GTDB taxonomy): Bacteria > Bacteroidota > Rhodothermia > Balneolales > Balneolaceae > Balneola. The sequence continues at coordinate 19,924 of CAJXQC010000030.1, read as the reverse complement.
CCTAAATCCTTGTAGTCAGACATAAGTAAATCAAGGCTGTTATTACGTGTATTTATTGATAGAGACTTCAATAAGGCTTCCTCTGCTTCATCTACAAAACCAAGATCGTTATAAACCCGGTGAAGGTTGACCAATGCAATAGAAAGCAGGAAATCATCGCCGAGTTCTGTTAGATTGTCCACGGCTATTTTGGCGTAGTTTACTGCAGAGCTGTAATCACCAAATAAATGTGCCAATAAAGAAATCGAAGAACTGATTTGAGCAATTCGATACTGATCATTGGAAGCTTTTGCAAGTTCATGAGCCTGAAGATAAATAGGAAAAGCTTTACGCTCATTCTGAGACCAGGAAGTTCCCCATCCTACATTACTCTTTACATACGCCTGAAGCTCTAATGGAGTGTCTTTGGAAACTGCAGAGTCAGCTTTAAACATCCAGTAAGCACCTGAATCATATTTCCCCTGATCCAGCAAAGAAGCACCGTAGCCAACCGCGGCAATGATCCACTCATTACTGCTTTTATTTGTTGAATGATCAGCTAAGGCTTTTCTATAAATTTTTTCGGATTCAACATAGTTTCCGGAACGATAGACTTTGTTTCCTAAAGCAAGTAAAGAATCATTTTGACTATTTGCATACTGGGAAAAGCCATCCACAATAAATACGCCTGAAAACAGCATAGCCAGAAAGGCTGCAAGAATAAAAGATCTTTGGCCGAAAATATATTGAAAGAGAGATAGCATACATTGAATATATTTTGTTGTTTACACACAACCAAAAACTAAGTGGGGATACATGTTAAAAGTAAAACACAACCAGAAAGCAGAACGCTTTCAAAATCCGGATGGCAAGCCTAAACCAGAAGGTGGCGGAGAAAGAACCGCACCTACAGATGGAGGCGAAAACTAAATAAAGAGAAGGCCTTCAGGATTTTACTCTCCAAATAAAGCATTTACAAATTCGGAGCGATCAAAAACCTGTAGGTCTTCAATCTTTTCACCCAACCCGATATACTTTACCGGAACACTCAGTTCATTAGAAATACCAATTACAATTCCACCCTTTGCAGTACCGTCAAGTTTTGTTAAAGCCAGCCCTGTAATATCTACGGCTTCAGTAAAAGCTTTTGCCTGTTGCATTGCATTTTGTCCGGTTGATGCATCCAGTACAAGAATTACTTCATGAGGCGCGCCATCAACAACTTTGCCCATCACTCTTTTGATCTTAGTAAGCTCGTCCATTAAGGCTTTTTTGTTATGAAGACGTCCTGCGGTATCTACTAAAACAATATCAGAACCATGGGATTTTCCGGAAGCAACGGTATCGTATGCAACGGAAGCAGGATCGGCATCCTGTCCTTGTTGAACGATTGGTACATCAGCCCGTTCGCTCCAAATAATCAGCTGATCTACAGCGGCTGCACGGAAGGTATCAGCAGCTCCTAAAAGAACATTTTTTCCCGCTTTTTTATAAAGATTGGCCAATTTTCCTATCGTCGTTGTTTTACCAACACCGTTTACACCTACTACTAAAACCACATGTGGTTTAACAGGGAATGTTGCGTCAAAATCAGCAGGTTTGTCGGCGTCATTGTCTTTAAGCAGGTCTACTATTTCTTCTCTAAGTAATGCTTGAAGCTCTGACTGTGTAACGAATTTATCTTTAGCTACACGCGCTTCAATCCTTTTAATGATTTCCAGAGTAGTTTGAACTCCGACATCAGATGTGATAAGAATTTCTTCAAGATCGTCAAGCGTTTCGTCATCCACCTTGTCCTTACCAACAAAAGCACGCCCAAGTTTGTTTAGGATCCCCTCTCTGCTTTTCTCAACTCCTTTGTCCAGAGTTTCTTTTTTCTTTAATCCAATTTTATCAAAAAAGCCCATATATCAATTAAATTTTGCTCCCTGCATAATTTTGCGGTAACGATTAAAATAGTCAAAAAATGAATACACCATCACGAATGTACAAATATAGAGTAGCCAGTTATGAACCTGAACAGAATCTCGGAAAAAGAATACCGCAATCCAGTAAAAGGCAAGAATATTAACAGCAATTTTCCCTGACAATATTGACATGGCAACTTTCCCGTACTTTATCTTGATAAAAGAAGAGCCGATCATAATGAAAGAGTCCCTGAATACATTCAGAATTAGAAACCAAGGAGGAACCCAGCCTAACCAAACGGTATAAATAAACAATGCTGCGGCGCATAATTTATCTGAAATTGGGTCGATCATTTTACCAACTTCAGAAATCGTATTTGTTTTCCGGGCAACCAATCCGTCTAAATAATCAGAAATGCCGGCATATAAAATTAAAACGATGATGGTAGTATCATATTGGTAGCCATTTTGGATATGCAGATAAATAACAGGAATCGCTACCAAAAAGCGAGAGAAAGATATCAGATTAGAAAGGGTGAACACTCTTCCCGAAACCTGAACCGTTTTACCATCTATGTTTTTATTTTCAATCAAGCGAAAAAATTATCATTTAAAGTGTAAAGGTACGCTCATTAACCACACAAAGCCAACACAAATAAACAGAGCAACTAAAGGAACAGATGAATAAAGAGCAGCCTTAAGGCTGTGTTTTCAGCCACTCACGGGCAGCAGTTTCTGTTTTGAATATTTTGCAATTTACCCCCAGATTCCTGCCTAGTGTTTCACCAAATTTATTGTGTTTATAGTGTTCTTCCACTAAGTCAACAAAGGCAATAGATTTTCCTGCAAAACCAAGCTTAAATGAAGCCTGAATAATTTGATACATTTCAAAAACTGTACTGGGATTCATTTTAATATTCTCAACAACCAATATTTTTGTGAGGTCGTATTCTTTCATTTTTAATGAAATTTCCTCCCAAATAGCATTTGACAAATCAATACTGTCTCGCTCAGCTTCGTAGTAGGCGAATAAATAATCTTCTCTTTGTTCTGTTTCAAGTTTATAATCCTTCATAAACGACACCTTAATTGCCTATAACTCATTATATTATAAAGAATTTTAAAGACCTAATATAAATGACGGATTCTAGAGGATTAGTTGAAGAACAAAAATTTTCAAAGGAAGTTTTTATCGGGAAGCTTTTGCATGTTTATTACGATGAAGTATTACTTCCGGATGATACGACTTCATCAAGAGAATGGATCAAACATCCAGGAGCATCTGCGGTAGTACCTGTTTTTGAAAACGGAGATGTAATGTTGATCAATCAGTATCGGTATCCGGCGAAACAAATTTTTCTGGAAGTTCCGGCGGGTAAAATTGATAGTGGGGAAAACCCTCATCAGACCGCTGAAAGAGAGCTAAGAGAAGAAACCGGAATTGAAACCAAAGAACTTCATTATATAGGTCATTTTTTTCCGGCTATAGGATATGCAGATGAAGTTATACACATTTATGTTGCGATGGATTTGAAGTTTAATAAAGACGCAACTGATGACGATGAGTTTGTACAAAAAGAACGGATCTCTTTCAAAGAGGCTGTAAGAATGGTTCACTCAGGCGAAATCAATGACGGAAAAACGATCTGCTGTTTACTGAGGGCAGAAGAGTTTTTAAAAAAGGCTGGAAGGATCTAAAGCAACCCTTCCTGTCCCGCAAGGTCATATAAACTCTGGTGTAGCTTTTTGGGATTCAACTCTCCTCTTCTTGCTAGTTCATCGATCTCAATTTCATTCAGCATAATAATGCAGCCGGCAGACGTCAAAGCAGCATCAAAGTTTCTGGGATCGGCAAGCCGGAGTTTATCAAGATCGATCCCGTTTGGAGAAACCTGCTTGTTTACTAATACGTGGAAAATATCTTCTTTGGAGTCTCCAAAGCTTAATTCTTCAATACCTGTTTGTTCAATTGGAATCATGCTTATCTAAAAAATCTCGTGCTTTTATAATTTCGACAATCTCTTCAGTTTCACCATCAATTTTCTGAACCTGAAATAAACTTATAATTGCCTGTTCGTTTAAGGTTTGTATTACATCCTGTATAGTTTCACAATATTCCGTTTCGCTTACAAGATCATTTACACCCTGTACAATATAACGGAAACTTTTTCTCTTTTTTGAAACAGTACCAGGGGTTTCCTCTTCTTCAAAATATTCCCGGATGGCATTCTCAGTAACAAACCAACTAACGCCGAGTTTCCGGCCTTTCAGTCTGCCTTCTCTCAGGTAAGCCCGGAGCGTCATTTTTGAGATTCCAAGCATTTCATGCAGATCATCAATGGAATAAAGGGTTAATGAACCAATTTTACGCGGCATATTCTAAAAATATAATTATGTATTACCTAATTTTATTTACTCAAATATAGCATATTAGTTATACATTATATAACATTAGTTATAGATAATAAAAAAGATTTGGTCAGGCGGGGTTCCCTGCCGTATATTGGTGACAGTTGATTCAAAACGCAACCCGGTTCACCAAGGACAGGGTTTTTTTATGCCCATCAATCAGCGCACTTTTTGTTAGTGTAATCAGCCCAACTTATTTTATCTTTGATTATGAAAAGAGCGCTACAGATTTCATTTCTATATATTGCATTAGTTTCCTGTTCTAGTTCAAAGTTATATTACTCATCAGAGGCAAAAGAATGGCAGGATATGACTCCGGGTTCAGAGAATGAACTGATCTACGAGATGTACCTTATTGGTGATGCCGGATCTGCATCTCAGGAAAGTCAAGAGCCTAATCTCGAGCTTCTGCAGAATAAGCTTTCAAAAAGCTCTGAACGAAGTGCAGTAGTTTTCTTAGGAGATAATATTTATTTGAATGGTTTGCCCGACTCTACCCACCCTGACAGGAAGTTTTATGAGGGAAGGATCATAGAGCAATTGAAAACCGTAGAAGATTTTAAAGGCAGGATCTTTTTTGTTCCCGGAAATCATGATTGGGATGACGGAGGTAAAGACGGATTAGCAGCAGTAAGGCGACAGGAAAAATTTGTTGAAAATTACCTGAACAGAGGAAATACTTTTCTGCCGGATGATGGATTTCCGGGACCGGTTGATATCGAATTAATGGACGACGATGAGCATCCACTATTGAGAGATGATATCAGGCTAATTGTGCTGGATACACAATGGTGGTTGCATAAACATGAAAAGCCTTACGGTGATACCGGAGAATATGAACTGTTTGACGGCGGCGATTTTCTGAATGAATTCGAAGATATCCTCATTAAACGCCAGAAAGATTTTTTAGTGGTTGCAGCACATCATCCGCTAATTACAAAAGGTCCACATGGTGGTTATTTACCTCCATCAACCCACTTGAAGCCTCCGGTTTTTGGTTCCTTTTACGCACTTTACAGAAGAATATTCGGTCTTGAACAGGATGTGAATCATTATAAGTATCGCAATATGGCAAATACTTTTAAGGAGCTGTTCAACAATAACGATCATCTGATCTACGCTTCCGGACATTCACATAGTCTTCAGTATATAAGAGAAGAAGGAAAAAGGGAAACCAGGCATTTTGTAGTCACCGGAGCAGGAACTAAAGAGGCATATGTAGCAAGCGGCAGAGGAACCGAATTTAGTTATCAGGGAGAAGGCTTTACAAAGTTAAATTATTATGGTGACGGTTCTGTATGGCTGGAGGCATGGACTCACGACGGCAGCGAAGATGGAAAGCTACTCTACAAAACCCAAATGAAACCGCCATATGAAGATCCACTTGAAGAAGAAGTTGTGTTGGAGGATACAGATTACACTGACAGCACTAAAGTTATTGCAGCTAACCCTGACTACGACGGAAAAGGAGCATTGTTTGAAGCAGTTATTGGGGCTCACAATCGCAAGTACTGGTCAGTAAAATCTGAGTTTCCTGTTTTTGATGTTTCAGAACTTAAAGGTGGATTAATTCCTGTAAGAATGGGCGGGAAAGGACAATCAAACACACTTCATCTGGAAGACAAAGAAGGAAACGAATATGTGCTCAGGTCGGTAGATAAACAAGCGGGAAAGATCTGGGATGAAAACCTGAAAAAAACCTTTGCTTTAGATGTGGCACAGGATCAATTCTCAATATTAAATCCATATGGAGCACTCATAATTCCTGTTTTAGCTGATGCTATAGGGGTTTACCATACTAATCCTGAAATATATTATGTCCCAAATGATCCTATGTTGGGACGTTACGGAGATCAGATTGGTGGACAACTGGGATTGTTTGAAGAAAAGCCGGACAATGATATGAGTCATGTAGAAAGTGTAGGCAGGTCAGAAGAAGTTGTTGCTTACAGAGACATGATCAGAGAAGTTGATGGAGATATTGACCACCGTGTAGATCAGGAAATGTTTGCAGGAGCCCGCTTACTGGATATGTTGATCGGAGACTGGGACCGCCACAGTGACCAATGGCGATGGGCAACGTTCGAGCCTGCAGATAATCAGGGAAAGATATACAGGCCAATTCCAAGAGACAGAGATGTTGCTTTCATGAATATGAATGGAATAGTTCCTACAATCATGAAACTGGGATCTTTTTTCCAGTATCAAAATTTTGGGGATTCTTACGGAAATCTGGTTGGTCTGAATTACAATTCGCTTGCTCAAACCCGAAGGTTTACGAATCAGTTAGGTCATGAAGATTGGATCAGGATCGCGGAATCAGTCAGCTCTGAACTTTCAGACTCAGTTATTGAAAGATCAGTAAGAGAGTACCCTCCGGAGATATTTGAAAAATACGGAACAGAAACGATCGACCATTTGAAAGCCCGAAGAGATAGGCTTGTTGAAGTAACAGAAGAGTATTATTCAATGCTGAACCGAATAGTTTCGGTTCCCGGAAGCAATAAGAGAGAGCGATTTTTGGTAGAAACAATTGACAAGGACAAAACCAGAGTTCGTGTATATAAGTTATCAGGAAAAGGAAAGCTCCGGGAGAAATACTTCGACAGAACTTTCACAGACCGGGAAACGGAAGAAATACGCATTTATGGGTTAAGTGGAAATGATGAATTTATTCTGTCGGGAGAGGCAGATAATAAAACCAGATTACTCGTTATCGGAGGCCCGGGCGACGATCTCTTTGATACAAAAAACTTAAATAAGAAAACATCCCGGGATGTAGAGATCTTTGATTCCGAAAAAGGAAATACGATGGTATCAAACCACAAAGTTCACAGACATTTAACTGATGATCCAACAATTAGTAAGTACAATTACGAAGCTGATTTCAGGTGGAATAGAGTGTTTCCGGGCTACTACTTTGAGTACAACTCATTTGATGGAATTTTCATTGGGGGAGGCCCAAGAATTGTTCGTTACGGATTCAGAAAGTTTCCTGCTGTTACACATTATCTCAGATTTAATTATGCCCCCAAAACAGGAGCTTCCAATTTAAAATATGATGGAACCTGGTTTCAAAGAGTGGGACATTGGGATCTGAATATTAGTTCAGAAGTGCTGTTTCCCAAGAGTTTCAGAAATTTCTTTGGGCTTGGAAACGAAACAACTTTACAAGCAAGAAGTAACAAATTCTATCGGGCCAGGCTAACCAGATATGCTTTTGAGGGAAGCCTGAGCCGTTCCATAAATCAGGTTTTATCGGTTGACATGGGGAACAGATTGAGCGCAACTATAATCGATGATAATTCGGACGAAAACAATATTCTGAATGAACTTGGAAATGGATTTAGCGCCACCACAGATGAAGATCAATGGTTCAATACTGTATTTACCAATGTCTCTATTTCAGATGTAGACAATTCCATAAATCCCAGGCAAGGATATAAATATTCTCTCCATTCGGATGTGAATATCGGAATAAGAAATACGTCTCAAACGTTTTACAGAATGGAGTCTGATTTCAGAATTTTTTATCCGATCAGGTTTAGTCCTCAAATTGTAATTGCCAATCGCGTTGGCGGAGCACATAATTTTGGCCCCTTTCCTTTCTACGAGTCGAACACCATTGGTGGTACTCAAAATCTGAGAGGATATAATGGCAGAAGGTTTTCAGGACGAAGTACTTTTTATAATAACACCGAAATCAGAGTAGAACTTCTTGACTTCTATCGTTACCTGCTGGGAGGGAAACTTGGAATCACCGGCTTTTTTGACACAGGAAGAGTATGGACTGACGGTGAAAGTTCATCTTTATGGCATAAAGGTTATGGTGGTGGAGTTTGGTTCAACGCTTTTGACTCTGTATTAATTAATTCTACGATAGGTGTATCTGACGAAGGGTCATTATTTGAAATAAAAGCAGGATTTTTCTTCTAGATATACAACCATGGCTCGATTATTGATATATTGATAGTGTATCAACAACGATTAAAAAAAGAATGTCAGAGCAAAGTAATTACAGATCCCTTGCAGCTATTATGTTTGCTGATATGGTTGGTTATACCAAACTTATGCAAGAGGATGAGTCTAAGGCGAAGTTGCTTCGCGACAGACAAAGGAATGTTGTTGATAAAAGCATTGCCACTCATAACGGACGGGTAATGCAGTATTATGGCGACGGAACGCTGAGCATGTTCACCAGTGCCATTAAAGCAGTTGAAGCTGCTCGCGAAATTCAAGAGCAACTGCAAAAAGATCCAAAAGTACCATTGAGAATTGGAATTCATATTGGAGATGTGGTTCATGATTCAGAAGGTGTTTTCGGAGACGCTGTAAATGTAGCGGCAAGAGTACAGTCACTTTCTGTACCGGGGGGAGTGATGATATCCGGAAAAGTATTTGAAGAAATTAAAAACCATCCGGGTATAAAAGTTGAAGCTTTTGGAGAGCACGACCTGAAGAATGTGTTCAATCCGATCAGCATTTTTGCTCTGGCAAATGAAGGGCTTTCCGTTCCTGAACAATCCTATATACAAGGAATAACCGGAAGTCATAAAAACAGCGTGGCGGTATTGCCTTTTGCGAATTTCAGCCCCAATCCGGAAAATGAATATTTCAGTGATGGTATAACGGAGGAAATAATAAACGCGCTCGTTAAACTGGATGGATTACAGGTTCCTTCCAGAACGTCTGTATTTGCTTATAAAAACACTAAAAAGGATATACGGGAAATTGGCAAGGAGCTGAATGTAGCCACGGTTTTAGAGGGAAGTGTGAGGCAAGCCGGAAATAAGATCCGTGTTACAGCACAGCTTATAAACACAGATGATGGCTTTCATATATGGTCAGAAAACTATGACGGCGAATTGAAAGATATTTTTAAAGTGCAGGATGAAATATCTCAAAAAATAGCTGAGAAGCTGGAACAGAATTTTGAGTTTAGTATATCCAGGAACCTGTACGAAGCATCAACGGATAGTGTTGTTGCATACAACCATTATCTGCAAGGACTTTATTATTGGAATAAGCGAACGCCTGAATCTGTTCAAAAAGCAATAGATTGTTACCGGAAAGCAATAAAGAAATGTGCAACCTATACCAAAGCGTATTCTGGATTGGCAAATTGCTACAGCTTTTTAGGAACAATTGGTCACTTAAAAGGGAAGGCGGCGTTTCCGAAAGCCGAAAAATTTGCGTTAAAAGCTCTGGAATTGAATGGCTTTCGTGGAGAGTCTTTTGTGTCTTTGGGATTTGTAGATCTCTTTTATAAATGGGACTATAACAGTGCAGAAGCTAATTTCAGAAAAGCGATAACAATGGAGCCAAACAATGAGGAGGCTCGGATTGCGCTTGCAATGTATTACAGAATAACCGGCGACCTTGAACGGATGTTTCATCATACCAAAGCGGCAAGCAAAATTGCTCCGGTTTCTTTGCCGGTATTACTTCAACACGGATATTCATATTGGTTATCAGGGAAACATGAAAAAGCCATGGAAACTTATGAAAAAATACTTGAACTGGATCCCTTATTCAGGTCAGCATTAGAGGGAATGGCTTTGGTCTACGTTGCAGAAGAGAAGTACGATAAAGCAATAAAGGTGGTAAAGAAGTATTTAGATCTGGTGGATTCTGAATACAAAGGGGGAACCCAGTTAGGATATATAGCAGCATTAAAAGGGAACAAAAAGCTGGCAAACGAAAACCTGGAAATTATTAAGAAAAGAGGGCTGGCAAACCCGGACCTGAATATGAGTCTGGATTTTGCAGTTATTTATGCAGCTATGGGAGAAAATGATGAAGCGTTTACATATCTAAATAAAGCTGTTGACGAAAAACTCGGAGCTATATTATTTATTAAAACGATGTTTCCAATCGATAAGTTAAGAAGTGATATCCGATACAATCAACTTCTAGAAAGAATGGGGTTAAATCACTGATCTTAAATTGCATCGAGTTTACGGTGTAATTTTCTATATTCAGTAAAATTAAAAGAACAAAATGTCATCAGATTCAGACTCAAAGAAGAAATTAGGCTCCAGGAAACGAGGGGTTTCGGATATGTTCCGGACCTCCTACCGAACACATATGGAACTGAGCGCCATTGCAGATAACAAGTCAAATATCATGATCAGTATCAATGGTATTATTATCTCGATCATCATCGCTTCTATTTCCCCAAAGATAGATTCTAATCCATGGCTCCTGCTGCCTACATCAATATTATTGATCACCTGTCTTATATCCTTGGTCTATGCAGTTCTTTCAGCTCGCCCAAGAGTAAGTAAAGAAAAAGTAACGCTTGAAGATGTTCGGGAAAACCGGGCTAATATTCTGTTCTTCGGAAATTTTTATACGTTACCAAGGGCAGATTATGTAGAAGGAATGGAAGAGCTAATGCAGGACAGTGAGCGACTGTATGATAATATGGCCAGAGATCTTCACGGACTTGGAGTAGTTTTAGCAAAAAAATATAAGCTGCTGAGGATAGCCTACAATCTTTTTATGATAGGCCTGGTACTTTCTGTAGTGAGCTTTATTTTTGTGTTCTTTCAGATTTCAGGAATTTAGTCTTCGTCAGACTCGCCCGAAAAAGCTCTGGAAATTCTCTGATTCATTAGCCGGCGATAGTTTTCATACTCGTACTGGCTGACCGTAAATTCAGATTTAAACTCTCCGTCAAAACAATGAACAAGTAATTTATTCTGCTTGTCTGTTTCTGAGATCGTTACTTCAATTTTTCCCAGCTTGTAGGATTCAATTTCTTTCATAGATAATATATTTAATGAAAGATAGGCAGTTTGAATTAAAATGAAGAACCTATTCTTTTTCTTTACAGCCCCAACCGGAATGGTTAGTCAGTGTAGATTTTCTTCCAAATGCAGCAGGTTTGAAAAATATATGCACTCCCGTCGAATCAAGTAAAGGTTGCAAAGAAGGAATGGAACTGCAATCCACATTATCTGTAAAAAGTGGTTTCGCGAAAACATCTTCTAAATACAGATTATACTTGGAGGTCAATTCATCAGAATATCCATCCGTTTGAGTGAGATCATAAACACCAACAGTTACCATTGTCTGGAGATATGAGCTCAGTTTTTCAAATGAGTCCTTTGCAATGGCAAGAGCAAGTTCTTTGGTTTCGGTTTGTTGATCCTGTTCAAGCAATTTTAGTTGATCTAAGCTCAGATATGACAAATGAAGATTCTGGGGCGACGCAACTACGAAATCAGTAGTATGTTTCAACTCATTAATCAGGTATGGGTTTGCGTTATTGCAGGTAGAAAGAACAGTAAGATCGAATTGTGAATTAAAGCGCGACAGATCATCACCGAAAATTTGTGTATCAAAAGCGAGCTCCGGTTCAGTTGAGTGATATTTTTGATCTGAGAATGTTGGAATTTCATGTCCGAAATAAAAGAACATAGAGCGGACGTTGCTTTGTGCAGAACGACTGTTGTAGAGTTCAATTTCTTTGGAGAACCCGCCATCTTTTGGGGAATACTTACCTTCAGCTACAAGTTTTCCGTTTCTGAAATGGTAATACCGACGGTCTTTTTTTGGGAAGAGCCAAAGAATTTTACGCTCGGGTTTTTGGTGGAAAATAAACACTTCGCCTGAAGCGGCGTTACGGGCAATATCAATAGCATTGCTAAGTGCTTCCTTGTCAGCATTATACTGAACCTCTTCCTGATGGTATAAATAATTGGCATCTCCGTGAATAATATAAACCAGTGAGTAATCGATATCACTTACATCATGCGGAGAGTCCGGAACAACGTTATTTGAGGATGAACATCCCCAAAAAAGAAATCCCAATGCTGAAATCAGGAAACAAAGAACTCTTTTTTCAACATTGGGAAATTGCTTCATTAAAGCAGTAGTAAAATAATAATGATCAGCAAAAGAGTAGTAACACCAATTGTTACTGTATCTGCCTGTTCAAGATCCTGCTGAACAAAGTTCGCAAAATTGTTGAGGTTATTATTAGGCACCGCTGCAAATCCATTCTCACCATTCAGTTCGCTCTGCTTATCCTGAATATCAGCCTTAAAAGTGGCTAGTCCCTGTTTTTCAGTTTCCGGAACAGCACTCATCACTTCAACTTTTTCTATTGCTCCAATCAGGTCGTTAAAGGAGTCGTTCAGAATTTCCCGTTTGTTCTCAGGGCTTTCAGCTTTTTCTACACTTTCAACCATCTTATTGATATGCTTTTTAAACATGGTTTCAGCATCGCCGGCACTTTGAGCGCTCAAAGGAGAAATAAATCCTACAAGAGCTAAGGTTAGTACTGAGAATATGAATTTTTTCATTTTTTAATCCGTTTGTTAGTATTAGTACTAGTTTAATTAAAAAAAACCGCTTTCAGTTCCGTATTTTAAGAAAGTTAATGAACTGAACCTCAGGAGCTTGTGAAAAAAAGACTGGCAATACTTACAGGAATAGGAATTTTTTTAGGGATATTTCTCTACTCATCATTGAGAAGTGTAGAACCTAAAGAAATCGAGAATGCACCAAATTGGGTGACTTTGGAAGCAGCGCAACAAGAAGCTTTACAAAGTGATAAACTGATTATGGTAGATGTGTACGAAGTAGGCTGTAAATACTGCAGGGCTATGGAAAGAGAAGTATACCCGGATACTACTGTCCGTATAGTTCTTGATCAGGGATACATTCCTGTAAAACTAGACGGGAACTCTGAGGAAACCATTCGCTTTAACGGAGAAGTACTTTCAGCCAGAGAGTTTGCACAAAAAAAGGGAGCATATGCCTTTCCAACAGTGTTGGTTTTAAATGCAAACGGAGACGTACTGAAAAAGAGAACCGGATTTATGAACGTGGATGAACTAAGACAATTTCTTTATAACCCGGGCTCATAAAATAAATTTTTGAGCTCAAAACGGATATATCATGAACAAAATAGTAATGAATACTTTAAGTGTGCTGGCAGTTGCAGTGCTTGTTATTGCTTGCACCGAAAAGCCGAGTACCAATGGACCTCAAAATGGTGACAACACCCCGCAGGAAGTAGATGTTGCACCCGAACTCTATTTTGAAGGAGTCTCCGTACCGTGGGGAATGACCTGGCTGCCGGATGGAGATATGTTAATTACAGACCGATCAGGAAAACTGCTCAGGGTCAGAGAAGGAAACCTTGTTGCAGAAATTTCCGGAGTACCGGATGTATACGCCAGAAGTCAGGGAGGTTTATTAGATATAGCACTTCATCCTGATTATGAATCCAATGGCTGGATATATATCGCCTATTCCTCAACTCAAGGTATGGGTGAAGGTGCGAACACTGCTATTATGAGAGCAAAGCTAGAAAACAATGCTCTGGTTCAGTCGCAGGTTTTATATAAGGCAACTCCGAACACAACCCGCGGTCAGCATTATGCAGGCAGAATCGCTTTTGATTCCGATGGTTATCTGTATTTTTCTGTAGGTGACAGAGGAAATCGTGACGAACTTCCACAGAGCCTCAGTAAAGACGGCGGAAAAATTTATCGTTTAAATGATGATGGTTCAGTTCCTGATGACAACCCTTTTGTGGGACAGGCAGGCGCAATAGAAGCCATGTATTCATATGGTCACAGAAATCCTCAGGGAATGGCCATGCACCCGGAAACAGGAAAGATCTGGTCGCACGAACACGGGCCTCGTGGCGGAGACGAATTAAACTTTATTGAAGCCGGAAAAAACTACGGATGGCCGGTAATTACTTACGGAATCAATTACAACGGCACACCTATTACTGACGAAACTGAAAAAGAAGGAATGGAGCAACCGAAAACATACTGGGATCCGTCCATTGCTCCTTCTGGTTTGGATTTTGTGACAAGCGATTTATACCCGCAATGGAAAGGAAAAGCAATTCTGGGTTCGCTGAAATTCAATTATCTTGTTGTTGTAGAGCTGGACGGTACTGATGTTGAAGAAAAAGAGATTGTATTGGAAGACATCGGCCGTGTAAGAAATGTTAAACAAGGTCCTGATGGTTATATTTATGTAGCTGTGGACGGCGCCGGAATTTATAAGATCGTTCCGGAGAATTAACCGAAAGACTTTACGTGTATAAGAAAAGTGTCTGTTTTAATTATTCAGACACTTTTTTTGTGTCCTTGATTTCTATTTCATCCATGCCATCATATTCATTTTCAGGGATAGAAATAGTTTCCGGTGTAGAAGCACTCACTTTTTGACGACGTTCTAATATTTGCTGAAGCCGATCTGCCAGATCAACCAGCTTACCCTTTTTTAGTCGCTTTCTTTTATTCATGAAGCGTGCATATAAGAAAGACAGAAGTCCGAAAACACCCGACATGATTATTCCTACTTCTTCTTCATTTTCCATTGCGCCAAAAACGGAACCACCAAACATCATGATTGAGGCAAATATTCCCACCAAAACAGGCAGATATAGTTTGTTGAAGGTCTTCATGCTCTGCTTAACAGAGATTTTTAATGCGCCTCTGGATTCTTCAAAAAGAACCTGAGGAGAACTTTGTGAAGAAAGAAATCTTGAAAGCCCTTTGGGACGTGCGTTCCAGACCGTTTTATTCTTACGATGTTTCAGTTCACCAACTGTATTGAAATGATATTCAATCTGGCCTTTAAGTTCTTTAAGAGTATCGGGATTCAGACTCCCAGAGGAAAAACCCATTACTTCAGCTTCCGAAAAACCGGCGTCCAGAATTACGGGCTCGTCAACTGGTATTCCCTGATGTTCTAACAAGGCTTCACAAACGAAAGCACGTTCCAGCTTAAGAGAATCAGTTATTTCAAAAAGATCAGGATATTCCTTCTCCAGCTTAGCCAAAGGAGATTGAGACGATGAGCCATAGAATTTTTGGAACATCGTAGCCCGGTTAACTATTCTCCGTATCTCCTCTTCTTTCAGGTCAGCCATATGGTGTTAGTTCATTTTTGCTTTTGCTGCAGTAATTAATTCAGCAATCTCCTCTTTCGAGATATTCTCTTTATTGTTGCAATACTGGCATACGATTTCTTGTGACTCACCCTTCATTTCTCTGAGGTCATCGTAGTTCAGCATTGAAAGAGCATTCAGAAAACGATCTTTATTGCATCTGCAAAAGAAGTCCACTAATTGACGTGATAGCTCTTTCACCTTAATTGGTGACATTACCTTCTCCATAACCGCATCGATATACTGACCGTCTTCAAAGAATTTATGAACCGGAGGAAAAGAACTCAGACGCTCCTGCAACATATCAATCTGACCATCAGGCGCATCAGGTAACTTCTGGATCAGCAGGCCGCCGGCTTCAGTAACTTCTCCGTTATCATCCATTCCAACATCCAGGATCAAAGCAGAGTCAATCTGTTCTGACTGAGTAAGGTAGTGTGCGATATCAGAAGTTACATCTCCTTTTATTAACTGGATGGTGCTTGTTCTTGGTTCCGCTTCATTATATAAAGTTTTAGAAAAGGTCAGTAGTCCAAGGCCAAGTCCCTCCCCGAAAGAGGTTGATGAATCAGAATAATCCAGTTCTGCGGCAGGATTCCCGACATAGCCACGAACTTCACCAAGGCTGTTCGCTTCTGCAACCAAAAACCCGATTGGGCCATTGCCCTCCATTCTTAAACGAATACGCTCTTCGCCTTTCAGCTCTGAAGCCATTAGCATTGTAGCGGTAAGCGCTCTTCCCAGAATAACAGTATTCAACAGAGAAAGCTCATGTCTTTGTTGTGCTTCTTTAACGAGCTCAGACGTTTTTACTACTGATATTTTAAAATGACCATCTTTAGATATTCCTTTTATCAGGCGGTCCTTAAACTCAAATTCCTTCTTATTCATGAATGTAAACTTCTTATTGAATAGACGTTAATGTATCCGTGAAAGATAAGGATATTTGACGGAGAATAAATAAATGGCTACAGAGAGAGTTTCTATCAGAGAGATAGAGGGTTGCTGTTTTATAGCTGTTAGCAATTAAACGTTAGCTTTTAGTGTTCCGGTATTCACTAAAAAGCTAACGGCTAAGCGAATTCGATCCCCCACCACTCAAAACTATTAACTCTTCACTAAAAACTAATAACTCACTTCCTGTTAATCATATACATCTCGCCCATTCTTCCGGAAAAGTGACCTTTGGAAGAGTAAATCTTATGTGTTTTGCCAACTTGTGCGATACGCTTTTCAGCGAGTTTATTAGAAGCCAAATGAGTAGGAATCTCATGTTCATCAGAGAAGTTCAGAATGTCCAAGATGGTATCATAGATCTTACCTGCTTTTTGGAGGCAGCGCTCTTCGTTATAACCTTCCAGTTCTCCGGCAACGTTGATCAAGCCACCGGCGTTAATCACATAATCAGGAGCGTACACAATGCCATTATCCATTAATTCCTGACCGTGCTTGTCTTCGATGTCGAGCACATTATTTGCTCCACCGGCAATAATATCACACTTGAATTGTCCCATAGTGTCGTCATTAATTACACCGCCGAGTGCGCAAGGAGTAAAAATATCTACATCCAGTCCATAGATATCGTCAGGTTTAACCAGAGTTCCGTTAACTTCTTCAGCCAATGCTTTTGCTTTCTCTTCATAAATATCAGCAATAAAAAGCTTCGCTCCTTCCTTGGCGGCATGCCTCGCAAAAGTAGAAGCTACATTTCCGGCTCCCTGAAGAGCTATTTTCTTTCCTTCCAGCGAGTCGCTTCCATACGCCTTTTTAGCACATGCTTTAACTCCCATATACACTCCAAAAGCTGTTACAGGCGAAGGGTTTCCACTACCACCCATAGATTTTGGAATACCTGTCACAAACTTGGTTTCAGAATACACCCATTCCATATTCTCTTCTTCCATGCCAACGTCCTCAGCTGTGATATAACGACCGCCAAGCCCATCCACAAAACGACCAAAAGCACGGAATAACATTTCTGTTTTATCTTTATGCGGATCTCCAATGATAACCGCTTTACCGCCACCAAGATTTAAACCGGAAATAGCAGCTTTATACGTCATCCCACGTGATAAACGAAGTACGTCTTTCAATGCGGCTGCTTCGTTCTCATAGTTCCACATTCTTGTACCACCCAAAGCCGGGCCTAATGTGGTGTCATGTATAGCAATGATCGCTCGTAAACCGGATTCCGGATCAGAACACATAACAATTTGTTCGTGACCTTTAGTCTGAAGGGCATTAAAAATTGGAAAATTAGGATCGGTGTCTTTTGTATTCATGGTGTTCTGTATAGTTGCTTCAGTCATACTAGAAAATATTTTTTTGGTACTAAATTCGGCTTTTATGGAAACGCTTCCACAAGCTCTTCAATTATTTCGAAACTCTCAAATTTTAAGCTTGAATATCGATTTCGATCAAGCCTCCAAATATAATAAAACATCCACTATTTATGGGACTTTTACCCGGGATTTTTTGTACTCATCACTACATAGACGTAAAAGGCAAGGATTTAAGTACATCTGCACCCTTTTAAATAAATATTTAATATTGTAACGAATTAAGTTTTTTAGCTACGATATTGTATTTTATAACAAATAAGCAGAGATGCTTTGGCGCTTAGGCTTGATCGCCTCGCAGCCTTTTATGTATAAAAAAATAAATAAGGTAAACCATGTCATTCCGCTGGGTATTCGCGCAGCAGGACGAAGACATCCGTATGTCTGTATTAGAGCAGAAGCTCGGTGTCCCGGCCAAGATAGCCGAATTATTGGCTATACGCGGAATAGAAACATATGATGATGCAAAACTCTTTTTCAGACCAACTATAGACAGAATTCATGATCCATTCTTGATGAAAGATATGGATCAGGGAGCAGATCGACTTGCGCTGGCTATCCGCAATGGCGAAAGAGTACTCGTTTACGGCGATTACGATGTCGACGGAACTACAGCTACGTCATGTCTGTACATTTTCTTAAAAAAGTTTGGCGTGGATGTGGATTATTATATTCCGCATCGTTTTAAAGAAGGATATGGGATCAATCCCGATGGGATAAAATATGCAGAAGATACAGGTGCTCACCTTATTGTTTCTGTAGATTGTGGTATTACCGCTATAAAAGAAGCTCTGGTTGCCAAAGAAAAAGGGATCGATCTTATTATCTGTGATCACCATACTGTAGGCGATGAAATCCCTGATGCATTGGCTGTGCTGGACCCGAAAAGACCCGACTGCACCTATCCTTTTGACGGACTTTCCGGCGCCGGAGTTGGTTTCAAACTTATTCAGGCTACGATCTCAAGATTGGGACTTCCAAAAAATGTAGCATATCAGTTTTTAGATCTGGTTGCCATTTCCATCGCTTCAGATATTGTACCCATCGTGGACGAGAACAGGATTTTGATGAAAGAGGGCCTTACCATGATTCGCAAAAAGCCGAGAGTTGGTATTAAGGCACTGTTGGATCTTATCAGAATGCCTAGAGAAGAGATTAACACAACCAAGATCGTTTTCTCAATCGGTCCAAGAATAAATGCAGCGGGTAGAATGGGTGACGCTACCACAGCTGTTCAGTTGATGATCGCTGAAAGTGAAGCGAAAGGAAAAGCTTTTGCTCATGAGTTGGAGTCGGTGAATATGCGCCGAAGAGACAAAGACAGCAAAACCATGGAAGAGGCGCTGTCTATGATTGATGACGATATGGATCTGAGCGAAACATCGATCATGGTATTGTATAAAGAAGATTGGCATTTAGGGGTAATAGGAATTGTGGCCTCAAGGTTGGTGGATTTATACCACCGTCCCGCAATAATGTTAAGTAGTGTTGAAGGAGTAATAAAAGGATCGGGTAGAAGCATAAAAGGCTTCAACATTTACAATGCGATGAAAAAGTGTGAAGATCTGCTGGAACAATTCGGAGGACATGAGTTTGCTGCCGGACTTACTATTATGGAAGGCAAGCTGTCTGAATTCAAAAGGCGAATGAATGAAATTGCTTATCTGGACTTGTCGGAGAATTCATTTGAGCCGGAATTGCAGATAGATACCGAGTTGGATCTGGGGGATATTGATATGAAGTTTTGGAAGTTACTTAATCAGTTTGAGCCTTTTGGACCACATAACCTGAGACCAATTTTTGCAAGCCGTAAAGTAGAAGCCGTTGGTGTTCCTACTATTGTAGGTAACGGACATTTGAAAATGAAAGTAAAGCAGGGAGACTCAGGCGTATTTGATGCGATTGGTTTCAACATGCATGAGTATTTACCTTTTGTCAGAAAAGAGACCTTCGATATGGCGTATGTGGTTGAAGAAAATCACTGGAACGGACGGCGAACACTTCAAATACGTATAAAAGATATCCATCAGAATTAACGATGAAATAAATTCCAAAACTCAAATTACAAATAACAATCGGATCTCGGGCATTCGCCACGGGATGACGATGATAGAATGCCATCAACACAGCCTATAAATATCCGCCGGGAGTAAACGCCCTACTAGCTTAAACCTTTTTGTGTGATTTTAAACCAGCAGGTCCTTCAGGGCTGGGGCGTTGTATATCCCGAATTAACTCAACATCCAATGATGAACAAAGAACATCCAACATCCTCTTGGATAAGGGAATGACTTTTTATTTAGATCATAATAGTATTAAAAACCCAGGGTCATCCTGAACTTGTTTCAGGATCTTTGTGGAGT
>CAJXQC010000029.1 GCA_913058495.1 uncultured Balneola sp. | reverse complement strand
GCCAATAATTCTTGTCGGGAGCTTTTGGTACTTTTGTCGGTACAAAAGTACATAGCCACAAGAAACTGCTTCTTAGCCAGGCAGGTCTTATTCCTTCCTAAAAAACCAAGATCCGTCAGCCGTGCAAAGCCCGACAGACCGAGAAATAGCTATCCATCATTTCGCTGAAATCGGGATAACGGAGTTGGTGAAAATAATTCTAAAGGTCGTTCAACAAATCCATTTCTCTTTATACACTTTAAAATCATCTTTTAGCTTCTCAAATATGGAATGATCAGCTTGATAAGAATAATCATCTACACTAGATACAGACTTCATTTCCATTACTGAATTAGTGCAGAATACAGCTTCGGCGTTATAAATATCTTCCAACCCGAAAACTCCTTCGATTAACTCCAAATCCTGATTTATTAATTCAATTATAATTGATCTTGTTACACCGGGTAAAAGATCACAATTTACAGATGGAGTAAAAACCTGACTTCCTTTAATCCAGAAAATATTTGAAATGGTTGTCTCGCTGATATTTTTATCAATAGTTAACATCAAAGCATCATCCCCGCCCTTCTTTTTGGCTTCCTGAACAGCTTTGATATAATTGATGGAATTGCTGAGTTTAACTTTTCTTTCTAGTGATGCAGAAGGAATAGTCGGAATCGAAACTGTTTTCAGCTTGAGCGATTCCGGTCGTT
This sequence comes from uncultured Balneola sp., assembly GCA_913058495.1. GTDB lineage: Bacteria > Bacteroidota > Rhodothermia > Balneolales > Balneolaceae > Balneola. Next base: position 34,439 of record CAJXQC010000029.1, on the reverse strand, counting down.
CCGGAATTGGACGATTTGAAATAATGAACCCTGAACGGTTAGAAATATTAATGTAACCCGGACCTCCTTCTCTAAAACATTGAATTCGAATTACAGAATCTTCGACTTCAATTTCATTCTCTTCCAATAACTTTTGAATCTCTGACTTTAGTTGATCTTTTGTCAGATCAAGATTCATTTCGAGATACTTTAATCCGGATTGGAGTCGGGCAAAATGATTTTCAAAATGCAGGAATTTACCTTTGTAGCTTACAAACGTTTCAAAACAGCCATCACCATAAGAAACTGCTCTTGAAGTAGCAGAAATTGAAGCTTCTTCTTCAGGAATTAAGGTTCCATTTATGTTTACAAAACGACTCATTCAGATAGTTTACTTCTCAATAAACTAAAACCTGCATTCTCCTGATATCCTACGTGAGCATATTTCAAGGATCCTTTTTTATCTAATAGTACATAAGACGGGATTCCGGGAACCTTGAGTTCATTATATAAGGAAGCTCCGTCTACGTGTACAAAACCATCTAGAAACTTAGTGTTTGAGATATCATCGGTTGCATCCAGAACCAAAGCTGAGATCACTACCAGCGAATCCATTTGATCCTGAAGTGTATATATCTCCTGAAGCAACAGGTCAGATTTTTCGGACCAACTTGACCAGAAAACCACAACAATGTCATTTCCTTTGTACTGATCGATAGAAACCGAATCACTTTCATTAATAACCAGCAACGGTTTACTAAGTAATGAATCACTTTCCTGAATGGCTTCAATAAATCGCTCTTTTTGAGTTTCTTTGTATCTCAATGAAGAAAAAACGATAGCTAAGGCAGTGAGCACAGCTACTACCGCCATAAAAGCCGGGAAATATTTGGTATCTAATCTCATGACCTGAAATTAAGGAAATCTGGCTTCAATGATTAAGCTATTTCAAAAAGAATATTTCTGAAATTACTTGGCTTTTATTACTACAGATGTAAGTGGATCGACTATAATTGAATCCGAATTGATCTGAATTCCTGATACTTCAGATACAGCTTCAGTTCCGGCTTCATCAGAGTCTACCAATACAGTTCCTGAAGAAAGATCGATATTTAAAGAGATCATTCTTTGTTCTGAATCCGCATTTACAATAACGTAATAGCCCTCTCCCATTGTAGATTCAGCCCTGAACATCAATACAAGGTCTTCTTCTTTGATATCTTTACTTTCGAGCAAATAAACATTTTCGGAAACAAGTTTTTCATTTCCTAATCGAAATGCATCTGTGGATCTCCGCAAAGCCACGAGACCGCTTGTGTATTTCATGGTTTGTTTGTGTATTCCTTCCTCAGTCACTTTATCCCAGTCAAACATATTCACTGCGGCTGAAGCGTCGTAGGAGTTTCGAATCAAGTAAGGATTTTCGAATTCATCTACTTTCATGAATTCTCTTTCCGGTGAGGTTGAAGAAAACCATTGCTTTGTTCTACCGTATTCCTGACCGGCATGTAAAAAAGCTGCCCCTTGACTGGTTAACACAATTGTATTGGCTAATCTGATCCTTTTATGAATTTCTTCTTGGTGATCTTTCGGATCTTTTTTGATCGAATAAGCAATCATGTCATGAAGGGTAAGTCCATCGTGCACAGATACATACTGCAGAACATCTCCGGGGTCATCTTCAGTCATGTTATCAGGTTTGGCGATTACATTATTGAAAATGGTTTGGATCGACCTTGCACCTCCTGTAACAAACCTAGGTTCGCCTTCAATACCATGGCCGGATTTCAATTCATTTCTGATCTCATCCGAAAAACATACAACACTATTGGTTTGATCCATCCAATCCTGATCGGCAGGGATAACAGATTCTCCATCGTCACCGGCAAAAGTTCTCCAGCACTCACCAACCATTAGTATATCCGGATTGATCTTTTTGGCTTCATCGTATGCAGTCTGTATAGTTTCAGCATCCAGATCTCCCATAAGGTCATATCTAAAACCATCCACTTTATATTCTTTTGTCCAGTAGAGAATTGAATCGACAATCAGTTTTCTCGCCATTGCGTGAGTAGAGCCCGGTCTCCCTCCCCCATAACTTTGTTTAGCAATACCTTTTGCATCCATGAAGTGATAATAGCCGGGAACGATATCTTCCAGAAATTCCAGTCTGGCGGTATGATTGTAAACTACATCCAAAGTAACACCCATTCCTTTTGCATGGATGTTATTAATGAGCTCTTTCAGTTCTTTGATCCTTAATTCCGGATCAGTAGGGTCGACGGAATACATTCCTTCCGGAGAGAAATAGTTATCAGGACCGTAGCCCCAATTATAATTTGCTCCCAATTCATAATTCAAATTTCTATCCCGATCTATTTCATCTGAATATGTGTAACTGAGCACAGGAAGCAATTGAATATGGGTTATTCCAAGATCTTTGATGTAATCAAGTCGCTCTGAAAATGCAGAATAAGTTCCGTATGGAGCTCCTGTTTGGATATCCGGATCTACGGTAAAATCCCAAACATGAGCTTCCCAAATAATGGCGTCTTCTCTTTTTTCATATCCTTCAATTTGTGCAAAATCTAAACTTGGTCCGGTGGAAAATTGATCTACAATTGCGCCTCTGGGAGTAAAAAATGTTTCTCGTACTGTTTCTGCCATTGATTTAGCATATGGATCCATTACTTCTTTAGTTACTCTGTAATTAGTTACAGAATAGGTGTAATACTTTCCCTTTAGGTTTCCGGGAATAGAAGTATGCCAGACTCCTTTTTCTTTTCTGCCTAATTCAATTGTTTCATAGGGTTCTTCATCCAATCCCTTTTCATACAAATTCAGAACAACCTTTGAAGCAAGCGGAGCCCATAATTTAAAGTCAGTTTTGTTCCAATTATAGAATGAGCCTAATTCACCATCGTACGTATAAAGCTTGTCAATAGCCTTCCAGTGAGGTTGGGCCTGCTTTTCTGAATCACCGACTTTAACTACATATTTTTTAGTGAAGTCCAAAGCCTGATTCACAATAAGACGATATTCATTAGATTTGATTTCCTGAATATCGGAAACGGGAACAGACTCTTCTGTTGATACTATCACAATCTTATTTACATCGAAGTGGTCATCAAGTTTTACTTCTATGATTTTCTCGCTTGTTATAAAAGCAGAAATGATCTCATCATTCTCCTGACTATATAAGTTACCCGAGAAAACTAATGTTATAAGAATGGAATAGAATACTTTCATTTTAAATAAGGTGAAATCAGGTTGAGTTTTTTTCCTTGAGAATCTCGATAGATCAGAAAATCGGAATCTGTAGAAATAATTACAGACTTTTTATCATTTTCAAACATTGCAAGCAGATTTGCATCTGCAAATGCGCATGGCACATCATTGTATTTATTCATTACATCCAAAACGAATCTCTGATTTGAAAAAAATGAATCTTGAATTTCTAAAAAGCCACTATTTATCATTTTCATAAGCCCCTCCTCTCCTCGATTCGATCGCTTCAAAAGAAAGAAAGCTTCTGTAATTACTGCCGTATTAGTTTTTAATGAAACATTAATTTCAGAAAAAACAGACTTAATCCAAGTATGATGGTATTCCCTCTTGTCGATGAAAGAGACTAACGGACCGGTATCAAGAAAGGCTGTCTTTGCCAAAATCTTCCATGTATTTAGGATTCGTTGAAAGATCTCCCGGACCATCAGCTATACCAACGATGTGTTGCAATTTTTCTAATGTTGATCCCGGTTTGGCTACGATCTCGTATTCTGTAACCTGTTCATTTACAGCATTCATTACGGCTTCTTTTTTAGAAACACCCTTTCTTTCAGCAAGTAATTCGATCTTCTGTTTTTCTTCGGGAGTTAATTTCATCCCAAACCAAACAATATCTTTGTCTTTCTTTGCCATAATGATATCTTAAAATAATAGTTGCAACTAATTTAATTAAAAGTTGCAACTTTTCAAATCAAGGTTACTGCTACTTAATGGCTTCCTCTTCTGTAATAAGGAAGTTACTGAAGGCTGCAATTGCTAAACAAACTCCTGCCAGAAGCATTGTTCCTATGGTCGCTTCTCCAAAGATCGTTTTATAGAGAAAGTTGATCCCTCCCAAAGCTGCAATGATCTGTGGAATTACTATAAACATGTTAAAGAGCCCCATATACAAACCCATTTTCTTTGGATCTATACTACTCGAAAGCATTGCGTATGGCATGGAGAGAATACTTCCCCAAGCGATTCCCACACAAACAAAACTCAAATTCAGCATTCCGGTATTTTCCGGAGAAACGAAGTACATACTTATAAATCCAAGTCCACCGACTAAAAGCGATCCAAAATGAACCAACTTTCTGTTGATTCTGATCTTGCTGGTAACAAAAGTCAAAAGCAGCGCAAAAAACATAGAAGATAATCCATATGTACCCATATAAGAACCAACAAGATTTGCAGCGTTATTATATGCAACATTGGCTGTATCAAAATCTACTGCATCGGGCATTGGAACAGGTGCCAAAAAAGCGTGTTCTGTCAGTGCCGGAACCGCAAAGCTCCACATTGTAAAGAAAGCGAACCAACTAAAAAATTGAACCACTCCCAATTTTCTCATTACAACCGGCATACTACCGATGTTTGAAAAGATCTCTTTAACGCCGGTAAAAAATCCTGCACTATCTTTTTTCTCTTTTTCAAATGCTTCCATGTCCTCAGGTGGGTATTCATCTGTGGTAAATACAGTCCAAAGTATACTTGCGATAAAAACAAAAGCTCCTATTCCGAATGCAACTTTTACTGACATGGGAACTACTCCGGGAGCAGCGTCATTTGCAACACCAAGCTGACTTACCATCCAAGGCAAGTTACTGGCAATCCAGGTACCGATACCGATAATAAACGTTTGAACAACGAATCCATAAGATCTCTGTGATTCGGGCAATTTATCTGCTACTAATGCTCTGAATGGTTCCATACTAATATTGATGGAAGCATCAAGGATGAACAAACAACCAACCGCTATCCATAAATATGGCGAATGAGGAACAAAAAATAATGTGATAGAGCTTAATAATGCACCGATCAGGAAATAAGGTCTTCGCCTTCCAAAACGTATACTCCAAGTCCGGTCACTTAAATATCCGATTATTGGTTGTACTAACAATCCCATGAGAGGAGCTGCTATCCAAAGCAATGGAATATCATCTTTAGCAGCACCCAATGTTTGGAAAATCCGGGACATGAATCCACCTTGAAGTGCAAATCCGAATTGGATTCCCAAAAACCCAAAACTCATATTCCATATTTGCCAAAAACTCAGACGTGGCTTAGTATCTTGTTGCTGTTCAGACATTTAAGTATCCCTTTTATTAGTTTTTAATTTGTTGAAATGATGAACCACTCGTTTGCCGGTAATTCTATCGTTGAAAAATCAGTTACTCCTTCAACAACTCCGTATACGGAATATGTTTCGTGACTCCAATCAGGAAAGCTGATCATTGTAGCTTCCGTATTATTATTGATAGCTACCCAAATCTCATGATCTCCTTTCTTTCTTTTAAAAGCATAAGTGCCTTCAGGTGATTCAACTCTGATCGTTTCTCCACCAAAATCCCCGTTCCAAAGTGATTCGTTTTCTGTATTCAAAGTCAGCAACATCTTATAGAAGTCAGCATATTTATACTCTTTCCACTCAATTTCGTCTTTTTCGAAGAACTCCAATCGTTTATCCAAATCACTTTCCTGTCCGTTATAGATCAATGGCATTCCTTTCACGGTAGCAGACAACACTGCAAAATTCTCAAAATTATCTCCATACATTTCAGGATCGGTTCCATTCCATGAATTCTCATCATGATTGGAAGTGAAATACATTCGGTATGCATTGTCAGGAAAGCGTTTACTGTCTCTTTCAAAAAGTGAGTCCAGATCTTCAAAAGTTTGTTCTCCTTTAGCGATCTCACGAATTACATGAGCATATTCCCATGCATAATTCATATCAAAAGCTTTGTGAAGTAATTCAGGCTCTCCATCTTCAGCTAGCATGAATACCGGCTTTATCTTGTCTAATTCTACTCGGGCGTTTTCCCAGAAATCTGTTGGTACCATTCCTGCAACGTCACAGCGATACCCGTCAATATCAAATTCTCTAACCCAGAATTCGAGAGCATCTAACATTGCCGCACGCATCTCTTCGCTTTCATAATTCAACTGAATAACATCCGACCAATCCGTTCCTCTTGGAGGCATGAAGTTTCCGTCTTCTGTCAACTCATACCAATCTTTGTTTTCAGTCCATGGATTATCCCATGCTGAATGATTAGCAACCCAGTCAATGATCAGCTTAAAACCTTGTTCGTGAGCTGCATCAACCAAATTTTTAAAATCTTCTTCGGTTCCAAAATTAGGATTTACTTTTTTGTAGTCAGATACAGAATAGTAACTTCCTCTGCTTTCTTCAGTTTCCTTTCTGTTGATCTTACCAATTGGATGTATGGGCATCAGCCACAAGATCTTAACACCCATTTCTTTTAATCGAGGAAGATCTTCCTGAAAAGCTTTGAATGTTCCTTCTTCAGAATACTGACGGATATTCACTTCATAGATATTTGCATTTTTACTCCACTCAGGATGTACTACCTGACTTGGTTTTTTCTCAACCGGCTTTTCTGTTGGATTGCAAGACGCAAATACCGAGGCTGCAAAAATGGATAAAAGTAAAGTTCGCTTAAGCATGTATATTTTTTAAAGCGTTAAAATTTCAAATGAATTTGAAGGTAAAGTCACAGTCAAAGTATTCCCCTCAACTGAAAAAGAATTGCCAAAATGATTTACCAAGCTTGAATAATCAAAACCCGGTCTCAGGTCAACTGAAACTTGTTGCTGTGTTTTGCTTTTATTGAAAACGACTATAGCTTGTTGAGCAAAATATGCTCTGGAATAAGCCATAACATCATCTTCAACGTTATGGAATTGGAAGTCACCAAAAAGAATGGACATTTCTGAAGTTCTCAGCTCCGACAACTTTGAATAGATACTTCTGTTCCTCAGCTCAAGCGGGCTTAATTCAGAATCCTCAAATCGCATCCATCTTCTGTTGTCAGGATCGTTGGCGCCGGGCATTCCAAATTCGTCTCCCATATAAGTAACCGGAATTCCGGGAATAGTCAGATTAAAAGCCAGAAGTAAACTTAGTCGATCATAAGCAAAAGCCTGAGGTGAACCGATCTCTCTAGTCCATCCTGCTAGTTTAGAATCTTCATTCCATTTTACTTCGCCACTGGTTAGCGTAATGAATCGGGGCTTGTCATGATTTCCTGAAATGACTCCCATCATATTGTGATAACCAAAGTAATTGAAGCTTTCCTGAAGCTGGCTTTGTAATCCTTCAAAAGAAAGATCCTGACCAAATGCATTCAAGCCTGCATCGTACATGCTGAAATCGAACTGACTTTCAAGCATTCCGGAATTGATATAACTAGCCACCAACTCACGACTACCATAAGTCTCTCCCACCTGAAATACTTGTCTGTTTTCAGGAACTACAATTTCTTCTTTTACTTTTCTGGTCAATGTTCTCCAGAACTCTAACTGAATGTGCTTTGTGGCGTCATGACGAAAACCATCCAATTCATATTCTTCAACCCAGAAAAGGGCTGAATCCGTCATGGTCTCAATCACTTCAGGGTTTGAAAAGTCCAGCGAAGGCATGAATGTATCAAACCAAGTTGTTAGACGCTGCTCATCCCATAACTCCGTATTCATTCTTCCATCCGGCAGATACAGATCTGTTGCCCATTCAGGATTTCTTTGATAAACCGGATGATTTTTATGAACGTGATTTGCAACATAATCGAGAATCACAGCCATTCCATTTTCATGTGCAACACTGAGCAGCTCTTTAAACTCGTCAGAAGTTCCGAATCGATCGTCGATCTTAGAAGATGAGATTGGCCAGTATCCGTGATAGCCCGAAAATTTAGTTTTTACACCGCCTTTGTCCCATAATCCCCAGGCATCTTCCGGGTTTTGGGAAATGGGTGAAAGCCAAAGTGCATTTACATTGATCTTTTCAAAATATCCATCTTTGATCTTTTGAGTAATTCCGGCAAGATCTCCACCATAATAATTGGCTTTTGGATGAATATCAGGATCGTCAACTTTTCTGGTGTTTGAAGGATTTCCATCTTTAAATCGATCAATAAGAACAAAATACATATTCCATGCTCTTACGTCCTTTCGGGAAAGACTTTCTGAACTATTCAGCACTTTACCATTTTCCAAAGGAATAAGAACATCGTTTGAGATCCCGTTTTCGTTGAAAGTCCACGCCCGAATATGTGTTCGTCCATCAAGATCAGAATTCTCGGGTAAATACACTCTGATGATATCGTCTTTGAATTCGGTTTTCAGCTGATGATTTTCCCAAAGTGCTATAACATTTTCTGCTTCATCGGATTGCAGATAAACTCGTTCGTCTGAAAAATCATACGTATCTAATTTCGGTTTTTCAGCATCCATATTTCCAACTGTAAGCAGGTTATTAAATCCGCCCATCCCATTTGAAACGGTTTCTGTGTTAGATGGATCTTTCATTTCTTCTCCATCAACCACATACAGATACTGATACAAACCTTCGTTCACCAACATACTGAAAATCCACGTGCCATTTTCCTTTTTGAAATCCGAAGCATTAGGATTCCATGCATTCATTTCCCCTTTTACCTGAACCAGATCATAGCCTTTGTCCTCTATACTGAAAGTAACTTCCTGTTTTGAAGTTTTCTTGAGTAGTATATCATAGGATACATCTCCATCATGAAAAGAAATAATATCAAGCTTTCCGGAAATATCTCCCTTCAGAACTAATTCTGAATTGTCCTCAGTTAAATAGTAAGTGATTGAAGAAGGTGTAGAAACATCATCGATTGTTGATGGATCCATGAAATAGTCTTCCATGATCACAACTGTGGAATCATATCCTAAAGTAATAGGAGATCCCAACCCAACGATCTGATCTCCGTAATTGATATTACTTTCTGAGGAGCATACCCAAATCAAAAACAGTACTAATAACCCGGTTAATTTCCTCATACTATGCTTTCTAAATTATTTTAGTAATGTCATTTTCTGAACCTGCACTGTATTCCCGACTGTAAATCGGGTAAAATAAACCCCACTTGAAAGTGAAGAAGCATCGAATGTTACAGTATGTGTACCAACGGATTTTCTACCATCAAAAAGTGTGGCGACTTTTCTTCCAAGAATATCGAACACTTCCAGTTTAACGACTCCGGCTTTTGCAATATCAAATTTGATATTTGTAGTAGGATTGAAGGGATTTGGATAGTTGCTATACAACTTAAACGTTTCTGGACCTTCGTTTGGCAATTCTTCATTTGAAGTTGCTATACCTGTTTCCGGAGTTTCAAATTGTTTGGTCGTATATACTTTGAATTCACCCGGTTCTAATGAAATAGCTTGCTCTGCATCAGTTACTTCGTACTCTGTTCCATCAAAATAATCGTACCACGTTCCTGTTTGTGGGAAATCTCCTGTTGTTGTGATTGCAGTAACATCAAAGTTTCCAACTACAACCACATCAGTGTCTGAATGCTCGAGAATTATTCTTTTTATACGATTTGATAAAGCGTAGGTAGTACTTTCAGGCTCTGTGAAAGCAGGACTGCTGTTACGAAGATTTATCAAAGCAGCCCATGTTTTATACAGTTTAACTCTTTCCGTTCCTTTGGTATTCCAATAGTCCCAACGAATCGGCTTGTTAGCTACTCTACCCGGAGCGCTTGCCGGACAATCTTCCGAATCATTCAAACATTGTTCTCCATTGTCTCCGTATCCATATCCAACTTCACCAAACTGCCATATCATTTTTGGTCCCGGAAGTGTAAAAAAGAAAGCTCCTGCTAATTTTTGTCTTCCAAGAGCTGTGTTCAGATTTCTTATGTTGTATTCCCCGGATGAATTTCCAAAACTGATATTTTTGAACATCAACCATTGTTCGTCATGGCTTTCCATGTACCCAATTAGATTTTTACTCTGAAAATCTCGTGACTCAGATAATACCCCATAAATATTTGACCCTGAAATATAGCCCATGGTGGCTTCATTGTACGCACTATTCATATTTCCCCATAATAACATCCCATGATCAGCTAATACTTTTTCTTCGGAGTTGACACTTAAATGCTCTAGGGTTACATAAGTATTTGGATCAATTGACCAGATATAGTTTGAGTATTCTTTCCAAATATCAATTCGGGACTGATCATAATTACTCCATGCTCCAACGTCGTTTGGATTATCTCTTTGAGTGAACCCTTTTGAGAGATCGAATCTGAAACCGTCAATTTTATATTCTTCAATCCAATATTTTACTACTCTGTTTCGAAAATATCCAGTTGCAGCACTTTCATGATTAAAATCATAGCCTACATTGAAAGGATGTGTGGCATTAACATTTAAGTAAGGATTATCAGGTGTTGGTTTTCCATAATTTCCTTCATTCCAAAGTCTTACTAATGGAGATTGACCAAAAGCATGATTTAAGACAATGTCTAAAATAACCGCTATTCCGCGTTTATGTGCTTCATCCACAAATTTCTTAAAGGTTTGAGGATCTCCGTAGTATTTGTCTAATGCTAAGTGAAAACTTGGATTATATCCCCAACTTTCATTTCCTTCAAACTCATTTACAGGCATCAATTCAATAGTATTTATCCCTAAACGGTCTAAATAATCTAGCGTATCTATTAATGTCGCATAGCTATGATCTTCGATAAAATCCCGTATTAACAATTCGTATATAACAAGGTTTTCTTGATCTGGCCTTTGGTAATTTGTTGCTTCCCATTGAAAGTCTTCTTTTCCGGGAAGTAACACACCGACATACTCTGATGTTTTACCAACAGGATATTCTTTGAGATCAGGATAAACTGAAGACGATATAAAATTGTCATCATTTGGATGAAGTACTAATTCTGAATAAGGATCAGCGATTCTTAAACTTCCATCAATTTCATATTGGAAGCCATACTCTTCTCCCGGGGTTAACCCGGTAATCTCAGTCCAGAACCAAACACTGTCTGCTTTCAGTGAGTCTTTCTTCATTTGGTAGTTGAAATCCAATTCCCAATCCGAAAAATCTCCAACTACAAACACTTCCTTTTTACCGGGAGCAAAAAGTGATAAAGTAACCGACGTCCCGTTTTCTCCATAAGTGATCCCATCTTCAAGTCCGGATGGTCTGGTTTCCATAACTGCTCCGTCTGTAACAATTATAGTAACAGAAGTTGAATCCTCTTCACCTGCCCCATCATCACCTATAAGATCAAATTTATAATTCCCTTCTGTTGCTGACGAAAATGAGTAACTCACTGTATCAGAGACAGAAGTTTGAGCAACTTCAGTACCATTCTGCTTCAAACTCAAATTAAGGTTTCCGGCCGGAGAATTTCCAATCCCTTCGATCTCAATTATTTCATTTGTTTTGATAACCTTAGACCTTTCTCCCGGATTCAAAAATTGTACTGAAACTTCATTCTCAAATAACTCAAGGAAAATATCTTCGCCTCCCGAAGCCCTTCCAACCTTGTCAGGTGCTCCGGCTCCGTCAAGCGTACCTCTGAATAGCAACGTTATTTCTTCAGCTTGATCCGCAGCCGAAACATTATAAAACTCCCTAACTGAAGATGGATATTTGAATTCCCATTTATCATTTCCAAGAGGTGTAGCCTTCAATTTTTCGGGATAGGACTCCCATCCGGATTGTACATATTTCCAGTCGGATGGGCTTGAGCTTTTATCTGTAATCACTCCTGTATGCAAATACACATCTCCTGAAAAACCAACCAACTCTCCATTTCCCTGAGTTGCATCAAAAGTAAGAGTTAATGTATCGTTCTGAGTTGCAAAAGAAGGTTCAAAAGTTACAACCTGGGATAATGCAATTACAGGTAAAAATAGAAAGGTTAGAAATACTGATCCTGATACTAGAAGATTCTTCATAAATATAGTTACTCAGTGGAGTCTCTTAAAATTAATTCTGGTGTGTAAACTGTTTGTGAAACAGCTTTTTTGGGGTTTTCCAATCTTTCGATCAGATTTTGAGTAGCGAAAAATCCCATATCTCTCATTGGCTGACGAATAGTAGAAAGCCCCATATATTCTGCAAGTTCAATATCATCATAACCTATTAGTGGAATACTTTTATTCATATCCTGCATAGCTTTTAAAGCGCCAACAGCCTGAATATCAGAAGCACAGAAACAAGCCTGGATCTCGGGATTCATGGCAAGAATTTTTATCATTGCCTCATACCCTCCTCGTTCCGTGAAACCATCGCGATAAGTGGAATCTCCTGCTACTATAAAAGAGTTTGAAAATTCTTTACCTGTTACATCATAGGCTTTTTTAAACCCCTTTATCCGGCTTTGAATAGGTTTTGAGGTTATTAAAGCAGAAAGCATGGCAACTTTATCCAAGCCTCTGTCTAAAAGATATTTTGTGGCTCTGTAAGCTCCCTCCAGGTTATCAACACTTACCGAATCAAAACCGTCATAATATTCATCAATTAAAGTAATTGGAACATTATATCTCTTTAGTTGACGCCATTCTTCCTGTTCCAAATGTGTTGAAATAAATAGACATCCTTCAGAAGCTCTTCTTTTAAGTACATGCTCAACCTGTGTAAAGGTATTTTTGCTTGGACTTATATTGAAAATAGTTAATTCGTAATCATAACTATTCAGTTTATCCTGAATACCACCCAAAACCTCCATAAAGAAATAATTGGAGATTACAGGAACAAGAACAGTAATGGTATTGGTTTTTCTGCTCGCAAGACCTTGTGCATTTGCCTGTGGGTGATAACCAACCCTTTCAGCTATTGCCAAAACCTTTTCACGTGTTCTTTCGGAGACATTATCTCTTTGATTGAACACTCGTGAAACGGTAGCAATACTTACTCCTGCTTCTTCTGCAATATCGTATATAGTAGATGCCAATTTTTCTATCTGATTAAATACGCAGATGCCGGTCAAAGCATCTGCGAAGACTTATTAGAGAAAATTATTTAATTAAAGTCATTCTCTTTTGACTTGTGTACGAACCTGCTTGAATTCGGTAAATATAAATACCGGAAGCAAGGTTGCTTGCATCAAAACTCAAAGTATGGCTACCAGAAGTATATTTTCTGTTGTTTAACAACGTAGCCACTCTTTGTCCAAGAACATTGTATACCGATAATGTTACATCTGCAGCATTTGGCAGATTGAAACTAATGGTAGTGCTTGGGTTGAATGGATTCGGATAGTTTTGATTTAATCTAAAGGTTTCCACATTTGCTAATTCATCTTCATTTCCTACAGTTGTATAACTTGGTGGTTGCTCAAATGGAAGATCTGAAGCTTTCCAGGTTAATTGCGGGAAAGAATATGATGAAGCCCATGTAACATTAAGCTCAGAATCTACTTGAGGCGCAATGTATTGGTAATGTCTACGACCTGCATCAAATCCACCACCATTTGCCACAAGAGAACCATCCGCTGAAGTTGGCTCACCGTATGCTATTCTGAAACCAATGTGGTTTAGAGTTGGCAGCATAAGATCTAAAGTTAGTTCATAAACCATATCTCCATCATCATCAGTAAATCGAAGTCTTTCTCTTTCAGATTCTGAAGTTGTAATAAAGTTTTCACCGTTATCACCAGGAACTGTTATTCCATTTGTAAGTGCAAAGAAAGGAGTATCCACAAAAAGGAATACAGAATCTGATGCAGGTAAAAATGGAGTAGTATGTTGAAGTGCCGGTGACATATCAATACTGAATGTTACACTTGTAGCACCTGTTTCAACATTATTCGCAGTTAATAAAGCTTCCGGTTCTACACCGTTATAGAATTCAGAAAGTTTATCCTGATTGGCTTTATTCTCAATTGTGAATGATCTGTCAGCACCACCTGTTACTCCCGGCTCTTCCCATCCGGTATTTGCTGATTGAATTCCTTCTAAGAAAAATTCGCTTTCAGCCGAATCTCTTCGAGCATCCCACTTAATGTAATACTTGTATTTTTCTTCAGTTCCTTCAGCTTTTGTGTACGGTAAGTTGTTTGCTTCGTATGTACCGAGCACTTGATTAAAGTTCATTCTGGCTTCACCCCAACTATTGAATGTACCTCTTACTGATACTGTATCAATACTTGAATTGAAAAGATCTAAACCTTCCAGAATTCCAACATTAACTTCAAAGCTAAGTGTTGTGTTTACAATAACTGCATCTGTTGGAGGAGTGTTATTGAAAAAGACCCATTGAACAGTAGAATCCTGAGCAGGAATGTTTATCGGCCTGTTATCTGTGGATTCCCAAGTTACTGTTCCATCAGCTGCTTCAAGAACAAACTTATATTCAATTGAACCATCAATTGCTGCTGCAGAATCTTTCTGTGCTCTTACAACACCTTCATAGAATAAATTATCTCCCGTTTGGCCACCTTTTTCAAGGAAGTCTCCGGTTCCCCAGTCATTGGTAAAGAAAGCGCCGTTACCACGAACACCAACTTTAAATGTTTCAGGATCGAATGATCCGTCCTGAGCTTGTGCTCCAACATTAACTCTGAAGTAAAGAGAAACACTATCTTCTTCTGAAGTAAATGGAGCCATTCTTGTTTCATACCAATTCAATGGAGCAACTGAGTCGGAAGCTTGATCAAAATCTAAAGTGAATTCTCTGTTATCTCCGCTTTCCCAACCTCCTCCGGCAAGTTCTGTATCTTTATCTGACCCCAACCAATACTTGTAGGTATAAGTATCACCAGCAGCCATATCAAAAGTAACTGACCAATAGTCACCGCCTTGATTGTCAGCAACAATATCAGTAGAGTTATTCCAATCAACAGTTTGACCTAAGTATGGGTTTCCTGCGCCGTTTGGTCCTGAAATTGCACCAAACACACCTACATAATGGTCTCCCATTACGGTATCAGGGGCTGTAGCAGTATTAACCATGAAAGTAACTTTAACGATATTCTGTACATCGGTAGAGTCAAATGGCATAACCTGTACATCAGAATTAAATCTGGCAAGTACACCAGTCAAATTAAATGCTTCAGTAGGAGCTGGTGCGCCGTCATAATAGGATTCATCTCTATCGATCCTTAATATAAATGCACTGTCAGCTGTAGCAACATCTAAACTTACTCCTGAAGATGTTTGAGCATCAGCCGGCCATGTTTCACCATCAGCCAAACCAACTGATTCTATTTTCACTAACATACCTTGATGTTTGGAATCCACACTAAGATCTGCTTGTGTTATTGAGGTTACAGGAACACTCGAAGCTTCTCCTGTACCTAAAATGGTTACGGAACTTGGGGCAATTTGTACTTGCTGTCCAAAAGAACCTATTGTTCCTATAATTTGAAGAGTGTCGCCTTTTGTCCAGCCTAAAAATGCTGAACTATCCTGATTGTTCGCTCCTCCAACGTCATCATAAAATACGTTTATACCTCCGGTTGTATCCTGAACAAAAAATTGTCCGTCATTAAAACCGTAGTCTGGCGTATTCATGATACCTACGATCGTAACTTCCTGGCCATCCATGCCACGTGCGTCACGTATTTTTGTTACCTGAGCCATAGATGTTGCAGAAATCCCGAAGATCATCAGCAAACATGTTAGCACAAGTTTAGTAGCTTTATTCATCATGTACCTTGTTTTGTTGTTATTGTTTAGTAGTATTAAAAATAAACCTGAAGGCTTAGTTTGTTAACATCACCTAAGTATTCATATCCGTGATAAGCGTAATTAAATCCAAGTTTTAAAGAACTGTCTACCTGATACTTAATTCCCACTCCGGCATTGAATGTCTCCCTGCTGTTATTTTGACCGATATAAGGAACTCCTCCTCTAAGAAATACCGTATCATTTAACAGCGAAATTTCTCCTCCCACACTAATGTTCTGAACATTATTTGATGGATTGTTACCATCTAAAGTTAATGTTGCTCTGATATCGTCGCTTGTATAAGCATCCCATGCAAAACCAACTCTGAGCATTAATGGTAAATCATATTCTTGTGTAGCCAGATAGCAGTCAGTTTCATTATTTCCGGAACTACTATCATCCAGATCACATTCTGTAATAAGACCGTTTCCTGTCAGCTGCATTTTTGAACCTATATTGGTTACACTTACTCCAAACCTGATATCATCGAATGGAGTAATAAATACCGTACCAACATCAAAAGCCAATCCAGATGCAGAAACATCCTCAATTTGCTCATGAACAAATTTCAGGGTTCCCCCAACAGATAATTTTTCTGTCAGATATTGTGAATAACTACCTCCAACCGTGACAGAATAGGCACCAAATGTTCGCCCTGTTTTACCCTGAGCTTGTTCAGTGGTTTCTTCAAATTCTCCATAATTCATGGCTAGTACATGAATTCCGGCCACACCTTTTTTTGTAGGTATGCCGATACCAACATAGCTGTGTGTAAAATCCAGATAATAATCTGTAAACTCTATAAGTACTTCTTCGTCATTCAACTCGGCCAAACCTGCAGGGTTTAAAACCATTGCTGACGGATCGTTCACAGTTGCCGCAAAGGCGGAC
Source organism: uncultured Balneola sp. (assembly GCA_913058495.1). GTDB lineage: Bacteria > Bacteroidota > Rhodothermia > Balneolales > Balneolaceae > Balneola. The sequence goes on along the minus strand of CAJXQC010000029.1, from coordinate 17,825 downwards.
ATAGATGAAGCTCTTGCACCTACAGGAAATCTTAAAAAATCACCGGCTGTAGTACCTATTTTTGAAAGTTGTGCAAAAACAGAACTTCCTGTTCCTGATAAAACAAGAAACAAACAAATGCAGAATATCTTTTTCATTGAACTCATTATTTAATCACCGCAAATTTACCTGTCTTGTTTCCTACACCCTTAGCTTCTACATGATAAATGTAGATTCCATAAGCTATCTCTAAATTATCTTTGGTGAGCATATCCCATATATAAGTTCCTCCGTTTTCACCTTGAACATTGGAAGAGGTCACCTCAATTTCTCTTACAAGCACCCCTGATGATGTAAATATTCTCAGCGTAGAAGGCACCGGCAAACCATTGAAATGAATTTCTCTGTTTTGCTGTCTGCTTCCTCCTGCGGCTTCCTGTTCATAAATACTGGAAACCTTATATGGGTTCGGAATAACTAAAATATCATCCAGTGCACTTTTTGCCGAATCAGAGTCTACACTTGGTAAATTCTCCGGATCCATTCTGAATTGAAAACGATCATTTCTGGAAAACGGCTTGGTAGTAAAAACCTCTAAAGTATCCCCAGCATCAGGATTTCTTGTTGTTAAACTGTTATTCGAAATTTGAGCTCTCAACTCAAACCGATATGTAAGAGTGTCTTGAAATTCTCGGGCATCTTCAATTACATAAACAATGTCTGAACATTGACCATTTAACCCTGCTACTGCAGAAAATATTCCCGGATCAGGTGATACATAATTATTCGGAGCATTAGTGGTAGGATCACACCTGCCCGGAGAAAAAGGAGTATTTTCTCTGTTTAAATCTAAATATGCATAATCAACTTCTTCTTCTGTATATGTATTAAATATTTTGAAATTGGTCGGTTCTGATGGAGCAGTAAAGAAGGATCCCGGGGCTACTTCAATTTCTCTCTCTGTAGACTGTCCGAATCCGACATTCGCTCCTACTACTAATTCATAATCAGAGACCTTAGAAACACTTTGTGTAGCAAAAAAGTACTGATGAGGTTCTGGGTTTCCTGTCTCATTCCATCCAGACCTAGACTCATTTACACCAAAAGTCTCTACATTTGTCATCGAAATAGTAAAACCTTCTGTGATCGGATTATTTCCTCCGTTTACATTAGGAGAACGAGCAATTAGTGTATCATTTGCACCATCAGTTATGTTTCTGAGCGTAAAATTCTGAGTTTTGAGTGTGTCTGGCTCAGCACCCCCATCGATTAAAGTATCTTCAAAAGTAACTTCATATAAGTTATCTGCTTTTAATTCAAAAGGATCAATTATATCCACACTCACTGTTCCACCCGGTGAACCTTGTACAATAGTAGCTTGTGGTTTATCCGGATTAATGTACCCCGCCTGGGATCTTGACGGACGCACTTGCACTACATTTACGCCAAAGCTGATCGAACCATCCGGTCCCTGACTAATTTGAATTGGAGATTCAGAAGGAGAAATGCCTGCAGGAACATACCCGTAATCAAAACCTGTGACCGCATAATAATAGGTTTTACCATTCACAACATCAGTATCAACAAAGCTACGTTGCAGCCCTGAATCATTACCCATATCAAATTTCACACCATTTACATCAACAGGATGTAGTCCCTGAATACCGTTATTCTTATCAAAAATTGCGATATCACTATAATAGGTAGCATTTCCATATGCATCAGTGACATTAAAGATATCTTCAAAAGACGGATCAGTTGACCGATAAATTTTATAACCTTCAAAATCAAAACCATTACCGGAAATGTTATTCAGATAACGATCAAATGAAAATTCAGAATTGGTTTCCCAATACAAGGTAACTTTACCATCTCCAGGAACTGCTGATACAATAGGAGGATCAGGTGCAACTGCAAATTGGTAATCTGCTTCATAAGCAACTCTTGCCTGGTCCAAATTATTATTTAATTGAGTTCGGTCTTGTGCCGCAGTTCCTGTTGGTGAAGAGGAAGCCGCTGCTGAAATAGCAACCGCAAAACTTTGTGATTCTCCCACTCTTAGTGGGAACAATCCTGAAGACACGTATATATCCTGATCCGTACCGGGATTACCAACTACATCAAACTCGCCCGGAATCAGGTAATTAAACCAAATATCAGAATCCAGACTTACCTGCAATGCTCCGGCTGAAAAGATTATAGCTCGTGAAACACCTATAAGATCTGTTTCACTAACATCAGTTTTATCAATATTAGGCTCTCCAGGAAAAGTGGTACCTGCTCCGGATGTGGCTTTTCCATCTCCCTGTCCTTCACTTGGTGTATCCGGATCTCCCTGGATTCCCACATCATCAAAGCTTTCGTTCCAATCATTGTCGTTATCAAATGAATCACCACGACCTTCATCGATCATCGGAGCACTTGTGGAATGATTTTGAAATCTTCCGTCGTAAGTATCATTAACCAGATCTGCGAAATCCTGATCAGATGATATTCTTGCTCTTATCTCCTGATTCGAAACAATCAATCCTTGCTGAAGACTGTCTCCATCATTGAAATACAAGTAATTAATAAACCGAACCGGTTTTGTAATTGAGTTTCCGTTTACGAATGTAGTCTTCTCTAAATGGTTCGGAGTATTCTCATCAATCAAGCCATCAAAATCATTGTCTAAGCCATCGATATGAACTCCGAAATTCGGGTCTGACAGAGGCAATAGTTCTTCCTGTACAGTAAAAGAAGCTCCTAAATTGTACGTAATTCCTTGTGATTGAAAACTATTTCCATCGTATTCACGAATGATTCTTGTCCCATCTTCGTCGATCAATACAATTTTGTCTCCAACATTGATGGTTCTTGAATCAAAGTCAGCAGCTTCAAATTCTCTAACAACTGTATCTTTTAATGTAGCACTTGCATAAAAACCTCCATTTTCCTCCAAAAGCAAGCGGAATAAATCGACGTTCTCCGGATCATAAAAATCTGCGTTTTCAGGATCATAAGTGTCGCTGTCTCCATCATTATCAATTCCATCACCTGCATTTCCCGGAGTTTCCAAAAAGCTTAGTCCCATTTCACCAATCGGTAATCCATCAAAAGATGATGGTGCATTATTTCGGTCTGTATCAGTCAAATAAGCAATCGCTCTAAGGTTATCAAATACCGGTTGATCCGTAGGACCACCTCCTGCAACAAAATCCGCTATCCATAAACCGAATGACATTCTCGGATAATCGTAGCTTCCATCATTAGTAATTTCAAATAAGTTAAAATGAACAGAATTGATAAGGATTTGAGACCAGGCAAGAATTCTTGTATCCATTACTATTGCCAACCCACCTCTGGTTGGATCTGTATTATCCGGTCTGAAAGTTCCTGTACTATATCGGGTGTATCTGTCATCTCCTGCTTTATAGTAGAACTCTAAATCAGCATTGAATTGATCTCTTCCAAAGAATCCATTCCAGGAGCCAGCCCAACCGTCCCCTCCATCTTCAAATTTATCCGGCCAAGAATCCGGCCATGTATTTCCGAGAGGTGAAGCCGGTCCCCGGTCACTTCTTGCAATTTCTTTGGAATCATCCCGTGAATATCCTTCAATCGGGTTTAGTGACCAATTCTGACTTCCGTCTCTGTTTGTCTTAAAAGATGCAACATTGACTATATGTACAACATCAGAACTATTTTGTGCCTGTACTTCAGTTCCAAAGTGAACGCTCATAAAGTACATGTACTCACGATTCGTATTTCTTGGAAACTCAAAAATCAGCTCGTCCAGACTAGTGTTATTTCTACGTCCTGCGTGCCCTGTATTAAAGTAAGATGCCCTTAATCTGTTCGCATCCATTGTGGATTTCTTTCTGTCTTCAAAAGATGACCTTTCCTCACTTGGCACATAGTCCTGAGCTCCTGAAAACACCGGAAAGAGTGCAACGAAAAGAAGAATGAATAAGCCTTTAATATTGAATGTATTTTTATTCATTGTTTAAAAAGAGATTGAAAGTCCTAATTGAATTCGTCTTGGTTCTGCATAAAAAGAAGGATTTGAATAAAATCCCGGGTCTGCAGTACCTACAGTATTGATCGGTAACGGTGCAGTTGCTTCACCTGAGTCTCCATATACATTGTTTATAACCTTACTATCAAGCAGGTTATAAATATTCAGAAAAAGCTCCATACTGGAACCGTTTGGTAAATTGATATTTTTGTATGTATTAAGATCCACGGTTAATCTTGTTGGAAGTCGTGATGTGTTTCTCAGATCTCTGGTACTTGCTCCTACCCCGATTTCCACACCGGGAATATCAGTTTGAGGTGTATACGGAGTTCCAGTACTGAATTTGGTTACCAAATTAGCACCCCAACTATTGCCTGAATAAAACATAGAACCATTTACAATATGTGTTCTGTCCCAATTTAATGGCTGTATTAATTTTGTTGTAGATGTAGTCTGATTGGTTGAATCAATCTGAGTTCCTGCATTTACGATATCAAAGTATTCTGAATTTGGATCTGAATTACTTCCTTCCACAGAGCTAAAAGTATAGTCTAACCCAAAATTAAAGCGCTGACTTACATATTGGTTGAAGGCGAAAGTAAATCCAATTGACTTAGAGAAATCCCTGTTGAAATAAATACCATAATTTGTAGATGCTGCCCCGGTTACTTGTGGTCTGGAGGACACATAGTCTCTGGTATCTTTATAATAACCTGTGAGCTCAATTGCAGTTCCATCAAAAATTTCCTGTTTTAAACCCAACTCATACTGTGTAGATCTTTCCGGTTTCAGATCAGGATTACCGAATAAACCCAAATTCCCGCTTCGCTCTCCTACAAAAACTCTGCTGTTTGTGTACATGAAGTTATAAGAAGGAACCTGAAAGAAATAACCATATGAAAAATACAGCACACCACGATCATTTATAGGATATGACACACCTACTCTGGGACTAAGCTGTGTTTTGATACTGGTATCTTTATACCAATATTGCTGACGTTCTTCTAAAGTTACATCGGGCTCATTGTCATCTTGCTGGCCATTATTGTTAAGATCTCTGTACTGATTTTCTTGTTTTGTAGGGGAAGTGATATCAGGATCTTCTAAATCGGCAACAACTCTGGAGTTAGGATCAAAATAATCGAATCTCAATCCAACATTAATGATCAGATTATCAAATTCGATCTTATCCTGAATATAAGCACCTAAATTTCGCGGAGATTCAGAATATTTCTGATAACCCGGTGTATTTAATTCAGGGAAACCCAACTTTACGAATGGTTTGAGCTCTTGAGGAGTTCCGGGAGGAAAACTTATGGATGGATCAGTAAAAGGAACTAAGGAAACACTTTCAAAACTTACTTCATCAAGTTGAAGATTAATACCCGCTTTTATATAATGGTTTTCATTAACCTGACTGGAAATTTCAGCCTTCCCGATAAATGTATCTGTCGATCTGAAAAAACGGTTATTGTCTGTCCCATAAAAACTGAACTGAGCCGCGCCGGGTATACTTTGCTCAGCGGGTGAGTAAAACTCAACTACTCTGTCAAAATTAAAATAGCGTGGATCCCAAGGATCATCATACAAATGATTTTTTTGTTCATTATACCTGTTGGCCAGATTTACAACAAGAAAAGTTTTGGAGGAAGGTGTTATAGTTGTTTTAAAATTAAGTGCATAATTATTTCTAAAACCAGTACCTCTTCCCAAAGGTACTAACTTATTCTGATGATCATACCCCTGACCTTCTTCAAGACCATATGAACCTATTAAATTGAATTTCAAAAACTTTGAAAACCTATACTCGAGATTTCCCTGAACACTCGTGCTTTGAAAATTATTCATATTTACTATTGAACTGTCTCTGGTGCCGTCATCTGTTAACACCAATCTATCGGTCCCCTGGAAATTAACAGTATCAACAGAATACCATGATTTACTGAAGTCTACCCTTTCATTATAGATAGTTCTGTACGAATCAAAATCAGTACCCAATGCCAATGTATCCCTGAATTGCCCGTGAGGTGAAAAAGCATTTCTTCCGGTTAAATGTCCTTCATTCTCAAACCGTCTGGCCGTTACAAAAAATGTAAGTCTGTCTTTTATAATTGGCCCTGAAACAGACGCAGACAGATTATACATTCTGTTCGGATTTAAATTATTAAAACCCGTTCCGATACCATCATATAGATCACTCTGAGCTGTAGCCATATAGCTACCCGTCCATGCATTTACAGAAGCATCAAACTGATTACCTCCCGACTTGGTAACTACATTTACGATTCCTGAAAGCGCTTGTCCATGTTCTGCATTAAAAGAACCGGATATTACCTGTAGCTCCTGTACAGATTCATTTTCGATTCTTACCCCGTTAGACCTGTCATAATCATCTGTAACCCTGATTCCATCCACAACATAGGAAACCTCTGAAGTTCGGCCACCTCTGATATGAATTCCCCCTCCATTATCTACGTTTACTCCGGCTTGAAGTCCGATTACATCGGAAACTTCCTGAACAGGCAGCTTTTTAATTTCTTCACTGCTTACTCTGGATTCAGAACTGGTCACATCTTTTAAAACAGGTTGACGAGTTGCCACTACAACAATTTCTTCGCCTTCAAACGCTTCCAGTTCTAGTCTAAAATCCTGCTCCGTGGTCAAATCAGTTCTTACGATTACTTCCTGAACAGCCAAAGTAGCATAACCAATGTATCTTGCTTCCAAAGTATAAGTACCCGGACCTACATTTAACATCAGATAATTACCATCAATATCTGCTACAGCACCTTTTGTAGATCCTTTTATCCCAACTGTTGCTCCTATCAGAGCCTCACCGGTTTCGGCATCCAGAATTTTACCCGTAATTTTCCCTGACTGCGCCTGTACCCCAACACTAACAAATAGAAATAATACCGGTAGTAGCTTTTTAATGTTCATACACTGCTTCAGATTTGAATAGTAATTTCATTTAATTTTTCGATATCAATAAGAGCATTATGCTTTTCTTTAACATCCTTAATCGTCTTGTCCTTTATGGCTTCTAATTTCTTATTCAACAAAAATGCATCCACTGATTCTTTGGCTTCATTAAATGTTAAAGGGCGACCTTCGATCTTTCCATTCATCTTATAAATAGTGTATTGCCCTGTTTGATAATTAATCACTTCTGATATCTCGCCTACTTTTAATTCAGAAATTTTAGGGGCATAAGAGCCATAATTTTTGACGTTTTCGAAACCCAATTCTCCACTTGTAAGCAGGTCTTCATTAATTATGGTGTATTTTTCTACCAATGCTTTGAAATCAGCTCCTTTCTTCAATTCTGAAATTAAAAAATTGGCTTTTTCTTCAGTATCAACAACTATTCTGGAAAGATTAACCTCTATTGGCTTATAAAAACGTTCGCCGTTGTTTTGATATGCAATTCTCAATTCCTGCTCTGTGTTTGAAATGGAACTCTTAAGATCCTTAATCGCACTTTGAGCCAGAAAAGTATAAAATGTTTCTTCTATCGACTCTTTTACAATTTTCTGACCATCTATTCCTGCTTCTTTTGCATTCTTATATAAATAAGCTCTTAATGCAGTCCCTATTACAAAATTTTCAAAACCCTTCTTCCCTTCTATTACATTGATTTGAGACAACGGAGTAAATCTGTATTCGACTGCAAAATCATCAAGAGTAAATTCGAAATCGTTATATACAGCCAAAGTTTTATCTGATACCAGATTGGATAAGAATTCCGCATCCTTAGAAATTGCTGAAGAGTAATTCTCATTCATCTTAGTCCAAAGAGCGTCAAAAATCTCAGGATTAAATTCTAGATCGTCGCGGAAGTTGTACAGATGTTCTCTTGTAGCAAGCTCTTTCTTCTTTTTATAAACATAAGAAGCAATTTCAGCTTTTTTGTTAGCGAATTCATTTTTGGTGAGAATAGGTTTTGTAAAACGATCGGTAAGTTTGATAATACTATAACCCTGAGCCGTAGGGACCGGTTTTGAAATTTCATCGATCTTTAATCCAAAAGCAGCTTCTTCAAAAGCGATATCCATTTCATCAGTAGTAAAACGGCCTACATCTCCACCATTGTTTGCCAGATAAGGAGTCTGGAATACTTCTTTTGCTAATTCCTCAAAGTCTTCGCCGTTTTGTAACCTCTTATATATTTCATTAGCTGATTCAAGATCATGGGCAAATAAATGCGAAGCTCTTAATGTTGTATTGAACCGAACAAAGTATTGATTGAGCTCAGTATCACTAACCTGTACATCTTTGAGAATGACCTGATTCAGATATTCTTCATTTAAAACTCTTCTTTCTATCTCTCCTCTTTTTTGAATGGCTTCCTCTGTTCTATCCAACCCTTTGTCTTCCGCGTAGGTAGCTAGCACATAATTATCGAATTTTGCGTTTAAAACGGAGAGTTTTGTAGAGGGGCTTGAACTTATAGCTCTTCCGGTACGGTGGTAATATTCTTTGAAGGCATTCTCGAAATGAATCTTGGTAATCGAGTAATCGTTGATTTGCGCTAATACATCATCATCAGCTTTTTCCGTACAGGAAAGCGCTCCCATAAAAAGAAACAGCAAACCGGATAATAAAATTAAATGATCACGCATTGATTGCTAACAGTTTTTTACCAAGGTGAAAGAATGATAATGAAAGCGCTTACATTTTTCAACACATTTTTAAAGATTTCTTAAATAATCTTTAATGCTTCCTTAATTAAACAAGGACATGTATTAGAACGGATAATTAACTAACTGTTTTTCTGTAACCGGCCTTTCGTTACAAAAACTAGTTCTTGTAATTTTTTACAATGTAATCATTCAGTATAGATTTAAACTCTTTTCCTATACCATCTCCTTTAAGAGTCTTGAAATGCTCTCCATCTACATAAACAGGAGCTTTAGGTTCTTCAAAAGTTCCGGGAAGAGAAATTCCGATGTTCGCCGCTCTTGATTCACCAGGCCCGTTTACAACGCAGCCCATTACCGCAACGTCCATTTCTTCAACACCGGGATACACTTCTCTCCAAACCGGCATAGATTCTACTATATAATCCTGAATTTCTTCCGCTAATTCCTGGAAATATGTACTTTTTGTACGTCCGCATCCGGGGCAAGACGTCACTTGTGGAATAAAACTCCTGATCCCCAACGATTGAAGCACTTGCTGAGCCACCTGAACTTCCAATGCCCTGTCAGCGCCGGGCTGAGGCGTTAGTGAAACTCGTATCGTATCACCAATTCCTCTTTGCAAGATCACAGAAAGCGCTGATGCACTGGCAACCATACCCTTCATGCCCATTCCGGCTTCTGTCAACCCAACGTGAAGCGGATAATCAATAACTTCAGCAATTCTGGTGTATACATTTACCACGTCCTGTACACCACTCATTTTGCAGCTGATGATTATCTTATCAGATGCAAGCCCAACATCCTCAGCTAATTTGGAAGAACGTTTTGCACTTTCAACCATAGTATCCAGCATCACTTCTTTTGCTGATTTAGGTTCTGCCAGATCGTTATTCGCATCCATTTTTTGAGCCAGTAACTGCTGATCAAGCGAGCCCCAGTTTACACCAATTCGAACGGGTTTGTCATATTTAATGGCTTGTTCTACAATGGTGGTAAAATTCTCGTCACGGGTTTTTGTACCTGTATTCCCGGGATTGATACGAAACTTTCCCAACGATTCCGCCATGTCGGGATATTTCGTCAACAGCACATGACCGTTATAATGGAAATCGCCTACAATTGGCACAGGAACTCCACGATTCATCAACTTCTCTTTGATATAAGGAACTGCTTTGGCTGCAGCATCATTATTAACCGTGATTCTTACTATCTCAGAACCCGCTTTGTGAAGATGATCTATCTGTTCTACCGTTTCATCAATATCAGCGGTATCTGTATTCGTCATGGATTGTACAACGATCGGAGCTCCGCCACCAACTGGTACATCTCCTACCATTACTTGAATTGACTTTCTTCTTTTTATAGAAGCCATGTATGCCCTAATTTTTCTTACTTAATTCGAATAGTATCTGTTTTTCTTCCTTCGTTAAAGCATCATAACCGCTTTTAGATATCTTTTCTAAAATTTCATCCAGTTCGGTTTGATCAACTTCTTCAACGATCTCAACATCCTTCACAATGCTCATATTCTTATTTTTCGGCTTTGTAGAAGGACTTGGTTTCAAACGACCAAAAAGATACTCAAAATATCGGATTACTTTACTCAGATCTATACCATTTTGATGTGCTTTAATAAGCAAGTATCCGCCCAGTGCTCCACCCAAATGTACCAACCTAGCTACATTATCACCGCTTCCAAGGAATAATATATCAATGGCTATCCAACCAACTACAAAAAAACGAGCCTCTATCGGTGGCAAAAGAAAAAGCATAATAGGTGCTCGTGGAAATAACATCGCAAAAGCCACGAGTATTCCGGTAACAGCACCGGAAGCCCCTATAACTAATGCTGAACCAAATATCTGAGCAAGCCCTGCATCTACCAAAGCTCCTAGAATTGTAGCTCCAAGATATACCATGATAAATGAACGTGGACCAATAGTTTCTTCAACAGAACGTCCCATCCACCACAACCACAACATATTGAACAAAAAGTGAAAAAATCCTGCATGAAGGAATGAATAAGTAATCAATCTCCACGGCTGAGTAAATACCGTTGGGAAAGACGGATCAAATCCAAGATTCGGAATCAACCAATTGTTTAAAGCCGCTCCGCCTAAAGTTTGAATAACAAAGAATGCTGCATTGATCGCTATGATCGTACGGATAGCCATTGGCATCCTCATGAAGCCTCGCTTAAAAGTATTTCCAAATGAATCGTATGACTGATTTCTCATCTTTCTTCTCTCATATAAAACTTATGCGTACTCGGATGGTTTTTTTAGTCCCCATAATTTGATCAAAATAAAGCCTACTAACAATCCTCCTAAATGCGCGAAATGAGCAACGCCACTATCTGATCTTGTTAATCCATTAAATAATTCAAGTGCACCGTAAAATCCAACAAAGTACTTAGCTTTGATTGGTATTGGTGGGAATAACAGCATGATCCTGCGATTTGGGTACATCATTCCGAATCCTAACAAGATCCCATAAACTGCGCCGGAAGCCCCAATAGTTGAACCACTACTAACAAAAAGCTGAATCAAACCTGCGCCGATTCCTGTTAAAAAGTAGTACATCAAAAAGCGCTTAGTTCCCCATAATTGTTCCAAAGCCTGACCAAATATCCAAAGCGCAAACAAGTTGAAGAATATGTGGTAAAAATCAGCATGTAAGAACATGTAAGTTACTAACTGCCATGGCATAAACCCATCTCCGAAAGGTTGCAAAACAAGTAATGGCGCCAGAGCAGAACCCATTGGAGTCCATCCTGAACCAAAAATGTTAATGGTTGCCAAAAAGAAGATCCCGTTCCAGATCAATAAGTATTTAATTGCCGGCGGGAAAAATGAAAACTGAGTATTCGGTGAAAATTGATTCAATTGAAAACCTTATCGCTGATTTTTAATTCTATTCTGATTTTTTTTTGATACGCCAATATACGTTGATACCACTTAAAGTTACGCCCGGAATTCCTTGCCCCGGATAAGTAGTATCGCCCACAAGATATAATCCTGAGAATGGCGTTTGGTTTGGTGTCCATTTAAGCAAGCTGCGTGCCATGCTTTGCGGGATCCCACCAACCCTGCCTTTTTTGCGGTATACCCAATTTTGCCATGTAATGGGAGTAGCCGTATGAATTGTTTCGATATCACTTTGTTCAAAACCCGGAAGTTTCTGTTTTAGTGTTTCAACTATAAACTCTTCTGTTTGTTTCTTCGCAGATGCATAATCACCATTTAATGAAAACCAATATTCAGGTGAAGCGTGACAAGATATATTCAATGTCCTTTTTCCTTCCGGAGCACGATCGGTATCTCCCCTTTTTGACATAGATATAAATATGGAATCTGAATTTGTAAACGGAACAGTATCATCCTCTTCTAAATGAATTTGATGGTGTAAACTCATTTCTTCGGGATAAGTATCTGTGGTTGCAATGCCTAATGTGATCGCTCCCCAAGCTTCGTCAAAATCTTTAGATTTTTCTTCAAAGTAACCTTTCAACTCTCCTGATGTTATATCTTTCATATTCCATATCGGGATGTTGGAAACTATTATCGGAGCTTGGTAAATATTTCCTTTTTTGGTTTGAATGATGAACTCTTCTTCTTTTTTACTCAGATGAGTAACTGCTTCTCGAGTATGAAGTGCCCCTCCTTTTTCCTGAATAAAACTTCTGATGGAATTGATCATTTCCAACAATCCACCCGGAACATAAAAATTTGAATAGTTGGTATAAGTCAAACCGGCTGCACCAAACAGAAAAGGTGTGTCTTCTGCTTTGGATTGAGCTGTGATCATCAATTGTTCATCTACAAAACGACGAAACTTAACTGTGTCAACTCCGAACTTTCTCATTACATCCTCAACCGACTGAATCGCATAAGGTAACACCCAGACATCTAAGGATGAATTTGAGATCGCCAGTCTTCCCCAATCGGTTATATTTTGCGGTGGAAAAAAAGGATTTTTGAGTGAAACATCCCAAACGGTATCAGAGACTTTTAGTGCTTCTTCCCAGAATGATCTCTGTGCCTGAGGATTTCCAAAAACTCGACCGGCTTCTTCGATCCATTCTTCCCGATCTTTATACCGGATTATCTCCTCTCCATCTAATCGAACAGTCATGCTTGGAGTGATCTCTTCTCTGGGAATCTGAATTCCGGTTTCTCTCTCCAATTTCCACAACGGCTGATTTTCATCAAATCCAATAAGTGTAGTCGCGCCCGACTCAAACGTGAATCCCTTTCGGTAATACGATGAACTGCATCCGCCCGGAACAGCTGCTGCTTCCAGGATCAACACTTTGTATCCGTCGTTGGCAAGCATCGCTCCTGCACTCATTCCACCCATTCCCGAGCCAATAATAATTACGTCATAGTCTTTGTTGGTGTTCATGGGAGTAGAACATCAATTATTAGCTAAAGTGTTCCATTTTATTGACGTCATCCTGAACTATGATTAGAACGATTTTTTATACTAAATTAATTTAATAGAGAAACATATCTTAAAGAATGAAAAAAGCATTAATCATTTCAATAATTTTGAACTTTATCCTACTTCTAATACTTGGATGGAATAATTTGAATTGTCCATCCTACGAAATTGGACGATTGGAAAAAGATGTTGAAATTGGAATTTTTATGACTGATTCAACGCTTTTAACTTTACCTAAAGGGTTAACGGTTAAAAATGCATCTGTAAGAGGAATAGATGCTATTGGTCGTTTCGAAAATGAACGCTTTCAGATAGTTTTTACTTCCAACGATCATACTTTAGTGAATTATGATTTACCTGAAGATAGTCTTCAAGTTTTTGGAAATACTTATTCCGTGATCACTAGTTATGATTAATTAGACTCCCCCAAATCACTTATTCCCAATTGAAGAATTCTTATTCAAGTAAACCAGTAAGGACTTTAGTCCGCACTACATCGTTGATTACAAAACTAGAACAAGATCAAAGCCCCACCCCCTACAAAGATCCTGAAACAAGTTCAGGATGACGTCCTTTTTTTGAGAATGAAATTGTAAATCAGAACTATTCCTAATTGAAAAATTCTTAATTCTTCATTGATCCATTCTTAATTGATCAATGCGCTTCCAGCCAATTCTCTCCAATCCCGGCTTCCACTTTTAACGGAACATCCATCTCAAAAGCTGATTCCATCAATTCTTCTATCTTCTTCGGAACTTCGTCCAGCTCGCTTTCATGGATCTCAAAGATCAGTTCATCATGAACCTGAAGTAACATCCGGCTTTTCTTGTTGTTGTTCTTCAGCCAGTTATGGATGTTGATCATCGCAAGTTTTATCACATCCGCAGCCGTGCCCTGAATAGGCATATTGATCGCTACTCGTTCAGCAAAGCCGCGAACATTCCAATTTCCTGAATTAATATCCGACACATATCTCCTTCTTCCGATCAACGTTTTCACATACCCGTGTTCTTTGGCAAACTGTTTAGTGTCGTTGATGTAATTCAGAATATTCGGAAACCGCTCGAAATACTCATCGATCATTTCCTTCCCTTCAGAATTTTCGATGCCGAGATTTTGAGCCAATCCGTACGCACTTAAGCCGTAAGGAATTCCGAAATTCACTTCTTTTGCCTTACGACGATGATCAGCGGTAACATCATCCAATGAATCTAAATGAAAGATCTCTTTAGCCGTTCTGGAGTGAATATCTTCGCCGTTTTTAAACGCCTCTATCATCGCTTCGTCTTTGGCAATATGAGCAATCACACGAAGCTCTACCTGCGAATAATCGGCAGACATCATCTTAAATCCTTCATCAGCAATGAATGCTTTACGGATCTCACGTCCACGTTTTGTTCTGATCGGAATGTTCTGAAGATTGGGATTAGACGAAGAAAGTCGACCGGTAGCCGCCACACTTTGATTGAAATCAGTATGAATTCTTCCGGTTGTTTCGTCAACAATGGAAGGCAAAGCATCAACATAAGTAGATTTTAGTTTCGCCAACTGACGATATTCCAAAATCAGATCCGGCATTTCGTACTTAACGGCGAGCTTCGTCAACACCGATTCATTGGTAGAATACTGACCAGTTTTGGTTTTCTTTCCGGCTGGCAATCCCAGTTTATCAAATAAAATGGTTCCTAACTGTTGCGGAGAATTGATATTAAACTCCTCTCCAGCCTTCTCATAGATTTGCTTCTCCAGTTCTTTAAGATCCGTTGCCAGATCTTCCGAAAATCCTTCCAACATTCCAACATCCAGCTTTACTCCCTGATATTCGATCTCAGCCAATACTTCCATCAACGGAAATTCAACTGTTTTTGCAACTTCATCCAATTCATCTTTGGTGAGTTGTTCACTAAAGATCTCGTATAATCGTAGTGTGATATCCGCATCTTCGCAGGCATACAAATATACTTCTTCAGGAGTTAAATCCGCTAATGATATTTGTTTCTTCCCCTTTCCGATCAATGCTTCAATCGGAACAGGCTCATAATTCAGATACTTTTTCGACAGTTCGTCCATCTTGATCTTTTGAGTCGCATCAATGAGATATGCAGTGATCATAGTATCAAATGGCTTTCCTTTGATCTGAATTCCGGCTCGATGGAGAATCAGCCAATCGAACTTATAGTTATGTGCCACAAGGGTTTTACTTTCATCTTCAAACAACGGACGAATAATTTCCACCACTTCTTTTTCATCCAAAGCTCCTTCTACATTTACCGGAATATAAAATCCCATTCCGGGTTTTGCTGAAAATGAAAATCCGACTAAAGAAGCCGAAACCGGATTCGGTGAATTTGTCTCTGTGTCAAAACAGATCACGGACTCTTTCTTTAGATCCTCAACAAGCTTTTTAACCCCATCAAGGTCTTTGATCAGCTCATAAGCATTCTTTTCTTCATCCAGCTTTTCAGTAGGTTCTTCTTCAACAAAAGTACCGAAAAGATCTCCCTGATCTCCGGCTTTATTTTCGATGGGTTCTTCGCCTAAATATCTCTTTGTCAGAGTTCTGAATTCCATTCTCTTGAAAAAAGCACCCAGATCATTTTTATTCGGACCATTCCATTCCAACTCTTCCCACTCAGCGGTATCAGGAACATCGGTTTTGATGGTAACCATAAACTTAGCATGCATCGCCTGATCAGCAAATTCCTGTAATCCTTCACGCTGACGTTTTGCGGAAATGGTGTCAGCTTTGGCGATGGCTTCTTCTAAAGAACCAAATTCATTGATCAGTTTTGGAGCTCCTTTCTTTCCAATGCCCGGAACTCCCGGAATGTTATCCGAAGTATCACCAATTATAGCCAACACATCGATCACCTGATCCGGATACACTCCGAAATAATCGTGCACTCCTTCTCTGTCGATGATATTAAACCCACCGTCTTTGTTATCGGGCTTCATCATTTTCACATGATCGTGCACCAATTGCATAAAATCCTTATCAGGAGTAACCAGATACACATCCACATCATCTGCATTTGCACCCGAAGCAATGGTTCCGATGATGTCATCAGCCTCATAACCATCCTGCTCAATATTCTTGATTCCCCAATTTTCAACCATTTCTTTGATCAGAGGAATTCCCACTTTTAGTTCATCAGGCTGTGGTGGACGTTGAGCTTTGTACGTTTCATCGGCATCATGACGGAATGTTGCAGCTTTTGTATCCCAGGCAACGGCAATGTGTGTAGGTTTTTCTTCGTCCAGCATACGAACTAATGTGTTCGCAAATCCAAGCACAGGACCGGTGGCTATTCCTTCAGAATTTTTAAGTCTAGAATTAACAAATGCGAAATGAGCACGATAAGCCAGTGCCATCCCATCAAGTAAAAAAAGAAGTTTCTTTGACATGTAGTCTTTTATTTGTCGAAATTGTAGTCTTTGAAACTAAAGGTTTTGACATTAATTCCGAATTCAGATTCTAAATCATTTGAATAATTTTACTCAACAACTTCAACAACTCCCAAAAGTAGAACTGCACGTTCATCTGGATTGCTCACTGAGCTTTCAGGTGGTTCAGAAATTACTTCCCGAAACAACGGAGGAAGAATACAATGAGCGTTTTGTAGCTCCCGAAAACTGTGGAAGTTTAGTTGAGTATATAAAATGCGCATCTGCCAGCATCGACATTATGCAAACTAAAGAACAGCTGGAATTAGTTACGCAGGATTTTATAGAGCAATTAAAAGCGGATAATGTCATTTACTGCGAAGTTCGATTTGCACCTCTACAACACCTGAATCAAGAATTGACCGCAAAAGAAGTTGTCGAAACCGTCAACGAAACTATTTCTAAAGCCACAGTTGATCTCGAAATGGAAGTTCGATTGATCTTATGCTCTCTTCGCCATTTTTCGGAAGCACAGAGTTTAGAAACCGTTCAGTTGGTTCATGTTTTCAAAGGCACCAATGTTGTTGGTTTTGATCTTGCTGCAGATGAAGCCGGTTATCCGATTGATGAGCACAAATCAGCTTTTGAATTTGCAAGAGAAAACGGAATTCCGTGTACTTGTCATGCAGGAGAAGCATGTGGACCTAAGAATGTATGGGAAGCAATTGATGAACTTCATGTTCAAAGAATCGGTCACGGAGTGCGAAGTTATGAAGACTCTACACTGATGGAATATCTCAAAGAAAAAGATGTTCATCTCGAAGTATGTCCAACCAGTAATATCAAAACGGGAATCTATCCAAAACTGGCAAACCATAATATCGATAAGATTTACAGATCCGGAGTTTCTCTCAGCGTGAATACCGACGGAAGATCACTTTCCAATGTTAGTTTATTTGATGAATATAAAAACCTGAACACCCATTTTGACTGGAAATTAAAAGACTATTTAGCAACCAACCTCTTTGCCATCGAAGCAGCCTTTGTGGATGATGAAACTAAAACCAGTTTAAAAAAGAAGCTTCTTGATCATAAACCCAAGAGTTAAAACCCTTTCTAGCTTATGTACGAAATCACACAAAGTACATAAACAAGCATGGACTTCAGTCCTGCGAAGAATTTCCTGCATATAAATTAAAGCAACTTAAACCAGCAGATCCTTCAGGTTCTGCGCTTTTTAACAACGCCACTTTCCTCTTTTAAACTGTGTCTCACCAACACGGACGTAAACGTCCTCCTAGTTTAAAGACAATTCCTAATCACCAATCACCAATCACCAATCACCAATCACCAATCACCAATCACCAATCACCAATCAC
>CAJXQC010000028.1 GCA_913058495.1 uncultured Balneola sp. | reverse complement strand
CGGGTTCACTGATCCTGCGCTGAATAATCCTAAAGGTCTTCGTTCATTCTGAGAATATTACTACACTCTTCACCTGAAAGGATTATTCCTGCTTCGCAGACGCATCCGGGTCACGCTCTCTTATCCGTCTTAAATACTAAGGGCGAGTTTTTCTTGATTTATCACGCTAAACTGTTAACGAATTACCTGACATCTACAAGGATGACCCTATCCGTAAAGTCATAGGAAAACTAGCACGGAATTATCTAACACCTACAAGGTTGAAACGTTATCCCTCGAAAATAGATACAAGCAATTAAGATCTATTTCTTTCTCTTATAATAAGCGCCGGGTTCAAAAGCTGTTTCTCCGGTTTCCAGAACCATTTCCACATAGGGAGCACAAATTCGGCAACCATTGCTGCAATAATTATCGATCTGAAGATCTTCTAAATCTGTGTAACCTTTCTCTTTGGCGTATTCTTTGATCTCTTCAAAACTCTGCTCATGACAAATACATCGATTTACTAAGAAATCACTCATACTTGTTTAAAATGCTTTCCAAGCTTTAAGCCTTGTCCTTGGTAATTACTGTCGATTTCTTCGCCGTAAATAAACTCGGGAAGTTCGGTATTCGGCTCAAACTGCATGCTGAATAATGTCTGACCGTCTTCGATCATGAACGGCACATCATGAGAACGAACTTCCAATACGGCTCTGGCTCCTTTGTCGTCCACGGAACCACCAAATCCGGAATCAAAAAAACCGGCGTAATGTGTCCTGAGTTCTCCTGAACCTGTATCATAAGCCATCATTTCACACGCTAATTTCGCAGGGACACGAATACGTTCTTTTGATGCGAAAATATAAAATGCTTCCGGCTCCAGAATAAAAGTCGACTCCGAAGTAGCGTAGATCGGCTCCCAGAATTCATCTACATCATAGTGACCGATATTTTCCAGATCGATGAAATTATTGTGCTTCTTGGCTTTATAGCCTATGATCTCCCCTTTCTTTCCTTTTAATTGCACACTCATGAACAATCCTTTGTTCACTTTGATCTGCTGCATACTTACCGGCTTGATGTTTTCATCAAACAGTAATGGATCAGAAGCATGAATTCTCAACAAGTCCTGATCAGGTACGATCTCAAAACCATGGCGAACTCTTAACTGATTTAAACGCTGACCTGTTCTCACTTTTATGGAAAATGATTTCGGAACTACTTCCAGATATAATTGTCCCTGATAGCCCGGAGCAATTTCTTCAAATCTGTGCGAATAGTCAGTGATCACTCTGGTAAATACATCCAGTCTTCCGGTAGAACTTTTCGGATTCGCTTTAGCGGATAAATTTTCCGGTGAAAACAATTTTACTTCTTCTGAATTATCAGAAACTCCATTTTGAGTGGAGTAATGAGATTTAGGAAGATTCAATCGTTCCAGTAACGGAATGATGTACACGCAATTTTCTTCCAGCACCGCTCCGTCTTTGATGGAAAATGAATACTGCTCCAGTTTCTCGATCTTCTGTTCTACCGTTTCGTTCTCGGGAAGAAAACTGCATCTAACCCGATATGCTACTTCGCCCAGACGAAGATCTAAAGAGTTTGGCTGAAACTGATTGTCGTTGATCGGGTAATCCGGATGTGAATCAAGAATTTCGAGATCACGAAGGATCTTTAACTTTTGAACCGGTAGAATTCCTTTGGTATGTAAGTGTACTTCTTTAGAGCTGTTTGACATCGCCTGTGCTGTTACAATTTCCTGTAAGATAATAAGGCTGATACTTTAGGCAAACTGGAATTATATGTTTAAATCTTCGATTGGGATTTTCACTAATTAACAAAAATTGTTTAAACTGATCCGAATAAAACTTAAACATGAAATGAAATAGGGATAAAGGGAATGGAATTCACTTTACTCTGTTGTTGTGCGTCATATTACAAACGACTGTAACAAAGAAAAACGGGATAGCTGAAAACCGATTAGAGTAAGCATTAAAAACTAAAAATGACCAATTATGAAATCAACTTTTAAAGTTCTAATTACTCTGATTTGCCTTACGGTATTTTCAACTACTTCAGTTCTCGGACAAATAAATGAAGAACAAAAACTTTTATACAAAACAGGAAATCCAGCGGATTGGCCTAAAGAACAAGATGCTGTAGTTTCTGCACCGAAAAACCATAAAATTTTGTTGGAAAATGACAAAGTAAGAGTTCTGGAAGTAACAATTGCGCCAAATGAATTAGAAGCTGTTCATCATCATCAATGGCCGAGTGTACTTTATATTATGGAAGCTGGAGATTTTATTGACCGTGATGGAGAAGGAAATGTAATTATGGATTCTCGCAAAATACCAGAACCACTTACTTTCCCTTTGACAATGTATAAAAAACCAGAAGCACCTCATTCTGTAGAAAATTTGAGTGACACTATAACAATTCGACTGATTAGAGTGGAAATGAAAGAATAAAATACGAACGTACAACAATGGCTATAAGTAATTGCTTGTTCTCGCCTACTAACCCAACCAGGAGAAAAAGCCGATGAAAGACATTTCAGGAATGGATGAAAACGGAAATCCTAAGAATGGCCCTTTTCAGACTTACTTTAAGAACGGGAGTATTTCTTGTAAGGGTGAATTCGACAATGGTAAAAAATCCGGACAGTGGACATATTTTCTGAATAATGGACAGATGCAATCCACTGGCAGCTATAAAAACGGAAAGGTCGTTGGTCAATGGAAATGGTTCTTCAAAAATGGTGAACCGCGGGCGACAGGCGGCTTCGATGATGAAGAACAGAAACACGGTGAATGGAAACGTTACCATGCTAACGGACAACTCTGGGACGAAGGTCGCTTTGAGCACGGTAAAAAGAAGGGTACTTGGAAAGTTTACAATGAAGCGGGCGAACTTATAAAGAAGCAAACTTTCAAGTAGTAGTAATTCATAAACGAATCAACTCCAAATACACTAAAAATTTCACTCAATTAAAGTAGCCTAACTATGGAGTCAAAACACTATATACCAAATGGTCAGGGAGAAAATTACGATTATTCTCAAGATCACTGTTTTATCAAAGTTTCATCCAAAGACACTAATAGTGAATTGTGCCTTATTGAAGACACTCTTAAACCCGGATTCCATTTAAAAAGACACCACCACAAGATCATGACAGAAGTGTTTTACATGCTTGAAGGTGAAATGGAATTGATTTTCGATGATGAAACAATTCTGCTAAAACCCGGCGATACCATCAACGTTGATCCTAATGTGTGGCATGAAGCTAAATGCAGTGAAGGCGGAAAAATGCTCACCATATTCAAAAATGGTCAGTTTGATGTTTTCCTCGAACAACTTTCTACAATGACTCAGGATGATTTTTCTAACGAGGAATTAATGAAATCGTTTTCAGCAAAATTCGACATTTACGAAGAGTAAAATTGGATCAAACATATTTATACAGGATCAGCAATTTTATTAGACCAAACCAAAAAGTATACACAATACGAAAATGTGTATAAGGCTTTAAAGTAGTTGTATGTCGATCTTAGTCTTGTTCTTTTAAAACAAACAAAACAAAGATGAAAACAAATCAATTTGGCAAACAAGGCTGGACTCCCGATAGAATCGGATCTCTTACAGGTAAAATATTCGTTATAACAGGTACCTCAAGCGGCACAGGATTTGAAGCTGCAAGGATACTTCTGTCCAAGGGAGCAAAAGTGGTGATGTTGAATCGCAATCCCAAAAAATCAGAAAATGTTATTTCCACTTTTAAGAAAGAGCTGGGCAATCAAATTGATGTCTCATTTATCCAAATGGATCTAGCTGAACAGAAATCTGTACGGAAAGCTGCTCAAGAAGTACTTGAAAAAGTTACCCGTATCGACGCATTGATTTGTAACGCTGCTATTGCTCAGGTTCCCAATCAGAAACTTACCGTTGATGGGTTTGAAAGTCAGCTTGGTGTGAACCACTACGGTCATTTCACGCTACAAGGTCTGCTCTTTCCACTGGTTGAAGAATCCAAAGGACGTATCGTAACTGTGGGAAGTATGGGCTATAATATGGGACTGAAAACCATCAAATTTGACGATATGAACTGGAATAAAGATTACACTCCAAATGATGCCTATAGCCAGAGCAAATTAGCTCAGATCATGTCGGTTTATGAATTACAGGATAAATTGGAAAGCGCAGGCAAAACTGAAGTTAAAGTATATGCTTGTCACCCGGGTTCATCCAGAACCTCACTGATCGATACCAGTGGTAGTTTTATGATGCGCATGATCTTTAACCTGATGAAGTTTTCTCCATTGACACAATCAGCTGAAAAAGGTGCTTACCCAATGTTAATGTGTGCTACTGAGAAAGATCTGGATCAAAAAGAATTCTATGGTCCTACAGGATTTAACAACTTTAAAGGACCTGTTGGAGCACATAAACTGGAAGCACACGCCAAAGACAAGGTTGTTGCGGAAAAGTTGTGGGAAGTTTCAGAAAAAGCAACGAACTTAAAATGGAACTTTTAAATTAGCGATATGCAGCACTTTAAAACTTTATCGGCTTACTTAGATTATCTGGAACTTCCGGGTCCGGAGCATCCGATGTTGAGTGTGTTTTCTGCTATTGGAGATGGTTTCTTGCCATGCCCGAAAGAGAGCTCACCTCCTATAACAAATGATTGCTATTCCATTAGCCTAAAGAAGATCGTAAAAGGAGACTTAAACTATGGTCGCACAAAATACGATTTCACAAACGGTGCATTGATCTTCTTAGCTCCAAGGCAAGTATTACAATGGGATGAGAGTGTAGTTTACGATCAAAAAGGATTTTCGATCAACTTCCACGAAGATTTTTTGAAAGGCACAGAGTTAGCGCATCAGATCAAGAAATTTAATTTCTTTTCTTATTCAGCAAATGAAGCCCTGCACCTCTCACCAAAAGAAGAAAAACAGATCGAATCAATTGTAGAAAATATTGATATAGAATATCAGAACAATCAGGATGAGTTCAGCAAAGACATCATCATTTCGCAACTAAGCACGCTGTTGAAATACGCCAACCGCTTTTATGAAAGGCAGTTTTTAAACCGAAAAGAATTGTCAAATGATCTTTTGGAGCAGTTTAATCGGTATTTAACTACATATTTTGAATCGGGATATTTTGAAGAACATGGAATTCCCGGTATTGAACAAATCGCTGATCAGCTGTCGGTTTCACAACGTTACTTAAGCGATACACTCAAAAAGGAAACTGGCAAAACTTCAACTGAACATCTGCAATTGTATTTGATCGATGAGGCTAAGAATATTCTGTTGAACCCAAATAAAACCATCTCTGAAGTGGCCTATGAACTAGGCTTCGAATATCCGCCCTATTTTTCGCGGTTATTTAAAAAGAAAGAAGGCATTAGTCCATCAGCATACAGAGAAAAATACACTTTAAATTAAGATCATGGATATACTAAGAACAGCAACAGACTGGGCAAAAGCCGAAGTTTTTTCAACGTCATTTTTCATTGTTTTCGGAATCCTGTTTGTATTGGCAAGCATAGGATTTTGGCAGCTCGCTAAAACTGATATGGCAAAAGCGTATATCATTCCCACTCTGGTTGCCGGATCATTACTATTGATCATTGGTCTTGGTTTATTTTTCACCAATAAATCAAGAATTACACAATTTGAAGCCGCTTATTATAAGGACGCTACATCTTTTGTAGAATCCGAGATCGCACGTGTTGAAAGTACGTTAA
The DNA here is from genome assembly GCA_913058495.1 of uncultured Balneola sp. Taxonomy (GTDB): domain Bacteria; phylum Bacteroidota; class Rhodothermia; order Balneolales; family Balneolaceae; genus Balneola. The sequence continues at coordinate 29,919 of CAJXQC010000028.1, read as the reverse complement.
AGGAATATCAAACCATCGTTTTCAAAGCGATCCCATTTATTATTGTGGTTGCTGCTTTGATGATCGTTTTCATAGACAAACCGGTTTGGCGAGCAAGCGCCATCACAACCATTGCCATGTTAGTGGTTATTCTTTTGATTGACGGCACAGCCAAAGCCAGGATCGATGCTTATAGTGAAAAGTTAGAATTAGTAGGTAAGAAAACAATTAATGATTTAAATTGAGAATCAGAAAAGAAAATCATTAAGAATTGAACAACAAATGAATATTGAAAAACTATCACAATTAACCGACACAGAATTGCTGGAAGCAGCAAAAAGTAATAAGCCATCACCCATTATAGATGCTTTTTTTATTGGGTTTTTAGTTGGGATAATCATTTACAGTGTTGCTGCAAGTGCCTGGGGATTTATCACCTTACTTCCACTATTTCTAATCTATGTATTCCTGAAGAAGCCTAAGAAATATGAAGCGCTGAAAGCAGAATTGGAAAAAAGGAAATTACAATAGCTCCTATGTAAACAGGACTCCTACCCCTTCAATATCTCAACTCCCTAGGTTATCAAATACATTCAAAACTAGGAACAACATCACAAAAACAAAACTTTTCAGGAAGAATATCTTGAGTTCCTAAATAAATTTGATGTGGATTACGATAAAAAATATATCTTCAAACCTATTGGATAATTATATAAGGTACCTAAAGGCAACTGGTGCTTGGGGGCTTTTTTATTTCTACCAGTGTATAGTCCCTACGGGACATTTAAATTCTATGAACTATGCTAAAATTCTTCCGAAAAATCCGCCAAAAGCTTCTCTCTGAAAGTAAGTTCAGTAAATATCTGATCTATGCGGTTGGTGAAATCGTATTGGTTGTAATAGGAATTTTGATTGCCTTACAGATCAATAATTGGAATAATGAAGTTGAAAAGAGAAACGAAGAAAAGCAGATCATTCAAAACCTGCATGTAGAGTTCACCAAGAACCGGGAAGTACTCAATATATATATTGCTCATCATGAAAAAATATATGAGTCTACCCGAAATATTATGTCACTAATTGGAGAACCTGCTGAGGTGTTAGGACAACACAACTTGGATAGCCTAATAGCCAATAGTTTGGATTATACCGAATATACTCCAAGCCAATCTGTTATCTCAGATTTAAATTCATCGGGCAGATTGAATCTCATTCGTTCAGATTCACTTCGACTTTATATTTACGAGTGGTCGGTATTGATGGAAGGTAGCCGTGAAGGATATGAAACTTTAGATGAGATCAATCAAACATTGTACCTGCCCTATTTAACAAAAAATGCTTCTATGAAGAATATCGATCATTATAGTTTTTTGGCATGGGAAAAGAAATCTAAATTATATAATAGCCATCACAAATTGTTTCATGATTTAGAATTTGAGAACGTGGTAGATAATCAAGCCTGGGATTTAAAGAACTATCTTAATTCTTTGGAGAGTCTCGTACCGATTATACATCGCATAATCAAAGAAACTGAAACTTTATCAAATAATTGATGCTAAAATTCTTTAGAAAAATCCGTCAGAAATTGTTGTCTGAAAGTAAGTTCAGTAAATATCTCATATATGCGGTTGGTGAGATTGTATTGGTTGTAATAGGAATTTTGATTGCTTTACAGATTAATAATTGGAATGAAGCAAAAAAAGAGCAAGCTATATTAAATGCATCTCTGACCTCATTAAGAATAAACCTTCAAGAGGATATACGAAACCTAAATACGCAAATAAACTATAATGAGTCTGTGTTAGAGGCTGTTGACTTTTCTTTTCGTATTATTTCATTATCTAAATATGAAAACATGCCTCTGTCGGCTTTTGCCGATAGCATTTTTGATGTAGCTACAGAAAGAACATTTTTACCAACTGCTACAGCATTCAATTCAATGGAATCGGGATCTCATTTTCAGTGGATTGAGAATCAAGATTTAACCCAAGAAATTTATAATTACTATGCTTTGGTTGGCAAAATTTCAAACATTATCAGCCAGAACAATCAATTCGTCAAAAATCATATGGAAGTCTTTACGTATAACAATATGGAGTTTGGTTCGCTCTTACAAAACTCAAATCCCTATCCGAAAAAACGGAATCCATTACTTGATAATACCAAGATATTAAAAGAAAGTACCGTTTTTGAAAATTCACTTATCGGGAGAAGGTTACGAGCCGGTAGTGAAATTGAGTTGTCAAAAGATGCAATTTTAACGGCAGAGCAACTCATTAAAACAATCAATGAATATTTGAACGCTAATAATTAAGTTAGAAAATTAAAGGTTCGATATTCTGCATTCCATGCTAAAATTCTTCCAAAAACTCCTTTCTGAAATCCAATACAGTAAGTTTTTATTTCTTCCGGTGTTTAGTCCATACGGAACATATAAATTCTAACCGGAACTTATCCAGAACTGTTTTCTTTGCCAAATAACTGCTTTTTAGTATGTTGTGAGATCAAACAGGAGCTGCTATGAAACACATGGATATAATCGGTCCCGGTCTTTTTGTGATTGGCTTGTCTCTGTTCACCTATTTCTTTGTAGGAAAAATAGGCCCCATTGTGATCGGTGGTGCAAGCGCCGGTGGTTTTCTCTTGTATCTGAAAACCGGATACAAATATCGTTTTGATACTTCAAAAGTGATTGTTGCTTACCTGCTCACGGTCATCTTTTTTATCATTCATGTTTATGAAGAATATATTTTCGGATTTGAAGAAATTGCCTCACAACTAAGCGGACAAGAAGTCACACAACAGAGCTTACTCACATTTGCCGCTTTTTTTGGGCCAGTAATGTGGATATCAGGAGCGATATTTATTATTAAAGAATGGGCTTTAGGCTATTATTTCCTGGCTTTTTTCTTTGTTGCAATGACTATTGCTGAACTAACTCATTTTATATTTCCGTTCATTTTGTATGGGGAATGGAGATATACAGCCGGCGTTGTTACCGCTGCATTACCATTAATACCTGCCTGGTATGGACTCATGATAACTCTCAAAGAAACAAAACGGTTAAGGGATGAGGAATAGCAAAAAACTAATTTGTTCACTGATGACTATGTTTCTGACAAGATCAGTATTTGCTCATACCGGATTTGATTCAGATGCAGGAATACTATCCAACATTATTGCAGTTGGTCTTGTTCTTCTTTCTATAGTTATTTATTTCCTGATGAGTAATAGAAAAAGTAAGAAAGAGATTAATACACAAAAATAGAAAATCAATTTAATGACAAAGATCACTGTTAAGCCTGATTGTGGAAATGCACCAAAAAAGGAGTTGCTGAAACAACTGAATATTGCTTTTGCAAAAGCTAATAGTGACTTCCTTACAGATATTGTTTCAGATGATATTGAGTGGGATATCATGGGTGACCAAAAGATTTCTGGAAAAGAACAATTCAGCAGAAAATTAGAAACTCTAAAGTCAGAAAAAGTTTCGGAATTAATACTTGACCGGATCTTAACTCATGGTAAGGAAGGAGCTGCAAATGGGATTATTAAAATGCAGAATGGAAAGGAATACGCCTTTTCGGATTTCTATGAATTTACAAGTGCAAAAGGCGCTAAAGTAAGATCGATCACTTCTTATATAGTCAGAATATAAACTTTTGTCGAAGCCTATTATCGCAGAACGGTTTATTCGCCTATGTATCCAAATAATAAAGCTGCTACTCAAAATCCCTCAAGCAATTTTACCTTCCATTAGCTATACTCGTTTAAAAGACTTTAAGCGATGTATTTCATTTTTGATATAGAAACTATTCCCGATTTCAGTTTTATAAGAACTGTCCTGAATGATCAGGATTCAGATCAGGAAACACTTCTGGAAATAGCTTCTGAAGAACTGGCCAGAAATAAATCGGGTTTCCTCCCTCCTATGTATCATCGAATGGTTTCATGGGTAGGTTTGTGGATCGAAAATACCGGTCAGCCCAAACAGAAAGTTTCATGGAACGGCGAAGATGAAAAAGAAGGTCTGCAGCAGATCTTTGATGCCATCGGCACATTCAAAGATTTCGGGCTCATCCATCACAACGGAAAAGGTTTTGATATCCCGGTTCTGATTTACAGAGCAATGAAACACGGCTTACAGATGCCTGTTCGTCTCAATGATTACGATATCCGCTATCGGTACAGCAAGCATAACATAGATCTGGTGGATGAATTCAGTAATTATGGAGCAAGTTCCTGGCCAAAACTAAAACATCTTGGTCAATTGATCGGCATTCCTTTTAAACAAACCGGAGAAGGAAATCAGGTGCTGGCGATGTTTGAACGAGGTGAATTGGATCTGATCGAGCATTATTGTTATGAAGATGTGATGGCGACCTATATCGTTTGGTTATATCACCAATATTCAACGGGACATATTCCACAGGATCAATTTAATAATTTAAAAGAACGAGCTTTAAGTAAACTCGAGGAAATCCAGAATAGCTAAAACTTATAATTTTATGGCAACCCGTAAATCCATTTCCATAATAATTATACTGGTTTTAATTAACTGTTCTTCTTCAATTAAAATCACTTCTAAAAATACTCAACCCTCTGTTGGGGATATAGAAAGCATATTTATAGCTCATAACCTTACTAAAAAATCTATTGCAGAGTTTCTTCATAAATCTTTTAGAAAAAATGACAAGAACTCGATCATCAGTGATATCAATACTAGTAATATCGATTCTCTTCACAATGAAGCCTTGAGTAAAAAAATTCGCTATTTGATAATAATTGAAGACGGAGGTATAAAAAAAGCGAAAGAATATAAAACAAGCACTAATACTTGGAAAGATTGCCAATTAGTTTCAGTATCAGGAGCTGTAGAATGTGATATAGAATTGGATATTGTCAATATCAGGCTCTATAAAGTTTCCGATCCTTTGATTTATTGGGATGCAAAAATATATATCCGAGAACAAAAAGGTAAAGAAATTGCTAAAACCCTAGTTTCCCAAATGATAGAAGATGGAATACTTAACGAAAAATTTAAGGCCTATTAAATTGAGAGTACTGATTTCTCATATTGTCATTCTGTCTATACTTAGCGTATTAAGTTTATTAAACGCTCAGCCCTCTCTTCAATTTGTATCACAAGATGAAAAAGAGCTGATTACAAAGTGGGAAAACTCAAAAGCTGAATCTTCTACTTCTTTTATGCAGTTTTCTTACTCTGTGAATAACCAAGCTTTAATAGAAGTTTTTTACTCCTATCATAAAAACGCGCTTTCCAATATAATTCAGAATCGTGATTCTAACGAGAAAAGAGCTGAGATCATCTTTAAATATTTACATGAAGAAGTTTTTTTACGCTACGAACTTAACGCACTTACAACAGACTTAGTTACCGGTAAGATCTATAACTGCGTAACAGCAACTTCTTTTTTTGTGAGTATGGCTGAAGAATTTAATATCCCATTCCGGATTTACGAAACACCGGCACATGTTTACGCTTCTGTTATTGCGGATAATGAAGAACTAATCATTGAATTAACAGCACCAAAAGACGGATTCGACTTCAATTCTAATACAGAAACACTCATTCAGACTCTTGTTGATAGCAAGTTGATTTCACGTGATGAATTGGCAGAAAAAGGGTCTGAACAGCTTTATCAGGAATATATTGCTAAGACAAAACCTATATCAAAAAAACAATTGCTTGGTGTTCAATATCATAATGATGCGTTAATAAAAGCACTTAAAAATGAATACTATGATGCTTATAACCAGATGAACAAAGCTGTTAAACTGTATCAAAATCAAACATTTTCAGAAGCCTTCAAATATATTGTAACCATTTCCCAGCTCAATTTTACACTGGATGCTTCAAAAAAATACTCTTTAATATCCAGTCTCACCCTTTCTACAAAAAACGACTCTATTCTAACCTACACATTAGTAAATCATTTGGGAGAATTAATTGAAGATCTTTTAAAATTCGAGGAGAATTTTGAACTGGTAGATGAACTGTTAACCAGAGTTGAAAACAATGTTTTGCGGGACACATTCATAGACGAAAAATTAAATGAATACTATATATATATGTATACGGTATTTGCTCAAAACTCATCCCTGAAAGGTGAAACCCTGGAAGCAAAAAAAAATATTGAGAAAGCACTAGAATTGTCTCCGGAAAACAGCAGACTCAATACCTACTACGTTTCAGTAACTAGCAATTATGCCACAAAGCTTTCCCAAACAGGACTTTTTGAATCTGCCCGTGCCACTATTGATGAACTAGTTGAAAAGTATCCCGAAGGATATCCGGTGATAAACGAAGCGCGTGTGCAAGTTATCTTAGATGCATTGGTTTCGATTCCCATGACTATTGAAAACGAAAATAAGATTCTTCCTGAGTTAAAACTGGCTTATTCCATACAGCCCGAAAATATCTATTTGAGATCATTTTCAGCTACAGTTTTTCATGAATTTGCCATGCAGCAGGTTCGAAGAAGTAACTACCAAAAAGCAAAAGAGCTTATTCTGGATGGCTTAAAGTATAATTCTTCTGATCCCACCCTTCTATCTGATCTGGAATTGATTAATGAAATCCTCAAATAATAATTCTACGACGTCAATTTAGTTGAAACTTAAGAAGTAAGAGAGCAGACCGATAAGTTTATTAGAAAATTATAATATTAATTTTCTTTAAGGTTTAATTATGCTGAAAAACCACTCTTATTTCATATTGCTTCTGGCTCTTTTGGGATGTCAAAATATAACAGGCCCAAATACTGATATAAGTTATCAGCAGACCGAAAAATACAGTACAGATTTCTCTTCAGAAGTCTCTTATCCTGAAAGAGAATCTATAGCAGGCTACTCTTCTTTAACTCATTTTTCTTTGGCCAAAAGCCACAAAGCATTAATCACGAAAGGTGATTTCACTAACCTTGTATTTGCCGTTAATAAGCAGAGAAACCCCGTTTTTGCATCATTCTTAAACAAGGAAAAATTTTATGTATTCGGGTATAAAGAGACTGCTATAACTCTCGTTTCTGCTGTAATTCTACCCTTCATTAATTATGATGGCTCAAATAAGATATCCGGACTGGAAAAATATTCGGAATTTAATTCGTTGGTTAAACGATTGGAATATTTGTCCAAAAAGAACAAGACTTTTATACATGACGAACTTACCCTTTCTTTGCTAAGCAAAATAGCCGCCCACTTAACCAAAGATTTTTTAGTTGCAAAAGATACTCAGTCATTAAGCTTTGAGCATGAAACAACTAATTCAAACGTGTTTACTTTGAACAGTAATACGAAACTTCCATTTAGTATCAACTTTCAAAGTTCAATCACCAAATCCATTTCAAATTCGTTGTATACAGGCCTTCCTTTGAATATTGAAAACCAGAGCACTAAGGAAACCAATCCTGCTTTTAAGACTCGAAATGGCGCCTATAATCTTTCAATTGATTCCGATTCGGTTGCTTTAAAAAAGAGGTTTCAAAAACTCTCCCGTGATCTCATCTTAAAATCATATACAATATTCGGTCTGGACACAAAGAATTACGAAAATAATAACATCACTGAAATTTCTATTCTCAATACAAATCTTCCTCAAAATCCCACAAAGCCCGAAGCTTTAAATCATGTACGAAGTCACTTTAAAAAAGAGATGAAGCTTTTTACTAAGCACTTGCTTGAACAATTATCTGGTAGTGATCTAAACAGCGATAATTTTAACAGCTTTGTTTATTTCGTTCAAACATTGATCATTTCTCTGGATGACGAGTCACCCTTGTATAATGATGACTCTTTCTATGATGAACTTGATACCTTTAGCAACTACACTGAATCTAAAACTATTTGTATTGAAAACTCAGATATAGTTCCATGTTTTCTAAGTGTTAAAAAGGCAACGTATAGCATTGGGAATTCCGGATGCAGAGCAGGAGAGTTCAGAATCACATTTGGTACAGGTTTTTACGCCCCGTTTGGGCTAGGCAAAGGTTCCAAAATTAAGATTGATTGGGAATTCAGCCCTTCCGGGAAAACAGGTTTTTGGTTAATGCCAATCAAGAATGGAAAGAAAAAAGTAAACGGGAGAACGAAAACCGTTGGGTGTTTCAATTTTGGATCAAAAAACGAACTTACTTTATTCATCTCCTTAAGTGATCATGAAGGCCGTATAAGTAATACATCTCATATTATTATTGAAAGACCTAAAACGAAATCTTCCGACGCACCCATGGGATCAAATGCTGCTTATTTTGAAAGTTTACCTGTTATTGAATAAACCCCTTCTGATTACCTGCTCTCTACTCTCAAATTTCTACGAAACCATTCTTAATTTTCAAAAAAAGCATGCCCCTTTTTTGCTATCTCATTGGCTTGAATCGAAAATTATTGTTTCAAATGCCTTGATGATTAATTAGAAAAGCGCTTTCATGAATAAACCTAATTTTATTTGTATAAATTTATATTTTGCGTAATGATTTTAGGTTTATGATTAATTATAATTCAGTAATTAAAATTTATAACTGAATTGTTTAGCATATATGAAGCGCCTTTACGCAACAACAATCCTTATTTTCCTTTCTTCCAATTCCTTATTTGCTCAGGATGAGTTAGCAACTATCAATGCCGGTGATACAGCTTGGGTACTGATGGCTACAGCTTTAGTCATGCTTATGACTCCAGCCGGATTGGCATTATTTTATGGCGGACTCACTCAAAACAAACATGTTCTCAATACAATAGGCATGAGCTATATGGCTTTTTGTACCGGAACACTTGTTTGGGTAATCATAGGTTACTCTTTGGCTTTTTCAGAAGGAAATGCATTTATAGGAGGTTTTGATAATTTCCTGCTTCAAGGAATAACCGTTACAGATATAAGTGGATCTATCCCAACCTTACTTTTTGTAGTATTTCAGGGCACTTTTGCGGCCATAGCTGTTGCAATCGTAAGTGGATCAATTATTGAAAGAGTTCGTTTTTCAACTTGGGGCATATTTTCAATTCTTTGGGTTATCATTGTTTATGCCCCTGTTGCGCACTGGGTTTGGGGCGGAGGATTTTTGAGTGAATCAGGAGAAATGGACTTTGCCGGTGGAACAGTAATACATGTAAATGCAGGGGTTGCGGGTTTAGTATTATCATATCTGGTTGGTAAAAGGAAAGAACACAGCCTTGAAGAAGTTCGAAAACCTTCTTCGATCAAGTTTATGATTCTGGGATCGGCACTGCTTTGGTTTGGATGGTTTGGCTTTAATGGTGGAAGCCAGTTAGCAGCTGATGGTATTGCTGCTAATGCCCTCTTGGTAACAAATATTGCTGCTTGTGCAGGCGCGTTGGCCTGGTTAACTATAGAATGGTTTATTGTTAAGAAGCCCACCTTGATTGGAATGGCTTCCGGTGCAATATCCGGGTTGGTTGGCATTACACCTGCTTCTGGTTATGTAGATGTAACCGGTGCACTGGCTATTGGTTTATTATCCGGTATAGTAGGTTATTGGGGTGTGGTTCATCTTAAATCAATGATGAATCATGATGATACCTTAGATGCATTTGGTATTCACGGTTTGGTTGGAATTTTTGGTGCTTTGGCTACAGGAATATTTGCTAATCCCGAAATTAATAACAGCGCCGGATTATTATATGGAAATCCCGGTCAATTATTAGTTCAAGCTAAGGCTGTTCTTATCACAATTGCCTATTCCGGTGTAGCAACATATGTAACCTGGAAATTAAGTTCAGTGCTCACTAGTGGTGGAAGAATTGAAGAAAAACTTGAGTTGGAAGGCATGGATATTGGTTATCATGGCGAACACCATATCATAATCGGAGATAGCCAAGTAGTTTCACAATCTGATTCAACAGCATTTAATTGAGCCAGGATTCTCTAAACCACTCTGTCTTCGTCACTGTAATCAGGGATTTCTCCTTTATAACCAAATATTCGTTTGATCCATTTTACTGTTCCGGCGCTTTGGTTTCTAATGTACCACTGATCGGCAGCACGCCTGGCTCCCAATCCCCAGCTTGGATACGGATGAATAGTATCGGCTATATTTCTGAGTGAGACTCCATTTTTCATAGCAACAGCGTACTCTGAAATAAATTCACCTGCATGAGCACCAACTACGGAAGCTCCCAATATTTTTCCTGAAAATTTCTTGCCAAAAATCTTAATCATTCCTACACTTTCACTTTCTGTTACGGCTCTGTCTATCTTTGAATATGGAAAACGATAAATTTCAAATTTCTCCCCTCTTTCATTCAGTTCCTTTTCAGTAGCCCCGACATGTGCAACTTCAGGTGATGTAAAGGTAGCCCAGGTTATATGTTTCAAGTCCATTTTCATCGGAATTTTAAGCATTGCTCTGGAAGTAGCTACTTTAGCCATGTGTTCACTCATGTGTGTAAACTGATATTTACCAGCTATATCACCAATGGCATAAATATTTTTCTTATTTGTTCTGCATGAGTTATTTATAGTGATCCCTTTCTTAGTGTACTCAATACCGGCCTCCTCCAGACCTAATCCAGCCAGATTTGGTTTACGCCCCGTAGCCATCAACAATTTGTCTCCGGTAAGGGTTTTCTCTTTCCCGTCAATTTCAATATGTACAGAAACTCTTCCGTCGTTTTGGGATACTGACTTTACAGAAGCACCCATTTCGTAGTGTACTCCTTGTCTTTTTAGTTCCTCAAACAGGATATCCGTTAGTTCCGGATCATCATTCATCATAATTTTATCAGCCATATCTATAACAGTGACCTTGCTGCCCAGATTAGTGAATGCCTGGCTCATTTCTGTTCCAATAGGTCCACCACCAATAATGAGTAATTCTTCGGGCAAATCTTCCACCTCAAACAAACTGTCATTGGTTAAATATTCAACAGATTCAATTCCATCAATTGGCGGCACAAAAGCACTTCCTCCGGCAGCAATGAAGAAGAATCGGGAAGTCACTTTTCTTTTTTCTCCATTGGGTAATTTAATTTCTATTGTATGAGCATTTAAAAAGCTTGCTTCTCCTTCAACTACCTCAATCCCCATTTCTTCAAAAATTTCCGGACGATCTGCATCTTCATAAACCTCTTTCCTAACTTCATCCACATGTGTAATTACTTTTTTGAAATCAATCACCGGCTCTGCATCTATCAGTCCATATTTGCCCGCATCCCGTACTTGCTGAGCTACTTTACCGGCCTTTAAAAGAACTTTACTGGGAACACAGCCTGTCCAGGTACAATCTCCTCCTAAACGGTGTCGCTCTATCATCATAGTTTTAGCTCCGAAATTTGCACAAATACCTGAAGCGGTCAATCCTGCAGCTCCGCCACCTATTACAACGCTGTCAAATTCAAAATTTCCTGTAGACTCACCATCGGTATCATCAACCCTTTTTCTAATTTTCTGAATTGTAGAATAAGCACCACCTGCTACCAAAAGTACTACTACTCCATACACCCACCATGGAACATTCTTTCCGGCAATTATCAGATATAAATACGCCGATATAAAAAAGAATGTGGTGCTTAGTGCCGGAACTACAATAGATTTACCCTTCCGATAGTTCTTTACTAACCATCCTAAGGAAACTGTAAAAAACGGAATCGCTCCAACATATATGGACCCAAAAATCAAAGGATTAACTCCGTACTGTTCACCAAGACCAAGAAACCAATCCTTAGTCATTTCAAGAAACTCTGTCATATAGAACCGTGTTAGTTATGTATCAAGTTGTAATAATGTACAATAAAGATACCATTCACATAGAATTATACTTCACGAAACTGTAAATTATAACTCAGCATTGAACATTTGCTTTTATGATTAACAAACGATCTTTTTATTTCATACCTGTCGCATTTTTTGCTGTGTTGGGTTTGTTTACCTCTATGGTACATTACCATAGTGAGGGATTGGAATGCTTAGATCACGCTGAAGAAGCACATATTATTGAATACGAGGTAAACTGCCCCGTTTCCACACTTGTTTCAGATGCTTTTTTTATCGAAAAAGTAGGATTTGATGCTTTCATATCCTTCGATGTAACGATTTACTACAACAACGAACAAACTTTAAAAAGCTTTTCGCCTACAAAATTAGGTCGCTCTCCTCCTTTTATAGCTTAACCAGGAACTGTTGGTCCGCAGATATCGGATCTTTTTTTACATATTATCAAAACAATTTTTTAAGCTATGAAAAAATTATTTATTTATGCAGCTAAGTCTGCACTATTTCTATTATTAGTAACCGGATTATTTGCTGCTTGCAGTAATTCAACAAGCTCAGAAGAGGAAGAAGAACAAGAACCGATTGCAATTAGAGTTAAGCAAAATGGCCAAACTGTAGTTGAACGTAATAATGAAACAAACACTACTACCGGAACATTAACGGTAAATCAAGGAACAACTACTTCTTTTACTGTTCTTTTTGTTGATGAAAATGGAGTTGAATTTACTCCTGAACCGGACGAACATTCTATCGATGTTTCATCAACCTCACCCATTATCATTTTTTCGAATGTCAATTCCGAATCTGCACCTTTTGGATTCGATGTACAAGCTCAGGATACTGGTGCAGCTACTTTCCAAATAGTTATGAATCATGTTGGTAGTCCAGAGTTCACTGCTTCAGGGTTACCTCTTGAAGTAACTTCTTCAAATTAAATGAATAAGTTTTCTATTTTAATAACTCTATTCCTGATGATGGCTTCTATTCCATCATTAGGGCAGAGTTCAACTTTTTCTATTTCAGGAACCATTTTTGATGATGAATCCGGTGAAACAATTCCATTCGCTTATCTTCATCTTGAAGAACTGAACAGAACAGCGGTTTCAACTGTGGATGGAGAATTTGACATCAAAAATATACCCGGCGGAACGTACACACTTACCGCTCACAGGATTGGCTACAGAACACAGTCTCAAAAAATAACGTTTGAAAACGCTGATCTAAAACTTAATATTAGACTCAAAGTTTCTGTGTTGAGCTCTGAGGCTATAGAAGTCGTAGGTAAATCCGAAGAACTTACAGGATCAGGATTAGAACACGCTTCCAAAAATATTTTCGGTTCAGATCTCAGAAGAAACCTCGGAGCTACCTTATCATCAACCTTAAGTAATCTCCCAGGTTTTGATGAGAGATCAAATGGAGCCGCGCCCGGCAGGCCTGTAATTCGTGGTTTAGGAGACGAAAGAGTTATGATCCTGCAAGATGGCATCAACTCCGGAGATGTATCTGCACAATCTGCTGATCATTCTGTTACCATTGATCCAGCATCTGCAACAGAGATTGAAGTTGCTCGTGGTCCTGCTGCGCTTGCATACGGAGCAAACGCCATAGGCGGAGTTATTAATGTTGTAAAAAATCAGGTTCAAACTACGCTTCCTCAACAGATTACAGGTTCTGTTTCATTAACTGGGCAAACTGTTAATACAAGTGCTTCAACAGCATTGAATGTTTCAGTTCCTGTTGGTTCTTTTGCAATTCAAGCTGACTTAAATGGTCGTTATGGATTGAATACTCAAACGCCTCTTGGAGAAATAAAAAATACATATTATGAAACCACAAATAATTCTCTTGGAGTAAGTTATATTCGTCCTTGGGGATATGCGGGAGCATCATCTAGTATTTATTTTAGCAACTATGGAATCCCACCTGATCCAAATGGACACCAAAATGGAGTAGATATTGAAGTCAGAAAATATCAGTATGATATTCGTACTGATATTATAAGATCTAATAAAATTTTAAAAGTAGTTGAATTAGATGCTTCCTTTAAGGATTATAATCATAAGGAAATTGAAGGCAATGATAGTCAAGGTCAAGCAGTTGTGGGTACAGAATTTGATTTACTAACTACTAACTTGAATCTAAGAGCTAAACACAACGAGATTTCTGTTTTTAGTTCCGGATCTATTGGACTTTCTTCTGAGTTTGAGGATTACTCAGTTTTTGGAGCCAATACCCCTCCTTCAAATAGGTTTTCGATTGGAGCATATGCAATTGAAGAAGCTGATTTTGGATTACTACATATAGAAGCTGGGACACGACTAGACTATGTACAAGCCTCTACTCCAAACCGAAATCTATTTTACCCAACCGGAGCAAGAAATGGATCTATTGATTCAACTTTTTATAAAGACAGAGACTTTTTAGCACTTTCAGGTTCCATCACACTAATTTTTGACCTAGGTAAAGGATACTCAATCGGTTCCACCATTTTAAGATCATTCAGAGCTCCGTCGCTTGAAGAACTTTATTCAGAAGGTCCTCATCTGGCTTCATATTCATTTGAAGTTGGTAATCCAGACCTTGAACCGGAACGAGCGTGGGCTAAAGAGATCTTTTTGGGATATCAGACATCTCGTTTTAAAATAAATGGAGCTTTGTTTCATAATGGCTTTGACAACTACTTGTATGCTAGAAATACCGGATCGCAAAATGTACAACGTCCTGATCTACAAAACTATCAATTTGTTGGTACTGAAGCGCAGTTATATGGATTTGAAAGCTCACTGGAATATCAATTCTTACAAAATTGGGTTTTTGATGTTTCAGCCAGCTTCACCATAGGCAGGCAAGATACAGTTGATGCTAATGGAAATAATCCCGGTAATCGTCCCCTCCCCCAAATACCCCCATTTAAAGCCAAAGCTTCCATTAAATATTCAAAAGATGGATTTGAAGCAGGTACCAGATTCAAATATGCAGCGAAACAGGACAGAACAGGGGAATTCGAAAATCCTACAGAATCTTATTTTTTAACTGATTTATTTGCTCAATACAGATTTAACACTAAAAAACTTCTTCATACTGTTTCCTTAAATCTTAATAACCTTCTGAACGAGGAATACTACAATCACCTCTCCAGAATTAAAGATCTGAGACCGGAACCCGGCAGAAACTTTACGATTTTATACAGAATCTACTTTTAAATAAAAAAGCCTCAATTTTTCAAAATTGAGACTTTGTTTTTAGGTTTCAAAAAAGGGTTGTGATGTTGATCTGCGGGTTCATACGCATAATCTGTTCCCCTTAAGCGAATACAAGAGAAACCTCGTCACACTTTGTTACATTATTTTTAGAAAATTTTTTTCCTTAATTAAACGCTGTAATTTCCGACCATGAAATTATATAAAAAAACACCTCTCCTTGCTTTATTCGTACTATTTATAGCAAGTTGCTCTGCTTTAAAAGATTTGGCATCTGTTCAAAAACCCAAACTTTCTGTAACTGATGCTAAAATTTCTGATGCTTCACTAACGGATCTTGAGCTTACTTTCGATGTCGAGGTTGATAATCCCAACGCGGTTTCCATAAATCTGGCTTCCTATAACTATGATTTTCTGATATCCGATAGGACTTTTGTAAACGGAAACCAATCGTTAGGTACAACAATTTTATCTAACAATAAAAGTATTGTACAGATCCCGGTACGGTTTACTTACGAAGATCTTTTCAAAACCTTTTCAGATATCCGGGATAAAGATGAAACTAACTATGAATTAAAATCTGTGATCGGAGTAGACTTACCGGTTTTGGGTTTCACTGAAATCCCTTTGGAAAAATTAGGGACATTTCCGGTTATAAAAAAACCAACAATATCTGCTTCCCGATTATCAGTTAAGAATATTTCTTTCACCAATGCTGATCTTGAATTGGTTCTCAACATTGAAAACCCAAATGCTTTTGGAATTTCTTTAAAAGATACTGACTATTCCATATCCATAAACGGGCTTAAATCAATTTCTGGAAAATCTTTAAACCCAATTGTCATAAAAGAAAAAAACTCAGGCACAATAATGGTTCCTGTATCACTAAACTTTATTCAGTTGGGAAGAAGTGCTTATAATTTGATAACGAGCGATCAACCTATGGAATATACGCTTTCGGGTAGTACTGAAATAGAATCACCCCTTCCATTTTTCAAAACTTCATCCTATAATTTCGATCGTTCAGGAAACGTCAATATTTTTAATAATTAAACATGACTTTTGTCAGCTATTTAGAAACTCCAATTGGTCACCTCAGAATACTTTCGAATGGTAATGGAATTACCTCCATTAAGTTTATGGATTTTGACGGTCCAGAAGATCCTGACATCCATACTGAATCGGCGAAAACACAGCTTAAAGAATATTTTGAAGCTAAAAGAGACCGCTTTGATCTCACTCTATTGCCTGACGGAACCGATTTCGAACAAAAAGTATGGACACAATTAAATAACATACCTCATGGAACAACTACTTCATACGGAAAGATAGCCACCCATCTTGGCGACAAAAACTTTTCGCAAGCAGTAGGTTCTGCAAATGGTAAAAACCCAATAGCAGTAGTGATTCCTTGCCACCGTGTAATTGGCTCTGATAATAAATTAGTAGGATATGCCGGAGGTATGGAGCGAAAGGAATGGCTATTAAAACATGAAGGTGCTTTACTTCTGTAACCAACTTTTACTACCGCTATCTTCTGATTTACTTAGATTCAGTATTGATATCTGTTTTACTTAACTACAAGTTTCAATACCTAATTATTCCAGATGAAAAAAATATTCCAATTACTTCTGTTTGTATTCATTTCGTTCCCTGTATTTGCTCAAATGAGCAATGCTCCTGACCGAACTGATGGCGAAGGACCATTTGACCGCTTGATCATCAGAGGTGTGTATATGATTGACGGAACGGGATCTCCTGCAACCGGACCTGTCGATATTGTAGTGGAAGGAAATCGAATTGCAAGTATACGAACAGTTGGTTACCCGGGATTACCAATTAATGAAAACAGACGCCCTAAAGCAGGAGCGAATGATAAGGTCATTGATGCAGAAGGAATGTACCTACTTCCCGGATTCATAGATATGCATGCTCATACCGGAGGTGGAGCTCAGGGAACAACTCCTGAATATGTGTATAAACTTTGGATGGCACACGGTATCACAACGATCCGCGAACCGGGCTCTGGAAACGGAATGGATTGGACACTGCGTCACAAAGCGAGAAGTGAGCAAAATGAAATTACAGCTCCAAGGATCTCAGCTTACATATCTTTTGGGCAAGGAGCTTCAGAACAGATTATTACAGAAAAACAGGCTCGTAGTTGGGTTCAAATGATTCACAAAGCAGGAGCCGATGGAATTAAGTTCTTTGGTGCATCACAGAAAGTATATGCTGCTGCTATTGATGAAGCCAATAAACTCGGTCTGGAAACAATGACTCATCACGCACAAACCAGAGTGGTTTATAACAACGTACTTACTTCAGCCAGGCTTGGTTTAACAAGTATGACACATTGGTACGGTTTACCTGAAGCACTTTTCGAAGACCGGATCATTCAGGATTACCCTTTGGATTATAACTACAACAATGAACAACACCGTTTTGAAGAAGCTGGTAAGCTTTGGAAACAAGCCGCTGAGCCTTACTCTGAAAAATGGAACTCGGTGATGAATGAACTGTTGGATCTGGATTTTACATTAAATCCTACAATGACGATCTATGAAGCCAGTAGGGATCTGATGGCTCAACGCAGAGCAGAATGGCACGAAAAATACACACTGCCTTCTCTTTGGAGATTTTATGAGCCAAGCAGAATTTCACACGGTTCTTATTGGTTAGATTGGGGAACTGAACAGGAAGTAGAATGGAAAAACAACTTCCGTTTATGGATGGAGTTTGTGAACGAGTATAAAAACCGTGGAGGAAGAGTAACTTTAGGCTCGGATGCCGGTTATATTTATAAACTGTATGGATTCGCTTATATACAGGAAATGGAAATGATGAGAGAAGCGGGTTTTCATCCTTTAGAAATATTTCAATCAGCTTCACTTAAAGCGGCAGAAGTGTTAGGAATGGATGACGAGCTTGGAACAATTGAGGTTGGGAAACTTGCCGATATGGTAATTGTTGATGCTAACCCAATGGCGAATCTTAAGGTATTGTATGGAACAGGTGCCATATTGGTTGACAATGAGAATAATGTTAAACGCCAAGGCGGAGTTGTTTACACTGTAAAAGACGGAATTGTATACGATGCCAAACAGTTATTAAAAGATGTAGAGGAAATAGTAAACTCTGCCAAAGAGAAAGAAAATTTTGAGATCACCCAACCGGGCGTTAAGTACTAAATCATCATCAGAGACAGAAAGTAAAATATGAGTTGGCACGCACGTCGGGATAATAGGAAAATACACAGATGGGGAGCAATTATAATAGCACTTCCCTTTCTGATCGTTTTAATTACAGGGCTTTTTCTTCAGGTCAAAAAGGAGTTTGCATGGATTCAACCTCCAACGCAGGAAGGAATCTCTACAGATCTTGAAATTACTTTTGATGAAATTCTTGAAATTTCTGCTGAAGTGGATAAAGCCGGTATTACAAAATGGTCAGATATAGATCGCCTGGATGTTCGCCCGGATAAAGGAGTAGTAAAAGTACGAGGAGTAAATAACTGGGAAATTCAGATCGACACCAAAACAGGTGATGTATTGCAAGTTGAATTTCGCCGTTCCGGAATTATTGAAGCTCTTCATGATGGTTCCTGGTTTCATGATTCAGCCAAGCTTTGGATCTTCCTCCCTTCCGGTATCATTGTAACCGTTCTATGGATCACCGGAATTTATATGTTCTTCATTCCCTACCTCCAAAAGCGAAAGAACAGAAAGCGTATGGATGAACTGAAAAGTAAGCACGAGTAAGCTTGTTCATCAAAGATTTTTAGAATTTTGAAATAACCTCTGTTTTAACCAATTTCCTCTGTTAATAACTACGGGGGTTTTGGGATATGTTTAAGTTTTTTCGACGGGTACGTCAGGCTCTCCTTTCTGAAAGCAAATTCAGCAAATACCTCTTATATGCTATTGGTGAAATTGCTCTAGTAATGATTGGTATTCTCTTAGCGCTTCAGGTTAATAACTGGAATGAAGAGAGATTAAAGAAAAACAGAGAACAAGTATATCTGAATCTTTTGCTAAGAGATTTAAATACTGATATAGAATTTTATAAATCAAATATCGAATTTTATGATCTGGTTCTCAAGAGTGGGATAAAAGTATTAGACTATTCAGATGGTATGAATGATCTTAAATACACAAACTGGGAACTACTGGTAGATGCCTTCCATGCCAGTCAAATCTGGCCCATTATTATCGAAAGTGCAACCTATGAAGAATTAAAAAGTGCCGGTGAGTTGTCTATACTTAATAATTCAGTCTTAAGAGACCGGCTGGGATATTACTACGGAGGTGGAACGTCCAGATACCAGAGTACTATTGGTATAAACCCACCGTACCGTAAAATGGCCCGAATGCAGATACCTTTCTCTATTCTGGATTACATGTGGGATGAATGCCATGAGACTGTCGGTGACATTCAAGTATTACACAAATGTGATCCGGTTATTACCGAAGAAAAAGCCGGTGAAATATTGAACAAGTTAACCAACAATGAAGAATTGATGGGAGAACTGGGGTTTTTTATGTCAGCTATTCGTGGAGGATTTGAGCCATTAAAAGAACAGTTCAAACTTTCTGAGCTAATTGTAAATGAAATTAACAAATCTTTGGAGAAGAATAACTAATGCTCCGATTCTTCCGCCAAATAATGTTTGAACCGCTGATTAAACTGATTACTGGATTAATATGGATTTTCTCTTATTTGTCATGTCGAGCTACTGCGAGACATCTAAAGCTTTTGATGGTAGTTCAAGGATCTTTAGACTTCTCGCTACCCTCTCACAAAGTGATGCCTTCGGCAGAAGTGATAAGCCACGAAACCGTACCATTCCTAAATCCTAAAAATCCTCCCTTCCTATGCTGAGATTTTTTAGACAAATCCGCCAAAAACTCATTACGCAGGAAAATATGCGCAAATACATTTGGTATGCTTTAGGGGAGATTCTGTTAGTAATGATCGGGATTCTTCTGGCCTTGCAAATCAACAACTGGAACGAGCAACGAAAGCAAGAAGAAGAAGCGATAAGAGTCATGACGGACTTTGCAAATGCGATAGAGAGTAATACGTTAAGAGACCTGGCTCATCATCTGGCTCCTGCAATACAGCTCGACTCAGTTCACTATCACATCTTCAACAAAACTCTTAAGCCTGATCTGTTGGACAAGTCGCGAATGGTAGAACCCCGAGACCTGATCATCAATCCAATGTTAACTACTGATTTTTCCGGTTGGTTCTTTAATGAAAATATAAATACGATTTTGGAGAACGAACGTCAGTTTCCCGAAAAATTCAATCGTATTCTTTTTTATACGCGCAGGCTGGATGCTGCCTTTAAAATGATGAATTCAGAATTGGAAGAGTTAAAGAGTATGCAACGTGAAAACCTACGCTACCTTAGAGCTGAAGAATGGATGTATAAAACGGATGAAGAAAGTTTTAAGCAACGAATCGAATTCTTTCATTCCAACACCCGCTTCAGGAATCATTTGCGTAGTTACCAGGAATCCAATGAGTCGTTCTTACAACAGTATGAGATATTCATAAAATACCAGATATCTGTCTGGATAGAATTTCAGAAACTGATCAAGGAAAAGAGTATGGCCTCAATTTTTGAACAAATGGAAGAAGTCGGCTATGAAAGAGCAAAAGAAGTACCATGTAGTGACGAAATTGTAAAAACGTTGGATGAGAGTTTCGGCACGTTTTATCTCTGGTATCCGGTTTATAATAACACTACAGAGCCTGTACAGCTCTACCATCATAATCCGGTAACAAATGAAAATTATGTGATCAGCACCTTAGAACCTAGAGAGTACATTTTAACCGCAACGAGCAGGGATTTTCCATTTCTGCAAGTGGGCACTAATAATACCTGTGAGCGGCAGTATGCCGTAAGTTGGGATAAAATTGTGGTGATCGATCCATAATGCTACGCTTCTTCTGTCAAATACCATTTGAACCGCTGATTAAACTGATTTTAGGATTAACACAGATTTTTAATCGTTTGTCATATCGAACGAATGTGAGATATCTAAAAATCATGCTTAGGGATTCGAGATCTTTAGACTTCTCGCTACCGCTCAAAGTGACAAGATATATATCAGTGCCATCCCTTAATCCCAAAAATCTGCGGTTCAAAACCCATGCTTAGATTCTTCCGCCAAATACGAAAAAACTTGCTTATGTCTGATAAAACCAGAAAATATCTTCTTTATGCGCTTGGTGAAATCCTTTTGGTTGTGATTGGGATTTTAATAGCCCTGCAGATCAACAACTGGAATGAATACCGTAAAAACAGAATAAAAGAAGTGGGTATTCTGGAAGAGCTTTTAGAAGATATCAAAGTCAATAAACAAGATTTAGCCAATGATAGAAATGCTGAACAAACATTCGTAAACAACACAAAACGAGTGTTAGAGCATTTTATCCAAAAACGCCCTACCTATGATTCATTATCCCATCACATACGTTTAACCAGCAATAGCTTGCAGTTTTCACCACGCATGGTTGGGTACGAAGAACTAAATGCAGCAGGAGTTGACATCATCGAAAATGAAGACCTGCGACAATTAATTATTAGGACATTTGGACACTATACTGATCTAATGGTAAAACAAGGCAGAGAATTTGAAAAATTTGATAACCCGACCATTGATTTAACGCCTCATATTGTAAAGTACGTAGCTGTTGACACCTCAGAAATTGTTCGGTTTAAAGATGAAGAAACCGGAGTTGAGTTAACTACTTATAAGCTGGGAATGCGCCAATATGATGAATTATTAAATGATAAGGAAGTACAAGTTTTATTACATAAATCATTATATAACAGGATAAATAGAATGGTGCAAAGCCATAGATTAATTGCAAGGTTGGTTGATTTGGAACAGGCTATTAATGAAGAATTAAAAACCCGGTAAACTATGCTACGTTTCTTCCGCCAAATACCATTTGAACCGCTGATTAAAATGATTTCAGGATTATCACGGATTTTAGTTCCTGACAAATCAGCGAAATCCCTGAATCCTACAAATCCGCGTTTCCCATGCTGAGATTCTTCCGACAAATTCGCCAAAAACTTATCGTGCAAGAAAATATCCGAAAATATGTATGGTATGCTTTAGGAGAAATTCTTTTGGTAGTGATAGGCATATTGATTGCCTTACAGGTTAACAATTGGAATGAGAACCGGGTAGATCGCGAATATGAAATCCAAATGCTTGGCGAAATCAATAGCGCACTTGAAAAGGATATTAATTATCTGGACGGGCTAACCCTAAGATTAACAAAAATGGATTCTTCTATTGTAGAAATGAAAAAGAAAGCATCGATGAAAGTGGATTTTATTGATTCGCTTTACATTAGGAAAAGCAATGAAGGCAGATGGTATCAATTAATGACAGGCATCGTATTTCAGGCAAACAGAGGGCCATACGAAGCGTTGAAAGCCGAGGGTTTAAATGTAGTTCGTTCAGAAGATCTTAGAAACAAGCTAATCTATTTGTATGATTTTAGTGAGCCCAGAACGAGAAGCCTTATAGAGTTCTTTACCGCTGATTATGTACGACAAAGAGAAAGGCTTAAATCTTTTCTCGAAGAACCACTTATTGTAGTTATTGAAGGTGAACAAAGAATAGTCTCAAAATTCCCATCTGATTTATTTAAAAATCCTGATTTCTTAACAACGCTGAATGATATGAGTGACCGAAGTGAAACTGAACGAGCAATTATCAATTCACTAATAAGTGATATGAAAAGTTTGAAGGAAAGTTTAAACAAGGAATTGAACTAAATGCTAAAATTCTTCCGAACCATCCGCCAAAAACTCATTAAGCAGGAAAATATGCGTAAATATTTCTGGTATGCCTTGGGCGAAATCTTTCTATTGGTCATCGGGATTCTAATTGCACTTCAGATTAACAATTGGAATGAAACTCAAAAAGATTTAAAAACAGAGATCAGGTATTTAGATAGGCTGATTACAGAAGTGAATACCGATATCGAGAATATTTCCAGAGCGATTACTACCGACGAGTACCGAAAAGAACGAGCTCTATTTTTAATAAATGCCAGCAAAGATAAATCACTGATAGCTGAGAACCCCAGCTACTTTATTGAAAGTATAGAATATGCCGGATATACATCTACGCCTGTTATTTCAAATCAAACTTTTGAAGAGATAAAATCATCCGGAAAATTATCATTGATCCGAAATGAAGAAGTGCGTAATGCCATTTCAGTGTATTATACCAATGCAGAAAATAGGAATCAGTATCGGTTTATTACCGAAGATTTACAGCTAAAATATCTGGATTACAGAGTAGGGATTTTAGATGCTAAGCAACAAATTACAATGGGAAGTTTTAGAGAAAAAATTGAATTTACTAGTGAAGATGCTGAGGCAGTATATGCCAGATTTATAGAAAGGGACGAATTTGTTTCATGGCTGCCTTATATCGTGCAAAGTAAAGTTAGAACATATGAAACCTATGATGGACGATTAAATGTTGCCAGGGAACTTAAAGAAACGCTGAAAAAGGAATTAAATAGGATTACCAAATAATGCTCCACTTTTTCCGAAAAATACCTTTTGATCCGCTCCTGCAAACCGAAGCCTTGGCGAAGTTTTGGATTTACCAGATGTTTGGATTAGTACGGATTTTATGTATAAACTACAAAACCGTGCCATCCCTAAATCCTAAAAATCCTCCCTTCCTATGCTGAGATTTTTTAGACAAATACGAAAGAAACTCATTAAG
The DNA here is from genome assembly GCA_913058495.1 of uncultured Balneola sp. GTDB lineage: Bacteria > Bacteroidota > Rhodothermia > Balneolales > Balneolaceae > Balneola. The sequence goes on along the minus strand of CAJXQC010000028.1, from coordinate 6,214 downwards.
CAGGAAAATGTTCGTAAATACCTGTGGTATGCTTTAGGTGAAATTCTACTGGTGATGATTGGGATCCTGTTGGCATTGCAGGTAAACAATTGGAATGAAAACCGGAAAGAAAAAATCTATGAGCACCGGATGCTAATTGAGCTTAGCGTGGCATTAGTAAACGATATTGGCAACTTCAGGCTATTAGAAGACATGATCTCGAACTTGGAAGAATCAATATTCTACCTAACGGATGCCTCAAATATGGATGACAGAAGAAGCCTCGAGATAGACAGTGTACGTCACCACCTAGATTCTGTTTGGGGCTTCGGAGTTTATATAGCATATAATGAAGGACCTTACGAGGCCTTAAAATCTAGTGGTCTTGATAAAATCTCAAACGACTCGTTGAGAAATGAAATCGCAAAACTGTACAGTTTTTCGCTTCCATCAGCAGATGCATGGATCAATGAGATAATCAGGGGTTCAATCGATGCAAAGTTCAGGTATTTTGATCTGCTATTCGATATACAGGTTGAAAGAAGTGGTCAGGCTTTGGAAAAAACGTTGATTGTAGAGAATTTTGATTTTCTTGACTCGCCTATTTTTGCAGATATCCTGAGCGAATCTTTTAATGCCACAAGATATAGTAAAGTACCCTTAGCGCAGAACAGAACGCAAATGGAGCAGTTGCTAGGCATGATAAATGAAGAATTGACTAACCATTAAGATTAAATAATATGCTAAAATTCTTCCGAACCATCCGAAAAAAACTCATAGAGCAAGAAAATATGCGAAAATACATTTGGTATGCCTTAGGAGAAATTCTGTTGGTAATGATAGGGATTCTGCTTGCTCTTCAGGTGAATAACTGGAACGAGCAAAGAAGATTATCCAAGGAATTAGATTCCTTTGCAAGCGCTATGATACATGATCTGGAAAATGATATTACGGCATTGGATATAGGTATTCATCAAACAAAAGCTGCTTATTTGTTACTTGATAGTTTGATCACCTACAGCAGAGACTTACAAAGCATAAATGAAGCTAGTAATATTGATGTTTATTTGCTTTCCAGCAGAAATTCTTACAGAGCCATTGCCTGGAGTCGCTCTACTTTTGAAGAATTAAAGAGCTCCGGTGCTCTTCGCTATGTAGAGAACGACAGCCTTCTTAGCCTGCTGAATCGCTATGAAGCTTTAACTAATCATCTGGATAAAGATCTGATCTATGATGATGAATCGGCAAAAACATTTGGTAGTGCAATTCGGAAAGTAATCGACTCCAATTACCCTCAATCAGCCGATTTATTGCCTAATTGGTATAATATGCCGGTAGATGGAATACCTGATTTCAATACTCTTGAGGATTATCAAAACTACAGGAGTAATGATCTGGAGCTTTTAACGGATAACCTGAATGAACTTAAAATTGCCGTTAATCATGCCATCCCCTTAAGCTTTGGAATGAGAATCAGAGCTGAAAATGAATTCCCTAATGCTAAAAAAATGGCAACACAGATCATTCAACTATTGCGTAAAGAATACGGATCAAAATAACCAAAATGCTTCGCTTCTTCCGCCAAATACCATTTGAACCGCTGATTAAACTGATTACAGGATTAACACAGATGCTAATTCGTGTCAAATCAGCGAAATCCCTAAATCCTTCAAATCTGCGGTTCCTATGCTGAGATTTTTTAGACAAATCCGAAAAAAACTTATGGAACAGAATAAAGTTCGTACTTATCTCCTATATGCGATTGGTGAAATAGCACTAGTAATGATCGGGATTCTGCTGGCTCTTCAAGTCAATAACTGGAATGAGGAGCGAAAAGCAGATCAGGTTTCTGAGACTACTATTCAAAAGCTAGTTGTTGAGTTGGAAGAAGCCAAAGTCGAGGTAGAAGAGTCGCTGGTGGTAAACAAAATGTTTTTAAACTGGTCAAATCAATATTTGAATTCAGAATCTTATACGGATTCACTCAAAACAAACCCGAGTCGCATTTTCAGGTTGATCAGTTCTGCTTCCGTAACATTAGATTTACCAGTTCTGCAACAAGAATTAGGTTCAGAGCAGTTAATCAGCGATAAAAATGAACTATCACTTAAGCTACGGCACATTAAAAATGAATATGAAAAGTCCACTTCGGTACAATCAACTGCCGATGACCTCTGGAATGAAAATGTTGTTGGGTATTTTATAGATAGACAGATGCTGGTTGAATTTAATGCTTGGATGAGAGGTAATAAATATAATGAAGAAGCTGTAATTAACCTGATGTACGATGTAGATTACAAAAACTTGGTAGCATTGGTTAATTCAGTTACTATTCAATACATAGTGATTTATGAAAAACTTTTAGGGCATATCGACGAAACTATAGAACTCATAGAAGCTGGAAATTAATGCTTCACTTCTGCCGTCAAATACTATTTGAACCGCTGATTAAACTGACTACAGGATTAACTCGGACTTTCTCTTATTTGTCATGTCGAGCTACTGCGAGACATCTAAAGATGTTGATGGTAGTTCAAGGATCTTTAGATGTCTCCCCTTCGCTCGAAGTGACAAACCACAACTCCGCGCCATCCCTCACTCCTACAAATCCGCGATTCCTATGCTGAGATTTTTTAGACAAATACGACAAAAACTTATGGAACAAAATAACGTTCGAAAATACCTCCTTTATGCTTTAGGTGAAATTGCACTGGTAATGGTCGGGATCTTACTCGCTCTTCAGGTTAATAACTGGAATGAAGAAAGAAAAAAAGCTGATCTAGCAGAATCCTACTTAACTGCTTTAAAAGAAGATCTAATATTGGATATTGAAAATTTTGAGTATCAAATAGAAGATCTGTCTTTTCAGTTATCTCAAATTGACAGTCTGGAAGAAATACTATCTGAGCCTTCTTTAACCAATTCCGATTTTAATGAGCTCATCAAAACCAATCTTGATATTATTCAGACTTTTGAGAATGCTAATCTGAACAACAATACATTTCTGACTCTTCAAAATACCGGCAGAGTTGACCTGTTGGACGAAATCATCCAGTTTAGATTACTGGACCTGAATTCACTTCAAAAAGTTTATCGGGTTATGATAACTGATAATCTTCAACTGAAATATAATTTAAGTGAAGATTTTATCGCTGAGGTTCCTTTCTACTTCCCCGAATTTAAAATTCAGATAAACTCCGCTGTTGAAAACGATATATGGAACAACGTAAACTGGGTAAATGCTCGCCGAAAGTTTTACACTTTTCTAAATACAATGAAAGCTGTGAATGAGGTAGGAATAGAAATCACAGAAGAACTAAAATTAGAGACTGAAGATCTTTTAACTCTTCTAAATAATTCAAATTAATGTTTCGTTTTTTCCTCATATCAACTTTTGAACCATGGATTAATTAGATTTTCGGATGAGCGCGGATTTGAAATATCAGGATATAACAAAGAAAATTATAGGAGCGTCTTTTGATGTCCACTCATTCTTAGGAAATGGGTTTCAAGAAATAATTTATCAAAGAGCATTGTCTCATGAGTTTCAAAAAGCAGGATTAAGTTTTCAGCGAGAAATTGAACAGCAGATCTACTATAAAGATCTTCCAAAACCAATTGGAACAAGAAGAGCTGATTTTGTAGTTGAAAACAAAGTACTGGTGGAGATTAAAGCTGTAATTGAACTGGAAGATGTACACATTGCTCAAGCTTTAAATTATTTAAAGGCCTATAAATTAGAAGTTGGCTTACTCATTAATTTTGGTTCAAAAAGTATGACCTTTAAGCGCTTGGTTTTGACTCAAGATAAATCCGTGAAATCATCTAATCCTTAAAATCCGCGATTCTTATGCTGAGATTTTTTAGACAAATACGAAAAAAACTTATGGAACAGAATAAAGTTCGTACCTATCTCTTCTACGCTGTTGGAGAAATTGCTTTGGTAATGATCGGGATTTTGTTGGCGCTTCAGGTCAATAACTGGAATGAGAAAAACAATCAATCACAAACTGCTCAGTATCATCTAAAAATACTAAAGCAAAATCTCGAAGATGATAAAGAACAACTTCAAGATCTCATACATAACGCCTATGACAGAGAACGTATGGCCTTGAACATGTCGGACATTATTCAATTAAAAACCGAACCTAATGATTCAATTGCCGGCAATATTGCACAACTACTCCTGGAATTCAATTTTAAACCCCGAACCAACGGTATTGATCTATTAATTTCTTCGGGAAGTTTAGATGCACTTAATTCAGATATTCAGAACTCTATATCCAAATATTATCTATCGACAGAAGCAATTCAAGAAAGAGAAGAGATATCTAATCGGTTTATACATCAATATGAGACTTTTGTATTTGATAAGTACAGCCAAATTTGGGGAAAAGGTAATACAAATGATATGTTTGTTCCTCTCTATAAAGATGACCAAAGACCTCCTATTTCTTTTGATATTGAATATTTTTTATCTGATAGAAAGATGGAGGCTTACATTTTTGCCCGGCTCTATCAGATTAGAAAGCAAATTGATACATATGATCAGGGTCTATTGATGCTTGAAGAACTGAGCCGAAAAATTTAAAACTTATGGCATGCTTCTGATAAATTAATCTCTTAAAGCAGAATCTCAGTTTTACTCTCATTTCCCGTCCCTAAAAGCCGTAGTTTACAGGCATGTCATCTTCTATAAAAAATCAACGCGCTATTCTGGATAAACTGAGTATTAAAGAACTCAATGAAATGCAGAAAACAGCGAAGTTCGCTATTCATACAAATGCTAACGTGGTTCTGCTCTCCCCTACGGGAACGGGTAAAACACTCGCTTTCTTATTGCCGATCATCGAAGAACTGGATCCTGAATGTGAACAGATTCAAGCCCTTATCCTGGTTCCTTCCAGAGAACTTGCTATTCAGATCGAACAAGTCGCTCGCGAAATGGGAACAGGTTTTAAGATCAACGCTTTTTATGGTGGTCAATCTTTTTCCAAGGACAGATCCGAACTGGAAACCCCTCCTGCTATTTTGATAGGGACGCCGGGAAGAATCTCCGATCATTTACGCCGTGAGACTTTTGAAGTAACTGATATCAAATCATTGGTGCTGGATGAGTTCGATAAGTCGTTAGAGATTGGATTTGAAGCTGATATGACAGAGATCATTGATGCCTTACCAAGCATTAATAAGAAGATCCTTACCTCTGCTACCAAAGGAATTGAAATTCCGGATTTTGTAGATCTGAAAGATGAAGAAGTTGTTAATTTTTTGGATATAGATAAACCTGATCTTTCTATCAAAACAGTTATTTCTCCCGAAAAGGATAAACTGGATACACTGGTTGCTTTACTGAATCAGCTTGGCGATAAACGGGGACTTGTTTTCTGTAATTTTAAGGATTCGATTCAAAGAGTAAGTGATTTTTTAAATCATCATAATATTCCGCATGGTTGTTTCTACGGCGGGCTTGAACAAAACGATCGAGAAAATGCATTGATCAAATTCAGAAATGGGACACATCGTTTATTGATCGCTACTGATCTTGCAGCTCGGGGAATTGATGTTCCCGAAATGGATTTTATCATTCATTACCATCTTCCTCTCAAAGCTGAAGAATTCACTCACAGAAATGGTAGAACAGCCAGAATGCATAATGATGGCGTAGCCTATGTTTTAAAATGGAGCGATGAAGATCTTCCTGACTTTATCCAATCGGATGGAGTTGAAGAGTTATCGGTTTCCAATCCGCCAACAAAGACAGAATGGAAAACGCTTTATATCTCAGGCGGACGTAGAGACAAAATTTCCAAAGGAGATATCGCTGGTTTTTTCTTTAAAGAAGGAAAACTCAAAAAAGGGGAATTGGGCGATATAGAACTAAAGCAGGAATCGGCATTTGCAGCGGTTAAAGCTGATAAAGTGGATCAGGTTCTCAAACTCATCGACAATAAAAAGCTTAAAACTAAGAAAGTTAGAATTTCGGTTGTTTGATGCAGAAAATCTACTGGGTCTGACAATTTAAGAAAAAGCTTCCAACTACACCGAACTTAGAATTATTGGCGGAGCAAGAACGGAATGAAATCGACGGCTCCGTAGGAGTAATCATTACACTCTGGATGATTCGTGAATATGCATCATATGAACGAAGACCTTTTGTAATGATTAGTCGATGTAATCGAGTTCGCGCCAATAATTCTTGTCGGGAGTTTTTGGTACTTTTGTCGGTACAAAA
>CAJXQC010000027.1 GCA_913058495.1 uncultured Balneola sp. | reverse complement strand
GTATTTAAGACGGGCTCACTGATCCTACGCTGAATAATCCTAAAGGTCTTCGTTCGATCAGATGCAGTTCTAGGTTTTTCACCAGAAAGGATTATTCCTGCTTCGCAGGCGCCTCCGGATCACGCTCACTTCTCCGTCTTAAATACTAAGGGCAATGATTCTTCGAACTATCACTACTAAATTGGCAACGAATTATTTAAGATCTCCAAGAATATCCCATATTGTTTACATAAAGTTCAATCAAAAACGTTAAATCTCAGAACAAAATCCGTTAAAAGGTCTACAAGAGCATATGGAATACATAGATTTTGAACATTCGGAAAATGAGGGGCAAAAAACCGATCTTAAGGAAATTGCTGCAAAAACCTGGGTTTATACAAAAAAGACATTAAAGTGGACTTCAATAAGTCTGGTTGTATTTACTGTAATGGCTTTTGTAATGCTTTGGTCTTTGAAATGGGTGAATCCATCTTTTACGGCATTTACTCTTCAGGAAGACTGGGAAGAGGTTGGAGTGGAAAGATACAGCCTGAAAGAAAGATGGGTAGAGTATGAAGATATCCCACAAAATATTAAATGGGCTGTAGTTGCATCAGAAGATCAAAAGTTTTGGGAACACCCCGGAATTGATCTGGTGGCTATCGCTGAAGCGTATCAGGAAATGGAAGAAGGTGTGAGAGTCCGTGGAGCCAGTACCATCACACAACAAGTTGCTAAAAATCTTTTCTTGAGTAGCGATAAGAACTTCGTGAGAAAAGGTGTGGAAGCAGGACTGGCTTTAACCATAGATGCACTTTGGGGAAAAGAACGTGTGTTGGAAGTCTATCTGAATATAGCTGAATTTGGTCCGGGTGTTTATGGAGTAGGAAAAGCTTCGGATCACTTTTTTAATAAAGAAGCTGAACTTTTAAAAGACGATGAGTCGGCGCGTATGGCTGCTGTTCTTCCTAATCCTAAAAGAATGAGAGTGGAGCCTGCTTCACCATATGTGAAGGAAAGAAAGGATTGGATACTGAAGAATATGATGAACCTGAGCGGAATTACTTATTACAATTACCCAGAACCTGAAGTTGTGCAAGACTCGGTACAAACAGATTCTTCTTTTACTTTTGATGCTCCTTTCATAAACAGAATTCAGATTTCCAGAGTAGGTCTTTCGCTAAGTGATGTAAGTTCAAATAATAAAGAAAAACCTGATAGTTCAGCTACAGATTCAGTAAAGAATCGTGAATTCAGATTCTAATTAACATTTGGAGCTTTCCAGAATATAAAACCCTTTAAGTACCGGAAGGTCAATTTCCATTTTTGAGATCAGTTCCTGTTCGATCTTTGAATAGCTGGTCTCATTTTCAGTTTTGATATCAAACTCATTCAGCAGGTCAATAAACTCTTTTCTGCTTAGAGGAAGTTTTAATGTCTCTCCAACCATTGCTACTCCGCTAGTAAACATAAACCGATGGAAGAAGTTCAATTCACCGAGATCAAAAAACGTACTGATCAGTTTAAGATCCGTACCGGCAGAGGAGATGTTGTCCAAAATAGCCCGGGTACTATCAAGAGATAAATAATCGAAGAAGCCTTCCGCAAGAAAAACGGTTTTTTTAGTGGGATCAAATTCACCCGATTCTAAAAGTACTTCATTTATGTTTTGGTTGGCAGGGTCAATAGGGCACAAGTTCAGATGTTCTAATTTAAAACCATTTTGAGTAAGCATTCTCTGTTTATGCTGAATCATGGAAGGAGTATCTATCTCGAATGATGGTATATTTTTAGCAGCAAATAATGATCCGAGATGATCAAAGCCTGAACCAAGAATTACAAGTTGCTCACAGCCCTCATTGATTGCTTTCTGAACAGCATGTTCGACATAATATTTTCGGGAGATGATATGCATCAGATCTCCGGGAAGTAGTAATTCTTCCCACCAGACAAAGAAACTTCTCCAAAATCGTGATCGGAATGCTTTCTGATTCCAGCTTAGTTTGGCAGGCAAATAAGACACTACCTTTTCATAGAAACTGATTGTAAAAGGGGTGAAAAAAGAAGCGATTTTGGGATTTAATGTCAACCCGTAAAACTTTACAGCTATGTAGGATGCAGTAAGAGATAGTTTATTTGCCATCACTGAACTTAACTATAAAAATGAAAAAACAGTTTCGGAATAATGCTGATTAACTGTCTTCCTAATTATTTTGAATTGCATCAACAGGATTAACCAGAGCGGCTCGTAAAGCATGGTAACTGATCGTTGCAAGCGCGATGATCATTATAAAAATACCGGATCCTATAAAAATAACAGGAAGGTTTGTCGCGATATCAAATCGATACGGAAAGTTTTCCAACCAGTTTTGTGCTATAATGAAAGTGAGAGGCCAGGCAATGAGATTTGCAATCGCAATAAGAGCAAGGAAGTCTTTGGACAATAACTTAACGATATCAGAAACAGAGGCACCAAGACTTTTTCTGATCCCGATCTCTTTTTCCTTAAGCTGAGCGGAATATGATGCCAGCCCAAGCAGCCCAAGTGAAGCAATAAGAATACAGAGTATCGAAAAAGCAATAGAAAGTGTACTCATGGTATCTTCGGCTTCATAGATCTCAGCTAAACGATCATCTAGAAACTGAAATTCAAATGGGTCAACCGGATTCATTTCTTTCCAAACTTCTTCTATATGTGCCAGTGCTTCTTTCGGATTTCCGGGAGCGATTTCCACTGCTGTGTGTTCTATAAAACCCAAAAAAGGGAAGGTGCCCTCGACTAATGAAATAGTAAGTGGTTCAATTTCTCTTTTAAGCGAGGCGTAATTAAAGTCTTCCAAAACACCAATTACTGACTTAGCTTTTCTTCCACCGTCCTTAGGGTAAAAGTAGAATACTTCTCCTAAGGCTTCATCGGGGTTATTCAGCTCCAGCTTTTCCAGCATTTTACGATTGATCAGTACGGCCTGCTCCGCATCAGTTGGAAAATCTTTGGAAAAAGACCGGCCGGCAATTAGTTTCAGATCAAAAGTTTCTACCAAGTCATGTGTAGTATGAAATGCGAGATTTAATTCATCATTGCTTTCACCAAACTTTTCCGGTACATAATGGTAGTTTTCCTGTTTTTCAGAGCCAATAACTTTACTTAAGCCGGTCATGGATTCGATTTGTGAAAATGAAAGTACACGCTCTTTAAAGGTCTCAAACTCCCAGGCTATAAGGTTTTGTTTGGTTGGGAGTAGAATAACTGAACTTTCATCAAACCCCAGGTCTTTCTCCTGAATAAACTGGATCTGTTTATAAATAACAGCGGTGCCAATAATTAAAATTATTGAAAGAGTAAACTGAAAGGTGACTAACATTTTACGGAACAAGGCGCTTTTTCTTCCTTGTACAATGGAACCCTTCAGTACTTGTACAGGCTCAAAGGAGGAAAGATAAATAGCAGGGTAAGATCCGGCAAATAATCCCACAAATATAGTGAGCAGCAGAAGTCCCGGGATAATTGCAAAATGTGAGAAAAGATTTAATGAAAGATCTTTTCCTACCATTTCTCCAAAGTAAGGTAAGGAAGCAAAAACCATTAAAATACCGATTACTATTGCAATCAGGCATATGAGGAAAGATTCTCCAATAAATTGATAGAATAATTGCTTTCTGTAGCCTCCCAGTACTTTTCTCATTCCAACTTCCCTGCTTCGTTCCAGAGATCGGGCGGTAGATAAGTTCATAAAGTTTATGCAGGCAATGATCAGGATAAATCCTGCTACAACTAATAATATATAGAGATAAACAATAGAGCTGTTTATTTCCATTTCCTGTTCAAGAGCGGAGTGCAAATGAATATCAGTGATAGGCTGAAGAGAAAGAGTTACTTCTTCATCTGCCGGCCAACCTGAATAAGCGTAAAAATAATTTTCTTCGATTGTAGAGAATTGAGCTTCTATATCATCAGGATCAACTCCCTCATTGAGAAGAAGGTAAGTCCAAATGGGGTTCCAGAGCCAACTCTGATCATATTCCTGATCCGCTTCGTAGATTGCATTAACGCTGCTAAAGGAAGCAATAAGATCAATATCCATATGAGATTGATCCGGCCATGTTTTCATAATACCGGTTACGGTCAGATCAAGAATACCTTTATAATTAAGTGTTTTGCCAACAGGATCTTCGTTACCAAAGTATTTTTCAGAAAGTTCTTCACTAATAACAAGTGAGCCGGGGTTTTTTAAAACTTCAGATGGATTTCCTCTAATGAGACCCGCAGAAAAAACGTTAAAAAAAGTAGAATCAACGAAATAAAAATTCGTTTCCTTAAAAGAGACTCCTTTTTGTTTGTTCCTGAAGGTATGAGATTCGTCCTGCAGATTATAAAGCCGAACTGTACTTTCAATCAGATCAGGGAATTCGGCATCTAAAACAGGTCCCAGAAGAAAGGGTGTAGAAGCGTCTGCTTCACTATTATTTTCAGATTCCATTGTTTGAACAACCCGAAAAATCCGTTCAGACTTACTGTGAAATTGATCATAGTTCCATTCATTTACTACATATAGCAATATCAGCAAGCTTGTTGCAAGACCAATAGATAGCCCTAAAATATTTATAAGAGAATACACCCTATTCTTAAGGAGATTCCTTATTGCAATCTTAATATAGTTTTTAAACATGCATGAATCCTGACAGACAGCAACTCAGAAAATTTGCTACAAATACCTAAGCCGGTTATTTTTTTGTTCCCCTGAGAAATTTATTCTCGTACAGGTAATAGAGTAACGTAAGAAGTGTTTGTTACAAATAATAAATAATTAGCTAATACACAGGTAACTTGAAATAAAAATGCTTTTTCTGTTGTCTGGTTTCTAATTAAATAATTCTTTCGTCAGTTAATACGTGCTTCAAGAAAAGGGATTATATCAAATTGAACAAGCTCAAAGACAGGCGTCTTATAACTTCTACTACGATCTGTAGTTGCTGTCGAAGAAGTGATTACCACAACTGTTTCTAATTCAGGGATTATAAATATATACTGCCCACCGCTTCCCCAGGCAAAAAAAGTTTTATAGCCACCAATAGTTTGGTTCCACCATTGATATCCGTATCCATATGGATTATAGTTGCTGTAGGTATATGTGCCGAATGAGTCACTCACCCAATCTTTTGAAATGAGTTGTTCATCATCATATCTACCATTGTCGAGCATTAATTGACCGATCTTAAGTAAATCAGCAGGTTTTAAAGCAATATTATTTCCGCCCATATAATTTCCCTGTGGATCTTTATCCCAACCGCCCACACGAATGTTCATAGGGCCGAATAGGTATTTTTCAGCAAACGCCTTTGTAGACATTCCACTTGCTTTCGAAATAATAACAGATAGAAGGTGAGAGGTTCCGGTACTATAGACCATTCTTCCGTCTATTTGAGATACAAAATCCTGATCCAGAGCGTATTCAACCCAATTATCACTAATTACCCACGCTCCGTAGTTACCGGAGCTAGTTGATCTCAAACCTGTTTGCATAGTGAGCAAGTTGCGGATGGTAATAGATTCCTTAATGGAGTCTGGATTATCTTCAAAATATTCAGGGAAATATGTTTTTATCGGCTCTTCAATGGAAGGGATAAATCCATTTTCAATGGCAATTCCCGTTAATAAACCAATAATACTTTTAGAGGCCGACTTAATATTAAAAGGATGGTTCAGATCTCTCCCATTAAAGGATTTTTCTGTGAGTGTTTCACCATTTTGATGAATTATAAGGGCCCGAACCCGTTCAATCTGTTCCGCTTTTTGGGAGATGGAGTTTAGTTCAGATTTATCAATAGATTGACTTTTCAGCTCTGAATCAACTAAAAACAAGCACCCCAAAAGGAGAATACTGATCTTTATAAAAAACTTAGTTCTCAGAATTATTTTCATTGAATCGAAATGTAACAGGTATACTATGTTCTTGCGGGGCACCAATATGATATAATTCCCATTGAGAATCATAGTTTTGTATTCGGTCTCTCAGAATATTTACCAGGTCCTCGGAACTGCCATTATCAGAATCCCAGTCGAAAGTTTCAACTCGAAATTTGAGACTTCTCTGTTCTCCGTTAACGTGAATATCAAGGTTAGCAACTTTTTCTACATTAGGTATAGTGAATTGTACTCTTACGTTTTGCATGATCATTCCTCCTCATAAGGATTGTTTTCAGTGACAGCTCCATCCTGAAGATTGATAACCCGATCTCCATAAGACGCCATTTCATCAGAATGAGTTACCTGAATAATAGTAACTCCGTCTTCTTTGTTTAATTTCTTAAAGGTCTCCATGATCTCTTTGCTTTGATCCGAATGGAGATTACCGGTCGGTTCATCAGCTAAGATAAGCTTAGGACTTCCGATCAAAGCGCGCGCTACTCCAACCAATTGCTGTTGTCCACCGGAGAGCTGATTTGGAAACAGATCTTTTTTAGCCACAATATTAAATCGATCCAGCATGTCCGCTACCATGCTTTTCCGCTGACTGCCTTTTACTTTTCGATAGAGGAGAGGCATTTCAATGTTTTCATATACCGTAAGTTCATCAATCAAATGATACGCCTGAAAAACAAAACCAATATAAGATCGATGATATTCCGACTTTTGCCTTTCATTCAGACTGTGAACAGGTTCATCGAGGAAATAATACTCGCCTTCATTAGCGTCATCCAGAAAACCAATAATATTAAGCAAAGTAGATTTCCCGGCTCCGCTTGGTCCCATGATACTTACAAAATCTCCTTCTTCAATATCCAGATCAATTCCTTTAAGGATGAAGTTTCGTTGAAGTCTTTTGTCGATGTATCTGTCTATGTTTCTGAGTTTGATCATGTATTTATTTTGTAACTTTATTCACTTTTCAGTGATTTGACAGGATTTGCAAGAGCGGCTTTTACTGATTGCCAGCTTACTGTAATGACAGCGATCACAATTATTCCAATCCCTGAAATCAGAAAAACATCAAAACCGATATTGGTTTTGTAAGTGAATTCTGTCAGCCACTTTTGCATGATGAAATATCCAATAGGAGCTGCAATAAAAAAGCTGATCAGGATCAGTTTTATAAAATCACGTGATACAAGCGAAACGATTCCTGCGACATTTGCACCAAGCACTTTCCGGATTCCAATTTCTTTGGTGCGTTGTTCGGCGCTGTATGCTGAAAGTCCGAATAAACCAAGGCAAGCGATAACAATGATCAAGACAGAAAAGGCAAATACCAGATTGCTGACACGGTTCTCAGATCTGTACATTTGGTCAAATCGGTCATCTAAAAAAGAATAGCTGAAAGGTTGACCCGGAGCCATTTCAGTCCAGGTATTTTCAAGCTTGGAAAGCGCGATTGAAGCATTCTTTGCATCAATTTTAAAGATGACATTTCCACGGCTAGCTCCCTTGAAAAGCCCCAAAGGTGAGATGTTTTCTTTGAGTGATCTGAAATGGAAATTCTTTACTATTCCTATTATGGTAAACTCCCTCAGGTTTTCATTATCAAAAGAGCCATCCGGATTTTGTGTAAAGGTTGTAATTATTTCTCCGACAGGATCTTCAAAACCAAATCGTTGAGCTAACGCTTCATTTAGAATTACAGTATTTCCATCCGATCCTCTTTCTTTAGAAAAATTCCTACCTTCAATAATTTCCATTCCCAATGTTGGAATATAATCTTCATCAACACGCCAAACCTGCAGAGATGAGTTATTCCCCTGAATCGGATCTTCTCCTTTAGGCCAGAAGGTCTGGTCGTTCATAGAAAATCCGCTTACGGGCAAATAACTGGAAACAGTGGAACTCTTAAACTCTTGTTCGTTTAATAATTGATCTTTGTAGGCCTGAAGATTGGAGCTAAGCATATAAGCATCATGAACGATAATTGTTTGTTCTTTCTGAAATCCTAAAGATTGATTTTGGATAAATTCCAGCTGCTTATTGATAACCAGTAATCCGATAATCACTACTAAAGAAACACTGAACTGAAAAACTACTAGCGTACTTCTAAATTTGCTCTTTTCTTTATGTTGAAAAGCTCCTTTTAAGACCTTAATTGGTTTGAAACCTGAAAGCATGATGGCCGGGTAACTTCCTGACAGCAGTCCGGTAATCAGGACTATACTTATAATAGAAGTAATTAAAGTGCTGTCAGAAAAATAATTTGTAACAAGATGGGTTCCTGACAAATTACTGAAGAAGGGAAGTGTTAGTTCTACAAGCAGGAGAGCGATCAAAAAAGAGAAAAGACATAACAACATGGATTCGGTAAAGAACTGACCAACTAATTGTTTTCTTAGCGAACCTAAGGATTTACGGATACCAACTTCTTTGGCTCTTTTCACTGAACGTGCAGTAGAAAGATTCATAAAATTGATACAAGCCAGAATAAGAATAAAAGCGGCCAGACCTGAGAAGAGAAATACATAGTTTATATTTCCATTCGGTTTGAATTCAGCAACTAAATCTGAATGAAGATGAATATCAGTAAGTGGTTGGAGCTGGTAATGCAAACTGTTTCCTGCTTCCTCAAATTCGTCAAGCCCGTTACCGGTAAACTGAATTAACTGGGGCTCTACGTAAGTTTTTTTGATGCTTTTAAAGTTCTCTTCAAAAGCTTTTAAATCAGTTCCTTCTTTGAGCAGTAAATACGTTCTGAAGTTATTGCTAAGCCAGACACCATTATTAGCTTCATCTGAGTTTGTTTCCATTGAAAGAAGAAACTCAAAATTGAAATGGGAAGCAGGGGGCATGTCTTCATAGATTGCTGTAATCTTGTAAGAATGCTCATCATCCAGCAACAATGACTCCCCAACAACATTTTCTTTCCCAAAATATTTCAGCGCTTTTGATTTGGAGATGGCCATCGTGTAAGGCTCTAAAAGCGCGGTCTCCGCATCACCATGAATTACCGGAATTGTGAAAACATTAAAGACGGTAGGATCACTAAATATGATGTCTGTTTCTTTAATATTTGTATCTCCTGAGCGTACATGAAATTCTCCTCTTGGTCTGAAACGAACCATATCTTCAACAGCAGCGTAGTCGTTTTTTAATGTGGGTCCCATTGGGGCAGAGGTTGTAGCCAGCTCTAAATAACTACCTGAGAAATCAATAAAGGAAGCTACTCGGGCAATTCTGTCTGCTTTTTTGTGATGTTTGTCGTAGCTCAATTCATTTGTTACATATAACAAAATCACAATACAGCTTGCCAAACCAACAGCGAGACCAAAAATATTTATAAAAGAATAACTCTTATTTTTCCAGAGATTTCTAAGGGTAATTTTTAAATAATTTCTAAACATAATTTTCCTATTCGCTTTTTAAGGATTCAACCGGATTTGACAGAGCTGATTTAATAGCCTGCCAACTTATTGTAAAAAAGGATATTAGAATTGCTGAAATTCCAGTAAAAGCAAAAATATCGACACTAACTTCGATGCGATAAGCAAAGTCTGCAAGCCATTGATTTGTAGCATACCAAGCAATAGGGATTGCAATGACAAAACCAAGAACGACAAGCTTGATAAAATCTTTCGAGAGAAGGGTTACGATATCGACAATGGAAGCTCCCAAAACCTTTCGGATGCCTATTTCTTTGGTACGTTTTGTTGCCATAAATGCCATCAAGCCAAATAAACCGAGACATGCGATAATGATTGTTATAATGCAAAAGACGGTAAAAAGTATTCCCAATCGTTCTTCTGACCTATAAAGACTTTCGAAAGTATCATCCATAAACGTAAATTGAAGAGGATAAGAATCCGCTACTGTATCCCATTCTTTTCTTATCCAATCCATCGTCTCTGAAATATTTGAAGGGCTAAGCCGGGCGGAGATATAATCTGGATTAGCATCACCAAGTGGAGCCATAACAGCAGGACGGATTTCTTGTTCAAGGGATTCAAAATGAAAATCTTTGACGACACCAATTATTACAAATCTATCTAGTCGTTGGTTTATAGCTTCATCAGGCTTCCAGCCCATTTCTTTTACTACAGTTTCATTTACAATTACTGAAATTTGCTCTGATTTTGTATTTGGTATTGTAAGGTTTGTGCCTGCAATCAATTCCATTTCCATGGTTTTAATAAATTGTGGGTCTATACTCATGTAACGCGCAGGCATGGGTAATTCTTGATCCTCGAAAGGATATAAGTATAAAGTAGTACCACTGTTTCCGGGCAGGTCTCCGGATGCTGAAACTGATTCTATGTTGGAGTGATTTGCGAGCTTTTCAAGAAAAACATTTCCGAGTTCTCTTGTTTTGGTTGATTCAAGCGAAATATTCAATACTTGTTCAGTATTTAAACCAAGGTTTTTGTCTTGGAAATAAGTCAATTGTTGATCTATGATAATCGTACTTATAATTAAGATCATACTGACGGAAAATTGGAATACCACCAATCCCTTACGTAATCCTTCACTGGTTAGTAATTTTCCGTTGCCTTTAAAAATCTCAGCCGGTTTAAAAGACGAAAGAATAAATGCGGGATAGGTTCCGGAGATGATTCCAATCAGAAATATGAAAGAGATAAATCCGGTTATGAATAACGGAGACCATATGACTATTGAAGAAAGTTGGAGGTCCATTAATTTATTCACGTAGGGAAGTAGAAGCTCAACAAGTCCAAGAGAGAATACAGCGGATGTAAAGGTGAGTAACAAAATTTCTCCGGTAAATTGCCAGAACAAATTTCCTTGTTGGGCACCTGCAGCTTTTCTTACACCAACTTCCTTTAATCGGGTAGTAGCCCGGGCGGTCGCGAGGTTCACATAGTTTATGCAGGCAATTAGTAAAATAAATATTCCTACAATACTGAAAAGGTATATATAATTAATACTGAAAATGCGTTCCGGAAACAGTTCCCATCCTAAATCTGATTTTAAATGAATATCCGTTAATGACTGGAGGTGAAACTCAGCATTTCCTAATGCCATTTTACCTTCAAGGATACTTGGAATTTTTGCTTCTACATCGTTCGGGGAAGCTTGTTCATCGAGTAAAACATAAGTGTGGAAAGAGCGAAGCCAGTTCCAATCCATTATCGATCTTCCGGAGAGAGAGTCCGGTATATTTATAACCATAGAAAAATTGATATGTGATTGTGCTGGGGGATCTTCTACAATTCCGGTAACGATGTATCGATTTCTTTCATTAAAGACAATCTCCTGACCTATGGGGTTTTGTTCCCTAAAGTATTTTTGCGCGACAGACTTTGTTAATACTATATTGGATTTATCAGAAAGTGCCGTTTTCGGATCACCCTGTGAAAATGGGAATGTGAAAATGTCGAATAAAGAGGGATCGGTTCTTAGAATATTCTCTTCATAGAAATTCTCATTACCTATGGTAATTAATGTTTTACCATATCTGCTAGCTCTTACTGACGCCCGCACTTCAGGAATTTCATCTAACAGGGTTTGTGCAAGCGCACCCTCCATACTTCCGGTACTACGAAAATCACCATCAGGTCCTTGTTCTGAGGTGGTTACACGATATATATTAGCAGCTTTTTTATTAAAAGAATCAAAGCTCAAGTGAAATTGGAGGAAAATGAAAATAATAAGACAGACTCCTATACCCATACTGAGCCCTATTAAGTTTATAAGGGTGTATCCCTTATCTTTTTTCAAATTTCGCAAGGCGATCTTGATATAATTTCTAAACATAATTTTCCTATTCGCTTTTTAAGGATTCAATTGGATTGGAAAGAGCAGCTCTGAGCGACTTATATCCTATGGTTAATACAGATATCAATAAGATTCCCGAAAGTGCAAGTAGAAATATTCCAATTCCCAGCTCAATTTTATAAGCAAATTCTTCAAGCCAGTTTCTCATCAAATACCATGAAATAGGGGCTGCTATCACAAACGAGATTCCTGTTAAAAGAGCTAGTTCTGTTCCAAATAATTTTAGAATATCCAGTAGGTTTGCACCCAGTACTTTTCGAACACCTATTTCTTTGGTTCTGGTTGTTGACATGTAAGAAACAAGCCCAAATAGACCCAAAGAGCCAATTATGATAGCAATTAAAGTAAATGCGTTCATGATCTTGGCTGTACGTTGTTCATCTTCATACATGCTTTCTATTGATTCATCCAGAAATGAATATTCAAATACCAGATCCGGAAACGCTGTATTAAAAGCTCTTTCGATATCACCCAAAGCTTCTTTAGTTCTGGCAGTGTTAATTTTAACAGCGGAAAGAAAGAAGCTTTTTCTGGGAGCTAATAAAACAGGGGCCAAGCCTTCATGTAAAGATTGAGTATTAAAGTCTTTAACTACTCCAACAATCGGAGCTTCTGTTCCCCACATGGAAGTTGTTTTACCAATCAAGCCTGAAAGGTTATCTCCATACCCAACTTCTTTCGCAAATGACTGATTCACTATATAAGCGTTAACAGTATCAGATGGTTGTATGTTTGTACCAGCCAGTAAGGTAAGTCCATAGGTATCAATAAAATTTTCATCGATGAATTTGACTTGACCTGAATTTTCATGCCTGATGGAGTCTTCGATCATTATATAATTCCCACCCCAAACACTGTTATTTGTGGTCCCTGTATTAGAAAAGCTGACATTTTGAATAGTAGTTTTATTCAGTAATGAGCTTTTAAAAACATTAAGAATGGGCATATTCTCATTTTGGATGGGAACTTGAACAACGGCTTCTTTCTCAAAACCTAAATCCTGATTTTGAAAATATCTTATCTGGGAAGCCATTATTAATGTGCAAATAATTAATACCTGAGTAATGGTAAATTGCACTACGATCAATCCTCTTCTTAAAGTAAGACCTCTCCCATAGTTTGACTGGATCTTATTTCGGATGGCTTCTATTGGATTAAAATTGGAGAGATATTGAGCCGGATACCAACCCGCAAGCAACGTTACCAGCAGGAAAATTGATACAATAAAGAGCTGTAATTCAACATTAGATAAGAGGTTCATCTCAGGAGAAAATCCTAAAACAGGAGATATATTTTGAAGAACGATTTCTGATAAACCTACTCCCAAAACTAATGCTATTAGAGTTATAAAAGCTGTTTCTCCAAAAAAATGAAGCATTAATTGAGATTTTGTTCCTCCTAAGGTTTTTCGTAAGCCTACTTCTTTCGATCTGCTTACTGCAATTGCTGTATTAAGGTTTATGAAGTTGATACAAGCTGCTATAAGTAAAAAAAGACCAATTATACCAAGAGCTAACAACATGCTTTTTTCTATGACACGTCCATTATAATTACTGAAACGGCTGTCAAAATGAATTTCGGAAAGAGGTTGCAGAAAGAGATCTAGTTCAGCAGCAACTTCCTCGTTTCGATATTTTACAATCAGTGCTTCAAGTTGTTCATTGATCTGTTCTTCTGAAAAACCGGGCTCCAACTTGACGTAGGTTTGCATAGAGCTTGAGTTACTTCCCCAACTTGGATTTTCTGCCGTTTCTCCATTTCTGTCCATGGTTGAGTTAGCACCAATAAATGTGAAAGGGAAGTCTGAATTTTCAGGCATATCCTTAACTACGCCCGTGATTTCAATATCTGCGGCTGTACCACCATTAAAGACTACTGATTTGCCTAAAACATCAGTTGTGCCAAATAATTTCAGGGCAAAACTTTGAGTAACAACAGCAGTATTAGGATTTTTAATGGCAGTTTCAGGATTTCCTGATAGCCAGGTATAAGTTAAGATGTTGAAGTAATCGGGATCAACAAAAGCAAAATCACTTTCTTTTAATTTCTTAACAAGATTGCCATTATCGTAATATGATATGATTGGCTCGTTAGCAAGGTTATTAAAAACTAAAGTGGAATACTCAATACCGGTAACATCATTTCTGACAGCTTCAGCAAGTGGATATGGACCTCCCCGATAGTAAACACTTTTTCCGAATTCAGTTTCATGCCGTACAACACGATAAATTCTATCAGGATCTTCATGCCATTTATCGAAGCTGAGATCGAATTGAATAATCAGGAAAATGACAATAGCACAGATTATACCGAGTGTTAGTCCACCAACATTGATGACCGTTTGGCTCTTATTCTTTAAGAGATTTCTAAACGCAATTTTTATATAGTTTTTGAACATAGCTAATTCTCCCTATTCGGATTTGAGACTCTTAACCGGATTTATCTGTGCTGCTTTAATAGATTGAATACTTATGGTAGCCCAGGAAATAAAAATTGCGATTCCTCCGGCAAGCACATACAACCAAAAACCCATGTCGGCTTTGTAGGCAAAATCATCAAGCCAAACAGAAATAGCATACCATGCCATCGGTACAGCTAAAAGGATGGATACAAGTACAAGAACCGTAAATTCTTTATTTACTAAAAGGGTTATGCTGGTAGCTGAAGCACCGAGAACTTTTCTGATGCCAATCTCTTTAACTCTTCTTGAGATCATTAGCGAAGCGAGACCAAAAAGACCGAGACAAGCAATGATAATAGCTAAGGCTGAGCCTGATACGGCTATTTTTTGTAATCTTTCTTCTTGTCGATACTGACTGTCAATAGAACTATCCAAAAATTGAAAATCAAACGGTGTTCCGGGTGACACAGCCGCCCAGGTTTGTTCAATTTCTCTGATCGTTTCAGGGATGTTTTCAGAGCTTATTTTTAATGAAATTCTAGGTGAAGGAGAGTTAAAGAAACCGATATTAGCAATACCGCTTAATAGCAAAGAAGGGTTGATAGACATTGCCAAAGGTTCAACAGAGGTGCGTAAGGATTGATAATTGAAGTTTTCAACTACACCTATGATCTCGTGGTCTTCAAAGTTACTCCCGGGAAGCTTTTTCCCAATGGCATTATCCCAGCCATAATCATCTACCAAAGCCTTATTAACAATAATTGCTCTGCGTTTGTCAGAAGTAATTTCATCAGAAAAACTTCTGCCCTCAGTTACTTCAATCCCCATCATATTCAGATAATCAGCATCTACAAAATTGATATTCATCCGTCTTGTTTGCTGATCAGCATCTTTAAAATCAACCCCTATCCAACCTTGTTGTGCAGGTGTATAAATAGAAGAAGCCAGATCCAGAACACTTGAATTAGCTGAGATTTGACTTTCAAAGAGTTCTTTTTTGCGAACAGACTCCTGTGTTATTTGAGAGAATCCCATCTGTGGCCCAAGCTGGAGACCTGTTTGCAGGATCACGACTTCTTCTTTTTGGAACCCCAGATCTTTTGAACGAAGAAAATCCAATTGTTTATTAACCATAAGAGTACTGGCGATCAGAAAAATGGAAATAGTGAATTGGAATACAACCATTCCTTTTCTGAAAATATTTTTATCTCCTTTTATCTGAAGCTTACCTTTGAGTACTTCAATAGGTTTAAAGTTTGACAGAACAAGAGCCGGATAAATACCGGCAATCAAGCTGATAAAAAGAGCTAATCCTGAATAGAGTAGAATTGTGTTTAAACTTAGCTGAAGTGAAAGCTGTGTTCCTGAAAGTTGGTTAAAAAAAGGCAGAAGGAATTCAGAGATTAACACACCAAGGCTTACTGAAAAGACAGTCATTAACAGAGCTTCTCCCCAAAACTGGTACATTAGGTGATGACGTTCAGCTCCAATCGTTTTTCTGATTCCAACTTCTTTAGCTCTTGAAGTAGAACGGCTTATCGACAAGGTCATAAAGTTGACACAAGCGATGATGAGTATTAAAAGAGCGATCGCTCCTAAAATGTAGGAGTAGGTTGGATCACTTACGGAAGCAATTCCAACCGGAAACTCTGTATTTAAATGAATATCAGTGATAGGTTGGAGGCCAACTTCATATTCTCCTTCATTGTAATCCTCACCGAGTGCTTGCTCCATCATAGCAGGGAACTTTGCTTGCACAGCGGTTAAATCGGCCTGCTCATTTAAAAGAACATATGTCTCAGGAGTAACGCTATACCAATTCAGTAATGAGTTTGGATTTAGAACTGTCTGCGCCTTTTCCATCGGGATAAGTAATCCGTATTGAATACTGGAATTAGTTGGAGGCTCTTCTATTATTCCGGTAACTGTAAATGCCTGGAATTCACCTCCCATCATTACTAAAAGAGTTTTTTGTAATGGATCTTCATTCTCGAAGTATTGGTTTGCCAATTCCGGTGTAAGTACAACTTCATTCAGTCCGGAGAAAATCTGTTCAGAGTCGCCCCTTAATAATTCAAAATCAAAAATGGAAAAGAACTCAGGGTCTACTGCTTGTATTGAAGTTGAAAAAGACTCATCAGATTCAGATCGTTTAACAAGATCATTGAATACATATCGCCGGGCAATTTGATCAACTTCAGGTATACTTTGCTCAAGAGTAGGTTTCAATACAAATGGCGTAACTGTATTGAAATAAATATCACCTTCTCCATAATCTTCTAATGTCCATGCACGATAAATCCTGTCTGATTTGGAGTGAAATTTATCAAAACTCCATTCATTAGTTGTATAGAGCAGGATCAACGCACAACAAGCAACTCCTAAAGCTAATCCTGAAATATTGATAAAGGAGTACATCTTTTGTTTAAAAAGACTTCGAAGGGCGATTTTTATATAATTCTTAAGCATGACAGATACCTTTAATAGTTTTAGACGTGAAAGCCTTCCTGCATATTTTCAGTAACTACATGTCCATCAAATAGGTGAATTACGCGCATCGCATAGTCCGCATCATGAGGGGAGTGAGTTACCATTACAATTGTCGTTCCCTGCTCATTTAACTCTGCAAGAACTTTCATTACTTCATTACCGTGATCAGAGTCCAGATTACCGGTAGGCTCATCGGCAAGGATCAGTTTAGCATTTGCTACTACTGCCCGGGCAATGGCTACACGTTGCTGCTGTCCACCGGACAATTGTTGAGGAAAGTGATTACGGCGATGCATCATACTCATTCTTTCCAAAGCAGCTTCTGCTTTTTCTTTTCGTTCATCAGCAGACATTCCCAGATAGAGAAGAGGGAGTTCAACATTTTCGAATACAGTAAGCTCGTCGATCAGATTAAAGCTTTGAAAGATGAATCCGATATTTCCTTTGCGAAGCTGAGCTCGTTCCCTTTCCGTCTTGTTAGAAACATCATGTCCAAGAAAATGATATTCGCCGTCACTAGGATTATCCAGCAAGCCCATAATATTCAGCAAAGTGGATTTTCCACAACCTGAAGGACCCATGATGGCTACGAACTCACCTTCTTTGATCTCGATGTTCACGTTGTTCAAAGCAGTTGTTTCTACTTCTTCCGTTGAGTAGACTTTTTTGAGGTTTTTTGCTTGTATCATTGTTCAGTTAGTTTGTGTTAAGTATTTATTTAAATTTTTGTAAGGAATTTGGTTGAGTGTGTCTTACTTGGTTAAAGCTATTAGCTATTAGCTATTAGCTTTTAGTAACCAAGTAAACATTATTCTTATGCGTGATTTTAAAAGTCTTTTAGTATGGCAAAAAAGCCATGAGTTAACGTTATCTGTCTATGAGCTTACCTCCGATTTTCCAAGATCAGAGATTTACGGACTAACAAGCCAAATTCGAAGGTCTTCATCTTCTATCCCAACAAACATTGCTGAGGGATGTGGACGAACCAGTCAATCTCAAATGGCTCATTTTTTAAATATTTCATTAGGCTCTGCATCAGAATTGAGATATCAAATAATTCTGGCCAGAGACCTAAACTATATTTCAAACAAAATGTGTAAAGAACTATCTGTTTCTGTTGATGAAGTAATGAAGATGTTAACTTCGCTTCATAAACAAGTACAAAGAACTAACAGCTAAATGCTGTCAGCTAATAGCTGTTAATTCAACTCCAAAACCTCATTATCTCCAAA
Organism: uncultured Balneola sp.; assembly: GCA_913058495.1. Classification (GTDB taxonomy): domain Bacteria; phylum Bacteroidota; class Rhodothermia; order Balneolales; family Balneolaceae; genus Balneola. The sequence goes on along the minus strand of CAJXQC010000027.1, from coordinate 17,863 downwards.
AGTGTCATAGCTTGATGTAATTACTTTATCACCAGCCTCTAATCCCGACAATACTTCGTAATACTCAGGGTTAAGACGACCCAATCTGATATTTTGCTTCACTGCCTGAGTGCCATCTTCATTCAATTTAAAAACCCAATTTCCACCTGTGGTTTGATAAAAACCGCCTCTTGGTAAAAGCAAAGCATTTGATGATTCTCCAAGTTCTAGCCGAATTCTTGCTGTTTGTCCTCTTCTTAATCCGGACGGCGACTCATTCACAAATTCCATATCAACCTGAAATTGACCATTATTGATAACCGGATAAACCTTCGTTATAACTAATTCATGGGTTTCGCCGGCGAAATTGAAAGAGCCTTCCAAACCGGTAGTGATTCTGGACAAATGAAACTCATCCACACCAACTCTGATCTTATAATTATCCAGAATGTCTACCTGACCAATTCTTTCACCTCTGTTAATGGATTGACCTTGTTGTAATTCCACGGTAGTAAGTTGTCCGTTAATTGGAGCAGTCACGATCAGATTTTCAAGAATAGCCTGAACTCCATCCAGACTTCTGAACATTCGTTTTTCGGATTCATCAAGTTGTCTTAGTTGTGATCTTGTTTGAACTGAATCGCGTTTAAAGGACTCGGAACTTATTTCATATCTCTTTTTTTGGTACTCATAATTTTCTTTAGCCTGTTGAAACTCCTGTTCAGAAGTGAGGCTTTTCTCATATAAAGATTTTTGTCTTTCAAATTCAGGCTTAGCAAGGTTCAATTGATTTTCTACACTTATCAATTGTTCTTTCAACCGAAGGTTATTCTGTTCCAGATTCAAACGGGAATTTCTGACGTTGTTGATCTGATCATAAAGACTTGCTTCCTGCTGAAGTACACTTAATTGAAGAGAAGAATTCGTTAAAACAGCGATGGTGTCACCTCTTTCTACAGTGGTTCCGGATTCGAGGTTAACTGATTTGATCACTCCACCTTCAAGGGCATCCAGAAAAATGGTACGAATTGGTTGAACAGTTCCCGAGACCTGAATAAACTCCTGAAACGAATTTTCAGCGACAGTAGAAATGGTCAACTTTTCTTTTTCAACATTGAGTGTGGATCTGAAATCCATATAAGCAAAGCTGTAGATTGTAAATCCAATGAAGGCTAAAACGATAACAATGAGGCCAATCTTTTTAGGCGTCCATTTTTTCTTTTCAATTTTCTTGTCCATTCCCATGGGCTGTTCTTAAACTCTTTTAAAGATGAATGTTTTTCTTCTCTATATAATGTCAACTACTGTGCCAAAGCATCAGAAACACGTCAGATCAGTGTTTTTGAGGCTTTAGTAGGATTTTACTGTTCATTTTGATACACTTACTGTTCGATATCGAACACCTGAATTTTTAGCTATTCGCTATATATAAACTGGAACTGATTTTATGAATAGAATTCATTTTAGGTACAGTATTTGATAAAGGGATGTAAACTAACAAATTGATATGACCTCCAAGAAAGGAAAGATCTTAGTAGTAGATGATGATGCCGATGTGTTGCAGGCAGCTCGATTGTTTTTGAAGCAACATGTGAAATCCATTGAAACTGAAAAGGATCCTAATTCTATTCCCACACTTCTGAAAAACAACAGATACGATCTGATCTTGTTAGACATGAATTTTACCGAAGATGTGAGTAGTGGTAAGGAAGGTTTCTTTTGGCTACAAAAAATTCTGGAAATAGATCCTTCCATAGCAGTAATTCTGATAACTGCTTATGGTGATATTGATAAAGCTGTAAAAGCCGTAAAAGCAGGAGCCACCGATTTTGTATTAAAACCTTGGAAGAACGAAAAACTCCTTACAACAGTGATGTCCGCAATGCAACTTACAGATTCAAAGAGAGAAGTGGCAGAATTAAAAGAGACACAAAAGCAGATCAATAGCGATATAGATCATCATTATCGGGATATCATCGGAAGAAGTCCTGCTATGATAAATGTATTCAATACCATTGAGAAAGTGGCTGCTACTGACGCCAATGTGTTAATTCTGGGAGAAAACGGAACAGGTAAAGAGATGATTGCCAGAGCTCTTCACAGAAGATCTGCGCGCCATGAAAATGTGTTTATGAATGTAGATATGGGAGCGATCTCAGAATCTCTTTTTGAGAGTGAATTGTTCGGTTATGTGAAAGGAGCATTTACAGATGCTAAAGAAGACAAAGCCGGAAGGTTTGAACTTGCCAACGGAGGAACTTTATTTCTGGATGAGATCGGAAATCTTCCACTCTCGCTTCAAGCTAAACTTCTAACCGTGTTACAAAACAGAAAGGTAAACAGGGTAGGATCTGCAAAATCAAAAGAGATTGACATACGATTAGTATGTGCCACAAATCAGTCTTTAAAGGAAATGGTAGCTGAGTCCACATTCAGGCAGGATCTTTTATTCAGGATCAATACAATAGAAATTCAGTTGCCTCCATTAAGAGATCGGAAAGAAGATATTGAGGCACTGACAAACCATTTCATAAAACTGTATTCTAAAAAGTATAAGAAAGAAGTAAATGGGTGTTCAAAAGAAACCATTACAAAATTAGAAAAGCACAGTTGGCCCGGGAATGTTCGTGAACTTCAACATTCTGTAGAACGAGCTGTGATAATGAGTGAGACTAATACATTGCTTCCGGGAGACTTTTTACTCACTCAGGAAACGAACGATACGGAACAGGTAGTTTTCGACGATTATAATCTGGAAGAAGTTGAAAAAATGGTTCTTCGTAAGGCCTTGAAAAAGCACGAGGGCAATATATCTAAAGCAGCAGATGAACTCGGTCTGACAAGAGCATCACTTTACAGGAGAATGGATAAATATGGACTTTAAATATTATTTCCATGCTTAAGAATTTAAGAGTTGGGGTGATCATACGAGTGCTGTTTTTATTTACAACACTGTTAACAGCTACATATGTAGCAATAAATACGGAATACTACGTCAGTCTGGTTCTTATTGGTGTGATAATAATTTTGCAGGTTATTAATTTGATCAGGTTTGTAGAAACAACGAATAAGAACCTGAAACGTTTTTTTGAAGCAATCAGCTATAATGACTTCTCTCAATCTTTTTCAGGTAAAGGATTTGGGAAATCACTGGAATCCCTAAACTCTGTTTTCAACAATATCATAGAGAAATTTAATAAGGAGAGAGCTAAAGGAGAAGAGAGCTACCTCTATCTTGAAACCGTAGTTCAGCATATTGGAATCGGATTATTTTCTTTCAATAAGGATGGTGAAATAGAATTGTTCAATACAGCTGCAAAGAAAATTCTGGGAACAGCCGTTTTAAGGAATGTGTCTCAACTTAAAAAGATCAGTGAGCCATTATATGAAGCAGTTCAGGATCTGAAAGGCGGAGCCAGAACTTTGGTAAGAACATCCATAAAGAACAGAGAATCTCAGATCGCTATTTTTGCTACCGAGTTCAGAGTAAAAGGGGATCTTTATAAGATCATTTCTTTAAGTAACATTTCATCAGAGCTGGAAGAAAAAGAAATGGAAGCATGGCAAAATTTAACTCAGGTTTTAGCCCATGAAATCATGAATTCCATTACACCAATTGCTTCACTTTCTGATACAGTAAACTCAATGTTAGCGGGTAATTTATTGGGCGAAGAAAGCAATAAGGATATATCGGAAGAAACAATGGAAGATGTAAAGGAAGCACTTCAGACGATCAACAAAAGAAGCTTAGGTTTAATGCGTTTTGTGGATTCTTACCGGAACATCACACAAATTCCAAGTCCCGATTTTGATGTTGTACTTCTGAAAGAAGTTGTTGACAGAGTTAAAAATTTAATGAAAGGGGAGGCTCTTTCAAGATCTATAACCGTTGAAACTGAATTCGAATCTGACTCTATTGAAGTAGTTGCTGACAGCCAATTGATAGAGCAATCTTTGATCAACGTTGTAAAAAATGCGTTCAAAGTCTTGAAAAACAGACAGGATCCAAAAGTGATATTAAAAGGTGGTATTGATGAGTCAGGACACGCTTTCATAGATGTTCAGGACAATGGACCGGGGATCAAGGAGTCATCAGCAGAGAAAATTTTTGTTCCATTCTATACAACAAGCAAGAACTCTCCGGAAGGGGGCTCGGGAATTGGATTGAGTTTATCCAGACAAATTATGAGGCTACACAATGGAAGTTTGTACCTGCTGGAATCAGAAAAAGGAAAGACAGTTTTCCGGTTAAGGTTTTAAAAATAGATTTTTGCTCTGAAACTGGGTTGAATACCAAGATCATAAACGGTGGTTAATCCGGAAACAATTCGGTTATTATTTGTACTTCTGCCCGCTTTGAAATCAGAATACCAAGGGTTCTGAGTGTTTAAGACGTTATAAACAGAGAATAGGAATTCAGCTTTTTCTGTATTTCCGGTGCTGAGAATATATTTCAGTGAAATATCAACTCTGGAGTAATTTCCGATTCTGGTTTCTGTTTGTTCGTCTCTTGAAAGCACTGTATTTGGAGTCCCTGTTGTAAAATTCCAGGAGGTGTAAAAACTCAGTCCATTAGTAAGGTCCAAATCACCAATCAAGGAAAACTGATGTGTCCGGTCATAAGAAGGGTGAAAAGGCTTGCCGTTATTGATCAACAAATTCTCAAGTTCTGTAGAAGCCAGAGTGTAGGTTGAAGAAAAGCTGAATTGATTAAATCTTTTCTTCAAGAGAAATTCAACACCTTTACCAACTCCTGTATTATTGAAAAGGAATGGGTTTGTATCATCTTCATCAAAAAAGGATGAAATAAAATGATCGGCTAAGCTGTGAATTCGCAGATTTTCGAAAAGTTTGTAATAGCCTTCTACCTGTATAAAAAGTGAATTTGAAGGCCGTAATCTTATGTTTGAAGTAAAATAACTAACTGAAGAAGGAGGCTGTTCGTTGTTTGTCATAACCCAGAAATCAGTGCTGTTGACTGTCAAAAAATCCAACTGATGTAGGAACTGGTAGTTTTTGCTAAAACCCAGACCAAATGAAATTGCAGATTCCGGTAAGAATTGCGCTTTAATTCTTGGAGACCATTTCAAATACTTACCGTTGCTGAAATAATACAATCTGCTTCCTAAACTCACATGAGCTTCGGTGGAATTTGCAAAATCAAACTGACTGAATAGATCCAGTAACTGACTTGTTCTTCTGCTTCTGAAGGATTGGTTGCGCGGACTTAACTCAGTATATAGAACTTCAAAATCGCTGTAAGTAACTCCAAAATCTAACTCGAAGCTTTCAAAAGATTTGCTGAATCTCTGATTGATCTGAAATTCCTGAAGTTCGTTTTCTAAGTTGAACGGTAAGATCTCAATAGTCGCGTTTTGATTGTTATTGTCGTTTTCAGGCCTTCGGAAGTCGTTATCCTCTTTCAGATAATTTGAATAATAATCACTAAATCCTATGCTGCTTTCGGAATTGAGATCACTTTGAAGTCGAGTGTTATAAGCTATTTTAACCATTTTGCTCGACCACTCATTATTTGTATTGAACTCTTCTGATTGTTGCTGAAATCGACGATCATAGGATTGATTGGCTTCGTCCTTCCCGAAATACATACTTGCAATCAATTGTGAACCCGAAGTAGTTTCAAAATATAATTTACCATGTAAGTCGTAAAAAAAAGCATTTCCATTGATATTTTGGATGTTTCGATCTACAAACTTGCGGACTGTATCACTTTGAAAATCATAATTCCGATCTATATCGAGTCCGTATCTTATGATTCCCTGATTGTTAAACCAGTTTATATCATCGATGTAAGAATGGCGGCCGGAAAACAGGAAACTGGATTTCCCTAATACAATCGGCCCTTCCAAAGTGCCGCTTAGAGCAGTGTTACTTAGTCCAACTGAGCTTTCAAAATTTTGCAGATTACCGGTTTTGGTTAAAAATGTAAGTGTTCCGCCAAGTGGTGCCCGAAATTGAGCCGGCGTTACATCATAAAAGAAACCGCTGGTTCTGAGTACATCTCCATTAAGACCGTCGAGTAATCCGAATAAATGGCTTTGATTGTAAAGAGTGATTCCATCCAGCAAGACCCTAAATCCATCTGAAGAGCTCCCTCTCACATTCAAACCATCTTCAATAGCGGGACCTGTAAGTACCGAAGGAAGTGACTGCAATGCTTTTGTGGAATTGTTGTCTCCCAACGGACTAAAAGATCCTGCTTCAATTAAACTACTGAAGACGGAATCTGAAGGAGTATAAAGAGCATTACCATTTACAATAATTTCATTTCCCCCATATAACCGTGGTTGCAATCTTACAGCAATATCACTCAATTCAGATCTTGAAGAGATGTCGAAATCAACCCGTTTTGATTCATATCCCACAAATGAAAATAAAAGAGGGATCGATGTTCCGGAGGAATTTATCCGTGCGCTGAAGGTGCCAGAAGTTGAGGAAGCTACTCCTGTTATTTCACCATTCTCAAACCATGATATAGTAGAATAGGGCAATCGGTCTCCGGTTTCAGCATCTATAACATATCCCGAAATAACAGCATCTTGTTTGTTATTTTTATTATCGGTTTTAAATAATAGGGCCTGGTTTCTTACCGGATTTACCTGAAGTCCAATATTTAATTCTGAGAGTTGCGATCTGAGATCCTCATAAAGAGTGGGGGAGTCTAAAGAAACAGTAATATTTATATTACTTACCAGTGCTTCTCTGTATAAAAACCTCATTTCGGAATTCTGTTCAATAGAACTGATCAATTCTAACAAGGTTTTTGGAGAAGAGGAGCTCTGTGCAAAGCTTTGGTTTGCAATTCCTGCCCAAAAAAGAAAGAAAGTTATTTTTAATAAGGTTTTCATGAAACCTTAATTTAAGGGAATAAACGTAAAGCTATTTGAATTTACTTCTCTGAATGTACCACCTAATATTATCCCCAGATCATTGAGTGTGGTGGAAAGCTCATCCAATGCAATAGTACCGGATATAGGCTCAGATGTGTTCTTAATACCCGAAATATCAATGGTTGCTTTAAAGTGATGTTCAATCTCGTTTATAACCTGCGAAACAGGAGTGCTTTTTAAAACAATCTCATTATTCAGCCAGTCCTTAAATTCTTCTGTATCTGCCGGAGATGCATTGCTTAATATATTTTGAGATATAGTAGCCTTTTCACCCGGCTTTAAAATAACAGAGTTTTGATGGAGATCGTCGAGTCTCACACTTCCTTCTTCAAGAAATACTTTTGTTTCGTTTCCCCATGTACTCAGGTTGAATTGCGTTCCCAAGACAGTAACAACTCCATTATCTGAAGCAACTGAAAAAGGTCTTTTGGTGTCTTTAGTGACATTAAAAAAGGCTTCCCCTTCAAGTTCGTAAGTTCTTTTAGAGTTTGAAAATTCGATTTGGTAAAGGGATGAATTCGGGCGCAAAGAAACTTGAGACCCATCTGCTAATGTAACCGTTTCGATCGCAGTTCCACTTTGTGCTACTAAAACAGGATTGTTTAAATTGGTAAACCAAAAAATTCCAAGGAATGCAGCAAGCAATACTGTTGCAGCTGTTGCCCAAACCCAAGTATTACTTTTGCGGGTTGGAAGTGAAATGGTTCTGGCTTTCTTTTGTGGTTTAGTTTCTGAAAACACTTTATCCCACATTTCAGAAGATTCTGAAGTTAAAGAGTCAATCTGAATATGTTCTTTATTCTGATAGTCTAAAAGAGATTGAATCAATGGATCCTGAATACTTGAAAATCCTTCACCCGAATGTAACGCAGAATCCAGCTGTTTAGCCAGCAGCAGGTCTTGATCGTTTTCAGGTAAAAGGTCTTTAGTTTCCATGATTCAAATATAAAAGAACTGCAGGTTAAATCATCCACCTGCAGTTCGTTGTGGTTAGTAGTTTAATCCTCTGATGATCCGTCTTTAAGTGAGAATCGAACAACTTTTGCTACTTTTTTAAATCTAAGCAGAGCAGTTCCATCTCCTTCTAGTTCAATAGTACCTTCAATTACTTGAGTATCAGCTTCATCACCAACAGTTTTGTTTAATGTTATGCTGTAAGTAAGTGTTCCGGTTACGCCTTGTTCCAGATTTCCATTAGCTTCAACAGAGTCCTTTTCGATCTCAACATTTAGGAACTCAATATCGACAGTAAAGTCTCTGGATACCTGAACGCTGTCTCTTCTAAAGCCGGAAGCATTACCTTCTCCATGATGTGTTCCGTCAATACTAACTATTGAGCTTGTACTATGTAAACCTGCAATAGCGAAAGTATCTGCACGTGCAAATTCGGAGCTTCCTCTTCGGGAATTTACGGAACCTGATTTGTTGCCTGTAAAGTCTACACTTTCAATAGAATCGGCATTAGCTCTGGGACGTGCTATAAAATCACCTTCAGGAGATTTGAAGATATAAGTATTCAGTAGTGCTACACTTTTACTGAATTCGCCATTATTTACACTACGATTATATTCTAACGTATGTGTGCCGGTATCAGGATCATAAGAATAGGAATAATTGTTTTCTCTTCCTCTCCCACTTCTGCCATCCGGGTCTGCTTTTCTATGATCATTTCCATAAGAAATGCCATCACTGTCAACAGTAGAAACAGCATCATACATACTGCTCATGATTCCGGAGTTTTCGTCAGATACAGACTCTCCGATAATTTGAGCGGCAAGGTCGATGTCTTCATCCGAAAGGGTTTCAACATCATTATTTACGGCAGAGCAAGCTGCAAAGGTAACTAAAAGGCTTAAGCCCAGTAGTGTTAGTTTTGATATGTTTTGTAAAGATTTCATAGTGATTTCTCTTTTTGTTTTGTTAAAGACATTTGTGTCATTTGCCTTTAGTACACGAGTAGAATTGTATACCCCCAATCCTTTTTAAAAAAAATCAAAAAACAAATTTTAAATAACAGTCAGCGGTATTGTTTTAATGATTCGCGCATATCTTTTAATGCAAGTCCCATATGATTTTCAATGGTTTTAACAGATACATCCAGTACCTGAGCGGCTTCCTTATAAGTAAATTCCTGAATAAAGCAGAGCCTGAAAACTTCCTGTCTCTTTTCCGGCATAGCTGAAACTGCTTTCTCTATTGCGTTGTTAAGCTCATCTCTTTTGTTCTCCTCATCTTCAGGTTCTTCATGAGCTGAGTTCCCTTCAGGATCCGCTTCTTCATCGAATTTGGAATGATCTCTGAAAAGATTAAGCATCCTTGTATATCCGATTCTGAATAAAAATGCCCGAAGAGACTTTGTTTCGTCTATTTCGTCGCGTTTTTCCCATATCATAACAAAAGCTTGCTGAACCAGATCTTTAGCAGCTTCTTTAGCGGTTCCTCTCTTCATTAAATAATTAAGAAGAAATGCATTATATCGGTTAAAAAACTTTTTAAATGCCTCGTGATTTCCGTTCTTTATTTTAAGAGCAAGTTCAGGATCAGTTAATTCATCAGAATCTACTGATGCCAATAATAAAATAAGTTGTAATAAGAGCGAGTTCATATCAGAGAATATAATTCCAAGTAGTGTTAATGAACAAAGAAAGATTTCAGAATTTTAAAAGAATGAGACTGGTGGCGGTTGCCCTGACAGTAGTTGTAGTTGTTAGTGGGTTCAAGTTAATGCAGGAAAACTCTGTCACCATAGATAAAAGGGAAATAAAAAACGGAGTTGCCTTATACGCATCGAATACTAATTACTATCCTGTAACCATAGAATTAGAAGCCGACCTGACAAATATGACTTCATCAGAAAACAACCCGCTTGTTACAGTCTTGAAGGGGAGGTCTGAAGAAAAAATTGCTGAATTGAAGGTTAAAGACCTAAAATCATCCTGGGAAATGAAGTATAGTTATATATTCTATCAGGGTAGTATTTTCGCAAAACATAATGACAAAATGGGTTATAGACTTCCTTTTAAAATTGGAGAACAGCATAGTTTAGATCAGGGATACAACGGAAATTTTTCTCATAGCGGGGAAAGTCGATATTCTTTGGATTTCAATATGAAAGAAGGAACAGAAGTTTACTCCTCCAGAGCAGGGATTGTTGTGGAAACAGAGGAAAGGTATTCTAAAGGAGGAAGCGATAAATCATTTTTAGATAAAGCTAATTATGTGACCATTTTACATGATGATGGAACTTTTGCTCAATATTCGCATCTCAGAAAAAACGGTGTTTCAGTAAGAATAGGTCAGAAAATTAAAGCAGGAGAGAGAATAGGATATTCCGGAGCTACTGGTTATGTAACAGGACCTCATCTTCACTTTACCGTTTTAAAAGCAAAGAAGGGAGGGGGCTTTATTTCCGTTCCGGTCAAATTTGCCACCAAAGATGGAATTCAAGAGCTCAAAGAAGGCGAAGTTTATATTGGGTATTGAATAATCAATATTCAACAAGGAATATTCAATGATTAGCTCTACAAGCATTCACATACTAAGTTATATCTTAAAAAAAGTAACCAAGTAAATAAATAAGGAAACCTAAAACAAAAAAAGTATAACCTGTTAGTCTTGCTGGTTTTAGAACTCTATTTTTGCTTTCAATTATCACCTTATCACTCATAAAAGATTTCCTTTCTTCTCGATTCATGCCAATAGCCTGAAACATGATTATAAGATTCCATCCAGCGAAAATAATGAAAGAAGCGCCAATAAAATAACCACCAATATTAAAGAGCATATTATCTAAAAATGAATAGACTACATTGGATATTCAACATTCCTTGTTGGATATTGGATATTCTTACTTCTTCTCCTCATTAAACTCATCCAAAGACAACCCTTTCATTACTGCATCATAGCTGGAAATATCTTTTGGAAGGATGATGTCGTTTTTGTCCTGTCCCAAGCCTTCCAGTGTATTCAGGTATTTTTCAGAAAGACGAAGTTTCATAGCTTCTGCTCCCATAGGCTGGGATAAAGCATGAGCAATCTTCTCGATGGAAATGGCGGTAGCCGTCGCAATAGATTCGATTTCATTAGCCAAACCTTCTGCTTCATTGACTTGTCGCTGCATCTCTGCTTCAGAAATATTCACCATTTCCGCTTTGATACCTTCAGCATCATTTACTTTAGAGCCTTGAACCCCTTCGGATTTTGCGATAACGGCACGGCGATCACGCTCCGCTGTCATTTGTCGCTCCATTGCATTTTGGACCGTTCGTGGAGTAAGAATATTCTTGATCTCATACCTATGAACTTTAATTCCCCACGGCATTTCGATCTCGCTGAGAACCTTTACCACTTCTTTACTCATGAACGCTCGCTCTTCAAAAGTCTGATCCAGATCCATAAGTCCGATAACAGATCGGGTTGTGGTTTGTGCTAATTGAATGGCAGCATAGCGATAATTCGTAACTCCATAGCTGGCATTAACCGGATCCATAACACTTAAATAGATCACGCCATCTACTTCAACTTTTACGTTGTCTTTAGTGAAACATTCTTGAGGTTCTACTTCGATGGTTTCTTCACGCAGATCCTGTTTGTATACAACTTTATCTACAAAAGGAACCAAAGCATGAAAACCCGGTCCAAGTGTTTTGTGATAATTTCCCAGTCTTTCTACAATGTATGAATACTGATTAGGCACAAGACGTAAAGACTTGATCACTTTAAAAATGATGAATAAAGTAAAAAGACCAACTAGAACCTGACTGATAATTTCAATAATTTCCATGACTAGTTATCTCCTTTAATTTCTTTACTCTTTGTGTGATCGCTTACTTTACTTACACCTTCAAAGAAAGTTTTCAAGTTTGCAGTTTCTGTAGGCAGTACTGAAACGTTTGAATTTTTAAGTATAGAACCGAACTGCTCGATATATTGCTCCACCAATTTTGTACGAACGGCAAGCTCTCCACCGGGTTTTTGCATAGCTTCTGCAATTCGTTGAATTCCGTTTGCTGTGGCATTGGCGATCAATTCAATTTCTTTGGCTTTACCTTTGGCTTCATTGATTCTGCGCTGACGTGCACCTTCTGAAACCAGGATCTGACTTCGTTGCTCACCTTCTGATTCATTGATCCTTGCCTGACGAAAACCTTCGGAATGAGTGATCTCTGCACGTTTTTCACGTTCTGCTTCCATTTGTTTTTCCATGGTATCTACGATCTCATTGGAAGGACGAATATTTTTGATCTCATATCGGAGTACTTTAATTCCCCATGGACCGGCAGCTTTGTCAATTTCCCGGACTATATTTTCATTCATGGCTTCACGCTCAGAAAAAGTATCATCCAATGTGATCTTACCAACTTCAGAACGCATGGTAGTTTGTGCAAGATTAATAGCCGCCGCCTGATAATTATTGATTCCATAACTGGCTTTGTGTGCATCCATCACTTTAATGTACACCAATCCATCAACAGCCACTTCAATATTGTCTTTGGTGATACAAGTTTGACTTGGAACGTCTAATACCTGCTCGCGCATTTCGCGTCTGTAAGCCGGACGATCCACAAACGGAACCAGAAAATGAAATCCCGGTTTTAAGTTCTTTTTGAATTTACCAAGTCGCTCCTGTATTACTTCTTCTCTCATTTCCACGATGATAAATAATCGGGTGAGTATAAAGTAGAGAACGACTAATGTGATAAGAACACTTGTCCAAAACATGATAGCCTTTAATTTTTGCGTTTAAGTTTTTCTGAGGTCGGTTCCTGAATCTGATCCACGGGTTCTACGATCCATGTGGTATTGTCTCGATATTTGATCTTAACTTTTGTGCCTGCGGGAACTTCTCCCTCCAAAGTTCTGGCCTGCCATGAAATTCCCTGAAACCGAATTCTGCCTTCATCATTATGTTCATTCAGCGGTTCAACTACTTCCACGATCTGATCCATGGCTTCGTAATCTTCATCCGCAAATTTATAAGAAGTTTCTCCCTTTAAATATTTCCTGATGAAAGGCATTGCCAGAATAGAAATTCCGGCTGAAGTAAATATCCATGCCATAGTTGCAGTAATAGGGTCGTCAAAAAAACCCAGAAAACGAGCAAGTGAAACCAAGAGTCCGCTTGTTCCTAAGATCAATGCCATACCGCTCGGTATCACAAATTCGAGCAACATCAGGATGACTCCACCAATTAAAAAGATCCAGGTAAGTAGTTCGCTGTCCATAGCTTTGTGATGAATTTTACTGTCTTTAGTAGATACCAAATTGCGAGATAAAAATCTTGTTTACTTGGCACTAATTTTGCATTTATTTGAGCTGTCATCCTGAGATGATTAGTAATTAAATATTGTCATCCTGAGGATACTTCCGAAGGATCTGCAAATCTAAGTATAAACCAGACTTGCAGATTCATCGCTTTCGCTCTGAATGACTAAGACACAAATGCCCGATAAAAAAGAAGACAAAAAAAATCACTCCATTGCTTCCTTAAAGGATACGCTGATCAAAATATTTGCGCTTAGTAAGCCTTACAGAGGAAGGTTCTACTTTGCAACGGTTGTTGTTCTGCTGGCATCAGGTATCTGGCTCACAGTTCCGCTTGGACTAAGAGAACTACTGGATGCGGTCTTCGAAAAAGGTGATGGCAGTTTACTAAACCTACTTGCCATTGGCTTGATAGGGTTGTTCGTGCTTCAATCGTTGTTCAGTTTTACCGGAAACTATTTTCTGGAATGGGTAGGGGAAAGAGTAGTCACTGATCTCCGGAAAAAAGTATATGAGCATCTTCATCGATTGGGATTCAAGTTCTTTGCGGAGAGACGTTTAGGTGAGATCACTTCACGATTAACAAACGACGTAGGTTCCATCAGAACGGCATTGACGGATTCATTACCACAATTATTAACGATCTCTTTTTCGCTGATCGGTTCCGTATCGTTGATGGTAGCATTGAACTGGCGATTAAGTGCAGTGATCTTCGTAACAGTGCCGTTTGTGACCATTGCGACTCGTTATTTCGGACAGAAGATCAGAAAGCTGTCACGTGGAATTCAGGATGAATTGGCGGATTCTATTGCTGTGGCAGAAGATGCACTTGGAGCTGTTCGTTTGGTGAAAGCATTCGTTCGGGAAACCTATGAAGTAACCCGATATTCCGATTCTATTGAGAAATTATTCGGAACCGTCCGGAAGAAAGTAGTGCTTACTCAATTGTTCTGGAGCGGAGTGGGAATCATGTTTATGGGCACGTTAGTAGTTATTTTCTGGTACGGTGGGAAAGAAGTTCTTGAAGGACGATTAAGTGCAGGAGATCTGGTGGCTTTTATTATTTATGCACTGAATATTTCCAGATCAATCAGCCAGACTTCCAGATTGTATACGGCTGTAAATACCGCAGCCGGAGCTTCTGAGCGAATTTTTGAGTTGCTGGATGAAATTCCTGAAATCGATGATAAGCCAGATGCAATTGAAGTAACCGATGTAAAAGGAGAATTGGAATTCAGGGAAGTTGGTTTCAGGTATGAAGAAGAGCGACCGGTTTTAAAGAATATCAGCTTTAAAGCAAAAGCAGGAGAGACGATCGCATTGGTTGGTCCAAGTGGAGCAGGAAAGACGACATTATTAAATCTGATCCCAAGATTTTACGATGTTGAGAAGGGGGAGATAAAACTGGATGGAACTCCGATCAGCGACCTGAAAGTTAAATCATTTCGGGAACACATATCCATTGTGCCGCAGGAAGTTCACCTGTTCAGTACTACCATAAAAGACAATTTGAAGTACGGAAAACTGGATGCTACGGATGAGGAGATCATTCAGGCTGCTGAAGATGCGAATGCCCATGATTTTATTATCGAACATCCCGATGGATATGATTCACTGATCGGTGAAAAAGGAGTGAAGCTAAGCGGTGGACAAAGACAGCGAATGGCAATTGCCCGTGCAATTTTAAAAAACCCCGAAATTCTGTTATTAGATGAAGCGACTTCTTCACTAGATTCCGAATCGGAAGCACAAGTTCAGGAAGCCTTAAACCGATTGATGAAAGGTAGAACCACATTTGTGATCGCCCACCGACTATCCACCATCCAAAATGCAGACCGAATTCTGGTGCTGGATAAAGGCGAAATCGTAGAAGAAGGAACGCATACCGAACTACTAGCCAAAGGCGGATTATACAGCCATTTATATGAACTACAGTTCAGAGATTTGGCCGGGGAGACTTTGGGATGAGAAGTACCGGAATTAGTTCAAGTGTCTGGCTTAGTTCTCGTTCCGAACGTCTCGTTCGGAATGCAATGTTGAAGCTCTGCTTCAATTTGTCATAGGAAGCAGGAGCTTCTGCTTGCGATAGGCTATTTTTCTAAATATTTAGTTTTATAAGAAAACCTAATACAAAGAATAAAGCCGCATAGAGTAAAAGATAGATTGGTTTTTTTAAAGACAAATCTCTTTCCAGTACTGACATTGAAGGAGTTACAGGATTATACCAGCATTGTCTTATCTCATTCTCTTTATAAATATGGGAATGTTTTTTTGCTTTATAAATATTTGAAAAACCTATTAAACCGAAGCTAATTTTATTTGATATATAGCTCTCATCATCCACTGTATAGGTATAATAGACCAATGAATGCCACGATGTACCTCCCGTTCCTGAACCTTTAGGTTCTTCGTCTTTGACAAGAATTGTACATTTTGTTGATATCCATTTCCGAGTTGAAAGTTGTTGATATAGATTTCGAATAGCAAAACCCAAAAAACTAACACCAGGAAGTCCAAAGATTAAAACTACTGGAGCTTGAGCTTTCCAAAAAGGTGAATCTTTAGTAACGATCATTAAAAGAGCAAAAAAAACAAGAGCAATGAGCGTAAAGGAAGCGGTTTTTAGCTTTTCCTTTTCTCGAATTTTTTTAAAATTTGTTCGCAGTTTTTGAATTTCTCTTGTTCTTTTTTTGGAATTACTTTTTTGACCCATATTAAAATAAAGGAAAGTTATTGTAAAAGTGCATAGCAGCTCGTCGCTAAAGTAGCGAAGGTCTTGTTTTTCAATCGAAGTAACAGAATAATTTAATTGGGTACAAGTGCGAACCCATCCCTGTCCCTTCCCTTAAACAAGGGAAGGGGACGTGCTAATTAATATCTGAGTAGATTTAGTTTCACTTTTTTCACAAACTGGAATTGCAGAAAAACTCTGGTAATTAATCTTCAAAAAGATCGCTACTCAGATAACGATCACCACGGTCACAAATAATAGAAACTATCACGCCTTCTTTTATTTCCGAAGCCAGTTTAAGAGCTGCTGTCATGGCTCCCCCGCTACTCATACCGGCTAAAATTCCCTCTTCTTTTGCCAATCTGCGAGTCATAACTTTTGCTTCATCAGCACTGACATCAATGATACGGTCTACCCGTTCAGACTCATAGATCTTTGGCAAAAACTCAGGTGACCATCTCCTGATTCCGGGGATTCTGGAACCGTCGGTGGGCTGAGTTCCTACAATCTGTATATCAGAATTTTGTTCTTTCAGATACCTTGAAACACCCATGATTGTACCTGTTGTTCCCATAGCGGATACAAAATGTGTTATCTTTTGCTGTGTATCCTTCCATATCTCAGGTCCCGTGGTTTTATAATGCATGTTATAATTATCAGGATTGGCAAACTGATTCAAAATATGATAATCACCGTTCTCTGCCATTTCATCTGCGAGTTGTCGGGAGTACTCGATGGTTTTTTCAGCGGGTGTCAAAATTACTTCCGCACCATATGCCCTCATGGTTTTGATTCTTTCCGGAGTAGCACCATCCGGCATGATCAAGGTCATATGAACACCAAGAGCCTGAGCGATCATGGCTAATGCAATTCCTGTATTTCCACTGGTGGCTTCAATCAGTTTATCGCCCACAGAAATCTCTTTTCGATCAAGAGCGCTTTTAATCATATTTAAAGCCGGTCGATCTTTTACACTTCCTCCCGGGTTTTGTCCCTCCAATTTTCCATAAATCGTTACAGAATTTTTGGGATTAAGAGAAGTTATTTTTACAAGGGGAGTATTTCCAACTAATTGTTCAATAGTCATTTTATGCTTGTTTTGAAAATATGAGTATCTAGTTATTTGTTGCTTTCAGAAACTGTTCGGGTCTTATAATTTATTTTACTTCCTGGAGCTACACTTTCGGTGATCCACACGTTGCCACCGATAATGCTCTTCTCCCCAATAATGGTTTTGCCTCCAAGGATGGTGGCTCCTGAGTAAATTATTACATAATCTTCAATAGTAGGGTGGCGTTTGGTTTTTGCATCTTCCTTTTTAACACTTAAAGCTCCGAGTGTAACTCCTTGATAGATTTTAACATGATCTCCGATTACAGTGGTCTCACCGATTACAATTCCGGTTCCGTGGTCAATACAAAAATGATTACCAATGGTTGCACCCGGGTGAATATCAATTCCGGTTACACTGTGTGCATGTTCGGTAAACATACGAGGAATGATATCTACACCCAGTTTAGTTAAGACGTGAGCTATACGATATGTAGCAATTGCATAAAAACCGGGATATGATCGCACAACTTCTTCAGTACTTATAGCAGCAGGATCACCTTTATAGATCGCTTTAATGTCTTGTTTGAGCTTTTTGTAAACGGTAGGAATAGCATCAAAAAAAGCTTTATTTACTTTCCGGGCATCAATATCTGAACGTCTAAGTTGGACATAAAGTATTTCATGTAACTCCTCCTTCAATTTTAGTACATGAAGATTAAACAGATCAAGTGAATCATAAGACCGAGTTGCATACTCAGGAAATAATGTTCCCAGTAAGTCCTTATAAAAGGAACTCACTTCCTCTTTGGATGGACATTCTACACAGTCATTATGTGAGTTGAAAATCTGTTCTGTAAATGAATCTTCCATAAATGGTAATTCTGTCTCTTATACACATCTGACGCTGCCGACGAATAGAGAGGTG
>CAJXQC010000026.1 GCA_913058495.1 uncultured Balneola sp. | reverse complement strand
TTTTCCTGTTTGCTTAAATAGTACAATACGTACTTTTTACAAGATATGAGCGGCGAGGGGTTTTCGGTTTTTTGTGAAAGTAACAGAATTAATTAGTTACCTGAAAGTTTAAATTGCGAAGCCACTTCCCGAGTCCGTCTTGAAACGCTTGTTATACCCACGATTATTCTATTAAAACGGCTAAAGTATTAAACAAATTATCAAAATAACTCAGCTGATCTTTGATTTTGAGGTTTGATAATATGTTCAATGCTTCATATTGCAAAGAAAATATTTCAGATGAACTTAAAGTAGTCCCGATATCAATACCCGAAATATTCGATTCCATTTTTCTACTGACTATGATATTCTTGAATATTTGTCGGGTCTCTGGTTGAGAGTAAACGGCAGCCATTGTGTATTCAATACTTGCAAGAGTTAATGCATGAGAGAATTGGTGATAAGCTAAAACCCATTTCTCAATACGTTCTGTAAGTCCTTCACTAGAACTTAAATTCATAAAAGCATTATTAAGGTCTTTCTTGGCATCGTTTGAGATCAATTTTACTAAGTAATCAGGTGAATAAGTTACCCAAAGCGTTTCTCCTGTAACATCTAAAAACTGATTTTTTGACTCTGGTAAAGAAAAGATTGCTGTATACACAATGTCGCCATACTTATCTTGAAGAAAGGCAAGATCATCTTGTGCATATGAGTTTGATAAACTAGCTAAGAAAAAGCATAGAAAAGCAGTTGTTTTAATCATAATGCTAGTGGGTATAACGACCCCGCGTTTAAGCGGCGAGGGTTTTCGATTTTTCTGAAAGTAACAGAATTAATCAGTTACCTGAAAGTTAAAACTGCGGAGCCACTTCCCGAGTCCGACTTGAAACGCTTGTTAGTTGTACAACTTTTTAATCTTGGGGTGGAAAATTCCATACTCCAAGTAATATTGCTACTAATTGGCCTATAAATAATCCAACTACAATTAAATTTGTAGCGGTTAAAGCAAATGTGCCAATTAAGAAGAAATATTTTTTGAATGCTTTGGTTTGAATTTTGTAGGCGTGGATCGCGGCATAAATACCAGGTGTAATAATTAAAAAACCCAAGGATAAGTATACATAGATACTATCACCTAATATCTCCAGAAAAGTAAAAGCAAGGAGACTTATGCCTGTTTGGACCGCTATCAAGTACCAATATTTTTTTGAATTAGACATGTACAACTAACATGATATTATCCAAACAAGGATTTTCCTTGCTTGTCCCGATAAAATCTAAAAATTTACTCTAAAATACTAGTAAACAAAGAAGTTAGGATTTTATCATGATAAAAATGGTTTCTAAAATTCCTGAATAAATCCCAAACTCACTCAAACCTCTGAATCAACTCCACCGCATTAATAGCACTTTGAACAACCAACGGAATCCCGCCGCCGGGATGGGTGGAACCGCCTGTAAAGTATAAGCCTTCAATTTCGCGGGATTTGTTTCTGGGTCGAAGGAAGGCTGAGAATTTATCATTGGAAGAAGTGCCGTAAATACTGCCTTTATTGGAGAGGTATTTTTCATAGAAATCTTTTGGTGTGATCTCAGAACGATACTTTACATGTTCCGAAAGCTCTGTTAATCCACGATTTTCTAATTCCCTTATCACCTTATCTCCATAATTACTTTTATCCCAGCTAAAGGACTCACTCAAATAAGGAGCATTCACCAATACAAATAAATTGGAGCCATCTTTGGGAGCATGTTCTTTATCTGTGTAGGAAGTATTGGCGATGTAGATGGTCGGGTCGTCTGGCATGACCTTATCATCAAAGATCTGTTTGAATTCCAGTTCATAATCAGCGGAAAAGAAAATGTTGTGATGAATGAGCTGCTCGTATTGTTTATCAACACCCAACAACATCACAAAACCGGAACAGGAGGGTTCTAGCTCTTTTTGTTTCTCTTTTCGTTTGGCTGAAATACTGAACTCGTCTATCAAATTCAGAATGGTTTCCGAAGCGTCACTGTTGGCAATCACAAGATCGCACTCCAACAATTCTCCGGATTCGGTTTCCACTCCTTTAATTTTGACTTCCAAAATATGAATGCGGTCTACTTTTGCATTGTATTCAATTTTAACTCCCAAAGAAGTCGCCAGATCACGCAAACATTCAGCAACTCGGTATAAACCGCCCTTGATGTAGTATCCACCTTCATTCAGTTCGATATGAGGAATCACATTCAGCGTAGCCGGAGCCTGAAAAGGTGAAGAGCCGTTGTAGGTAGTAAACCGCTTAAAGAACTGTAGCAGGTACGGAGATTCAAAATAGGAGTCGACCCGTTTACTGACCGTGGTAAAGGCATCGATCCTTAAAAAAGAAAACGGATTGAGATTCTTCAGGTCAGAAAAATTGTATAGTGGATTCCGGACAAATGCATTCCGGGTCTTTTTATCCAGAGACTCAGCATATTTCAAAAATTTGATGTAGGATTTCTCATCATCAGGAGCAATTCTGCGGATCTCTCTCAACATTTGCGCACGATCGCTGTAATTATCGAACTGCATTCCATCCTGAAAGAAATACCGGCAGTTTATATCCAGAGGAACCATTTCAAGTTCTTTGGAAAGGGAAGTCCCGCATTCCTGTAATAATCCGTCCAGAATATAAGGCATGGTAAACAGGGAAGGACCGGTATCAAATCGAAATCCATTGGCAGTGATCTCATTCATTTTTCCGCCCACACTTTCATTCTTTTCCAGAATAGTCACATCATGGCCTTGCTTAGCGAGTAAGCATCCCGCGGATAATCCTCCAATTCCTGCTCCGATAATGATTATATTCATGCGATTAAAAATTTAGTGGTAATGGATTGCGGTCTACCCATGCAAATGATAATGTTGAGATTTTCGATGTACAAACAGCCGTAGCGGCGGATAGCCATCCACCCATACAAAATAGTTGACAGTAGGGATAGATCATGATCCGTCCGTACAAAACAGTCGACGGTAGGGGCGGATTGCTATCCGCCCGTATTTGAATAAGAAACACATTTATATTTCAAAATAGGAATGAAAAATAAATTCTCTGAAGAAAGTATTGATTTCATAAAAGATCATATCAATGATGATCCTGCTGAGATTATGCTTCAGTCCCGGAAGTTTCCGGAGCTACCGATGAGAGATATTGTAGTTCAGATCGCATCCCGCCAAAAAGCGAAAGATAAACTACCCGAATGGTTTGGTAATTATGACCTGATATTACCTCCTAAACAAAATCTGGAGCAGGCTTCTTCAGAAATTACCGCAAAGTTTAAAGCTCGTTTTGTGGAAGGGGATTCGCTTGTTGATCTGACAGGTGGAACCGGAGTTGATACTTTTTATCTGTCTCAGAATATGAGAACTACGGTCTATGTGGAACCGAATGAAGAGCTTTGCGCGGTATCAAAATATAATTTTGAAGTTCTTGGAACCAATATTGAAGTTCAAAATGCTACAGCGGAAGATAAGCTCAATCAGAATACTGTTCAGTCTGATTGGATATTAGTAGATCCTTCCAGGCGAGATGATTCACAAAACAGAGTGTATGCTCTGGAAGATTGTGAGCCAAACGTGATTGAGCTGGAAGAGCAGTTGTTGAATTGTGCGAAGAACGTGTTGATCAAAGCATCTCCAATGTTGGACATCAAGAAGACATTACAACAGTTTAGTTCTTGCTATATGGTGCAGGTTGTAGCTGTAGACAATGAAGTGAAAGAGTTATTACTGTATCTCCGCAAAGACAATGAGGGAGAAGTTGACATTGAAGCTTGGAATATTTCAGATAAAAGGGAAGAGGAACAATTCTCTTTCAAATATTCACAGGAAGAATCTTGTGATTTTGATATAGAAGAACCTCAAAAATATCTCTATGAGCCAAATGCTGCCTTGATGAAAGCCGGAGCTTATAAATTACTCAGTTCAGAATTTGGTGTTCTGAAACTACATCCGAATACACATTTATATACTTCTGATGAACTTATAGAAAACTTTCCCGGAAAGAAATTATTGATAAAAGAAGTATTCAAACCATCTAAAAAGGAAATCAAAAAAAGAGTAAAAAACGGCACAGTAAATGTGATCGTCAGGAATTACCCCATGGGAGCCAACGAGAGCAAAAAGAAATTCGGTTTAAAAGACGGGGGAGAAGAATTCCTGATCTTTTGTGAGATCGAAGGAGTTGGTTTAAGAGCAATTTTATGTGAGAGGGTTTAGTTCGTCCAAGCGTAATGTTTGAACTAGACTGGGAACGGTTTCAGAAAAAGCATCCAATTACATCGACCTTTAGAATTATTGGCGAAGCAAGAACGCAATGAAATCGACGGCTCCGCAGGAGCAATCATTACACTCAGGGTGATTCTTGAATGTGCATCATAGGCAGGTAGACCTTTTGTAATGATTAGTCGGTGTAATGTAGTTCGCGCCAATAATTCTTGTCGGGAGCTTTTGGTACTTTTGTCGGCACAAAAGTACATTAACAAAGAAACGGAATTCTGTTCACAGGCTTAACTTAGTGTGAGGGCAACTACTTTTATCTTGATATCCCGTTCGAACGAGACAAAAGTTCAAGCCGAAGTATTTAAGACGGGTTGTCTTATGTAACTGTGATGCAAGTGAGTTGTCTAACCGAGCCCCTTGAACCAGGAACTAGAAACAAAAGATTACAACGCATCGATGGCGTCATCCATCCAATTCAATCGGTCAGAGATCCAGTCTTTAAGGTAATTGATCTCATCGTCGTAAGTTTCACCTACAAAGTTATTAGGATGCACGTCGGTTCCAAGTATATCCCATGTCATAAAGTTTCTTTCAGCAGCGCCTGTTTCCTTAAGCAGAGTTGAGTAATTATCTATCATCAGATTCAAGCTATTTAACGAAAATTCATCGTTGCGAAGCTTACTCCAGCGATCTTTAAGTTGTACTACAAAAGCGGGATCTTCAAGTAATCTGCTCCACCAGAATGGAACTTGTTGATCATGATCTCCGCATCTTTCATTAAATGTATATGCCCAGACGTTAGTTTCTCCGGCACTGCAATAATCAACATTTCCAAGCGAATAGTTGAAATCCCAAACCGGTCCCATATTTAACTTTCCGTTTTTATCCTTGGTTATATAAGTGCTTAACCGATATGCATCTACATTATTAGCAAGCTCATTGATGAGAAAGAAATCTATAAAACTGGATACATTGATATAGGACAGATAACCTGTTACCGGATCAGTAAAATCCTGAGATGCTAAGGCGTCTTCAAAACCGAAAATATAGTTCTGGATGTAGTTTTTTTGTTGATCTGTGATCTCATCAGCACCCGGCTCTTCATATACAAAAGTAACTTGTTGTCCTCTTTGTGCAAAAGGAGGCTGATAGTTTGAAGTAAAAGAATCATTTAGTTTTTCTTCATCATCTCTGTCAATTTGAAGGATGTATCCGCCGGTCAGATCTTCTCCTGAATTTTCATCCGGGTTTAACTTACTGATGTCAATGCGATTGTTATCTCTTTTTAGTTTTTCTGAAAGCAGATAAACTCCTTGATGCTCATCATTGAGATTAAGTTCAACAAGTACACTTCTACTCGAATAATTTCCCATTTCCCTGAACAGATCATAAATAAAAATATTTCTTATTAGTGTTTTATCACTGTAAGGTCCGATCAACACCCAATCTTCTTCTTCTGGTAATCCAAGTAATGCAACATCTACATCCTGATTATTGGCGTCTCTGGTTTCAAAGTTATAAGATTTTTTTGGAAAGTTTTGTGAGCTTGATCCTCTGGATTCTATAGCAATCTTGCCTTCAAAGCTAGTTTCACTATCGATAGATATTGATAGCTGTGCATTAATTTTTGGATTGCCCGGGATCGGATTTCCGAAAGTATCTAGATTAAAAACAGGAATCAGGTCGGCCGGAATAGCATCACCTTTATCATTATTGGTATTACAGCTGAAAGTGATAAAGGAAACGAGTATTAAAGTACATTTTAAAAGAGTTCTAGTACCCATCAATTTTATATTTTTACTTTTTCTTTGAACCATAAATAATCAGGGTTGAGAATTTTTGCTACTCATAAGATCGGATGATCTCACCATTTCCCTTGCCTTTGACGCTTCGTTCGTATGCTTTTATAACCTTAGCTTTGGGCACGGGATTATGCCCCGGGAAATAGTTCTTATACTTCTCATAGGCGTCTTCAACCATTCCTAAAGATACTGCATTTACTCTTGGGTCACCATTAAGTTCCAAAGCAACGGCTTGCACAAAGCTGTGAATTCCGCCATTCACCATTGCGGCACTTGTGGTTTTGACTACAGGATCATCCGCCAGAATACCAGTAGACAGCGTTATAGATCCATCTTCATTCAGATAATTTCTTCCGATACGAACAAGATTTACCTGACCCATTAACTTACTTTTAATGCCGATATAGTAATCCTGTTCTGATAAATTATCGAAATCATCCCATTTAGCTTCACCGGCAATACAAACGATTGCATCAAGTTTACCGATTTGTTCGAAGGCTTTTTTAATGGAATCAGGGTCTGCAATATCCAGACTCACATCTCCGCTGTTTCTGCCGGCAACAATCACTTCATCAGATTCCGAGAAATGTTTAACTACCGGTTTTCCAATGGTTCCGTTTCCACCTATAACTAATATCTTCATCTTGAGAATTATTTTAGATTCTGGATTTATTTTAATCTAAGCTTTGCAACCGCTTCTACATGATAAGTTTGAGGGAACATATCTACAGGTTGTACTTCCAGTATATCATATACCTCGGCAAGTTCTTTAAGATCTCTTGCCATAGTAGAGCTGTCGCAACTTACATAAACCAATTTCGGTACTTTCAGCTCCTTCAATCTCTTAACTACATCAGGGTGCATTCCGGCACGGGGAGGATCAGTTATCAAAACATCAGGAGCACCGAATTCATCAACCATTTCCTGTGTGAAAACATCTTTCATATCTCCTTTGATAAAGGAAACATTTCCCACATTGTTTTCTTTTGCATTGAATCTGGCATTTTCAACCGCTACATCTACAAGTTCGATTCCCAACACTTTTTTGGCCTTTTGACTCATAAACAAGCTTAAAGTTCCTACTCCGCAATACAGATCATAAACGATCTCTCCATCTTTTAAATCAGCGAATTGTCTTGCAGTTTCATATAACCGTTCAGCTTGGGCTGTATTAGTTTGGAAAAAGGCGTTCGGGTGAATTTTGAAGGTATGTTCACCAATTTTGTCAACAATATAACCCGGACCATGAATCACTTTTTCAATTCTGCCTATGGAAGTAGGGCTTTTTGTGTCGTTGATGTTATTTACAATGGTTGTGATTATCGGAAATTTCTCAAGTAACTCATCAGATAGTTTTTTAATCAACTCCTGATCATCCTGATAAGTGACCAGGTTTATCATGAAATCATCCGTATGAAATGAGTTACGGATCATCAAATGTCGCATAAAACCTTCATGTTTCATTGCATCGAAAGGAGGGATGTCATGCTGAATACAGTAGTTTCTTACAAAATCTAAAATCTCGAACGATTCTTTACGCTGTAAATGACATTCATTTAAATTCAGAATTTTATCAAATCTTCCGGGTGCATGCATTCCGGCTGCAAACCCTGAATCGTCAACAAATTCTTCTCTGTTGATTTCCTCACGTGTAAGCCATCTGCGATTACTGAAACTGTATTCCATTTTGTTCCGGTAATAGAATTCAGATTCACTTCCCATAGCAGGGTGGACCGTAGTATCGGATAAACCGCCGAGTCTTGTAATGTGATCAGCTACTTGTTGCCCTTTATACTCAAGTTGTTTGGCATAGGGCACATGTTGCCAGCTGCATCCCCCACAAACATTGGCATGCTGACATTTTGGAGTGATACGGTCTTTACTGGGTTCTAAAACTTCTAAAAGCTTAGCCTCTCTGTAATTTTTCTTCTTTTTTATGATGCGTGCTTTCACAACATCGCCGGGGGCTGTTCCATAAACGAAAACGGCTAATCCGTCAACTTTGGCTACACCTTTTCCTCTAAAAGCCGCACTTTCAATTTCTAATGTGACTTCTTCGCCTTTCTTTAATGCCATTATTAATCTTCAGAATTTTCGTAGTAAGTATCAAATTGTATTTGAAGAGCCTTTTCCTGTCCAGCCACCTCTTCAATGATATAAGTTGCTTGCTCTAACTGCCTGAGCGCAATGTTGGTAAGTGATTGCAAAAACTTAACTGCTATTTGTGGATGGCGGTCTCTTAAAACCTCAAAGTCGGGTTGGAAAAACCCCAGAAGTTGACAATCAGTAACACATTGTGCAGTTGCTTTTCTTCTCAGATTGTATCCTATTGAGAGTGCTCCAAAACTGTCCGGAGGATCTAAAATAAATTTACTTGAGCCATCAACATTTTCATTTTCTTCGTTTTTGGCATTCAGCATCAGTTCAATTTTTCCATCTTGAATAAAGTACATTCCCGTACCGGGGTCATTCCTGTAAAAAACATATTCGCCTTCTTTGTAATTTCTTTTGTGGCAGAGTTGCAGGAACTCATACCTCTCTGCAGCGGATAAATTTTTAAGAAATTTTGAGCCGAATACTATGCTCAGTTGTTGTTTAATATTTGTGAGTTTTCCCATATCTAAATAACGTTAAAAAGAATGACCGATACCAAAACTAAAGTACAACTTTT
The DNA here is from genome assembly GCA_913058495.1 of uncultured Balneola sp. Lineage (GTDB taxonomy): Bacteria > Bacteroidota > Rhodothermia > Balneolales > Balneolaceae > Balneola. The sequence goes on along the minus strand of CAJXQC010000026.1, from coordinate 33,306 downwards.
TATTGTTGAACCATCCGACTTCTAAATCATGCGCCCTGAAGGTGAAATCGAATCGAGCAACCAGATATTCCCAATCTAAACGCAATCCTAAACCTGTTCCAACTGCAATCTGGTTGTAAAAATCATCAATATAAAATCTGCCTTTTTCCAGTTCTTGATCTTGGGCGGCATCATTTTTAGGTCCATACCAAACATTGCCGGCATCTGCGTACATAGCCGCATGCCAGTTGGCACCCAAAAGTTCTCGAATAAAGATCTGACGAGCTTCAGTAAATGCCGCTAATTTTATTTCCCCACCGTTAATACGAACGTTTTCAGATTTAATAGAACCGGGACCTAACTGAAATGGACCCCAACCTCGAATATCATTACTGCCGCCTGCAAAAAACCGCCTGTTTAAAGGAATAGTTGTACTACTGCCATAAGGTTGAGCTATTCCTGCGTACACTCTCCAGGCAAATACTGCAGAATTAGAAACAGGAATGTATTTCCTGTAATCTGCAGTTGCTTTTATATATCTGCTGTAACTCAATTCATTCTCACTTACTTTGAACAGAGACGGGAGGCTTTGCTCCAGGGTATCCGGAGTAATTACAAATTTGTCAAGTACATATGGAATATTTCCACCTGTTGACAAGGAGTATTCACTGAAATATCCACGATTTCTTTTTATTAAGTCTGTGTTTTGGCTTCTGAACGTGTACCGTATTACGGATGAAATTTGAGGCCTGAAATCTTCTAAGATCCTTGTTAATTCTATAGGATCAACTATGGTACCGTCAAGCAACGTGTCTGAATCGAAATCGTTTCTGAGATTATTAATAAACTCATCTGTGGGTGACGGATCAACAATATCCAGTTCAATAAGATCTAAAAAACTGGAAAATCGAGGATTGTGTTGTACTTCATAGCGAAGGTTAAACTGAACGTCACTATTGATATCAAAAAATAGTTGATCAGATCTGCTGTATGAAAGTGAATATCTTGTTAAACCGCTCGTGAAGAATCGGGTGTTATCCAGAAATGCGAATGGAAAATTCAGTCTTGGTACAGTGTAATCTCCTCTTAACTCATAGCTTCTGAAAATAGAAGATTGAGTTGAGGTATCAGCAATTTCTTCAAGCACACTTTTGCTCACAAATTCAAAACTGACATTAGCTGAAAGTGAGAAATTCTCAGCTTTACCAAATGCATTATTATTCGTGTAATCAACCCCAAGACCGGTACCAAAACCATATCTCTTCATTCCGAATATCTCAGCTCCAATACTATGCTTTGTAAGGGATTGCAGATCCAGATAGGTTGGGATATAGGTCTGTGAAAAGTCGGGCTGACTTCCGGTTTCATTTTGTCCGAATCTTCTGATAAATAACATTCCAAGATTTTGGTATTCCCGGATAGTATTCAGATATAATTCATGATTATAAATATCTCCCGGTTTAAATAGTATCTGGTCAGTCATTAACGAAAACTTGGTTTGGGTAGCGGGTTCTTTTTTCAGGAATATCTTTGTGGTATCAACTACTTCTTGTTGGGAAGTAACAGTGTCGATCTGAGTATAGTTATCAGGAGCTGAACCGTCTGCAAGGTTTACATAAACATCACCAAAGCGATAGACCTTTCCGGGATTTATTCTGAATTGAATGTCAAGATTAGTTGAATCCGGTTGTTGAGTCTGAACCAGAGCGATTACTGAATCCTTTTGAATCGATGCATAGCCATTATTTTTTAAAAAATTGATTATTCGCTGTTGCTCTGCACCTAATTCCTGTGTGTTATATTGACGATTTACTGTATAAGTTGAATCATTAATACGATCATTTGTTAGCGGGCTGGCTCTCATAAAATCAATTCTTTTCTCAAATGTAGAAAAGAAGGGTAGTCCTCTGTAAGAAATTGTTTCTATTTCAGAAGGAGCACCTTCTGTCAGTATAAAAGAAACTTCAACTTTATCAGTTTTGTATTCAACGATGGTTGTATCAACCTGAACGCGAAGGTATCCTAAGGATTCATAGTACAGCCTGATTCTTTCCATGTCATTAGAGACTACGGAACGATCCAAGTAGATGGGATCTTCTCCAAAACGACCATTACTCAATTCCCAAAAGTAATACCAAGGTGTAAATCTGGGTATTCCCAGGAATTCCCGGTTAGTTTTGGTTCGAATTAATGTTTCCAGAGTTCGATCCTTTACATTTCTATTTCCCGAAAACCTGATTCTTCGCACTACTTTATCAGAAGTGCTGTCCGAAACAACAGAAGAACTTTGTGCTGATACATTAACCTGTGCGGTACTCGTTAAAAGCACCGTGAATAGGAAGGAGATAGTAATAAATGATATTGTAGATAGGGTATTTCTCAATGGTGGAGGTTATGTTTGATTACATAACCAGGCTTATTTGGGGCTAAACATCATCGTAATCGAATCCTTCGTCTTCTTCGTTATGGAAGAAATCTTCTTTTTGAATGTAATCCGGCCAAATATCTTCTATGTTTTCATAGATCGTATTCTCACCTTCGTCTAATTCCTCCAATTCCTCAAGATTAGTAATCACCTGAGTTGGAAGCCCATTTCTTTCAGCCCATTCTATAAGCTCTTCTCTGTTCGCTGGGAATGGTGCTTCATCTAAAGCGGCGGCTAATTCTACTGTCCAAATCATAAATAAATCTTTTTTTTAATTAAGTGAGTGAATGATACAATTCTACCTGAATTTTCCAAGTATCGTTCCAAAAAATTTTTGATCTTAAATCGTGCCGAAAATATTGTTATCTTAGCACAATTACATCAACTAAATCCAAAGAGGATTATTTTTTATGGGAAGTTTTGGAACAACCGAAATTATTATCATAGCTATTCTTGTTTTAGTGCTTTTTGGCGCTAAAAGAATTCCCGAGTTAGCAAAAGGATTAGGTCAAGGAATTAAAGAATTCAGAAAAGCATCAAGCGACATCAAAAAAGAAATTGAAGACAGTTCTCGTGATATTGATGATGCTGTAAATTCAGAAGAAACAAAGTCTAATTCAAAAAAATAGAAGATTGTCTACAAATAGCATCGCTGAGATAAGAGAGCAAATTCTCAACGAAAACCTCTCCCTGAAAGATATAGTTACTAATTATATTGCAACGATTGAAGAACAAAATCCTGAAATCAATGCGTTCGTATCAACTTATTTTGAAGAGGCTCTTTCTGAAGCAGAAATAATTGAAAATAAGATAAAAAATGGAACCGCAGGCTCTCTCGCCGGTGCTGTTCTGGGTATCAAAGATCTGATTTGTGAGCGAGGACGCCAAGCTACCTGTGCTTCTGAGATTCTTGGAGACTTTGAGAGCGTCTATGATGCTACTGTTATTGAGCGCTTGAAAGCAGAGGATGCAATTTTGATCGGAAGAACCAATATGGATGAGTTTGCAATGGGTTCCGCAAACCAGTTCAGTAGATATGGTGCTGTTAAAAATCCGGTTAATACATCTAAAGTATCCGGAGGTTCATCAGGTGGGAGCGCAGCTGCGGTAGCTTCAAAAATGGTGAGCGCATCTCTGGGATCCGATACTGGTGGTTCTATTAGGCAACCTGCTGCATTTTGTGGTGTTGTTGGAGTAAAGCCTACTTACGGTCGTGTTTCTCGATGGGGATTGATTGCTTTTGCTTCTTCATTTGACTGTATTGGACCTTTTGCTAATAATGTTGAAGATGCTGCAAGGGTGCTTCAAGCTATTTCCGGTTTTGATGAAAAAGATAATACATCAGCAAATATTCCGGTTCAGAATTTTGCAGAAGAGCTTAAGCAACCAAATAAAAAAATCAGAATAGGTGTTCCTGAAGAGTTTTTTGGCGAAGGATTGGATTCAGAAATTGCTACGAATATTAATGAAACTCTTAAGAAATTAGAATCAGAAGGTGCTGAGTTAGTACCGATCAGTTTACCGCATACTAAATATGGGATCGCTACCTATTATGTGCTTGCTACAGCCGAAGCTTCGAGTAATTTAGCTCGATTTGATGGAATACGATACGGACACAGAGCTGATAAATCATCCGTTGTTGAAGAGCTAAAAGAAGAAGAAAGTCGTTTAAGGGAAGAATTTAAAGATGATGAGGTTCAGTTGGATCTGGCATTATCTAAAATGGACAGCGCGTTGATAAAGCTGTACAAAAAATCCAGAACAGAAGGTTTTGGCACTGAAGTAAAGCGAAGAATTATGTTAGGTACATATGTGCTCAGTTCAGGTTATTACGATGCATATTATGCCAAGGCACAGAAAGTTCGTCGTCTTATTCAGGAGGATTTCAAAAAAGCATTTGAAAAAGTTGATGTAATAGCCGGACCTACCACTCCAACTACAGCTTTTGAACAGGGTGCGAAGCTGGATGATCCGGTACAGATGTATCTTAACGATATTTACACTACATCAGCGAATTTGGCTGGCATTTGCGGAATTAGCGTACCATCGGGTTCTCATTCAAACGGTTTGCCGATCGGAATTCAATTTTTGGCGGATTCATTTCAGGAATCTAAAATTCTTAATGCCGGAAGATTAGTTGAACTTCTGGATAAATAGAATATATAATTTCTGAAAATCCGGATAAATGAACCGACTAAGCGGAAAAAATATCATTATAACAGGGGCTACCTCAGGGATCGGTAAAGCTGCTGCTTATCAGTTAGGTGAATTTGGTGCCAACTTGTTTCTTACCGGCAGAAGGGAAGAAAGGTTAGTAGAAATTAAAAATGAGTTAGAGAACAAATATCCTGATTCGGAAATCTATACGTTCCCTTTTGATGTTACAGATCGTGTGGCATGTCAGGATTTTGTTAAATCAATTGATAGTGATATAGATGTGTTGATAAATAATGCTGGTTTGGCTTTAGGTAAAGATGCCGTTTATGAGCTGGATCAGGAAGATGTTGATCAGATGTTTGCTGTAAATGTTCAGGGTCTGTTGTCATTAACAAGGCTTATTTCTCCACAAATGAAAGCTAGAAATGCAGGGCATATCATAAATATTGGCTCTGTAGCAGGGCATGAATCGTATGCAGGTGGAGTGGTTTATTGTGCTACAAAGCATGCAGTTAAGGCGATCACCGAATCTACCAAGAAAGATCTACACGGAACGGGAGTACGTGTAAGTATGGTCTCACCCGGTATGGTGGAAACGGAGTTCAGCAATGTTAGGTTTAAAGGAGATGATGAAAAAGCCGAATCAGTTTACAAAGGATTCAGAGCTTTAACAGCAGAAGATATTGCTGAGATCATAGTTTTTATTGCAAACAGACCGGAACATGTAAATATTATGGATACTATTATCTATCCGGTTTCACAATCATCCTCAACAATGGTTTACAGAGATGAATAAAATTCTACTAATACTATCCGCTTTAATAACAGTCTTAGCCTGTAATAAAGGAACAGGACTTCAATTTTCTGAAAAAGGGAGAAATGTTCCTCAATTCTCTTCGGATTCAGCATATAAATTTATTGAGACCCAGGTTAACTTTGGTCCCAGGGTGCCAAATACATATGGACATGTCAAGACCAGAGAGTTTTTGGAAGGGAAACTTAAAGATTACGCGGGAGAGAATGCCGTATTTTCTCAGGAATTTACTGAAGAAGGATATGGTGAAACTCTTGAGATGGCGAATATTATTGCTGCTTTTAACACTTCAGCCAGCGACAGAATTATGTTATGTGCCCATTGGGACACAAGACCCCGTGCAGATCAGGACACAAGCAGAACCGGAGAGTTTATAGCCGGAGCCGATGATGGAGGTAGTGGAGTAGGTGTACTGATTGAACTGGCAAGGATCTTTTCTGAAAACCCACCACCGATTGGTGTAGATATTGTTTTATTTGATGGGGAAGATTATGGGACATCTGGAGATATTGTAAAGTACTTTTTAGGTTCACGTTACTGGTCAAACAATCCACCTGTTCCGGGATACAATCCCAGATTTGGAATATTGTTGGATATGGTAGGTGCTGAACGAGCTGTTTTCCCAAAAGAAACCTACTCTTTAAGCTATGCTCCCAATCTTGTGGACGAAATTTGGGGAATTGCTGAAAATAAAGGTTATTCAGATATTTTCCTTGATCAGAGAGGAGCGGGAGTGTTGGATGATCATTATATCATATATGAAAATACCAATATCCCGGTTGTGGATATTATAAATCATTCCGTAGCCCCGGATGGAAATATCGAATTTGCTCCACACTGGCATACGCATCAGGACGACCTGCCGATTATTGATAAGAATACTCTTCAGGCAGTTGGGAATGTTCTTCTTGAATTAATTTATAATAGAATTTGATGGATTATATCCGACTACACATCACGTTATCTGATGATCTGCATGAATTATTGATAGCTGAACTATTTGAGCTGGATTTTGAAGGATTTGAACAAGAAAGTGATCTCTTAATCGCTTCGGTTCCTTCATCCAGATTTGATGATGTTAAAAGAGAAGAGATCACTAAAATTTTGCATTCCTTTGAAGATGCAGAGTTAACAAAAGAAGAGTTAATTTCTCCTCAGAACTGGAATGAAAAGTGGGAAAACTCTATCGAACCTCAGATTATTGGTACCTTTTATGTGAGGCCAACATGGGCAAAAGAGGCGCCTTCAGATTCGGACTTGATCGAACTACTTATTGATCCTAAAATGGCGTTTGGTACAGGATATCATGCAACAACAAGATTAATCCTAGGTTGGTTATCAGAAATCATCAGCAAAGACGATAAAGTTCTTGACGCAGGAACAGGAACCGGAATTCTGGGTATTGCAGCTTTAAAACTTGGCGCTGAATCTGCTTTTGGTTTTGATATAGATGAATGGAGCGAAGATAATTCAAAAGAGAATATTATCTTGAATGAAGTTGAAGGATTTGAGGTCAAACTCGGATCAACAGAAGTTATTCCTACAGACAGTACTTTCGATATAATTCTTGCAAATATAAACAGGAATGCATTGATAGAATTAATTCCTGAATTACTTTCTTTTTTAAGGAAAGAAGGCACTTTATTACTTTCGGGCTTACTGGAAGATGATGAACAAACCATTATGAATTTAGAATCAGTTAAGACATTAACACACCTGGAAACCAGACAAAACGGAGAGTGGATCGCAATTCTACTAAGAAAATGAAAGCAGCTATAGATATAGGAACCAACACAGTTTTAATGCTTATTGCCGAAGAAAATGGAGAAGGATTAAAGGTTTTTCATGAAGAGCAAAGAATGCCTCGGCTTGGAAAAGGAGTGGATGTTAATAAAGCTCTTTCAGACGAAAGCATGGAAAGAGTTATTACAGCTATAAAAGAATATAAAAATATTCTGAGCTCTCAATTTTCTACTGTAACTGAGGTAACTGTTACAGCAACAAGCGCTGTTCGGGATGCTTCTAACAGAGATGAGTTTAAAAATCTGATAAACAAAGAAACGGGTTTTGATGTTCAATTACTTTCCGGAGATAAAGAAGCTGAGTATACTTATAAAGGAGCTTTAACTGTATTTGATGAACAGGTTAGTGGCGATGTTTTTGTATTGGATATAGGAGGGGGGAGTACTGAAGTAGCTCTTGGTCGAGATGGGGAACTTATTGACTCTCATTCTTTTGACATGGGTTGCGTACGTTTTACCGAAAGATTTTTGGTACAAGATCCACCTTTTCAAGAACAAATAAGAGAGTGCAGACAAGCTGTAAAAAGCTTGCTCGAGACTAAGAAATTCAGACCCAAAAAGAATGTACAAGCAGTGGGCGTTGCAGGGACCCTTACTTCATTAGCTGCTATAGATCTGCAGATTGATGAGTATGATCCGGAGCATATGAATGGACATTTGATAGTTCGTGAAAAACTTAAAAAAGGAATTGAAATATTTAGCTTACATACTCATCAGCAATTACTTGAACTAAGTCCGAAAGTTTTGAAGGGAAGGGAAGATATATTTCTTGCAGGTTTGCTTATTCTGGAAGGTTTTATGAATTATTTTGATTTGGAAGAGATCAGAGTTTCTACCGGCGGAATACGTCACGGAGCAATACTCAATGAGCTAAAAAAAAATTAGTATAGAATTTAAAAAAAAACCGATTTTCATTTACGCTAAGCTTTGTATTTTAGCTTAGCACAAAATCAGATAATGTCAGATATCAGTACAGAAAAAAATTCATCACCCAGAGAAAATGCCTCAGCTAGTAGTATTGAGGATGACGGCTTTGTTGTAAGAGCTCTCAAAGGGGATGAAAGCGCCTATAAGGATCTGATGAGCAAATATGATCGCCCGATATATTTTCATATTCGGAAAATGATCAAAGAGAAAGAACTTGTTGAAGATCTGGTTCAGGAAGTGTTTATGAAGGCTTTTAAGAACCTTTCCACTTATAGCAATGAGTATGCTTTTTCAACCTGGTTGTATCGTATTGCTACCAATCACACCATAGATTATCTGAGAAAGAAAAAGCTTCAGACGCTGTCTATTAATGATCCGTACAAAACTAAAGACGGTGAACTGGAGATCCAACTTCCTGATGAAACCTACGCTACTGACAAAGCAGTGATCAAGAAGGAGAGGAAGAAAATCGTTCAGGATGCGATCGAAAACCTTCCTGAAAAATACAGAGCAGTTATACAGCTCCGTCACATGGAAGAACTTTCATATGATGAAATAGCAGATGAACTTGATCTTCCTTTGGGTACTGTAAAAGCACATATCTTTCGAGCCAGGGAGCTTTTGTATAAAGCATTGATCGATAAGCGCGGTAGTTTTTAGAGCGTAACTCAGTTTGTTGAAAGATTATTTGTCACAATCTGAGTGTTCATTTTGAATTTCTCGAATTTCGCTCTGCGGATCGCACTTCCTTCAAAAAGTTCATCGTATTGCGGATTATCTATTTCATTCCAGAAATCAATATCGTGACTCAGTAATTTAGTTCTGGGTTTCAGATCTGCCATTTGAGTTATCGAAGGATCTTTGTTCCATGGACAAACATCCTGACATATATCACAACCATACATCCATTCTCCCAAAGAAGATTGAAGTTCTTGCGGAATTTGCTCTTTAAGCTCGATCGTCAGGTAGGAGATGCATTTATTCGAATCAACACGGTAAGGCTCATAAATGGCATCTGTGGGGCATGCATCGATGCATCTGGTACAAGTGCCGCAATGATCGGTAGTTGACGAGGTATAGTTGAATTCCACATCCAGAATCATTTCCCCAATGAAGAAAAAGGATCCGATATCCTTGTTTAAAATATTAGAATTCTTACCCATCCAACCTAAGCCGGAACGTACAGCCCAGGCTTTATCCAAAACGGGAGCCGAATCAACAAAAAATCTGCCTTCAATATTACCAACCAGAGACTCGGTATAGCTGAAGAGTTCTTTTAGTTTTTTCTTAAAAACTTTATGGTAATCTCTTCCCAATGCATACTTGGCAATTTTTGGATTCCCTGTTGATTGGTGATCATGATCCGGGGAGTAATAACTTCCAATAACTGAAACCACAGATTTTGCGCCGGGAACAAGTTTTGTGGGATCAACTCTTTTGTCAAAGTTGTTCTCCATCCAGCTCATTGTTCCATTACGCTGTTGGACTAACCATTCTTCCAAACGACGTGCTTCTGTTTCAAGGAATTCAGCTTTTGCAAACCCACAGGCATCGAATCCTAACTGTAAGGCGTAATTTTTAACAGCTGCAGTCAGATTCTTAGAATCCATAATAAGTTTATTTTACAGGAACCAATTTATCGCCTTTCCATTGCAGTTCTTGTAATGAACCTTCGATCATACGAACAGTGCGGAAGGGATATTTTTTTACCAATGCATAATCGTGAGTTACCATAAGTACGGCCATTCCTCGATTATTGATTTGCTTTAGAAGATCCATAATACTTTTGCTTGCGCCTGGGTCTAGATTTCCGGTAGGCTCATCAGCAAGCAGTATTCTGGGTTCGTTTGCTAAAGCACGGGCAATAACCACTCTTTGCTGCTCTCCACCCGAAAGATCTTTTGGCATATGCTTTCTTCTGTGACTTAAGCCAACCATTGTCAGAACTTCTAAAACTCTTTGCTTTACAAACTTGGGTTTTTCACCGGTTACCTGAAGTGCGAAGGCAACATTATCAAATACATTCCGGTCCTGAAGAAGTTGGAAATCCTGAAATACGATACCTAAACGGCGACGAAGCATAGGAACTTCTTTCATACTGATCTTATTTACCGGATAATCGGTAACACGGACAGTTCCGGTATCAGGTACAATATCTCTGTACAGAAGTTTTAAGAAAGAACTTTTACCAATACCCGTAGCCCCGATAAGATAGGTGAATTCACCATTGTGAAGCTTGAAATCGATGTTGTTGAGAACTCTTCGGTTTTCGAAGCTTAAACTTACATTTCTTAATTCAATTACAGATGTTTCTGACATTTAAGTACTAAGGTTATACGTGCGCTGTTTTCGTCGGCATCAATAAGATCAAAATCGCCATATTTTGCAACTAAATGATAGGGCGTTTGTTTCAAAATTGATAACATTTCTTCTAAAGTATAAATACGTTGCTTATGAACTTCTTTGAACGTAGATAATATTTCTTTTTTGTCTTCTGATAATTGTTCAATTTCAAAAGTATTGGTATGTATTTTATTGATTGCATCATACTCACTTGTTCTGAAAAATCTGAGATCTTTTACTTCAGCTTCTTCATTATTTAAATAATCTACTGCTTCCAAAGAATTTAATGGAGTTGAGAAATCATAAATGAATAACCCGTCCGGTTTTAGAACCTTTTCGCATTCTTCAAGCATTGCAATTATTTCTGAATCTGTTTGTAAGTAGTTTACACTATCAAAAACAGAAAAGATTACATCAAATTCTTCTTCAATGTTAATATTCAAAAAATTGAGTGTCTGAAACCGGACATCAGCATTTTGTTCCAAGGCTTTTTGTTTAGCCACTTCAATCATTTGAGGTGAGAGGTCGCTGGCAAGTATTTCATAATAACCTAATTCATCGAGGGAAATAGCAACTGATCCCGTTCCACAAGCTAACTCCAGTACTTTTTCACACTCCGGATGATGTTCCTGAATAATTTCATCGATATAATCAGCCCAGGATTCGTAGTCAACATTTTCCATCAACTTATCATACAGAGGAGCAAGATTGGAATAATTATCTGATTCTTTCATTCAATCAATTCTTTTGTGCTAGTTCAACAGCAAGTTCATAAGCCTGAATAAAAGAAGAAGGATCTGAAATTCCTTTTCCTGCAATATCAAAGGCTGTACCATGGTCGGGTGAAGTTCTGATGATCGGAAGCCCGGCAGTAAAATTAACTCCTTTTCCAAAAGATAAGAGTTTGAAAGGAGCAAGTCCCTGATCGTGATACATAGCTAAGATGGCATCATACTTAAGATGTTTTTTCTGTCCAAAGAATCCATCGGCAGGGAATGGGCCTTCAACATTAATCTCGGATTCTTTTAGTATACCGATAGCCGGTGCAATGATCTCCTTTTCTTCAGAACCTAAAACACCGCCATCTCCGGCATGTGGATTCAACCCAAAGACAGCAATTCTGGGGTTGGAAATTCCGAAATCATGCTTCAGGCTTTCACTCAAAATTGTGGCTTTACTTATAATCAAATCCTGATTTATAGAGGCCGCAATATTACTGATCGGAATATGTCCTGTTATAAGAGCTACTCTAAGATCTCCGCTGACAAGCATCATCAAAAACTGATCGGAATTTGTTTGCTTAGCTAAAAATTCAGTATGACCGGGAATATCATATCCGGCAAATTGTACAGCTTCTTTTGAAATTGGAAGAGTAACCATAGCATTGAGCTTTTTATTTTTGCAAAGATCGATTGCCAACTCAATGGATTTCATAGAAATGAATCCGGATTCTTTGGTTATTGCTCCTGTTTCTATATTTGCAGGTAAGTTTTCAGTTACAAGAAGATTAAAAAATCCAATTTTTGCTTCAGATACAGAAGTAATCTTGTGTATTGATTTGTTAAGCCCCAATTCAGAGTTATAGAAATCTATTACAGAAGCCGGTGATATAAGAATAGGGATAGAAGCGGTAAGATCAATTTCTGAGATCGCCTTTAAAGCAATCTCAGGTCCGATTCCGTTTATATCTCCAATCGTTATTCCAATTTTAGGTATCATAAGCCAAAGTTAACACTTAAGCTATTGAAACGCTGAGGATTATTTGCCTACCAACATAAATTCTGAGAATCCGGATCCTTTCTCGAATACAAATGTTCGATTATTGTAAGTCCATGTTTCTATGACCTTACCTTTTTTTGGAAAAGCTCTGTTACGTGAATTCGGTGGGCCATATTTGATATAAACTTCTCCGCGATCGGTGTCTTGACCGTTAGGGGTTTCAGGAGAACGATACTCTACAAACGCGTAATGAACCCTTCGGTAATACTCTGTCATAAGTTCATTGAATTCGGTTTCGGGAGTAGGGTCTCTTTCTGACCAGAACGATCTGAAATTTTCTTCTTTTTGAACCGAATTACCGCTCTTTAAGTTTTTGAGTTGTTCTTCAGAAACGATGTACTTCATCATGTCCAGAGCGATGTCAAGATTCAGAAGCGAAGGAGGTATATCTGGCCAGTATGAACGAACAACTTTAGTTGCTTGTACATTTTCGTTTGTACTGCTTTTCAATTCAAGTGAATAGAGGGCGTTTTCAAACTCAGAATTAGGGACATCTACCAGTGCATAGGAAAAGGATCCGTTGTTTTGATCAAGTGAAAGAGCTGTTTCTTTTTTATCTAATAATGAAAGTGTTGAATTAGTAAATATCCGATCAGCTGATATAGGGATTGATTTTAAAGTTGATACGTTGGTAGTATCATTTTTTTCAATTCTGGATTTACTAATAACCAATTTATAGTTTTCTGATGGTGAATAATCCGGAATTCTAATCAATGCTTTATAGTCTTCTCCATAAATGACATTGTTTCCCATATTTATCAGTTCCATATCAGAAGGAGTTCCACTCGATTTTATCAGATATATTTCGCCTTTATTTTTAGTTGCAAAGTTCTTTATGCTGATGCTTCTTCTTTGTGAATTACGATCATCAGTTTCATCCATCAAACTTAGTTGAAGCACATAATTATACATTCCTGGATCGAGTTCTGTAACTAATCTTCCGGAAGCATACTTCATTTTCGATTTAGTATCCTCATAATTATTTGCGAAAAGAGTGTCTTGCCACAAATCCCGAGAAACCGGAGCTATGTTTTTTAATTCCTTTTTTGATGCTTTACCCTTAAAAATTTCTGTGTTTAACCTTGCCATGCTATAGAATTCAGCTGTTTCTGGCGCATCAATTTCATCGTCAACAGATAATTTCTTGAAGGGTAAAAAACTGTTTTCCATTTTAAATATGAAAATTAACTTGGCTTGTTCAGTATTTTCAGTTGGAATTACAATTGCGTCGATAAAGAAATTAGGAGTAGATGCTCTGTTTGCTAAAGTTGCATAACTTATATCTCCCCGACGTTGGCTAAGTAAAACAGAAGAAGAAATAAGCAAAAAAGTAAACAGAGAAAGAGTAAATTTTTTCATCGCAAGGGTTTTTAAATTCAATTACATCATAAATCACGTTATGAATCACTAAAATTCCTATAATCAACGCAATAATAATCATTAGTATTATAATAAAAGATTTCTGACAAACATGGCGAATACAAACTCATCAAAGCAAGAAAACTGGTTAAACGAGTTACTCGATAATTTAAGAGCTCAAGAACAAGAGATAATGTTAGGAGGAGGTCAAAAAAGAATAGACAAGGAACATGCAAAGGGAAAATTAACTGCCAGAGAACGTATAGACTTGCTACTGGATGAAGATTCGGAGTTTTATGAATTAGGGTTATGGGCAGGTTATGAAATGTACGAAGACGAAGGTGGTTGTCCGGGAGGTGGTGTAGTCACCGGAGTAGGAAAAGTGGAAGGAAGAGATTGTATGATAGTTGCAAATGATGCCACCGTAAAAGCAGGAGCTTGGTTTCCTATCACGGCTAAGAAGAATTTAAGAGCACAGGAAATTGCTATTGAAAATCATATCCCTTTAATCTATCTGGTAGATTCAGCAGGAGTTTTTCTTCCGATGCAGGATCAGATCTTTCCTGATAAAGACCACTTTGGGAGGATGTTCAGGAATAATGCAGTTATTTCAGCAAAGGGCATTCCACAGATAGCTGCAATAATGGGAAGCTGTGTAGCAGGAGGAGCTTATTTACCTATAATGAGTGATGAAGCCCTGATCGTTGATGGAACAGGAAGTGTATTCTTAGCAGGAAGTTATCTGGTTAAAGCAGCTATCGGCGAATCAGTAGATAATGAAACCTTAGGTGGTGCTACTACTCACACTGAAATTAGTGGCGTTACAGATTATAAAATGAAAGATGATGAAGAATGTTTAGAAACGATTCGTGATCTGGTTGGAAAATTAGGACCGCATAAAACTGCAGGATTTAACAGAAAAGAAGCAAAACTCCCTTCAAAATCTTCAGCCGAAATATTTGATATTTTACCGGAATCCCGAACATCTCCGTATGACATGAATGAGTTACTGGAGTGTATTATCGATGAAGATAGTTTTACAGAGTTCAAGAAAGGATACGGTCAGTCTCTGATTACAGGATACGCAAGGATAGACGGATGGAGTGTTGGAATTGTGGCAAATCAAAGATCAATTTCCAAAACCAAAAAAGGAGAGATGCAGATTGGTGGAGTTATTTATTCTGATTCTGCAGATAAAGCTGCTCGTTTTATCATGAACTGTAATCAAAAGAAAATTCCGTTGATTTTTTTTCAGGATGTAACCGGCTTTATGATAGGCAAACGAAGTGAACACGGCGGTATCATCAAAGATGGAGCAAAAATGGTGAATGCTATGAGTAATTCCACTGTACCTAAGATCACGGTTGTAGTGGGAAATAGCTACGGAGCAGGTAATTATGCGATGTGTGGACGAGCATATGATCCGAGGTTTATGTTTGCCTGGCCAACAGCAAATATCGCTGTTATGAGTGGAGCTTCAGCCGCTAAGACTCTTACTCAGATTAAAATAGCCACTATGAAGAAAAAAGGGGAAGAGGTAAGCGAAGAAAAACAGAACGAGCTTATGAAAGAAATTACGGACCGTTATAACAAACAAACGGATGTTCGTTATGCTGCATCGAGATTATGGGTTGATGCGATCATTCACCCGGCAGAAACCAGAGACAGGATCTCTAATGCTTTGGAATGTGCAAACCTGAATCCGGATATTGAAGAATTTAAGACCGGGGTTATTCAAACGTAGTTTTATTAAAATCTTCTATAAAGTTATAGGGAACATTGTGGTGTGATCTTGGTTTAAATGGTTTGTAATCAAATAAACAACTCATCAAGACCATGAAAAACTATTTTAATAAGGCATCATTAGTAGTACTGTTATTAACAAGTTCTCTTCTGTTGAGTGCATGTTCAGATACTACACAATCAAGTGTAAAACTTAATGCTAAAGCTTCTAAAAGCCAGACCTATCAAAAATTAAACAGTGTAGCCGATACAGTAATTATCTCTGAAGCAAAATTCAGATTCAGTGAAATTGAATTTGAAAGTGCCACAGATGATGACAGCACTGATATAGAGCAAGGACCTATCGTTCTAAGTTTTAATTTAAACGGAGGTTTAACCGAAGTTGGTATAGCTGATGTTCCTGCAGGATTTTATGAAGAATTAGAATTTGAGATCGAAGCCAGAGATGAAGATGAAGTTGTGGTAAATGATCCGGATTTTGAAGGAGAAAATGGACAAAATTATTCTATGGTTATCTCAGGTACTATAAACGGAGAGCCATTTACGTTCAAATCAGAAAAAGATTTTGAAGTAGAGTTGGAATTTGAACCTGCTTTTGAAGTTAATGACGAAGAACAGGTTAGAATAACTCTGAATTTTGATACTTCGTTATGGTTTTTAGATCAGGATGGTAACGCTCTTTACCCAACTGATTCTAACAATACTCTTCTTATAGAAAGCAATATTGAAAATTCAATAGAAGCTTTTGAAGATGATGATGAAGACGGTGAGGACGACGAAGACTAACCCCATAATCAGTTTCCAAAATTTATGAGCCTTGTTTACAATAGTAAGCAAGGCTTTTTTGTTGGCATTGTTTTAATATCTTCAAAGATGAAGTACAAAATCGACTCAAATAGCTCAGTTATTCAGCTGAATGTAGAAGCTACGTTCACGCTTATTGATTTTACGGCGTTGATTTTATGCTTTATTCTTGGATTTATCTTTGCAGTATTCTTTTGGATGTTCTTTATAGCAATTTTCATCAAACTGTTTGCAAGCTATGAATTTATTTTCGACACGGATAAGTACACAGTTACTCAAAATATTCGATGGTTCAGCTATTTGAAGATTAAAAGGAGAGAGTTTTCCTTTAGTGAAGTTCAGAGCCTCAGGTTTTCTAATGAGGAATCAGGAAACGTTCTTCAGGAGACTTTGAGGATGAAGGAATGGTACACTATTGATATAATTCTGAAAAGTAATTATTCCAGAATTGTTAAGGCACCGGATGATGAACTTGAACAAGCAGATGAACTGTTTTTTGTTCTGAAAGAAAATCTGGATAAATATTTCAAATTTGAAACGGAAATCGTTTATATAGAAAAGCCCGAGCCAGAGAATTTCAGCGACTAGGTTTATTGAATCCCTTAATTTTTCCTGAGAAAACTAACAAGATTTTTAGTCGAGGAAATATCTTCATGGTTTAAAAGTCAAAATGGGATTCTATCTGTGTTTCTTATAAATATTAGGAGCTAAAACTTTTGATAGGTTTTTCAGCGTATCTTCAGAGGTACTAATATATGCTGAGGAAATTAATTCATTCAACTGCTTCAATGTTCTGATTCCAATAACAGCGGTTTTTACTGCCGGATGTTTGTTTACATACTGAAGAGAAGTTGAAATAGGATTTTCAGTTTTTTTTAAAACAGCTTCTTGCATCAATTTTACTTCATGTTCAGAATATCCCAAATATTCTTTAGCAGGCTTATCTATCAGCATTCCTTTTGCTAGTGTTCCCCGGGTAATAACCGAGATATTAGATTTATTTAACAGATCCAGGCATTCTTCCTCAGGTCTGCGGTCCAGTAAGCTGTATTGCATCATCACAGTACTCATGTGTGATCTTTTGATCCATTCTCTGATTACATTGGGTCGGATAGAGGATATACCGTATTCAAGAATTTTTCCTTGCTCTTTGAGTTTTTCAAATGCTTCAATAGTTTCATCGATCGGGTCGTTGATAGTGCCGCCATGCAACATATATAAGTCTATATAGTCGGTATTAAGTCTCTTTAGGCTCTTGTCTGCTGCTTTGAGTATGTAATCTTTTGTTGGATTCCATCGCCAGTCAGTGCGTGTTTCATTCCATTCATTACCAACTTTTGTAGTGATCTGAACTTTATCCCGAAAAGGAGCAAGTGCCTCACCTACAATTTTTTCATTTTCGCCGTAATCATACAAGTCTGCAGTATCAAAAAAATTAATATCATTATTATATGCCTGTCTTAAGATTTCAATACTGTCTATTTGTCTACCTTCCAGTGACATACATCCAAAGCCGATCTTGTCCATTATTTTGGTTTATGAATTAAGGTTTATGTTTGTGTTTTTAAACAAATAATACTAATCTCATGAACATTTTTTAAAAACTTAAAATTATATTTTTATGATAAATTCTAAAAAACTTCGGGTTATTCCAGCACTAGTTTTATTGTGTACACTTACTATTTCCTGTGCTTCTATATTTAAGGGTTCTAGTGCAGATGTCAGGGTGAATTCAAATCCTTCAGGGGCAAATATTTTTATTAATGGAATTGATAGAGGGGTTACTCCTCAAACACTTTCTTTAAAAAGAAACAGTGATTATGTACTGACTTTCAAAAAGGAAGGATATGAAGATCTCAACTTTGAAATATTTAAAAAGTTCGATATCGGGACGGCACTTGTAGGTAACATTTTTTCATGGGGACTGGTAGGAATAATAGTAGATGTTGCAACCGGTGCAGCGTATTCATTAACTCCGGCAGATGTTGAGGCAAATATGGCCAGTTTACAAGCTGCGGGTTATATCGATGATAATTTTAAAACCGATAGTAGTGACATTTATGTGTTCATGCTCACATCAGATCAATGGGAAATGCTTAAAAAAGCAGAAAAATAAAATAACTTTCCTTAAGAATTCTAGAGCCGTCATATCGATATGACGGCTTTTTTTATGGTCAATTGTCTGCTTTGGCAATGATCCAAACCGCATGGATAATTCCCGGTATATATCCCAATATCGTTAACAAGATATTAATCCAGAAAGCGGATCCGATTCCAACAGTTAAAAAAACTCCGACAGGAGGTAGAAATATTGCGAGTATAATTCGTAACAGACTCATTTATTTAAATTTGATTAAGATTGATACCCTTCAATATAAATAAAAAAGCCTTGTAAATATTAAATCTACAAGGCTTTTTGTACCAAAGAGGGGACTCAAGATATGTAACTAGATGTTTCGAGATACCGTTACATGATTTCAAACAATGGTTTAAATTACATAGAGGCAGATTCTTAATTCATTAAGATGATAAGAATTGCAGAAAATGTTCCACCTATGTTCTACCAATATGAAACCTACCTACCATTATATAATTCGAGCAGATAAGACCAACAAAGAAGGACTTGCGCCGATATACATGAGAATAACGTTCGACAGAAGAAAGAGTCTATACAATACAGGTATAAAAGTACTACCTAAACATTGGAACCCGGAGGCAAGAACTATTCGGAAAAGCCATCCAAAAGCAAAAGTACTCAATCTACAATTAGAAGAGTTGATATTGAATGCTATGCAAATTGGTTTCGATCTGGAAAAGAATAACAAACTATCATCTAAGTTGATCGTGGATAAACTAAAGGGGAAAGCACCGGAACTATTTATAGACTATGCAGAAGGATATTGTGAAAGGGTTAAAAGTGATGGATTGGTTCGTAGAGCCAAACAGGTTAAAGTAGCTCTAAACAAGATTAGGTCATTCTCTTCAAAGAAACTTTACTTTAGAGATATAGATCAACAGTTTTTAGATAGTCTTAAAAAGTACCAAGTAGATACTTATAAAAATATAAGTACCACGGTGAGAAAAGACTTTGCTAAGATCAAACTGGTATTCGATGATGCAATTGAAAAAGGTATTATAGCTGAAAGTCCTTTCGATAGGTACAAGATGCCTAAGGTTCAAAAGTCTAAAAAAGAGGCTTTAAGTTTTGAACAGTTAAAATCAATAGAAGCACTTGAGTTAGATAGTGATAGTTCTTTGTACCATACCAGAAACTATTTTCTATTCTCTTTTTATAATGCCGGAATACGGTTTGGGGATTTATGTAGACTTACCTGGGAAAACATACAGGATGGTAGATTAAAGTATCAGATGAGTAAAACTGCCCGAAATAATGATCCCAAATGGAAGGACATTAAGCTAAATGATTACAGTTTTGATATACTGAAACAATACAGGACAAATGGATCAGATACAGATTTAATATTTCCTCTTCTTGATGCAGATAAAGAACTGAATGACCCGGTAGTATTTGATAAAGAGAAAGCTTCTAAAAATGCCATTGTAAATATACATCTAAAGAAGATCGCCAAAAAAGCAGGTATAGATACGAAGGTATCATTTCATATGGCCCGACATTCATTTGCCAGACATGCAGCATCTCAAGGAATGAATATATATGCTATTTCGAATGCATTAGCACATTCTGATTTGAAAACAACACAAGTCTATTTAAAAAGTTTCGATGAAAACTTACTTGATAAAGAGATGGAGAACTTGTTTTAATTATATTGGTTTTTTTGCTTTGTAGAAATAGATTTTACGACCATTACTAAGGTTTTGAATGCTTTCTAATGTTAATAGTCCTTCATCATCTTCGGATCCTAAAAGTATCTCAACTTGTTTATTTGTTATTGTTTTGTAGACCAGTTTCCCATATTTAAAGTTAATAGGTGTTTCAATCTTTATTATTTGATCATAAAATAAATCTGAAGAATTTGAAGTAACTACCTCGTTTATTTCTCTATATTGATCGACATCTACTTGCATTCTCCAAGTTGTAGGATGGCTCCAAACATCAAAGCTTGCAACAGCTAGAGTCCTGTTATTGCTTATGTTTAGTGACATAACTGCATTCCATGCTCCACAAGGACCGCTTATACAGTTTAGCCTTATATTTTGAAGTCGTCTGTCACCGAGAGTAGGAGGGGTTGTGTTAGAACTGCTAACTCTAAATGGAATTGTATAATTAGTTCGAGTTGGTTCACCAGAACAACTACTAGAACAATGATGGTTAGCAGTTGATCTTTCAATCTGCTCTGTACGTTCTCTTTCCCATCCATATTCGGAAGAAGTAAATTTCGATGTTAATTGACCTGCTTTTTTTGAAAGAATAGATACATTAATATTAAAGGAAAAATTTTCATTTTTTGAATATGGTATCAAAAAAAGGAATTTCTTTTTAATTGTGTATTTCACATCAATAGACACCATTTTTGAAGAATAACTGGTTGAGTCATTTAAATACTTAACAGGAATTAAAATATCAGTTTCATTTCTAGAAGTTCTTTCAATTTTAGTGTCAGTTATTTTAGTTGAATCAATTGTTACTGAGATATCAGAAGTCACCTTATTATCTCCAAGACCGAGATTTGTACCAATTATATCAAGTTTATAATATCCCTCATCTTTAGAAATATGAGTTAGACCATTAACTCTTGATATAAATAATTTATCTTGATAGAAAGGAATACCAGAAAGGGCTTGGGTAAGATCTAGTGCAACAGCATCTTTTAAATCATATATATCCCTTGCTAGAAAACTTTCAGAACTTTTTGTCAATCGATCTAATCTTACCATTAACTGTTGGTTCTGAGAACTTAATTCGCCAACTGTTTTATCAAGCTGTTTGCCAAGTAAGACCGAAGCATTTGTAGCTAATACATTAAGTTCATTACCTGCTTGATTTAATAGTGCGCTACCACGGACTTCGGCTTCACCCAACAAAGTAGAAGCTGAATTCTTAGCCTGATCTATTAGTTCAGAAGCTTCTGTTGCAGCAATGGCGGTAGTTATTACAGCTTCTTGAGCCTTAATTTGATGACTTAATACAAACAAAAGTAGTAAGGTATTTATGAATAATTTCATAAGGCAAGAGGTTTTATTAAAGTTGAAGTAAGAGAGTATTTAGTTTTTCAACCTTAGAAAATGTAACCTAAAATGACCCGATTAATACTACATAATCATGTGGTTATGAATAATGTAATAGAACGCAACAAAAAGTTATAAAGAACAAGCCTAAATTATAAAGCAATAGAGTGTTCTAAGATACTCTGATATACAAAAAGTACAGGTAAAGTACAGGGAATGTACAGGTATATTTAGCCTTCCAGATAGATTTAATCTGTTTGAAATCTGTCAGTATTACTTTTCACTTCTTTTAATTTCCATGAAACCTAAGTTTTCATTATATACACCCTTATAACTATATGTTTTAACTTTTATTCGGGAAATAAATATTCATGCTCACAGGCGAACTAAAGAACAAAGTTGATAAAATTTGGGAAACACTTTGGACTGCAGGAATTTCGAATCCACTAACAGTAATAGAACAACTTACCTATCTACTTTTTATAAAAGGAATAGACGACCAACAACTTAAAGCCGAGAAAAAAGCAGAGAGAACAGGTAAACCCGTACAGAATCCATCTTTTACTAAAGAGCAAGAACACCTTCGATGGCGAAATTTGAAACAACTGGAACCTACCGAAATGTTTAACACCATTCGGGATGATGTATTTCCGTTCATAAAAGAACTAGGTGGAAAAAATGGAAGTACCTACCGTAAACATATGGAAGGGGCTATTTTTATGTTTCCAAAGGCTTCTACTTTAGCAAGAGTGGTTGAGCTGATGGATCAGTTAGAGATGGACGACCGAGATACCAAAGGTGATATGTATGAATACATGCTCTCTAAATTGAGCGTAGCTGGTCAGAATGGACAGTTCCGTACTCCACGCCATATTATTAAGATGATGGTTGATTTGACACAACCCAAGCCATTAGAGAATATTGCAGATCCTGCTTGTGGTACGGCAGGGTTCTTGGTAGCTGCAGGAGAATATATTCGGGATCATCATGCCAAGGATATGGTTGACGAGAAAGTGAGAAATCACTACCAGAAAGAAATGTTTACCGGTTACGACTTCGATAACTCCATGCTTCGTATCGGGAATATGAATATGGTGATGCATGGTTTTGATGGTGCTACTATTGATTACAAAGATTCCCTTTCCAGTGAAGGAAGAGATTTAGATGAAAAGTTTGATCTGATACTGGCTAATCCTCCATTTAAAGGATCGTTGGATTATGACAGTGTGGCTTCTGATTTACTACAAACTGTAAAGACAAAGAAGACGGAACTATTATTTATTGCCATGTTTATTCGTGCAATGAAAATTGGTGGACGTGCAGCAGTTGTTGTACCTGATGGTGTACTTTTTGGTAGTTCAAATGCTCATAAAGAAGTCCGACGTTTATTGGTAGAAGAGCACCAATTAAATGCGGTGATCTCTATGCCAAGTGGTGTGTTTAAACCTTATGCCGGAGTGAGTACAGCTGTGATCATCTTTACTAAAACTAATTCAGGTGGAACTGATAATGTGTGGTTCTACGATATGAAAGCTGACGGGTATTCTTTAGATGATAAAAGAGTTAAGATTGATTCTGACGACCTCCCGGATATTATTGAGCGATATAAGAACCTAGATAATGAAGTAGATCGCAAACGAACTGATGCTAGTTTTTTAGTGCCTAAAGCGGAGATAGTTGACCAAAACTACGACCTCTCAATAAACCGCTATAAAGAAATTGAGTACGAAGCGGTTGAATATGATACGCCTAGAGAAATAATTAACGGCAAAGATGGAGAACCTGGCTTAAGACAACTTGCAAAAGAACGACTCAAAATTCTGGATGAATTGGAGGGGATGGTTTGAGGAAGGTGAAGCTGAGTGAAATTGCTGAAATAAATGGGGGTAGTACTCCTAGTACTAAGAATGAAGAATATTGGAATGGTGAAATTGTTTGGCTGAGTCCATCTGATTTACCTGAGATAGGTGAAATTGTTAGGATAAATGATTCTGAAAGAAAGATCACAAGAGTAGGTTTAAATAGCTGTTCTGCAAAATTACTTGATCCTGATACTGTGATATTCTCTTCAAGGGCATCAATTGGTAAAATTGCCATTAATGACATACCAGTAGCCACGAACCAGGGATTTATCAACTTTACTTGTGGTGATGAAATTGACAAGATGTATTTGGCTTATGTTCTTAAATATCTTACTGAAGACATTGTTCAACTTTCCAACTCTACTACTTTTAAAGAGGTTTCAAAACGTGCAATAAAAGATTTCAAAATCCCTCTTACCAGCCTCGCCGAGCAAAAAGCAATTGTAGCCAAGTTAGACCGTGCTCAACGACTCATCGACATTGATAAAGCCATGCTTGAGAAATACGACCAACTCATCCAAAGTGTGTTCTTGGATATGTTTGGTGATCCGGTTAAAGTTTCTATTGATGATGATAATACTTTTGAGTTGGATGAATTAGTTGATTTTCAGGGAGGTGGAACCCCTAGTAAAAAGAATAATGATTTTTGGGGAGGTGAAATTCCTTGGGTTTCACCAAAAGACATGAAGTGGACATTTATAACTGATTCACAGGATAAAATTACTTCAGCTGCCATCAAGGAAAGTTCAACAAAGTTGATAAAAAGTGGGGCAGTTTTATCAGTTGTTAGAAGCGGAATTTTAAAGAACAAATGGCCATTAGCAATCAACACTGTAGATGTAACTTTAAACCAAGATATGAAAGCATTAATATGTTCAGAGAAAATCAACAATTACTTTCTATTGTATTACTTGAAAAATTATAGCCGGAAAGTTCTAGGGACAGTGAGAGGTACAACAGCTGACAACATCAGTACAAAAGTGTTTAAAAATATCCCAATCAAACTCCCTGAACTTAATAAGCAGCTAGAGTTTTTGAGAATTGTTAACGCAATTATCAAAGAGAAAAAGGCAACAAAGGTAAAAAAATCAGAAGAGTTGTTTTCGTCGTTAGTGCAGGAGGTTTTTGGGTGATGGATAGGAAAAAGTTCATAGACCAAAAGATAGAGATTGAACATAGTGAGGCAAAAGACTTGAATGCTAAATTAACCTCTTCACTTCTTCCAGGAGGAGCAAAAGCTTATGATTTATTTACAGCTTTAGTCCAACCACTTCATATCCAGAGAAAACAAGAATGGCTTAACTTGTTAATGAATGATCTTGTTCGAAGAGAAAAAGATGGACTTACCACACTTAAGGATTTATCAAAGAATGAAGAGTTTATTACAATTATAACTAAGGCTACAATTATAGCTCAGCAAAATCACCAACAAGAAAAGCTTCAGGCATTAAGAAATCTTTTAATAAATGCATCAGAAAAGTTAACGGAAAATGTAAACGAGTTTGACGAATTAGAGTACTGGCTAACATTAATAGAAAGGATGAATCCAAATCATATTTTCCTTTTAAAACTTTTTAGTAAGCCAAATGATTTTGCCAAAGATAGGAAGGATAATTTAAATCATGAACTCATCATAAATAGTAAAAAATTAATAGAGAAATTATACCCAGAGTTAAAAAATAAAATGGAGATGATTTCGCAATATTGGCGAGATTTAAGTGCATATGGCCTTATCAATGGTGATGAAATAACTATAGGTAGACATACTAAAAGGAAGTTTCAAAAGCTGACTACAAAACTCGGAGATACTTTTTTAGAGATGATTGAGATACAAAAATAAACAAATAAAATGTCCAACTTTAACTTCTTAAAACCTGATTGGCCTGAGTTCATCGATGATGCTAAAGCGATGGAAAAGCTGGTGCATTTCGATCCTAGGGGTGCATGTGGAAGGGCTCGTTATCTGATCGAACAAGTTGTGCTTTGGATGTATGAGAATGATGAAGATCTGGAACTTCCCTACGACACCAGTTTATATAATATTACGAATGAACTCTCTTTCCGGAAGATCATTGGCTATACAATCTATGAAAAGATCAAAGTTATCCGAAAAGTTGGAAATTTGGCTGTTCATGAACGAAAGAGAATTTCAGAACATGATGCATTAAGAGTATGCGAAGAAGCTTTTCATATTCTGTTTTGGTTATATCGTACCTATACCACAGATGAAGATTCTAAAGAAGTATTAAACTTCGATCCTCAATTGGTTCCAAAAGTAGAAGCAGCTTCTAAAGAGACAGAAAAGCGTCTCCAGGAGATGGAAGTACAGATGGAGGCAAAAGCAGAAGAGCTTAGGCAACTTCAGCAATCATTAGAAGAAAAAGATGAAGCAATACAGCAACGCAATCGTGAGATCAAACAGATGCGTTTGCAAACTCGTAAGTATGCAGACAATCATAATTACAATGAAGCAGGCACACGTGAGCTTTTAATTGATGTAATGCTCAGAGAATCGGGCTGGAACCCTGCTGATCCTAATGTCAGAGAATTTGAAGTTCAAGGCATGCCTAATAAGACCGGTACCGGCTATGTGGATTATGTGCTTTGGGATGATGATGGGAAACCCATAGGGTTAGTTGAAGCCAAACGGACTACTCGTGATGTAGATGAAGGTCAACATCAGGCAAAACTCTATGCAGATTGCTTAGAAGATAAGTATGGTGTAAGACCGGTTATATTTTTGTCTAATGGCTACGAAATTTGGCTCTGGGACGATCAGGCTTATCCACCCCGACCAGTACAAGGCTTTTATACTAAAAAGAGCTTACAGAAGCTTTTCTTTCAAAAGCGAGAGAAAGAATCTCTAAAGCTTGCAGAGATCAATGAAGATATTACAGGTCGGTATTATCAAATAGCAGCAATTCGAAGGGTAGGAGAACGATTCGAAGAAGGTCATCGAAAAGCATTGCTGGTAATGGCAACAGGTACAGGTAAAACCAGGACTTCGATTTCCATTACTGACATGCTCTTGAAGAATAAATGGGCTAATAAAATATTATTTCTTGCTGATCGAAATGCATTGGTAAAGCAAGCTTATAAAAATTATGCAACGCACCTTCCTGAAGTACCGATTGTAAATTTAGTGGAAGAGAAGAATGACGATGCAGCACGAATAGTTTTCAGTACCTACCCAACTATCCTGAATCAGATCGAGAAGATGGAAGAAGGGAAGCGAAAGTTTGATCCCGGCTATTTCGATCTGGTAATTATAGATGAAGCTCATCGAAGTGTGTATAATAAGTATCAGGCAATCTTTGATTATTTCGATGCCCTGTTACTGGGTCTTACAGCTACACCTAAGGAAGATGTAGATCATGACACTTATAATCTATTTAACGCTGAACAAGGCAATCCTACCTATGCTTATGGGCTGGAAGAAGCAGTAAAAGACGGTTATCTGGTTCCACCTAAGAAAATATCTGTACTAGGGAAGTTCTTATCCGAAGGAATAAAGTATTCTGAGTTGTCTGAAGAGGAAAAGAAGCAGTATGATGATCTATTGGCTGATGATGAAACAGGGGCAGTTCCTGAGCATATTGATGCAGGAAAGCTAAATAAATGGTTGTTTAATAGAGACACGGTTGAGAAGGTACTTCAACAATTGATGGAGCATGGGATAAAAGTTGAAGGTGGTGATCGCATAGGTGATACTATTATCTTTGCAAAGAATCATCGTCATGCTCAGTTTATTCAAGAGATTTTTGATAAGAACTATCCAAAATATGCAGGTCACTTAGCACGATTGATTGATAACCAAGTAGAGTATGCCCAAGATCTCATTGAGAAGTTTTGCTTACCGGGTAAGATGCCGGCGATTGCAATCTCAGTAGATATGATGGATATGGGTATTGATGCACCTGATTGTGTGAATTTGGTCTTCTTTAAACCTGTACGTTCCAAAGCTAAGTTCAATCAAATGATTGGTAGGGGTACAAGATTGAGACCTGATTTATTTGGTCCCGGACAGAACAAACAACACTTCTTTATATTTGATTATTGTGGCAACTTTGAGTTCTTCGAGCAGAATCCTGAAGGATTTGATACAACTCAAGGGGCATCTGTAACAGCTAAGGTGTTTGAGAAACGATTGTTACTTACTACAAAGTTAAAGAATGAACCTTATAAGCATCAGGAAGAGCTTCAGGAATTTCGAACTACATTATTAGATCAGCTTCATCAACAGGTTGCTAACCTTGAAAAACAAAGTATTCAGGTACGACCACATTTAAAGATGATTCACCGATTAGAAGATCGTGCTGTCTGGGTAAGTTTGGAGTCTCACGAGCGTAAAGAAATTGTTAGAGAACTGGGAGAAATCATTCCGGCCGAATTGGAAGAAGACGAGATGACCCGACGCTTTGATTTACTCATGTTAACTCTGATTCATGAAAGGATGGATGGTGTTTTAGTTGAGAAGAAAACCAAAGAGATTGTAATTGGGTTTGGTGAGCACTTGTACGCCAAGAAGCATATCCCAAGTATAAAAGCAGCATTACCTTCAATTGAGAAAGTAATTACTGAAGACTTTTGGGTTTCTCCTCCGGTAATAGAATTAGAAGAGATAAGAATTGAGGTGAGAGATCTGATGCATCTCATTGAAAAGAAGAAGCGAGCCCCGGTTTATACAAATTTTGCTGATGAATTTGGGGATGTAGAAATAGATGATATCATTGCAGGTGATCCAGTTATTGACAAAGATCGCTATCTAAGAAAGATCAGGAAGTTTATTGAAGAACATGGTCATAATTTGGTCATTGATAAGATCAGAAATGCACAGCCACTAACCGAAAAGGATGTTGAGACTTTAGAGAAGCTTCTACTTGAAGTAGATCCAGCGATTACTGCAGAGGAGTTTCACGAATTGATAGGGGGTAAGCTTGATCTGATTAAGTTTGTAAGAGAAGTATCAGGACTAAGTCGTAGTGTGGTCATCGAAAAGTTTGAAGAGTTCTTAAAAGATCAACGACTGAGTTCAACACAGATCAATTTCATTGAGATGATGATTGAATTCTACTCCAGAAAAGGTCACTTGGAAATAAGCAACTTGTATGAACCTCCATTTGATTTCTTAGATCCTGAAGGAATAGACGGTGCCTTTAGAGAGAATGCTGAGGTCGTAGATCTACTGGTAGAAAGAGTGAAAGAATTGAACGAAGTGAAGGTGGGATGATGGTAGATGGTTTTCGTGATTATTTCAGAGAAGATTCTTTTAATGAAGACAAATTAGTAGGTCTTTGGAATAAGTATTTAGATCATGTTTTTTCCAATGAACAGGAAATCTCAAATATTGCCGATCTCACTTCTATTCATCAATATATTCTAGAACTAATAAAATTTCGGTTTCACGAGCTAAATAAATCATTTTCTTTATATATAAAAATATTCACAACTAGAATTGGTTTTGATGACCAAGACCATATAGACACACTATTGGATAGAATTTCAAGACCCCAATACGATTATCTAGTCAGCGAATTAATAAATGTAAATAAACAAGATTTAGACAAAGAATCTGATATTTACTTAATGAACGAATTTATTTCCCATGTTCTATTTAAAAGAGAAATAAATAGTTTTATAGATGAAGACGATACTTTAAAGTTCAGTGAACTAAATGGTATTCTTAGTTTTAGTGATTTAGCTGAGAAATTCAATTTATATATACAAGAGCGTAATCATTCAAACTTAATCGTTGAACTTATTGATTTATACTTTAGGGGATTGTTAAGTAAATCAACTAATTGGGATAATCTTGATCAAGATTCTAAAGAGCGTATTCGTGGAGTGACAAAATTAGGAAGACCTCCTTTCGACGCATTCAATCAAGAAAAAGTCAATAAACATATAAAAACGTTCTTAGAAAGTCCTGAAAAGGATAAAAGTAAGTATTGGAAAGGAAAGAATAATAAGAATATTGTTCAAAAGACGTTGGCTTTGCACATTATTTATGAGTGTTTCAAAGTAACTGAAAAGGATGTTAGTATAGACACAATTAAGGCTAGAATAAAGAATAATGATTCCATGAAGCCATATTTGAACAATAAAATATGAATAAGTAAAAAAAGAAAAATAATTATTCTTTTTTTATAATTAATATTTCCTTCTCAGCATGCATGCCACTTCATAACTTTGCTTTAACCAAAAATTAACGAAAGGCAAAGAACATGAATTACAATAAATTAGAAGGCGACCAATTACAATTTGTAGCTGAGAGAAAAGAATTAGAATTATACTTCGATAAAGTACTTCGAAATATTATCAGAGATGAGGTTCCTAAGCTTATCCAGGAACTCGGAAAGAAAGAATGGTTAACAAAAACTGAGCTTGAAAAGTTAACCGGTTGGAGTGGTAGAACGATTCAGCATATGAGAGATACCAGACAGATTCCTTTTTCACAACATGGTAGAAAGATACTTTATCCAAGAGATGGGATACTAAGCTTCTTAAAGGATAATTATATCCAGCCAAAGGATGATGTTTAATGTCGTGGATATGGAAAATCAAGTTAGAAGATCTGAAGTAATAAGAGATGGAAAATGCATTGCCATGTTAGAGAAGACATTGAAAAGTGGAGACTTCTTACTTCCAATAATAGTGGAATGTTTACAAAAGCAATTTTCAATTAATGATTGCAGCTTATTTTTCGAGAGTTATAACATGCAAAAGGAGAATACTGATGTCTAGTACAGCAAAAAGGTTTTTTAATAACAATTGGGATCAACCTTTATTCTCAAACTTAACTTTAGAGCAAAAACTCTTATATAAATATTTGTGGGAAAGAAGTGATATAGCAGGTGTATATGTTTTAAATTACCCGGTCATGTCAGCTTACGTTGGATATGAAGTAAATGAAGAAATTGTTCAAGAACTAGTAGGTGCATTGAATAATGAAATGGAAATAGTTAATGAACAAGTAACTTGGTTTAAAGATTTTGTTAGATTTCAACAAAAGGAAACTGGAGGTCCTTTATCAGCAGCTAGTCCACCACATAAAAGTTCAGTAAAACAATTGAAGAAGGCTGGTATATTTGAGATCGCTTACTTAAATGATCCAGAATTATACTCTAATTACCCTAATCCTACCCTTAGCCAACCCTTACTTAAGAGTTATAGTAATAGTAATAGTTCTGGTAGTGGTAGTGGTAATAGTTCTAGCAATGGTTCTAATTCAACATCGTACATCTTATCTAAAAGTATAGCAGAAAGGTTGTGTGTGACAGAAGGACTCTCATTACAAGAAATTGTCAGTGAAGTAAACTCAATAGCGCTAGAGCTTGATAATGATAGTTCATTCATGGGAGATCCATTTAGTCACATTGACTATATACTATCACAAATGGAAGCATACTATACTAAAAGTGAATTAACTATCGGGGCATTAAAGGAAAAAATAGGAAGTACACAATCTTAAGAAGTTAGTTGGTAGGATTATTTACTACCTAAAGAGTGTTTCTAATAACAATTAATTTAAGTTATTTTCATACACAAGGAATAGAAACTTATTACTAAATCTAAATCAGATGTGCGGACGATACGCTTTATTTAAATTGATGGATGAGATTGATCACTTTCTGGGTACTCTTGAAAAGAAAGGCGAACTCAGACCTAACTACAATGTAGCACCTACATCTATAATGCCGGTATGTAGAGTAAATGAAGACGGTAATAGAGTATTGGAAGATATGTACTGGTGGTATATGAAGTGGTTACCTAAGGATGGTAAGCCTAACTTTAAATACTCAACTTTCAATACCAGAGACGACCGTATTTTAGATAGTAAAATGTGGGGTAAGGATTTTAAAGAGAAACAGATCCGATGCATTGTACCTATGAATGGGTTCTATGAATTTACCGGACCAAAGGGGAGTAAGTCTGCTCATTATTTCTATCCTAAGAGTACAAACTTTTGGGGCGCAGCAGGAATCTATTCTAAGGTTAGCCCAAATGAAGGAATGAGTTCCTTTTCAA
Organism: uncultured Balneola sp.; assembly: GCA_913058495.1. Lineage (GTDB taxonomy): Bacteria > Bacteroidota > Rhodothermia > Balneolales > Balneolaceae > Balneola. The sequence goes on along the minus strand of CAJXQC010000026.1, from coordinate 2,136 downwards.
TTATAACTACTGATCCTAATTCAATGGTAGAAAAAGCACATGATCGAATGCCTGCTTTCTTACATCCATCAGAATTTGATGATTGGCTAAACCCTGAGCATTCTGCTGAATATTTGTTAGATATGCTGAAGCCCTATCCAGTCGATGACATGGAAACATATATTGCATCGCCTCAAGTAAGTAATTCAAGAAATAATGGGCCTGAGTTACTTGAAAGATCAACCCTTTTTTAATGATCGATCTAATAGTTTTAGGGTACTTCTTTCTTGTACTAAATTTTTTGATTTTCAGCTATCTAAATGAACTTTCTTATCTAAATAGAAATGTAATTATTCCATTGGTTATTTCTTTGATAATCATTCTCGTCTTTAAGTTTATTGGATCATTCGATAATGTTATTTCAAATGATCATTTCAATTCTCTGTTACTGATGAGTGGTATAATTGTCGTAACATATTTTTTATCCTCACTAATGACTGCGGACTTAAGGGATGCTGAAAAGCATAAAGAAAAGAAGGGGCGAGAATATATTTTACAGATTTTTGACTGGATGAGATTACACTTTCTTTGTATTGCAATATCCTTCCTTCAAATCATGATTATTATCAGTTGAAATTATCTAACAAATAAAAACTCTCTGTCTACTTCCTGCATGAATCTCCAATCTAACTGATCTAAGGTATAGACTAAATGATAAAACCGTTGCTCGGTATCTTCCACCAAATAATTAAGATGCTTGGTGATCATAGTATTCTCCATATGAGACGTTTCAATCTGACTTACTTGAATAGAACCATGCTTACTTCTTTTAAAGCGGTAAGGACGTAATCTGTCAATGAGGGCAAACTCTATTGGAGTAGTTCGTTCTATCAGTTCTTTTGGAAACACCTCAAAACGGATAGGAGTCATTCTATGAGCATCAGAAGGTTGGTGCTTGTGTCTTTTCATATGCACTAATACCCGGTCAATGACTAGGTTCTTTTGGGAATCATTTTGCACTAAAGACCACAACAGTTCTTCTTGGTCGAATTCTAAGTCAAAGATCTTACCGCCTTTTGTTTCAATGCTGTAGTATGACTTTTTAATTCCACCGATAACTTTACTATGGCAAGATCTCACTCTCTTTAATTGGTGCGTATACTCTTTTCTCCATGAAGGCTTAGCGAGCCTACTATACCTGCAAAAAAAGACTAATATTTCTATGAGTGGATATTTATTCATGACCAATTCTATTTGGTCGTTTTAAACTATACACATATTTTATACATATCAATATGTAAGTAAATTTTATGTCCACCAAAAAGACCTTTTCTTACCAACCAGAGAATGATGTACACAGAATCACGCTGTACAACACGGTTTATCCTGAGCACCAACACCGGGGAAAGAAAGAACGATTATATCTTCACTTTGACTTCGCTTGTTTCTACGCTCAGGTAGAACAACTTAGAAACAGGATGTATGGCTTACCTTTAATTATTGGTGGTTGGAGAAAGGAAAATGGGCAAGTAAAAGGAATTGTAGCTACCTCTTCCTATGAAGCTCGTTCTTTTGGAATCAAAACAGGCATGAGCGCTTTTGAAGCTTATAATTTGTGTCCGTATGTGTGTATGCTTCAGGTAGATTACGATACCTATAAAGCAATATCTACTCAGGTTCATTATGTATTCCAACAGTTCTCGGATACGGTAGAGCGTTATTCAATGGATGAATACTTCATGGATATCTCTTTCTTAGTTGGGAAGCCGGAGTCCAAAATCAGAGCGTTTGCACAAAGCATACAGGACAAGATCTTTGAAGCTACTAATTTGTATGGCTCAATAGGAATTGCTCGTTCTAAAACCTACGCAAAGCTATCCAGCAGCTTAGATAAACCAAAAGGAATTACTTCTATCATTACCGGAGAAGATGAACGAGCTTTTATTTATCCCTTAGATGTGGATGAAGTGTGGGGAGTAGGTGGCAGAAGATACGAACACATTTTAGCTGAAGGCTTCAGAACTATTGGAGATGTAGTTGATAGAGGAACCGATAAAACTTTTATGAGGCTCTTTGGAGCCAACTTTGGGAAGATGTTATATCAAACGATTACAGCTGTCTCTTATACACATCTGACGCTGCCGACGAATAGAGAGG
>CAJXQC010000025.1 GCA_913058495.1 uncultured Balneola sp. | reverse complement strand
TTCATAAAGCTCGCACAAACAATCTGTCTTATGCTTCAATAATTTCCAAAGAACTGTATCACAAAAATCGCTTTTGCGACAGAAACCAAAGATAAGGGATGTTTAGATTTGATGCCACTTTTATTTGAAATATTTTCACTTTTTTTTGACATCATGCGTTTCCTTATCAAAAACAACGCATAAAAAAAGAAGTGTCTGATAAATTACCACACACTTCTTAAATATTCTTAGAAAGAATTACTTCTTTTCTTCTTCGCCAGACTCTTCAGTTGCCTCTGTTTCTTTCTCTGATGTTTCTTGAACCTCAGCTTCAGCAACTACTTCTTGTTTCTCCTCTTCTGCAGCTTCAGATTTAGTCTCTTCAGCTACAGCACTTGTAGGAGTGTTAGATTTTCCAGCTCTACGGGTTCTCTTCTTCTTGGTAGTTTTACCACCTTCTGGTGCGATATCATTGAAATCTACGAGTTCAATAATTGCCATCTCAGCAGCATCACCCTGACGATACCCGGTTTTGATAACACGTGTATATCCTCCAGGTCTGTCTCCAACTTTAGGACCTATTTCTGTAAACAATTGAGTTACAGCATCCTTGTTTTGTAGAGAAGAAAAGACTTGCTTTCTATTGTGATGAGAATCTTCTTTAGCTCTTGTAATAAGAGGTTCGATGAATCCTCGAAGTTCTTTTGCTTTTGCAACGGTAGTGCTGATTCTATGCTCTCTGATAAGAGCCATAGATAAAGCTCTCATTGTAGCTTTTCTATGTGCTGCCGTACGGCTTAATTTTCTACCTTTTACTCTATGGCGCATTGTTTAATCCTCTACCGCTTAGTCTAAAAATTTTGATACATCCATTCCGAACTGAAGATTCTTCTCTTCAATAACTTCCTGAAGTTCTGTCAATGACTTCTTACCAAAGTTTCGGAATTTTAAAAGATCTTGTTCGTCACGAGCTACTAGCTCACCAATTGAATTGATGTTTGCTGACTTCAAACAGTTGTAAGCACGAACACTTAAGTTCAGATCTTCAATACTTGTTCGAAGCAGGTTAGCAACACGTTGTTTTTCAGCATCCACTTCTTCTTCTTCCTGAGTGAATTGCTCTTCAATTTTTTCAGTAATGAACTTTTCGATATGCTCTTTCAGAATCTTACCGGCAATAGTAAGAGCTTCTTTCGCATTTACTGATCCGTCAGTTTCAACGTCCATTACAAGTTTTTCGTAATCCGTTCTTTGTCCAACACGAACATTCTCAACATCAAACTTAACTGATTTGATAGGAGTGAAAATTGCATCGATTGGAATAACGTTTACATCATCATCTTCCACAGTCATTTCTTCTGCAGGAACGTAACCTCTTCCTCTTCCAACACGAAGCTCGATTTCCAATTCTGCATCGTCAGCTAAGTGTGCGATTACTAGATCCGGATTCAATACTTCATATTCTGCAGTTGCATCTGCAATGTCTTTTGCTGTTAATGTAGATCCACTTTTCTTAGAAATATGAATTACACCACTGCTTTGCTCAACTTGCTTAAAGCGAACCTGCTTGAAGTTCAAAATGATTTCGTATACATCTTCCTTAACGCCCTTGATGCTGGAATACTCATGATCAACACCGTTAATTTTAACCGCTGTAATTGCGATTCCCGGAAGAGATGAAAGAAGTACTCTTCTAAAAGAGTTACCAATAGTTACACCAAATCCTCTTTCCATCGGTTGAAGTACAAACGTACCAAAGCTGTCGTCATCTTTAACGACATCTAAACTGTCTGGCATTTGGATACTGTAATTGCTCATATCAAAAATAAAATTTTAGAATTACTTAGAATAAAGCTCAACAATAAGCTGAACATTTATGTTTTCAGGTATTTCTTCCATTGTTGGAACGTATAACATTTTACCTGTTCGGGATTTAACGTCAGTCTCAACCCATTTGTATTTGTTTCTGGATGCACCGTCAAGAGCATCTTCTACAACTTCAAGATTTCTTGATTTAGGTCTCATAGAAATCACATCATTTGGCTTTACTGCGTAAGACGGAATATTTAAAACTCCACCGTTTACAACAATATGCTTATGGCTTACCAACTGACGAGCTTGTCTTCTGGTTTTTGCAAAACCCATTCTGAAGACAGTGTTATCCAATCTGCTTTCCAAAAGTTGAAGCAGAATCTCACCGGTTACACCTTCTTTAGCACTAGCTGCTTCATACAGATTACGGAATTGTTTTTCCAACAACCCATAAGTGTATTTTGCCTTTTGCTTTTCCTCAAGCTGGATAGCATATTCCGATTTTCTGTTAAAACGGGATCTACCATGCTGTCCGGGACCGTATGGTTTGCGTTCTAATGCTTTACTAGGTCCAAAGATTGCTTCTTTGAATCGTCTAGCTTTTTTCTGTTTTGGGCCTCTATATCTTGCCATTATAAATAGACTTACTAATTAAACTCTTCTACGTTTCGGTGGGCGACATCCATTGTGTGGGATTGGAGTACGGTCTTTAATTGAAGACACATCCAAACCAGCACTAGACATTGCTCTAACAGCTGCTTCACGACCAGAACCCGGTCCTTTAACGAACACTTCAACTTTACGAAGCCCCATTTCATAAGCTGTTTTTGCTGCTGTTTCAGCACTTAACTGAGCGGCATAAGGAGTATTTTTCCTTGAGCCTCTAAAACCTTCTTTACCTGCAGACGACCAAGCCAGCACGTTTCCGTCGGCATCAGTAATAGTAACAATTACATTATTGAAAGTAGCTTTTACAAAAGCCATTCCGTTAGGATCAGTTACCTGCTTCTTCTTTTTTCTTTTAGAAGCTGCACCTGATGTTTTTGATTGATTCTTAGCCATAATTAAACTCTGTTATTTCGTTACTTTCTTTTTACCAGCAACTGTACGCTTTTTACCTTTACGGGTACGCGCATTAGTTTGTGTACGCTGCCCTCTAACCGGCAGTCCTCTACGATGACGAACACCTCTATAACTTCCAATTTCTATCAGTCGTCTGATGTTGCCATTTACTTCACTTCGTAACGCACCTTCTACTTTAAATTCATCATCAAGAATCTGACGTAACTCAACAACCTGAGCTTCATCCCAATCCTGAACTTTGGTATCCGGATCAATTCCTACTCTTTCGAGCAACTGTCTCGAAGTAGTTAATCCTATTCCATGAATATAAGTAAGGCCTATAACGCCTCGTTTTTGTTTTGGTAAGTCAATTCCAGCAATACGTGCCATATATAAATGCTATTATATTAACCTTGACGCTGCTTATGGCGCGGGTTTTTCTTGTTTATTACGTACAAACGACCTTTACGTCTAACGATCTTGTCGTCTGAACTTCTTTTCTTAACTGAAGATCTTGTTTTCATATCTACCTTATTTGTATCTGTAAGTGATTCTACCCTTACTAAGATCGTACGGAGACATTTCTACCGCCACACGATCACCAGGTAATATTTTTATGTAATACATTCTCATTTTTCCTGAAACATGCGCAAGTAATTCATGTCCATTATCCAATTCTACCCTGAACTGGGCGTTAGGCAATGCTTCTAAAATTACTCCGTCTTGTTTAATGGGCTCTTGTTTAGCCATGTGTCATTATTTTTTCATGTTTCTGTGAGAGCTCAGCAATATAATCAAAAGTACTGAGAATTTCAGCTTTTCCTTCCCGAACTACAATATCGTGTTCGAAATGAGCTGCCAGGCTCCCATCGGCTGTACAAACTGTCCAACCATCATTCAATGTCTTAACTCTCCATGATCCCATGGTAATCATAGGCTCAATTGCGAGAGTCATTCCTTCTCTTAGTCGTTCACCTTTTCCTTTTCTACCATAATTTGGTACTGAAGGATCTTCGTGAAGGGACTTTCCAATCCCATGTCCAACTAAGTCTTTTACTACTCCAAATCCATGACTTTCATTATGGACCTGAATCGCATTTGCAACATCACCCATCTTATTGCCGTGAGTTGCTTGCTCAATTCCTTTATATAATGATTCGAGTGTAACTCTTAACAATCGAATCGCTTCATCATAACAATCGCCAACTGCGAAAGTGAACGCATGATCACCAAAATAACCGTTCATTTCTACTCCGCAATCCACAGAAACAATATCACCTTCTTCTAGCTTTCTGCTTCCCGGTATTCCATGAACAACTTCATCATTAATTGAGATACATAATGTCCCAGGAAATTCACTTCCTTTAGGACCGTATCCTTTAAAAGCCGGACGAGCATTATGCTTTGCAATATACTCTTCTGCTACTAAATCTAACTTTCCGGTTTCAATACCTGGCTCAATTAATCTACCTACTTCAGCAAGTGTTCGTGAGACGAGCAGAGCACTTTCGCGCATCTTTTCTATCTCATTTTCACTCTTCAGGTAGATCATTGTTACGCTCTTCTTCGTCCTTTAATCTTTCCGGTCTTCATAAATCCGTCGTAATGACGCATCATGAGGTGACTCTCAATTTGTTGAAGTGTATCTAATGCCACACCAACAATAATTAAAAGGCTTGTTCCACCATAGAACAGTGCGAATCCCGGAGTAACTCCAAGAAGATTCGTTGCAATGGCTGGAAGAATTGCTACCAATGATAGAAATATAGATCCAGGTAATGTGATCTTTGTCAATATATTATCAATGAACTCTACAGTAGATTTACCCGGGCGTACACCAGGAATAAAACCACCTTGTCTTTTCATAGTATCGGCCATCTCTTTCGGATTAATGGCGATAGCTGTATAGAAAAATGTGAAAAACACACAGATGAAAAAGAAAATGATTGAGTACGTCCAGCCTGTGAAATCAGCAGACCATGCAGTTAAAAATTGTACCGTTTCATTTTCCGGGAAAAATTGTCCGATAGTACTCGGAATAAACATGATGGACTGTGCAAAGATGATCGGCATTACACCCGCAGCATTTACCTTAAGTGGCAAGTACTGAGTTGTACCTCCGTATACTTTACGTCCAACTACTCTTTTTGCATACTGAACAGGAATCTTACGAACGCCCTGAGTCAGCATTACAACTGCTGCAATTACTACGATCAACGCAGCCAATTCGATAATTACTAAAATCAAGTTCGTCTTAGTAGTAACTTCGTTGTAGAAGTTTGCAGGCAGTATCGCAATGATACCGATCATAATGATCAATGAAATACCGTTTCCAATACCACGATCTGTAATTCTTTCTCCTAACCACATCACAAACACTGTTCCAGCGGTTAATACGATCATTGCAGTTAAAGTGAATGCAAATTCATTTACTACGATGGCTTGTGGTGCTGTCGCAATCAAATTAATTGAGAATGCAATTGCCTGAAATGCTGTAATTACTACCGTACCATATCGTGTAAGTTGTGTGATCTTACGCCGTCCCTCTTCACCTTCTCTTTGAAGTTTCTGGAAGTAAGGTACAATTGCTCCTGCAAGCTGAATGATAATCGATGCCGTAATGTAAGGCATGATTCCCAGTGCGAACACACCCGCTCGCGAAAAGGCTCCACCTACAAACAGGTCAAATAATCCTAATAAACTCGAAGCATCTCCCGCTCCTGCTATAAGTGCAGAGGCATCTACACCCGGTAGTGTAATGTAACTACCAACTCTGTAGACCATCAATATACCGATCGTATACAGAATTCGGTTCTTCAGGTCCTCGATTTTAAAAATATTGCGGAAGTTTTCTATAAGACTCATTAGCCCTTAGGTCCGATTAATTAGTTTTAGATTACGTTTACTTTTCCACCAGCTTTTTCAATCAACTCAACAGCTGATTTACTAGCAGCATGAACTTCAATTTCTACTTTTGTAGATATTTCGCCTCTTCCAAGCAACTTAATATGGTCGTTCTTATGAGCCAATCCTGCTGCAACTAAATCTGAGATTGTAATAGTTGCACCAAGCTTTCCAGCTTCTATGAATTCACCAACAGTTTGAACATTCAAAGGACGTGTTTCTGATCTGTTCGGGTTTGTAAATCCAAACTTAGGAATTCGTCTTTGAAGTGGCATCTGACCACCTTCAAACCAAGGACGTCTTTTAAAACCGGAACGTGATTTTTGTCCGTTATGTCCACGACCTGATTGTTCACCGTGTCCAGATCCTTCACCGCGACCTACGCGTTTTCTGTTCTTATTGTTCGGAGCCGGAGCTTTTAAATTATGTAGATCCATGATCAAAATTAATTAGGTATTAACCTTCAAATACTTTGTTAAGTGAAACGCCTCTTCTTTTAGCAACTTCAACCGGATCGGTTAATTCGCTAAGAGCTTTAAAAGCAGCTTTTACCATGTTGTGTGGGTTTGAAGAACCCTGAGATTTTGACAGAATGTTATGAACACCTGCAACATCCAGTAAATTCTTAACCGCTCCACCTGCAATTACCCCGGTACCATCAGATGCAGGACGTAACAATACTTTTCCTGCTCCTGCTTTACCAACTACCGGATGGTAAATACTCTTTGTCTTTGTTAGTGGAATTCGGATCAGGTTCTTTTTTGCATTATCAAAACCTTTTTGGATAGCATCAGAAACTTCATTTGCTTTTCCTAGGCCATGACCGCATACACCGTTTCCATCACCAACTACAACAATGGCGTTAAAACTAAATCTACGACCACCTTTAACTACTTTAGATACACGGTTAACGTGAACTAACTTTTCTTCCAAGTTAAGGTTCGCAGCTGGTACAGATTGTTTTCTTCTTACTTTAGGCATTGTTTAAACCGTTCGATTAAAACTGAAGACCACCATTGCGAGCGCCATCGGCAGCCGCTTTGATGATTCCATGATATTTGTATCCGCTTCTGTCGAATACTACTTTAGTAATTCCATTTTCTTTAGCAAGCTTTGCAATATCTTCGCCTGCTTTCTTAGCATTCTCTACACCTTTCTTAACTTCGGTAGCTGCCAAAGTAGCGCCTTCCATGTCGTTAATGATCTGAAGGTAGGTGTTGCTGTTACTTTTGTAAACACATAGTCTTGGACGTTCTGCAGTACCACGAATAGTAGAACTGATTCTGCGTCTTATCTTATTTCTACGTGCTGTTTTCTTTTGAGACTTTTTCATATCAAAATTCCTTATTTAGCAGCTGATTTACCGGCTTTACGTCTGATCTGCTCACCATAATATCTGATACCTTTACCTTTGTAAGGCTCCGGCTTTCTGAATGAGCGAATTTTTGCGGCAACCTGACCTACTAATTCTTTGTCAATTCCTGAAATAACCAGGATCGGTTGTTTACTTGTTTTTGTGTCAACTTCAATTGAGATCCCTTCTGGTGGTACAAAGAAAATCGGATGAGAATAACCCAAGTTAAGTTCTAATAGATCGCCACTCATTGCAGCTCTAAAACCAACTCCGTAGATCTCTAATTTTTTTGTATATCCTTCAGTTACTCCAACAACCATGTTGTTGATCAAAGCACGATATAAACCATGAAGAGCTCTGTCTTCTTTAATATCGCTTGCTCTTTTTACAATAACTTCGTTTTCATTTTTCTCAACCGAAATATTCGGATGAATTTTAAGCGTACTGGTACCTTTATCACCTTTTACGGTAATCATGTTATCAGCACCAATGCTAAAATCAACCTTTTCGGTAAGTGGTACAGGTAATTTTCCTATTCGAGACATAATCTAAACTCTGTTTTAATAAATCGTGCAAAGTATCTCGCCGCCAACTTTCAGCTTGCGAGCTTCTTTATCTGTCATCACACCTTTTGAAGTAGATAAGATCACTACTCCCAAACCATTCTGAGCACGAGGAACATCACTGGAACCTTTATATACTCTTAATCCCGGCTTTGAGAAGCGTGTTAAGTCTTTAATTACAGGATGTCCATAAGAATCATACTTAAGGAACATTCTGATAACACCTTGCTTACCATCTTCAATATTGATGAATTTTGAGATATAACCTTTATCAACTAAGATCTTGGCCATTGCTCTTTTCAGCTTTGAAGCTGGAACATCAACTTTACGATGCCCTGCAGTTTGGGCATTTCGAATACGTGTTAAAAAATCTGCTATCGGATCGTTCATTTCTCTTCAGATATAATGTTTACCAGCTGGCTTTTCTTACGCCTGGTATCTTACCAGCTAAAGCCAATTCACGGAATTTAATTCTAGATACTCCATAGCGACCAACGTAACCACGGCTACGTCCGGTTATGCTACAACGGTTTCTTACACGAGTAGGACTAGCGTTTCTGGGAAGTTTTTGCAAACCTTCATAATCGCCGGCTTCCTTCAAAGCTTTCCTTTTCTCAGCGTATTTTTCTACTGTTTTTTTACGTTTTTCGTTACGTGCTATCCAAGCTTTCTTAGCCATAATAGAGTATCTCTTAATTTCTGTTTTTGAATGGCATACCGAAATGCTTAAGCAAAGCGTATGCTTCTTCGTCAGTTTCTGCGGAGGTTACAAAAGTCACATCCATACCGTGCATTTTTGAAACCTTATCTGTATCAATCTCAGGGAAGATTGTATGTTCTTTAATTCCCATTGTATAATTACCGCGTCCATCAAAGCTTTTATCAGGAACTCCTTGAAAGTCACGAGTTCTAGGTAAAGCTAAATTTACCAAACGGTCCAGGAATTCAAACATGATTCTACCACGCAAAGTAACTTTACAACCAATAGGCATTCCTTCTCTCAACTTAAAGTTCGAGATCGATTTCTTAGCCTTGGTTTTAACAGGCATCTGACCTGTTATTTGCGCAATATTCTCAACTACAGTATCAAGTACTTTCTTGTCTTGAATTGCTTCCCCTACTCCTACGTTGATCACTATTTTTTGAAGTTTGGGGAGACTCATTTTGTTCTCGTATCCAAACTCTTCGGTCAACTTCGAAGTAATTTCTTCTTTGTATTGTGTGTATAGTCTTGCTTCAGCCATTTTATTTCACACTAAATTATTTATCCAAAATTTCGCCACTGGCCTTAGCATAACGAACCCAACGGCCACCGCCATCTTCTTCAATTCGCTTGCGACCAATTCTTGTTGGTTCTTTTGTTGTAGGGTCAATTACTTGAACATTTGAAATGTGTACTGAACCCTCTCTTTTTAAGCGACCACCTTGCTGGTTTTCCTGAGATGGTTTGTCATGGTGTGTTTTCATGTTTATACCTTCAACAAGAACTCTTTCCTTGTCTGGGTAAACCATAAGCACACGGCCTGTTTCACCAATATCTTTACCAGCGAGAATTTTAACTTCGTCGCCTTTCTTTACGTGCAATTTCTTTTGTTTATTAAACCTTCGTGGCATTACTCTAACCTCTTTAAAGTACTTCCGGAGCTAGTGACACAATCTTCATGAAACTCTTTTCTCGCAATTCGCGAGCAACAGGTCCAAAAATACGTGTGCCTACAGGCTCTTGGTCTTTGTTAATTACTACCGCAGCATTTTCATCAAAACGGATATAACTACCATCCTTTCTGCGGTACTCTTTTTTAGTTCTAACTATTACGGCTTTTACAACGTCACCTTTCTTAACGTTACCGCCTGGTAGTGCAGTTTTTACTGAAGCTGAGATCAAATCTCCAACTCGTGCGTATCGGCGGCGGGAATCTCCCAACACTTTGATACACATAACTTTTTTAGCTCCGCTGTTATCTGCTACCTGTAATACTGTTTGCGTTTGTACCATCGCTTATAAGTCCTTATTTAGCTTTTTCTACGATTGATACCAGGCGCCATGTCTTGCGCTTGGAAAGAGGACGGGTACTCATAATGTGAACCGTATCCCCAATATTCGCTTCATTGTTTTCGTCGTGTGCCATGTACTTAGTAGTCTTGGTGATAAACTTGCCATAAATAGCATGCTTAATCTGTCGATCTACAGCAACCGTGATGCTTTTATCCATCTTGTTGCTAACAACACGACCTGTTCGTTCTCTTCGTTGTGCTCTTTCTAATTCTGCCATAATGATCCTAACGCTTATTCAGCACTATTTTTTTCATTAATAATGGTTCTCAATCTGGCAACTTCACGTCTGTGATTTGTGATACGAGCAGGATTTTCCAGCTGTCCGGTTACCGATTTTGAAAACTTTAATTTTTGTAGTGCTTCCGCTTCATCTTTCAAACGTGCACTTAATTCAGTAATAGATAAATCTCTTAATTCATGCGCTTTACTCATCGTACCGCCTCCTATTTACCTACGTAGTCTCTGCGAACTACGAATTTAGTTTTAATTGGAAGCTTGTGAGATGCACGACGCATAGCTTCACGAGCTCTTTCTTCCGTTACACCGGCTATTTCAAATAAAATTCTACCCGGCTTAACAACTGCAACCCAGTGATCCAAAGCACCTTTACCTTTACCCATACGAGTTTCAGCAGGTTTACTTGTCATTGGTTGATCCGGGAAAATTCGAATGAACGTTTGCCCGTCACGCTGCAAAGAACGTGCAATAGCAATACGGCAAGCCTCGATCTGACGAGACGTAATAAACTTAGGTTCCATTGCTTTCAGAGCGAAATCACCAAAGTTAATTTGATGTCCTCTGTTCGCATTTCCTTTAAGCTTAGCGCGATGTACTCTACGGCGTTTTACTCTTTTTGGCTCTAACATCGTTATCTATCTAGCTGTGTTAATTATTTTGTCTATTTCGGTTTCTGCTACGACGACGGTTGTTTCTCTTACCGCGATCGTCTCCACCTCTTCGGCCTCTTTTTGATTCTGCTTCCTTAGCTGCTTGCGCGCCAGGAGTTAAATCAACATCACCGATAATTTCACCTTTAAAGATCCAAACACTTACACCAATTGAACCATAAATAGTATTGGCAGTTGTGTTCCAGTAATCGATATCCGCTCTAATTGTATGTAACGGAATCTGACCTTCTTTGTACTGCTCGGTACGAGCCATTTCAGCTCCACCCAAACGACCAGCACATCTTACTTTAATTCCTTTTGCTCCCATTCTCATTGCAGAAGCAATCGCAGTTTTCATCGCTCTTCTGAAAGAAACACGACTTGTTAACTGTTGTCCGATATTCTGAGCAACTAAACTAGCATCAAGCTCAGGTCTTTTAATTTCACTTACGTTGATCTGAACTTCTTTGCTTGTAATCTTTTTTAGCTCTTCACGAAGCAATTCGATCTGCTCACCACCTTTACCGATGATAACACCCGGACGGCTTGTTCTTAGAGTTAAAAGAATACGCTTAGGAGTTCTTTCAATAATAACGTTTGATAGTCCACCATTACGAAGACGTGCACGTAAATACTCACGTAGCTTTTCATCTTCCATGATAAGATTTGGCTGGTTATCATCTGAATACCAGTTAGAATCCCATCCTTTAATGATGCCTAATCTAAAACCTGTTGGATTTGTCTTTTGTCCCAAGTTACTACCCGTTTAGTTTTTTACAGTTTCTTCGTCACGCTTTGCTACAACAACTGTGATGTGGCAACTACGCTTATTAATACGATGAGCTCTACCCATTGGAGCCGGCTGAATTCTTTTCAACGTTACTCCTTCATCAACATAGATAGTTTTAACTACTAAGTTCTCATCATCAAAACGCTCTTCCTGAAATTTGTCACGCAAATTAGCCGCTGCTGATTTAATCACTTTCGCAACTTCAGCCGCTGAACCTTTCTTTGTGAATTCAAGTCTCTTTAGAGCTTTGTCAACTTGAGATCCTCTTACTGCATCAGCAACTAATCTTACTTTGCGAGGAGCTCTTCTTAAATGTCTTTGCACTGCGCGTGCTTCTAAAACTGGTGTATCCATTTCTAAATTACCTTATTTAGCCTTTTTCATTGGGTGACCACGGAAAGTTCTTGTAGCCGCAAACTCACCAAGCTTATGTCCTACCATCTCATCTGTTATAAAAACAGGAATGAATTGTTTGCCATTATGTACTGCAATAGTAAGACCGATAAAATCCGGAGTTACTAAAGAGGATCTAGACCAGGTCTTGATCACTTTTTTACTACTTGCTTCGTTAGCAGCGTCAATTTTACGCTGAAGCTTGTAGTCTACAAAAGGCCCTTTTTTTAATGAACGTGGCATACTTTATTTCTTTATTTCTTAGCTTTTCTTCTTCTAATAATGTACTTAGAAGACAACTTCTTGCGGTTTCTTGTTTTCTTACCTTTGGCCATTTGTCCCCAAGGCGAACGTGGGTGCCCTCCGGAAGATTTACCTTCTCCACCACCCATCGGGTGATCAACCGGGTTCATTGCAACACCACGAGTTTGAGGACGACGACCTAACCAACGGCTACGTCCTGCTTTACCTTTCGTAGTGTTCATATGATCAGGATTACTTGTGGTACCAACGGTAGCCATACAAGTACCTAAGATCATGCGAACTTCACCAGAAGGAAGTTTCACACTTACATATTTTTCCTGCTTACCCAGCAACTGTGCAACTGTTCCTGCTCCTCTACAAAGAATCCCACCTCTTCCCGGTACCAATTCAATGTTATGGACAAAAGTACCCGGAGGCATGAATCTCAGTTGAAGAGCATTACCCATATCCGGCTCTACTCTTTCTCCTGAAATAATGGTATCTCCTACTTTAAGACCATTTGGAGCAATAATATATCTTTTCTCACCATCAGCATAAGCAAGCAGTGCAATACGGGCAGTTCTGTTTGGATCGTATTCGATCGTTTGAACTTTTGCCGGTATATCAAACTTGTTTCTTTTGAAGTCAATAATACGGTACTTACGCTTATGACCTCCACCTCTGTGACGAGATGTTTTTCTACCGTGATGATTACGTCCACCGGATTGATGCTTACCAGCTGTTAAACTCTTTTGAGGAGATGAAACAGTAACATCATCAAATACAGGAGCAATTCTGTGCCTGGTTCCCGGAGTGTTTGGTTTTAATTTCTTTGTAGCCATAACTATTCAGATCTATACTTCTTCAAAGAAGTCGATTTCGCCTTCTCTTAATGTTACGATTGCCTTTTTCCAGGTTTTAGTTCTTCCACCCTGATAGCCACTTCTTGTAAATCTGCCTTTCGGCTTAGATGGCATAATCATTGTGTTCACTTTAGCAACTTTAACGCCCGGATAAGTTGCTTCTATAGCAGCTTTGATCTCAGGTTTGTTTGCTTTTTGAGCAACTTCGAAAGTTACTTTACCGCTTTCTTCCTGGATGCGGCTTAATTTCTCGGTAATTACCGGTCTGATTAGGATACTCATGCTGCAGCCTCTTCAGTTTTAGGTTGAATTGTGGATTCAAGAACTGATACTGCGCTTTCCTGAATTACAATCATATCTGCATTCAATATTTGGTAAGTATTAGGCTTGTTAGCCTCTACAACACTTACTCCAAGAATATTTCTGGCAGATTTAAAAATGTTCATATCTGTTTCAGAAGTAATGATCAAAACTTTCTTGCCATCTAATTTGAAAGCGGAAAGCATGTTTGCTACTTCAGAAGTTTTAGGAGCTTCAAAAGTGAAATCCTTCACAACAGTAACCGCTTCTTTTGAAGCTTTCACTGAAAGAGCTGACTTTCTAGCCAATTGAACAACTTTCTTATTCAATTTGAAACTGTAATCGCGTGGCTGTGGTCCGAACATGGTTCCACCACCTCTTAGAATACCAGCTTTTATATCACCTCTACGGGCATTACCGGTTCCTTTCTGACGATACATTTTCTTTGTACTACCGGTTACTTCACTACGACCTTTAGTCTTGTGAGTACCTTGACGCTTATTCGCCATATGACGACGTACATCTTCGTACAAAGCAGTTTCGTTAGGCTCAATTGCAAAAATTGAATCGCTAAGCTCAGCTTTCTTACTCGTTTTGCTTCCGTCTATTTTATATATATCTAATTTCATGATCTTAGTATGCTGACGGTTTCGATAATAATTCTACGTATCCACCATTAGGACCAGGAATAGCTCCGGTGATCAAAACTAAGTCTGACTCAGCAATGATCTTGGCAACACTCAGGTTCTTAACCTTAACTCTTGTGTTTCCGTGCTGTCCACCCATTTTCATTCCTTTAAATACACGCGCAGGATCTGAAGCTCCACCAATAGAACCGGGAGCTCTTAATCTGTTATGCTGACCGTGAGTTTCATCACCAACACCACTAAAGTTGTGTCGCTTGATAACTCCGGTAAATCCACGCCCTTTCGAAGTTCCTGCAACGTCAATTACGTCACCAACCTGAAATACGTCTTCTGCTTTCAGCTCATCGCCTACATCAAGTCCTTCAGGAAGAAAATCTCTGAATTCTTTAACTACGGCTTTAGTTTCTGAACCTGCTTTATCAAAGTGTCCTTTTACAGACTTAGATACGTTCTTTGCTTTTCTGTCAAAAGAAGAAAGTTGAACAGCATTATAGCCATCAGTTTCTTCGGTTTTGATTTGGGTTATTACAGAGGCTGGTACTTCAACAACAGTAACAGGAATACTTCTTCCCTGGCTGTCAAAGACGCTTGTCATCCCAATTTTTTTTCCTACCAAACCACTCATCGTGTTCTGATCCTTTCAGTTAAACTTTAATTTCTACATCTACACCTGATGGAAGCTCAAGCTTCATCAAAGCGTCTACTGTTTGTGAACCTGTTGAAAGAATATCGATCAAACGTTTGTGAGATCTGTATTCAAACTGCTCGCGAGACTTTTTGTCTACGAACACAGACTTGTTAACAGTAATTATACTTTTGCGCGTTGGAAGCGGGATTGGACCCGATACAACTGCTCCAGTTGATTTCACAGTCTGAATAATCTTTTCAGCTGATTTGTCGATCAGGTTATGATCGTATGATTTCAACTTTATTCTGATTTTTTGTTGTGTTGCCACGGATCAGAACCTCTTTAGTCTAAAATTTTAGTTACCACACCAGCACCCACCGTACGTCCACCTTCGCGGATCGCAAAGCGCAGGCCTTCTTCCATTGCTACCGGTTGGATCAGTGTTACGGAGAGCTTTACATTATCTCCCGGCATCACCATCTCCACTCCACTCGGAAGCTCACAAGAGCCCGTTACATCCGTTGTACGGAAGTAAAACTGTGGACGGTATCCTTTGAAGAATGGCGTGTGTCTTCCACCTTCATCTTTGCTTAGTACGTATACCTCACAATCAAACTGCTTGTGTGGGTTAATCGTACCCGGCTTACACAGCACCATTCCGCGCTGTAAGTCTTCTTTGTTAATTCCTCGCAGAAGAATTCCTGCGTTGTCACCGGCTTGTCCCTGATCTAACAATCTACGGAACATCTCAATACCGGTTACTACACTCTTCATCGGCGCTTCTACAATTCCTACAATCTCGATCTCATCGTTCAGCTTCAATACACCACGCTCGATACGACCCGTTGCTACGGTTCCACGACCGGTAATACTGAATACATCTTCCACAGGCATCAAGAACGGCTTGTCTACATCACGCTCCGGAGTTGGGATCGTTTCATCTACAGCTTTCATCAGCTCTACTACTTTCTCTTCCCACTGAGCTTCGCCGTTAAGAGCGCCTAGGGCTGATCCCTGGATCACAGGAATTTCATCGCCATCAAATTCGTAGCTGGAAAGTAACTCACGTACTTCCAATTCTACCAACTCTAATAATTCTTCGTCGTCTACAAGATCAACTTTGTTCATGAACACTACTACCTGAGGTACACCTACCTGACGTGCAAGAAGGATGTGCTCACGTGTTTGAGGCATAGGACCATCAGTGGCTGCTACTACCAAAATAGCTCCGTCCATTTGCGCCGCACCCGTTACCATGTTCTTTACGTAATCCGCGTGACCCGGGCAGTCTACGTGTGCGTAGTGACGATCTTCTGATTCGTACTCTACGTGTGCCGTTGCAATCGTGATTCCACGCTCTCTTTCTTCCGGAGCGTTGTCAATTTGATCAAATGCTTGCGCTACACCACCATATGTCTTCGCCATTACGGTCGTAATTGCCGCCGTTAGCGTAGTTTTACCGTGATCTACGTGTCCAATCGTTCCCACATTTACATGCGGCTTGGTGCGTTGAAAGGTCTCTTTTGCCATGTCTTTGTCTTGTTTGTGTTAATTAAATTTGTAAAACGATTACCGACAGAGCCGATAGTCGGATTTGAACCGACGACCCCTTCCTTACCATGGAAGTGCTCTACCTCTGAGCTATATCGGCTTCTATTCCAATGAGCGAGCGACCGGGATCGAACCGGCAACATTCACCTTGGAAGGGTGACACTCTACCAATTGAGTTACGCTCGCTTTTGCGTGGGGAGAGCAGGATTCGAACCTACGAAGTCGTAAGACAACAGATTTACAGTCTGCCCCAGTTGGCCGCTTTGGTATCTCCCCAAATTCTTTTCAATAAATCAATGAATGAGCCAGTGGCCGGAGTCGAACCGACGACCGACGGTTTACAAAACCGTTGCTCTACCAACTGAGCTACACTGGCATTTTTCGAAAGACTGGAAAAATACTCATAGTTCATCTTATAGTCAACAAATCCTTGTGAAAAAAATCACGAGCTATTCTGCGTTTCCCTCATCCTTTTTTCCAGACCTGAAAATTAAGAATTTTAGTACTATTACCGCAATAATCGCACCTAAAATTAATTTTCCATAGTTGGATAAATACCTTCCAACTATTTCCCAATTATCCTGAACATACCAACCCGCCCCAAGAAGCAGAGCGTTCCACAAAATTGAACTGAGAAATGAGTTCATCACAGTATAGGAAACTTTCAAACCACTCATACCTGTGGTAAGAGAAATAACTGATCGGGTCCCGGCTAAAAATCTGTTACCGAACACAACCCATTGCCCCCATTTATTCATCCATTTTTTTCCTTTTTGGAAATACTTATAGTCAATGAATTTCAATAAAAGATGACCCTTGGGATTCTCTTCAATTTGAGATCCCCACTTCTTTCCAAACCAATACATATTCATAAAACCTATAACAGAAGCAAATACGGTTACAACGAATAAGAGCATAAATGAAACTGTGCCCTCGGCAGCTAGATAACCACCAAAAGCAACGATCACATCTCCCGGCATTGGAGGAATCAGGTTCTCAAGATATGCAATACCAAAAAAGATCAAATAGATTCCTATTGGTGGAACCACATTAATCCAGTCTACTATATTTTGAACAACCTGATCTGCCATTTAATCTACCTTTGACAGAAGAACCACAGCAGAGCTCGAAATTCCTTCTTTTCTGCCTTCAAAACCAAGCCACTCGGAAGTGGTAGCTTTTATGGACACATTTTCAATTGCCGTATTCAAATCTAAAGAAATCAATTCTCTAATTTGAAGAATATAAGGTTTCAGTTTTGGTTCCTGAGCCACTACTGTTGCATCCAGGTTACCTAATTTATACCCCTTACTTTGTATTAACTTGTAAGCATCACGGAGCAAAACCCTGCTGTCTACATTTTTATATTTCGGATCTGTATCAGGAAAGTGAGTTCCAATATCGCCCAGTGCCAAAGCTCCCAATAACGCATCCGTTATTGCATGAAGCAGAACATCAGCATCTGAGTGCCCGTCCAGCCCTAATTCATAAGACACCTCAACTCCACCAAGTATTAGCTTTCGGTTTGGCACTAGTTTGTGCACATCGTACCCATAACCGATTCTTATGTTACTCATTGCATGTCTCCCGCTATCAACTCTGCCATTTTTAAATCCACCGGATATGTGATTTTAAGGTTCTCAGAATCTCCCATTACCATTTTTACTCTACCATCAATCCGCTCAACCAAAGATGCATCATCAGTCCCTAAAAAACCTTCCTTTAATGCTGATTCGTACGCTTCAACAATCAGATCTCTTTTAAAAACCTGAGGTGTTTGCGCTTGCCATAAAGAACTTCTTTCCGGCGTGCTTCTGATTTCAAGATCTCTTTTTACTTCCTTAATAGTGTCTTTAACAGGAATCCCTAGTACCGCCCCACCAACTTTATCCGCTGTTACAAAACAACTGAAAACAAACTCTTCTTTAACGAAGGGACGAGCAGCGTCATGAACAGCAACCAACTCCACCTCGGATTTGAGAACCTTTAGCCCATTCCAGATCGAATATTGTCTTTCAGAACCACCTTCAACCACTTCGAAATTAATTACCCCGGCTTCCAGCCCGGAACATATACGCTCGCAGGTGCTGATATATTTTTTGGGAGCCGGAATTATTATCTGCATCATTCCATCAATATTTAGAAAACACTCGATGGATCTTTGAAGTATAGTTTTACCTGAAATTTCAATAAATGCCTTGGGCACATCGGAACCCAAACGAGTTCCTGACCCGGCAGCCGGAATTATGACCGCCTTCGATTTCAATTAAAGGATCAACATTGCATCGCCAAATGAGAACAGGCGATAGTTTTCCTTTTTTGCCTCTTCATACGCTTTCATCATGAAATCGTAACCTCCGAATGCCGCTGCCAGCATAAGCAAAGTAGATTCCGGGCGATGAAAATTGGTAATCAAACCTTCCGTTATTTTAAAATTGTAAGGAGGGTAAATGAATTTATCTGTCCACCCGGTTCCCATCTTTGACATCCCACTTGCCATTACACTTGTTTCAATAGCACGAACTGCACTCGTTCCTATTGCTACTACTTTATTCTTTTTGGAGGATAAAGCAACGTTAATTTTATCAGAAGTTTCTTTAGATAAGAAATAATTTTCTGAATCCATTCTGTGCTTTGTAAGATCTTCAACTTCTACATTTCGGAATGTTCCCCAACCGATATGAAGAGTGATCGGGAGCATCTCAACTCCTTTCTTTTCGATCTTTTTGATCAGATCTTCGGTAAAATGCATCCCTGCAGTTGGTGCCGCAACGGCTCCTCTTTCTGTTGCATACACAGTTTGATATCTGTCCTTATCTTCATCAACAGGCTCTCTTTCTATGTACGGAGGCAAAGGCATTTTGCCAAGCGCATCTAATTTTTCATATAACTCATCGTAGCCACCGTCAAACAGAAACCGAATTGTTCTTCCTCTTGATGTTGTGTTGTCAACAACTTCCGCCATCAGCTCATCATCTTCTTCTCCGAAATAAAGCTTATTCCCGATTCTGATTTTTCTCGCAGGCTCAACTAAAACATCCCAAAGCATATTTTCCGGCTGAAGCTCTCTCAACAAAAACACTTCTATGTCAGCTTCAGTTTTTTCTTTTTTACCATTCAGGCGAGCCGGGAACACTTTTGTATTGTTATAGATAACAACATCGCCCTCATTTAAATATTCATGTATATCAGAAAACTTTTTATGCTCAATAGTCTCTTCTGCTCTGTTAAGAACCATAAGACGAGCATCATCTCTTTTCTTTAGCGGTTCTTCTGGTACGTTTAATCCTTCTAGTTCGTATCTAAAATCGGTGAGTTTCATCTCTCCTTGGGTTGAATGGAGTTTTAAATTGCTGTTTTCAAAAGTTGAGAAAGATAGCGTTTTATTAATTCTTTTTCAATTCAACTTCATTTGAACTCCTATTTATTATTAGGTGTTGTTTGATTATACTTATAGGTACGGTTCAACGTTAACGAACCAAATTATTTCATCATGAAAAAACATCTTTATTACTTTTTACCCGCAATCATAATATTGCTAACCTTTGACACCAACGCTCAAATGCGTGGCGATGTTTCTCAGCCTTTTGATTATAGAGGAGCTGTAGTTAATACACAAAGCGCAACTGTTCAAAGTAAATTGGCTGGTTTCTTTGAAAACAAAGTTCAGATGAGCCATTCATATTCTATGAGCTTTGGCTCTTATGGAGGCTCTTATCAAAATCTGAATGCATACACCAACACGATGAATATTGCTTTCAGTGACAGGCTTCATGGACGGGTTGACGTTTCCTTTTTTCATTCCCCGTTTGGTGGTAACAATTTATACGGTGTAAGCCAAAATGAACCAAGAGTAATGCTCAGTAATGCGGAATTAAATTACAAAATCACCGATCGGACAACTATAAGTTTTCAATATCAAAGAACACCTTATAGTCCTTATGGGCTTTCTCCTTTCGGGTATAACCGCTATAACAATTTTAATCGCTTTAACTCTAGGTTCTATTAATTCCTGAATGGCTCAAAATCAAGACGAGAAGAACTCAACATCGAAAGATCTTTATTTAAATTCAGCAATTGGGTTTCTAAGCGTTCTTCTCATTGGGCTGTTGCTTGCTCTTTTCACTCGCATTATATATCCCAGAATTTTTAATCAAAGAGCTGACCAACCTTCTGAGTTAATTGGCTCTATTATACAATTAGAAGTTTTAAATGGATGTGGAGAATCGGGTATAGCGAATAATTTTACAAATCTGCTAAGAAACAACGGGTTTGATGTGGTAGAAGTGGGAAATTTTGAACGATTTGATGTAGAGAATACTTTTGTAATTTCCAGGAGCTCAGCATTTAATAATGCAAAGAGAGTTGCTAATGCTCTTGGTGTGAGTGAGGAAAATATAATCCGGGAAGAATCAGATGATTTTTATCTTGATGTCACCGTTGTACTTGGGAAAGATTATCAGAAACTAAACACTAATTAAACTTAAATAGATACATTGCCTAAAAAAGAACAATTTTCAAACGCTTATTCTGAAGAAAATCTAAAAACAAATGAAGTTTTAGATGCCATTACAGAGGCTTTATTAAGTAAAAAGGCTAATGATATTACGATTTTAGATGTTTCTGAATTAACCACACTGGCAGAGTTTTTTGTAATATGCCATGGTAATTCTGATGTTCAGGTAAAAGCACTAGCGGATATTGTTGAGGAAGATGTACTGAACAAATGCTCAGAAAAATCCTGGAGGAAAGAAGGTGGAAGCTCCAGAGCGTGGATTATTTTAGATTATGTTAACATTGTAGTGCATGTAATGAGTGAAGAGAAAAGGAATTACTATAACATCGAAAAAATGTGGAATGATGCAAAGATCACTCATATTAAAGATGAAGTAAATTAAATTGAAATGGCTCAACAAATTCCGAAAGTTCTTGTTACAGAGCCGATCCCTGAAAAAAGTTTAGCCTATCTTCGGGAACATGCAGTAGTAAAAGTTGGCGCAAAGGGAGAGTTTCAAAATGAAACTAACCTCATAAATACTATTACAGATTATGACGCTCTGCTTTGCATGCTTTCCACTCCCGTTACAAAAAAAGTTTTAGAAGCAGCTCAAAACCTTAAAATAGTAGCAAATTTCGCTGTTGGCTATAATAACATAGATGTAGAGTCCGCCAAAACTCTTGGAATAAAAGTCGCCAACACTCCTGATGTTCTTACTGAAGCATGCGGGGATTTTGCTATGGGTTTGCTTATGGCTGTAACAAGAAAGTTTAATGAGGCTGAACGGTATTTAAGAGAAGGAAAATTCACCGGATGGGAGCCTATGGGTTTTTTGGGGATGGAGTTGAGGGGTAAAACACTTGGAATTGTTGGGATGGGAAGAATCGGACAGGCATTCGCACACAGGGCTCGTACTTTCGGAATGAACATAGCCTACCACAATCGCTCCAAAGTTAGTTCGGAAATAGAACACTCTCTTAATGCTACATATATTTCATCAATCGAGGAACTTGCTAAAAATTCTGATGTTCTAAGTTTAAATTGCCCTCTAACAAATGAAACACATCATTTAGTTGATGAAAAGCTTTTTAAGCTAATGCCTTCACATTCTATATTGATCAATATTTCCCGTGGACCGGTAGTAGATGAATCTGCTCTTGCTGATGCTCTGCATGGCAAAACTATAGCAGGGGCCGGAATAGATGTATTTGAAAATGAACCTAAAGTTCATCCTGATTTACTTAAAGCACCCAACTGTGTTCTCTTGCCTCATATCGCAAGTGCTACTTTTGAAACCAGAGAAGCAATAGGAATGCTTGCTTCTAAAGCTATAGTTTCAGTGCTTAAGGGTAAACACGATAGCAATATTCCTAACCTTATTTAAAAGTGAAAGCTATAAAATCCAAAAAAGTTACCGCACTTTTTTCTCTTCTTTTGTTGAGTGTATTAAGCCTGGTAGTTCTGGAAGTTAACTTTTATACCAACCCACCCTCCGAGACCGATATTGAAAATATGGCGGTCCAAAATGTAGGGTCTGCTGCTAAATCATTAGAAAGGTTTATCACAGATTTCAAAAGTAAAAGTAAATTACTAGGAAAAAAAATTACGCCACTACTTTCTAAAGATTCTTCCAATGAAGAAATACACGACCTGATCGGTAAAGAAACTAATTTTTGGGGAGTAGAATTAAGCGATAGTACAGAAGCATTGGTGTGGACGGGTTTTAGAATCTCGAATATTAACTCGGTCTCAATCTCAGATACTATTTTGACAGAAGTCATTAACATTCAAAATGTTCTGGCAATCAAAGCAACTCAATGGCTTCAAGATAATTCAGGTGACTCATATTCTCTTACCACTGCAAAGAAACTGAAACAAACTAATGTACTGGATCTAGGTAGTGATACCGAACTTAGTATATCAGAGGTTCTTGAAATAGGGTTTAATTTCCCTGTCCATTTTAGTGTAAATGAACCCCTTCCAGACGAAGTGATTTTTAAGACTGATCAATCATTTGAAGAAGGTACTTTTTCTGCAACAATTTATGCTACTCAAAATGATATGGAAATATTTTTTGAGTCAAGAAAAGCAGATCATTCAAAACTGCGGTTGATCTTTATTGTTCTGATAATATTTGTTACGGAGCTTTTTCTCTCTTCTCTGTCCTTTATTTACGATCCAAAAAAGGTTTTTCTGATATCTACAGCTTCAATATTTATTTTCTGGATTCTGAGCTGGCTTCTTTTGCCCTTTCTGGATCTCCATCTTGTTTTAGGTGAGCAAACCGTTCAAACCGAACTTTTTTATCTGGGACTTAACTCATTCCTGGCATTTGCATTTGCTGTATTCATTACGGATTTCTATTACTCCAATAAATCCTTCGAATATAAATTACCTTTTAAGTATGGGATAATTATAAATTCTGTAATCGGTATTCTGATTGCATTGGTATTGGTTGGCATATCCTTATCTCTCTTCAGAATTACTGCTGAAACATCTCTCAACCTTAACGATCTAAATCTGGTTCCGGAACTCAGTGTCATTTTATACTTCTTTTTTGCGGGCTTGCTATGGATAGCAGCTTCATGGTCAACCGTTTATCTATTCACTTTTCTGTTAAAATCGATTCGTACAAAAGGATTTATATCTGTTGCTCTGCTTTCCATTAGTTTTTTCCTGACACTTATACTCCTTTACTTTAACAATCTGAGTTCAGAGAAAATATGGATTCCTGTATTGGCAAGTATCCTCTTTCTCATCCTATCAAGTATCTCTTACTTTTCATGGAATGGCTTTTGGAATCTTAGATCTAAATCACGGCTAAGACTCCTTCTTCTAATTTGTGCTGTTTCGTCTGCACTAGCCTACACTCCGTTTTATTATGGACAAATGGAATGGAGATCTTATACCATGGAAAGTGAAGCGAGGAATTTTGCAAAAGAAAGCGAACTGGAGATTGACGCCATTACATTGGAAACACTTTATATTTTGGAAGAAGTACTGTCAAAACTTGAACTCTCTTCTACAAATAATGAGTCTTTGATAACTTCAGAATTCAATTCTCAGATTGAAATGCTTTTTCGCCAAAACCCTGACTGGCAGACATTTTCGTTTTCTGTTCAATTAATAGACAGCAATGGGGATCCTATATCTGAATTTACTTCTAATTTGAATGCACCCGGCTGGACAAAAGCCTATGATATGTTCAGTCTTGAAGTGCCATATGTTCAAGAGCGTATTAGAAGAGACCGAATAAGACCCATAATACGACGAAATCCCCTAGAACAACCTCCTGCAAAGTATACTTCATTCAGGCAAGGTTGGATTCCATTTTTCAAATCTCCAACAAGCGAGGAAAAACTGGGATGGATAATATGTTCAGTGTATCAGGAACAACCTCAATACCGAAAACCCCTGCGTGCAGTAGTTGCCAGCAAAAAAGAAGAAGACACCTACTCCACTTTTCTTTTAAGTGAATATGAGGATAAAAAATTAACCAGAAACTCTCTCTCGGGATTGCCATTAGAAATTCCGAATTATTCTATGCTCTCAGATGAAATTGATTCCAGACTAAATCAGGAT
This sequence comes from uncultured Balneola sp., assembly GCA_913058495.1. Taxonomy (GTDB): domain Bacteria; phylum Bacteroidota; class Rhodothermia; order Balneolales; family Balneolaceae; genus Balneola. Next base: position 20,395 of record CAJXQC010000025.1, on the reverse strand, counting down.
TCTTTGTTTGTAACTTCTGAGACCATTCACGGAGCTGAGGTTGTAGAATTGTTCTGGAAGCTATCACCAAGTAAAGTAGTTAAAGTTTCTACTTTAGAAGTTACTTTATTCAATCATGTTTTTTCCATACTGAGGTTTTTCTTTTATCTGCTGATCTCCATTTTCATAATATCAATTCTTCTTCAGTGGCGGAGAGATTTTAAGATCTTTGAGTCTAACAGAAAATTCAGAGACAGGCTTATTGACCGCTTTATGATCGCTTCTCTGCTATGTTTAACCGCACTAATTGCAACCTCTTCCATAGCAATAACAAACCAAAGCCAGGAAATCACTATTGACGAACTGGAAAACAAACTAGTGGGTATAAACTCAACTTTTGAGAATAGTGAAGAAAGTGATATTAATCAGACACTTCTACTATCCAGTACACTCATTAATTCTGATGCAGTTCTTTTTGAGGGTAACACCCTGATTGGGTCAACTGCACCTCAGATATTTTCTCAGCATTTGTTACCGGCTCAGGTACCGTGGAATGTATATAATGCTATAGTTAACAATGGAAGCGAAATAGAAATCGAGGAATTCACACTTGGTGATCTCGAATTTTTAATCGGATATACTCCTGTAAAAAAAGAAGGCGTGATCACAAATATTGCTGCGATTCCCACTTTTTTAAAAACACCTACTTTTAACGAACAGCTTCTTACCACTATAAGTTATCTGGTAGGTCTTTTTGTTCTGGTATTCGGAATTTTCATCTTTGCCGCCGCTCTTATTGCAAACAGAATGACAAGCCCACTTGAGGAATTGAGTGAAGGAATAAAAACGATTTCTGATGGAAGCCTTGAAACCACACTCCCTGTTAAAAGTAATGACGAAATCGGAGCGCTAACCAATGCTTTCAACTTGATGGTTTACCGATTACAGGAACTGAGAAAGAATCTGGTGGAAGCCGAACGCGAGGCTGCATGGAAAGAAATGGCTCAACAAGTAGCTCATGAGATCAAAAACCCGCTCACACCAATGAAATTAAATCTTCAACATTTACAACGTCAGGTTAAAGCAACTGATATTGATCATGAACAGTTGAAAGAAAAAGTCGCCAAAATAAATTCGAATATGATCGATCAGATCGAATCTTTAAGCCGAATTGCTTCGGATTTTTCAAAATTTGCACGGCCATTGGAACAGGAGTTCACCAAAATTGACTTAAATAACATCCTTCAGAATGTAGCTGAACTATATGCAAATGAAGAATCTATAAAGATCGAACTTAGTTTGAACAAAACCCCACTTTGGATCAATGGAGTTAAAGATGAGTTGCAGAGAGCATTTATCAATTTAGTTAAGAATGGGATTGAAGCTATCCCCAAACGCCGCAAAGGAATCATCACATTAAAAAGTCTGCATACTGACTACAAAGCAATTATAGAGATTACCGATAATGGAGAAGGAATATCGGCAGAGAATGAACGCTCTATTTTTGTTCCAAACTTCAGTACAAAATCAAGCGGAACCGGCTTAGGTCTGGCCATCAGCAAAAAAATAGTTGAAGAGCACGGCGGTGAGATCAATTTTACTTCAGAAATTGGGAAGGGAACAACATTTACATTAAGTTTTGAACTTTTTACAGGAAAAGAAACAGAATAACTTACCATTCATCTTGCTTCTTCGTACCATAACCGGCTAAGAAATTGACATGTCGGCTACTTCCTCAAAAATAAAAAAAGAAAGCTCTGTTCTTCTAAAATTAGGTGGTCCAATTATTGCCACACAATTAATGCGGATGGGCTTAAACTTTACTGATACAGTAATGGCCGGAAATCTCTCTGCGCTGGATCTTGCCGGAGTAGCAATCGGAAATGCCATGTATCTGCCTTTGTCCATTTTTTGTATGGCAACACTGATAGCGATCAATCCTATTGTTTCAGAACATTTAGGAGCCCGAAGATTTAAGGAAATCGGAACAAGCGCCCGACAAATGTTTTGGCTTGTTTTATTGCTCACTATCCCCACTTTTTTCCTTACTCGAAATCTGGATATTATAATGAACTTGGTTGGGGTTACAAGTGAGATTGTGCCTATCGCTACTGACTATCTGAAAGCCATCTCATGGGGACTGTTGCCTTTGTTTGCATATGCCGGAGTTCGCTATTTCAGCGAAGGTTTATCTGTAACCAAACCCGCTATGTATATCGCTGCTATAAGCCTGGTTCTGAACATCGGAGCCAATTATATATTTATGTATGGCGGGCTGGGAATCACCGGCATGGGAGCTGTTGGTGCAGGTTATGCGACTTCATTAATTAACCTCTTTGCAGCAATTATTTTTATTGGTTTCATGATGAGGTTTAAACCATTTAAGAGATTTGATATTTTTGCCCGAACCAAAGGGCCCGATCCAAAAATATTCAGTGAATTTCTGCGCGTTGGAATTCCGAACGGAGCAAGTACCGCAATGGAAATTCTACTTTTTGCAAGCGTTAGTGTTTTGATGGGAACACTTAGCGTTGAAGCTTCAGCCTCTCATCAAATTGCAATAAATGTAGCTGCCACTTTATTTATGATTCCATTCGGCCTATCCATGGCCATTACTCAACGTGTTGGCTTTTCCATTGGACAAGGTTCGTTATCAAATGCCCGACTTCGCGGATTCGTAGGCATTGCTATGTGTGGCTCTATAATGACTTTAACTGCAATTATGTTATTCTCTATTCCGGAAGCAATAATCGGCATTTATACTGATGACCCTTTGGTAAGTAAAATGTCAGTATCGTTGTTATTTATGGCAGGATTATTTCAAATTTCAGACGGGCTTCAGGTTGGTGGCTTTGGAGCGTTAAGAGGTTTAAAAGATACCCGGAGACCAATGATCGTAAACTTTATTGCCTACTGGCTGATTGGTTTTCCTATTGGCTATTATCTGGGAATAATTTCAGACTTTGGTCCAGAGGGACTATGGGTTGGATTGATTTCAGGATTATCTGTTGCAGCAATTCTTCATAACTTTCGTTTTCATAGGTTGACCGTTGGTGATTAGTGATTCTCACTTCCTCACCTAAAGCATGAACTATTCGTGATACAAATTCGTAGAGTTAGTTGTATAATATAACTTAACGATGCCTGTATATATTCACGACATAGCAACTTCTGTACCTGAAGGATCAAATTCTCAGGATTCAGTTCGGGAAATCATGAAATCTGCTTTAGCCAAAGACAGAAAAACTCAAGCTATTCTACATCGAATATATACGCAATCAGGTATTGAAAAGCGTCATTCTGTGATAAATGAATTCCATCAAACTGAAAAAGAAAACCCTTACCTGAAAGGCTCCGTTACCTCTACTCCAACTACTGGAGAAAGAAATGAGATCTATAAAACATCAGCATCTTCTTTATTTGTGGAAACCGGAAAAAAGCTATTGGAGAACAATCCCCATTTTAAGAAAAATGATATCACTCATGTAATTACAGTTTCATGTACAGGTTTTTATGCGCCGGGTCCTGATTACGATCTTGTGAAACAACTTGAGCTAATGCCTTCAACTGAACGTTTTCATTTAGGATTTATGGGTTGTTTTGCTGCTTTCCCTGCATTGAAAATGGCTCACTCTTTTTGTCAGAACAACCCGGATGCAGTGGTCCTCATTGTAGCTACCGAACTATGCTCTCTGCATTTTCAACAGAAAACGGATTTAGATAACCTGATATCAGCATCTGTTTTTGCGGATGGATCCGCAGGTGTATTGGTAAGCCAAAAAAAACCTCCGAAACTTTCCTACCAAATTCAGGGGTTTGCTTCTTCTCTGACTCCTGACGGAGAAAAAGATATGGCCTGGGATATAGGCGATCATGGCTTTGATATGATCTTGTCTACTTACGTTCCTGATATAATTGAAAGCAATCTGAAACAAGTAATACAACCTCTTTTTGATAAATATGATCTTCAGCCTTCTGATATTGACTATTGGGCTATCCACCCCGGAGGCAGAGCAATTGTAGATAAAATAGAATCCGGTTTGAATCTTGAAGAACGCCAGGTCACTGCCTCACGAAAGACTCTGGCTCAATATGGAAATATGAGTAGTGTTACCGTTCTTTTTGTTTTGCATGAATTGATGAATTCCAATCCTGAAGAAAACTCCACAGTTTTGCCAATGGCTTTTGGTCCGGGGCTTACCATTGAAAGCGGATTACTAAAGGTAGTCTGATGCCTTTTTTTCTACGTCATAGAAAACCTGAACTTCACGAGTTAATGGACGACCCAAACTGTGATTCTGAGAAACTAAAAAATACATATCGCCAGTTTCGAACTATCAATAAGTTCTTATCAAGATGGGATCTGATCTATAAAAAAGAAATTAAGCCGATATTAGAGCAACAAGACGGAAAAGCCAGCTTATTGGATATAGGTTTCGGTGGTGGAGATATTTCCTTACAACTATCAGAGTTGGCAGCTAATGATGGTTTTCATCTAAATATAACTTCTATTGATTCTGATCCCCACTCTTTAGAGTATGTTCAAACTTTAGAAATTCCGTCAAATATACATTTCAGGCATGCTTTATCTACCGATCTGGTTAATGAACAAGCTTCATATGACTTTGTGATTTCAAACCATCTGCTCCATCACTTAGATCAAGCTTCTTTTGAAACTATTTGCTCTGAAGCAAAACTACTAGCCAAAAAAAAGATCATCTTTAATGATATTGAACGAAGTGATTTAGGCTACATTTTTTTTACAGCGCTCTCTAAACTTTTCTTCAGAAATTCATTCATTTCCTATGATGGACGAATTTCAATAAAACGCAGTTATACTTTTGATGAATTGTCACAAATTGCCCCTGACAATTGGGAAGTTCGCCGGATTATTCCCTACAGATTGAATTTAATCTATGAAAAAGAATAAATCAGATATAACAATTGTAGGTGGAGGACCGGTCGGACTTTTTTTAGGAATTTGTCTTTCTAAGCAAGGAGTAGATTGTACCATTCTTGAAAAAAGAGCCGAGCCTGTTCAGGATTCAAGATCTCTTGGGATTCATCCTGTCTCTTTGGAATTATTTGAAAAAACAGGGCTGGTAAACGAGTTTCTTGAACAAGGAATTTCTATTAAAAAAGGACTGGCTCATAATGGAAAAGAAGTACTAGGAAGCATCAATTTCGATCAACTTGAAGGACCTTTTAATTTTATTCTGGCTTGCCCACAATTTTATACGGAAAGGATTCTGCTTAACAAATTCCTTGAACTAAACCCTGAAGGTTTGATTACTGGAGCTAATGTAACAGGGCTTCATCAAACTAATGAACAAGTTTCGTGTCGGTATCAAAAAAAGGGAAAGGAATATTGTATCATCTCAAAATATATTATCGGCTGCGACGGCAAAAATAGTCTCGTTCGTAAGGAAGCCGACATCCTTTACGGAGGCGAGCAATACACCGACACTTACATAATGGGCGATTTTGATGACAACACCTCTTTTGAAGATCAAGCAGTAGTATTTTTACCTAAGCAAGGTTTAATAGAATCTTTTCCTCTTCCAGATAACATGCGTCGTTGGGTGGTAAAAACCGACTCATATATTGATTCTCCAACTACAAATATACTGGCTGATTTTGTAAAACAACGAGTTGGCACTGACTTGAAATTACTCAAAAATACTATGATCAGTAGTTTTGGGGTTCAGAGTTTTTCTGCTGAGAATTATTTTAAAGACCGTGTTATTCTTTGTGGAGATGCAGCTCATGTAGTAAGTCCTATTGGTGGACAAGGAATGAATTTAGGTTGGATTGGTGCTTCAATATTGGCAAATGCTTTATCCAAAATTAAGATGAACCCTGAAAAAGAAACTGAGCTCTTATCTGAGTATCAAAAACAACAAAAGAAGATCGTAAAAAAAGCTTCACGCAGGGCCGAATGGAATATGAGAATGGGGAGAAAGCAAATATTCCCCTATTTCAGAAAGATATTGGTTCAGCTAATTTTAAAAACACCTTTGAAAAAAATTGCCTTGAAAGTGTTTACTATGAAAGGACTATACTGAAGGTGGATTAGTTGTTTCTCTTGAGAATATCAGTGTAAATGTTGTTCCTCCATCTTCATTCATATGCTGTCTGGATTCTGCATTAAGCTTATCCCCCAGAGTTTGAATTACAACTGAAGCGAGATTCCCTGCAACTGTTCCATCCAGATACTCAGAAATGCCGTTTCCATTATCCGAAATACTGATTAAAACCTTATCTCCCCCGTCCTTTTTTACAGCAATTGCGATCTTACCTTTATCATAACCAATGAAAGCATCCCTGTACATATTCAGAATAACTTCATTTATAATAAGTCCAGCTGTTAATGCTGTACTCGCTTTCAACTCTATTTTATCAATATCCAGATTGTAGCTTATGTCCTTGTCATAATCACCGAATATTTCGACAATCGTTGATGTAAGATGTCCCAAATAAAATCCTACGTCGATTAACTCATTATCTTCTGAATTAAACAGGATTTTATGAGCATGGGCTATAGTTTCAATTCTGGAACCGGTAGACTTCATCAAGAACTTAGCATTTTCATCACTAAGCAACGGGACCTGTAATTGAACCAGCGCATTTAATGCCGATAAGCTATTCTCAAAACCCTGATGAACCTCTTTTAACCGGTGTTCTTTGTCCTTGATTGTATTTTTGAGATCATCAACTTCTTTAGCTTTTTCGATAGATAGAGCCGCATGTGCCGCCAGTGTTTCTAAAACCGGAATATCTTTTTCAGCAAACTCCCGACTCTCTTTTTTATTCAATGCCTGCATAATTCCAATCACGTTGTTCCTTGAATCGAACATAGGAACACAAATCATATTTCTTGTAGTAAACCCTTTACTGATATCTCCAAAAAACTCTTTGCTCTTTGTCATGTCGTTGATCAGATAAGGCTTCTCATTCTTTAAAACCCAACCAGCAACCCCTTTATCTCTTGGTATAATTTGCCCTTTTATCTCATCTTTTACAGGTCCTGTTGGAACACTTAAATGTAACCTTCCTGTAGTATTATCTAATAACATCAATGAGCTTGCCTCGGCTTCAACTACATAGCACACCGAATCCATACACTTCAAAAGAAGTTGTTTTAACTCCATTGTTCGATTGATTCCCTCAATCGCATGGAGCAGCAATCTCATATTTTGATGGTTTTCAGACATAAATTTATAAACTGTTAAGATGCTTTTTTCAACCCAAAAAACAAAAGTCGTATTATTAATTTACAAGATAGGAAGAATAGAAATTTATAATGGTATTTCTACAGAGAAACTAGTGCCTGTATCACTTGGTGTTTGAGTGATTTTTGCATTCATTTGCTTAACAAAAGCATGAACAACAAATAAATGATCTGATTGATTTTCTAAGACAGGCATCCCAATCCCATCGTCTGACAAGTTCAATTGAATTTTTTCGTTCGCTATATTTCTGACTCTGATGTTAATTGTACCGGTATTTCTATCAAAAAAAGCATGCTTAAAAGCATTGATAAGTAACTCGTTTAAAGTGAGGCCACATAAAATAGATAAATCAGCAGGAATTACCATTTCATCAATTTGAGCTTCAACCTTTATATCTTTCTCTTCTTGATTATATATCCGTGTTACATCTTTTACAACATGGTTTAGAAACACACTGAGACCTACTTCATTAGTATCGCTATCTTCATATAATAATGAATGAAGATGGGCTATAGATTTAAGTCGGGAGCTGGCGCTTCTCAGAACATCAATAGAATCTCCTTGTTTCAATCTGTTGGATTCTAGTTCCATAAGTGCTGAAATAGCAAATAAATTATTCTTTAACCGATGATGAGTCTCTGACAGAAGCAGTGTTTTTTTCTCAAGCTTTGCTTCCATTTCATCATATTCTTTGTTTCTCTGGATTGCCAAAGAAATATGTTCAGCAAGTATTTTAAATACTTCTAAGTCCTCTTCGTGAAATGAAAGACCATGTTCTTTATTTACAGCTTGTAAAACACCATAAGCTTCCCCGTATCTATCTCTTAATGGAACACAGAGCAGGCTTTTGGTTTCAAAATCTGCACTAAGATCTTGCCAAAAAGCATCGTCTTTCGAAACATCATTGCTTAAGTAAGCTTTATTATTTTGAATCACCCAGCCACCTACTCCTTTGTCTTTAGGAATGGTAAAACCCGTTATCTCATCTTTAACAGGTCCGGTGGGAATGCTCACATTTAACTCTCCTGTTCCTTTATCGAGCAACATTAACGTACTAGCTTCTGCACCCAATACAGTTTGTATTGCATTCATGCTTTTTACAAGAAGTTCTTTAAGTTCTACTGCCCTGCCAATACTTTGAATGGAATGAACAAGTAATTTTGTGTGCTCTATTTTCTGCACTTTTACCCGAGTTAAATTTTTCCAATATCAGGTTTTTTTATGTAAAAAAGAAAAAGCTCCGCCTGCATTCACAAACGGAGCTTTTCAAATAATTAAAAGAGAGAATTAACTATTAGTTTTTACTTTTCTTCAAGTAATCTAAAAGAACAGTATGGAGAATTCCTCCATTTCGGTAATAATCTACCTCTACCGGTGTATCAATTCTACTGTTTGTAGTAAAGCTGATCTCTTTACCATCCTCAGTTACTGCAGTTACTTTTACATCTTCACGAGCTTTTATATCATCACTCAAATGAATAGTAAATGTTTCAGAACCATCTAGTCCAAGAGATTCCGGAGTTTCTCCTTCTTTAAATTGAAGAGGAAGTACTCCCATCTGAACCAGATTAGATCTGTGAATTCTTTCGTAAGATTCAGCAATAACTGCTTTCACTCCAAGCAGATTAGTACCTTTAGCAGCCCAGTCACGAGACGAACCCGTTCCGTATTGGTTTCCTGCTATGGCAATAAGTGGAGTATTATTCTCTTTATACTTCAATGAAGCATCGTAGATATTTGTGATCTCACCGGTTGGATGGTATTCAGTAAATCCACCTTCTTTTCCCGGAGCCAATTGATTTTTAAATCGAACGTTGGCGAAAGTACCACGTGTCATCACGCGGTCATTTCCTCTTCTGGATCCGTAAGAGTTGAAGTCTTTCTTTTCTACTCCATGTGCTTTCAGGTATTCACCCGCCGGAGCATCTTCTTTGATGTTCCCTGCCGGAGAAATATGATCTGTTGTAATGGAATCTCCAACTTTCACAAGTACACGAGCTCCTTCGATAGACTTGATCGGCTCAGGCTCTTCCTTCATATCCATAAAGAAAGGTGGTTCCTGTATGTAGGTTGAATCTTCACTCCATGCAAACTGATCTCCCCCTGAAACAGGAATTTCTTCCCAGGTCGGAGATTCGAAAATATCGGAATACATTTTATCAAAAAGATCCGGACGAATTGCATTGTCTAAATGCTCTGCAATTTCTTCTGTTGTCGGCCATATCTCTTTCAGATAAACATCATTTCCATCTTTATCCTTACCAATCGGATCGTTATTCATGTCAATATTAACCGTTCCGGCAAGAGCATAAGCAACCACTAATGGAGGTGAAGCCAAGAAATTAGCTTTTACCCATGGGTGAATACGACCTTCAAAGTTTCTGTTTCCGGAAAGAACACCTGCTGCAATAAGATCTCCTTCTTTAATTGCCGTTTCAACTGCTTCCGGAAGTGGTCCTGAGTTACCGATACAAGTTGTACAGCCATATCCAACTAAGTTGAATCCAAGCTTATCCATGTATTCCGTTAAACCTGCTTCCTGCAAATATTCAGTTACTACTCTCGATCCCGGAGCCAGAGAAGTCTTCACATAAGCCGGAACTTTTAGTCCGCGCTCCACAGCTTTTTTAGCTACAATTCCTGCTCCTAGCATTACACTTGGGTTAGAAGTATTTGTACAACTTGTGATAGCAGCAATTACTACATCACCATGAGTCATTTCAATTTCCTGACCATTCTTATACAAGCCTTTGCTGGCGAGTCTTTCCTGAGCGAGATTGAAACCCATCGTAGGATTATCACTGGTCAAAGAAGTTTCGAAAGCCTTCTTCATATTGCTAAGCGTAATTCTGTCGTGCGGAAGTTTTGGTCCTGCCAAAGAAGTTTCCACTGTGCTTAGATCTAGTTCAAGTGTCGTCGAAAATTCAGGATCAGGAGTATCATCTGTTCTGAATAATCCCTGAGCTTTGGTATAATTTTCAACCAAACTTACTAACTCTTCTGAACGACCGGTTCTTCTCATATAGCGGAGCGACTCGCTGTCAATTGGGAAGAAACCCATCGTTGCGCCATACTCAGGAGCCATATTTGCGATAGTAGCACGATCAGGCAAACTCATGTTGCTGATGCCTTCACCATAAAATTCCACAAACTTACCAACCACTCCGTGCTTTCTCAGCATTTGTGTTACAGTAAGAGTAAGATCGGTAGCTGTTACGCCTTCACGAAGTTTTCCGGTTAATTTCATTCCGGCTACTTCAGGAACCAACATAGAAATAGGCTGGCCAAGCATTGCTGCTTCCGCTTCAATTCCACCAACACCCCAACCTAAAATTCCAAGTCCGTTGATCATGGTTGTATGAGAATCTGTTCCTACTAAAGTATCAGGATAAGCCGTTTTGGTTCCGTCAGCTTCTTCGCGGGTAAAAACTCCACGACCTAAATATTCTAAATTCACCTGATGAACGATTCCGCGTCCCGGAGGCACTACTCTGAAATTATCAAAAGCTTCTTTACCCCATTTCAGGAATTCGTAACGCTCGTTGTTACGCTCCATCTCTTTTTCAACGTTGAACATGAGCGCCGCATCTTGGCCAAACATATCAACCTGAACAGAGTGGTCGATAACTAAATCAACCGGAACTTGTGGGTTGATATCTGTTGCTTTCCCACCCATTCGCTGCATAGCAGAACGAAGAGCAGCAAGGTCAACTACTGCCGGTACTCCGGTAAAATCCTGCAGAACCACACGTGATGGTTTGAATGGAATTTCTCCTTCAGGGCTTTCTGCGTTATAAGTAGCCAGTGTTTCGATGTCCGCATCTGTTATTGCGTACCCATCGTTTTCTCTCAACACGGCTTCCAATAAGATCTTTATCGAAAATGGAAGTCGGCTGACTTTATCATAACCCATTTCAGTAAGCTTAGGAAGACTATAAAAAGTCGCTTCCCCATTACCCGTTTCAAATGTTTGTTTAGTGCTTTTAAATTTGTCGCTCATTTCAGAATAATTTTAAAAATTCGAGTAGACTTGGAAGATACAAATCTTTTAACCCTTTGTCTTTCTGTGAATAACGTTTTTGAGGGTTTTATCATTTCAAGAAGCAATCAATAATATTTTGTAAGGAATCAAGCATTTATCGGTCTTACTTGAATAACTTAAACAATTCAAGAACCATGGCACAACCTCGGATAACACTTGAAAGTGGAAATACTTATCACATTTGGACACATGCCAATGGAAATGAAAACCTATTTCGGTGTGATGAAAATTTTCGGTACTTCTTGCGGCGTTACCAATATTATCTTCATCCTGTAGTAGAAACATTTGCTTATTGCCTGATGCCTAATCATCTACACTTGATGGTACGTGTTAGAAAAGAAGATGAAATTTTGGAGTTTGTCAGAAAGAAAAAAGATAAACCAAACCTCCAAGGTCTGGCAGACCTTGGAGGTTTGGAGAACAGTATTGTTAGCCAACAATTCTCCAATCTTTTTAATTCTTATACCAAATCCATCAACAAGAAGTACGACCGCAAAGGCAGTCTCTTCATTCCCAATTTTAGGCGTAAGCTAATCGATTCAGATGAATATTTTGTTCGTTTGATCGCCTACATTCATAATAATCCCGTACATCATGGGTTTGTAAAAAATCCGAATAATTGGGCTTTTAGCAGCTGGCATTCTTATTTATTTGACAAGACTACGAATATCAGCAAACAAGAAGCTTTAAAATGGTTTGGTACTAAGAAAAATTTTAGTGCTATTCACAATCAGCTTAATCTAGAAAAAATGAAAACGCTGTTTGAAGATTGAAGAAAAGGAGAATCAAAACGATTAGGTAATGGTTTCCATTGATCAATTTATTCCATAAAAAAAGCCTTGCTCTGTAAACAGAACAAGGCTTTAATTTATATGTTGGAAGCAAGCTTCCGAAAATTCCTTTCTTTAAGTCAGGAACTACGTAATGATTGGCTTATAAACCAACAACATTATTCGCGCATGGTCCTTTTTGACCTTCGCCTACTTCATATTCTACCTTTTGACCATCCTTTAATTCTGCATAGCCATCAGTTTGAATTTCAGAGTGGTGTACGAATAAGTCTTTTCCACCTTCATCAGGTGTTATAAAACCATATCCTTTATCTGAATTAAACCACTTTACTGTTCCTGTACTCATATTAATTTACTTATATAATTGTTTGTGTAAGTGTGCAATATATGGTTTTTATTACTAACAACCACTATTTACTATTTATATCCTACATCCTATAAAAAATTGGTACAATAATTGCGTAATTTATCATGCTGTATGTAAATAGCATACATATCATTTTTTATTAAAAGTATTGCACAGTTTATGTTAGATAAGATCGGAAAGGTTTTTACCAAAATTTTTGGCTCCAAGAGTGAAAAAGACATCAAAACTATCCAACCCATTGTAGATGAAATCAATGCTCTGGGACCTGAAATGGAGAAATTGAGCGATGAACAACTGAAAGCAAAGACTCAGGAATTCAAACAAAAGATCAAGGATGCCACCGCCGAAACTTCTATAAAAATAGAAGAAGTAAAGGCTAAAATGGATGACATTGAAAACTTATCGCAAGGTGAGAGCAGAAGGTTATCCGATGAACTGGATATTCTGGAACAAGAGTGGCTCGATATACTCGAAGATACTTTAGATGACATTTTGCCCGAAGCTTATGCCGTGCTTAAAGATACCTGCCGTCGATTTGTCGGTAAAAGCTGGAAAGTAGCTGGGGATGAGGTTGAATGGAATATGATTCCTTATGATGTACAGCTGGTTGGTGCAATTACACTTCATCAGGGAAAGATCGCAGAAATGAAAACCGGTGAAGGTAAAACACTTGTAGCTATTTTCCCCGCTTATCTAAATGCGCTTGCGGAACGAGGTGTTCATGTAATTACGGTTAACAATTATCTTGCAAAACGTGATGCCGAATGGAACGAACCTATCTTCAATTTCCACGGATTGGAAGTTGCTTGTGTTGACAATTACGAACCAAATTCTGAAGGCCGAAGAAAAGCATATCGCAAAGACATTACTTACGGAACTAATAATGAATTCGGCTTTGATTATCTACGTGATAACATGGTAATCGAAAAGGAACAATTGGTTCAGCGCGAGCATCACTATACTATTATTGATGAGGTTGATTCCATCCTTATTGATGAAGCAAGAACACCACTTATTATTTCGGGTCCGGTTCCGAACGATAACAAGTCGGATAAATATGAGGAAATGAAACCAAGAATGGCATCACTGGTTGACGCCCAAAAGAAACTGGTTTCTGAGTTAGTGAAGGAAGCTCAAAAACATCTCGAAGCCGGGGATGAAGAAAAAGCCGGTTTGGCGTTATTCAGAGCACAACGTGGATTTCCGAAGAACTCACGTTTCAGAAAAATGCTTCAGGAGCCTAGTATCCAGAAGATGATTCAAAAAACAGAAGCATTTTATCTTCAGGATAATGCCAAAAATATGCCTGAGGTAGACGAGTATTTATATTACGCTGTAGATATGAAATTGAACTCCATCGAAATGACTGAAAAAGGTCGTGAGTTCATTACCAAAAAAGGAGAAGATCCTGACTTTTTTATAATTCCTGACCTGGGTGCTGAAACTTCAGACATCGAAGAAGAAATTAAACAGCTTGAAACAGAAAAGGTTGAAGAAGTAAAACAGAAAGAACTCAGCGACGAATACAAAGAGAAAAAAATAGAAGAAGCTAAAGAAGAAGTTCGTCAGGAAAGAGAGCAGCGTTTCAATGAGCTTCACAGATTATTCGCAGAACGTGGTGATAGAATTCATACTGTAAATCAGCTTCTGAAAGCTTACACCCTTTTCGAAAAAGAAGATGAGTACATCGTACAGGATGGAAAAGTTCAGATCATTGATGAACATACAGGCCGTGTACTTTCAGGTCGTCGATATTCTGATGGCTTACATCAGGCAATTGAAGCGAAAGAGCAAGTAAAGGTGGAAGCGTCTACACAAACGTACGCTACTATTACCCTTCAGAATTATTTCAGAATGTACCACAAACTTTCAGGCATGACAGGTACTGCTGAAACGGAAGAAGGTGAATTCAACGAAATTTATGATCTGGATGTAATAGTGATTCCTACCAATCGACCTATTCAGCGCGATGATAAAGAAGATCTTATCTTTAAAACGAAGCGTGAAAAATTCAACGCCTCTATTGAAAAGGTTCGTGAATATCATGAAAAAGGACAACCTGTTTTGGTTGGTACTACCAGCGTTGATGTTTCTGAAACCATGAGTAGAATGCTCCAAAGAGCAGGAATTCCTCACAATGTATTGAATGCGAAACAACACGCCAGTGAGAGCGAAATCGTAAAGTCTGCAGGACAGCCCGGTGCTGTTACCGTGGCAACGAATATGGCAGGTCGTGGTACCGATATTAAATTAGCTCCAGGAGTAAAAGAAAATGGCGGTTTAGCAATTCTTGGTACTGAACGACATGAATCTCGCCGAATTGATTTGCAGCTTCGTGGTCGTTCCGGTCGTCAGGGTGATCCCGGAGAATCTCAGTTTTATGTTTCTCTGGAAGATAACCTGATGTCAATGTTTGGCTCTGACCGTGTTGCCAATGTGATGGACCGATTGAATTTTGAAGAAGGTGAAGTTATTACCCATCCTTGGATGACAAAATCTTTGGAACGAGCTCAATCAAAAGTGGAGCAAAATAACTTCAGCATAAGAAAGAAGCAGCTGGAATATGATGATGTATTAAACAATCAACGTAATGTGATCTATGCTCGTCGTCGTCACGCTCTATCCGGAGACCAGTTGATCTCTGATATCATGGATATGTTGGAGGATTTCGTTGAAGATCTAGTCGAAGAGCATATTGCTGCAGGAGATTATGCCGGTCTTCATCAGGAAATTCTGATCAACCTTGCCGTAGATGTGGAGTTTGATGAGGAAGCCTGGAGAAAAATGAATCCGGATGAACTTGTTGACAAGATCATTGACAAAGCGTTGGAAGTGTATCGCCAAAAAGAAGAGCGTATGGCGAAACCTCTTTACGAAGTGATGAAACGAATTGCAGAAAGTGAAGCTGAAAATCGTCCTGAAAGAGTTCAGGTAATTTTTACAGACGGCATTAAGAGAATGCGCGTGGTTGTAGATGTTGATGCTGCATTAGAAAACGAAGGTAAAGAAGTTGCCCGGGCTCTGGAAAGAACAGCTGTTCTGGCAACTATCGATGACAAGTGGATGCAACATTTACGCGAATTGGATTCTGTAAAAGAAGGTATCGGACTTCGAGCGTACGGACAAAAAGATCCACTATTGGAATACAAGCGCGAAGCTTTTGATATGTTCAAACAGTTGATCGGAATGATCAATACTGAAGTGATTTCCACCATTTGGAAATCAATACCGGAAGGACAAGCCAATAATGACAGCCTTCAGCAAGCTCAGAAACAAAAATCCAGATTTGACACCAGCCGTATGAAAGCAAGTCAGGCAGACTCTACTAATATGGGAATGCAAGGCGGGCAATCACAGAACGGAAATCAGCAAAAACCAATGGGACCAAACGTAAAACGTAAACCTGTAGTAGTTGAAGATGAACCCGGACGAAATGATAAAGTCAGCATCCAAAATACCACCACCGGTGAAGTGAAAGAAGGTATTAAATGGAAGTATGCTAAAGACATGGTGGAAAATAAAGGCTGGGTAATGGTTGAGAAGTGATTTTTAACCACAAAGAACACAGAGAATTCTTTGTGTTTTCTAAGATTAAAAAGCTTAACAGGTATATTTAACAATTTGGAAGTACTTGGCATTGATATCGGCAGTTATGGAATTAAAGGAGCGATAGTAAATACCGTTCTTGGAGAAATAATATCCAAGAAAAAAACTACGGGTGAACTTGAAGATTCCCGTCCCCATAAGTTGATTTCTAAAATGCATCACATTGTTAAGCAGTTTGATTGGGATGGTCCAATCGGTTGTGCTTTCCCGGCAGCAATGAACAGAGGCATTGTATTATCTGCAAACAGAATAGACGAAGCTTGGGTTGACGCTGATGCCAATCATCTTTTTTCAGAAATTACCGGTTGTAATGTAAATGTCATTAATGATACTGACGCAACGGGATTAGCTGAAATGACTTTTGGTGCCGGTAAAAATCAACGGGGAACTACAATTGTATTAACGGTAGGAACAGGTGTAGGATCTTCTATTTTCAATAATGGTTCACTTCTTCCAAATACTGAACTTGGATTAATGCAAATCAAAGGAATGCCAATTGAAGATCAGGCTTCTAACAGAGCTCGAAAGAAGGAAGGTATCAAAAGAAAAACCTGGGCTAAAAGATTGCAAGCTTCTTTGGAACATTACGAACGTGTTTTCCACCCTGATCTTTTTATACTCGGTGGGCAAGTCAGTAAAAAGCCCGAAAAGACATTCCCTTTTATTAAGATTAACACTAAGTTGAAACCTGCCACCTTCAAAAATGAAGCCAGTATTGTGGGTGCGGCCTACTTCGCTTCCTTAAAACAAGCTCCTTCTGTTAATATCAATCACTAATTGGTTGGTTTATACTGACTAGTTGAACTTCGATAATGCTTTTTTAGCTTCCTCGTGATCTTTATCTAATTTCAGAGCAAACTCATATGAGGATTTTGCTAACTCAATTTCTTTTTTATGTTCCAGAATAGCACCTAATCTATAGTAACCCCAGGCTAAAGTAGCGTTGTTATAAATGTCTGTTTTGGAGTTAAATTTCCTTATAGATTCCTCTCCCATTTCAAGACGCGTTCCTGATACTGCCGCTAATCTACCTATCTGATAATGAGCTGTATACAAAGTTGAATCGAGAGAAAGAGCTTTTATATAATCATCTACAGCTTCATCAAATCTTTCCAGTTGTTGTAATGAATTCCCTCGATTAACATAAATAATAGGAATAGTGTCGTTTTGAGCTAATTGACTTGTTGTTAATTGCACAGCACTTTCAAATTCGCCTTCATTATAGTAGTAAGTATTCAACATGTAATATGGAGGCATTGCATCAGGATGATTTTTGATCAAGTTTGAATAGGTTTCATGCGCGAGCTCAACTTGGTCTGTATATGTGTAAATCCTACCCCATACCATTCCGCCAGCTATCGGGTCGAGTTTTTCTATTTCGTTCGCTTGATTCTCTGCTTTATCCACTCCTCCGCCAAGAAACCCCGGAGCCTGTAAATAATATTCGATCAGACTTTCTCTGGCTTCAATATTTTTGGGCGCAAGCTCAACTGATCTCTCATAATTTTTTCTGGAATTCCTTGCTAAAAAAGGCTGCTTGATGGTTGGAGCGTTCTGGGCTCTGGAACCATAAGCATGACCCAGCCACATATGATATTTAGAATTTCCTTCATCGTAATCTGCTGCTTTTTCGAACCAGTCAGCTGCTTCTCCGAATTCATCTTCATCAAAATGAGTACGTCCCATGTAGAAGTTCGCTTCCGCATCTTTTTTATTTGATTTGAGATGGGTTTTAAAAAATGATCGAGCCTCTTCAATTTTTCCTTCCTCAAATAAAGTAATTCCCTTCCGGATGTTCGATTGAGCATAAGCAACAGATGTAAAGAGAACAGTTAAAAACAGGAATGAAATTTTCTTAAACAAGTTGGTCGAAATGTAGCGCATAATAAATAGTTTTTGTTGCAGGGGAATTACGCGTATCAAAAGCTATTTGTTTCGTCACTCTTCAGGATCTATATCCTTTTTTTGACTGTGCCATTTATAAACTAAGCGCACCCCGAGCCTTGCAAACAGGATGATGGCGATAACCATTACTATGTCAAAAGTTTCCAATCCGAATCCAGTTTTAGCTATTAGAATGCAATGCTACTCTATTCCCTTCGGTGTCTTCAAAGACAGCCATATAACCATAATCGGGAGAAATTTCTCGTTTTGGAATAGTAACGGTTCCACCCGCCGCTTCAATCTTATCCTGAACAGCTTGTAAGTCAGGGTTACCATTTAGATAAAGTAAAGGACCATCCGTTTTGCTTGGTTTGTACCAGGAATCATTATAAACCAAAGCTCCACTCACAGAGTCTTGATCACCCGGAAAAACTTCCATTTTGAACTCATCTCCCATGTCCATACCCGAAAGTTCTATATCAAAAATAGCCTCATAGAATTTCTTAGCTCTTTGAATGTCCTTAACCGGGATCTCAAACCAAACTGCCATATTCTTGCCTTCCATAACTCCTCCACTTATTTAAAGTTTTAAGAATATTAATCGAATCAATTATGGAATCAAAATTTCCTTTAGTCATCGTCTCTCAGCTTTGGGATAGCTTGTATAAGTTCTTTAGAATTATTTGATGGATCATTCACCAATTCAGGCACTCTGTATACAGCTAAATCCGGTATTAATTGTGTGTCCTGAAACTGAGATTGCAGTACTTCTTTTTCATTCCCTTTTATCCATTGCTCAAAATTCCCGGGATCTAAAATACAAGGCATAGTAGGCTCTAGTGGCTGAAGCAGTACATTTGATGCTTTTGTAATTACAGCAAATTCCAATGACTTCTTTCCGCTCTTGTCTTCAGTTTCCTGATACAGTCCTGCTAACCCCAAGACCTCTCTTCCCAACATTCTTATATAAAAAGGATATTTATCATCAACGGATTGCTTCCATAAGTAAAAGCCGCTTGCCGGAATAATACAGGGATTTAACTCAAGTCCTTTGATCGAGTTTTCCTCTACTTCATTTTTGCTGAAGCTTGTGATCTTTTCTTTTTTGGAACTAATTCCCCAAACAGCTGATTTAATTTCCCGCTCAGAATCATGAAAAACTACAGGCATTGGAGATCCCGGAAAAACATTATAGGAAGGCTCAAATAGTGACTCTGATGAAGATGTAACACTAAAATTTTCTTCTATAATTTCTTTCTCGGTATGCAAAACATATCTTTTCATAATGATGTAGTTCTTTAAAGAGTTAGTATTTTAAGGAATGGATTGAACAAGTTAATAACAAGCCAACCCGCATGAATATTCTTTACAATAATTCTGAACAGAGGTTCCGGGCCGGAATTCGAATCGTGGTATTTTTGGTTATTTCTATTCTTTTCATAAGACCTTCTAGCCTTATTTCCATTAGCTGGGTAGCTTCGCTCTCCATCTCTTTAGGATGCCTCCTAGCTGCTTTTCTTGTTGTAAAGGGAATGGATAAAAGACCTATTTCTTCGATTGGTCTCGAGGTCTCAAAAGTATGGTGGATAGAGTTTGGGCTCGGAGTTTTTATCGCTTTTCTAGCCCAGACCATCATTTTTTCGATCGAATACGGATCTTCCTGGCTGGAAATTACAGGTTACGGTTGGCAAAGAGCAGGTATTGAAATGTGGGGATGGTCAGCGTTTACATACTTCATGACAATGCTTTCAGTTGGGTTTTATGAAGAACTGCTGTTTCGAGGTTACCCCATAAAAAACTTAGCTGAAGGATTTACTTTCGGAAAAATTACTTCTCAACAAGCTTCATGGATTGCTGTTATTTTAACATCAGTACTTTTCGGTCTTGCCCATGCAGGAAATCCAAATGCATCTGCAATTTCTACCTTTAATATTATTCTGGCGGGCTTTATGCTCGCGGTTCCATTTCTATTGACCGGAAGGCTGGCGATGTCGATAGGAATTCACTTTTCATGGAACTGGGTAATGGGTGGAATTTACGGATTACCTGTAAGCGGACTTGATGGAAGGCGGTCTGTTCTACAAACAAACGAAACTGGCCCGGATATTTGGACCGGTGGTAAGTTTGGACCCGAGGCCGGATTACTCGGAATTTTAGGGATGATTTTTATTCTGATCTGTATTCTTTTATATGCCCGAAAACAAAATCCGTCCGGGAAACTTGAGTTAGATGAGAGTTTTAAGAATGATTACAAGAGAGTGAGTGACTAGTCTTGTAATGAAAGTTCTAGAAAAAATTCGCCTTTAGGATTTAAGACGGAAAAGAGAGCATGATCCGGATGCGTCTGCGAAGCAGGAATAATCCTTTCTGGTGAAAAGTGTCATAATCTTCTCAGAATGAATGAAGACCTTTAGGATTATTCAGCGCAGGATCAGTGAGCCCGTCTTAAATACTTCGGCTTGATCTTTTGCTACTTTTGTATCAAGACAAAAGT
>CAJXQC010000024.1 GCA_913058495.1 uncultured Balneola sp. | reverse complement strand
GTAATGATTGCTCCTTCGGAGCCGTCGATTTCATTACGTTCTTGGCTCGCCAATAGTTCTAAAGGTCGGTGTAGTTGGAAGCTTTTTCTGAAATCGTCAGATGTATTAGATACAGTATTATTTTTGTGAGTGAATTATTTAGCATTCACAATCCTGAGGGTACTTCCTAAGGATCAGCCAAGCTAGTTTAATGTGCAGATTCCTCGCTCCTACTCAGAATGAAGCAATTCAAAATTCTTAATTTCTTCTCGAGTCTTTTCCCCACATCAATTTATTCCGGAGTGTTTCAAAGTAATCCTGACCGGGCAATCTTATCAAGTTAAAAGCCAGATCAGAAGCAATGATCTCAACTTCCAGCGGCAGTGTATCCACATTACAATGCACACCATCATATGAAAATGAAACATCGCTTTCCTGTTCTTCTACTCGGATCTTCAAGGGTTTGTCTGATCGAACTACCAGAGGCCGTGTAGTTAGCGTGTGTGGATTAATAGGTGTAACCAGCATCACTCCCGATCCCGGAACAACGATCGGTCCTCCAGAGGATAAATTATATGCAGTTGAGCCTGTGGATGAAGCAACAATTAATCCATCCGCCCAATACGTATTGATCAAACTGCCGTCATATTCAGCCGTTATATTGATCATGGCTGTAGAATCTTTACGGGCGAATAGAAATTCATTTAACGCATAATATTCGTTGCCAATAGTATCTACGGCTTTAAGAAAATGACGTTTGTCAATGGTATAGTTACCACTTTTTACCTTTTTAAGTGCTTCATTAAGATCTTCAAATCTGGTATCGGTCATAAAGCCCAAACGACCACCATTTACTCCCAAAATCGGCTTGGAAGAATGGGACGAAATTCTCGCCGTGTATAAAATTGTACCATCCCCGCCAATTACTATAACCACATCACATTCATCAATAGCTTCCTTGTCAGAATTCATTTTTTGAATTACATCAGGGTTATCAAGACCGGTAAGCTTGCAAGTATCTTCAGAGATCAAAAGAGAAACAGAATTTTTGCCAGCCCAGTTGATAGTTTCCTTAAGAACCGCTTTTACTTCAAATTTATTGGGATTGGCAACTACAGCAAATTTCATATTAATTTGATTGATTAATAGTTACCCCGTCAAAAGAAATATTCCATGGATGTTTTGAGATCACGATCCCGGAGACGGTTGGCTTTGATAAAATAAGAACTGGCATTTTCCAGGTTATTGCCTTAGTGGCGGAAGGAAAATAAATAGTTGAAAAGGTGACATCTTCAGTTACGGCATACGATGAATTCATAACGATGGTAACACCGGTGCTTGATATTTTTTCGGCAATGGCATCAGCAAGAAATACTTCCGCCGGATTTTCTGTGTACGCAATATATGCAGTACGTTTTTCCAGGCTGTCGGATTTCGGTGATTTATTATGGAAGGTTAATTCACCCAATGGACTTTCAAAATCATAAAAATCATTATTCTGATCAGTTATAAAAGAAAATAAAGAGGTGTTGCCGGATTCAGGATTGTAGTAGAAATTAATTTCATTATTAACTGACGGATCGTAAAGCGAAAATGCTGATTCAAACATAAAATCCAGGGAACCTGTTGAATCGGTAACCTGTTGAATAGTGCTCGGCCCTATTTCAAGCAGCGCATCTAGAGAGCCTTTGGCAAAATCCTGATATAAGTCAGCTTCTTTTTTACCGTGAGTAATATCAATACGAGTTGGAACAGTTTGTTCCTGAAAGTAATCGTCATTAGAAGCAAGAATAAGAAGATTATTTTTTTTCTGAGCCAGATAATAAATCCCGGTTCCGATAGGCTGAACAATAGGTGTTTTGTTTGAAGGAAGACTTTCACCCGGATAAACAGAAGCCAGTGGATGAGCCAGTTTTTCCAAAAACCGGCTGTCTTTTTTAGCTAACTGCATTACTAAAGTTGAGTCATTTGAAGCAGAAATCCCCTCAATAGAATTGATGGTTCGGTTTGCAGGAATTTTAATGTATGTCTGTTCGGTGTGAAATGAATTAAATCCTTTTATGGATGTAAATAACTGAGCAGCATTATCAGGAACCAGAATTGACGCCATTCTTTCAAAGTTTTTAACGATGTCTTCAGGAACTACTTGTCTTCCAATTCCGCTGGTAAACCTAGAATCACTGTGATAGAATACATTATCACGAAGTGTAAAAGTATACCGGAGAGAGTCCCGGCTGATAGTCCATTTTTTAGCTATTGAAGGCTGGATGATACCTTCTGAATCAATTTGGGTTAATCCATCATAAATCAAGGAAAAAACACGGAATTCACTGGTGGTAGTTCCAAAAAGAGGATCCAGAGTACGTATAGCATTTAGCTCACCTATTTTGATAGCAGTAAAATCGTCTTGAGTTACCGTTTTTTCAGATGATAATTCACTATTAGTCTTTTCGCCGGGCAAAATTCCCGAAGAGTCATCTACTATGGTTACTTCCGTGCTTTTCCCGCAGGAAATAATCAGAAAAAGTGTACATAGTATGCTCGTCGCCTTTAATCTCATAAATTAGTTTTTTATACCTTTTAAACCTTTAATGCCTTTTACTGCTTTTTCATTCAATAAGTTGGTGTCATAACTCTGAACACGGCCATTTTTTTGCTGATGATTTCGGAGAGCGATTTCTACCAGTTCATCAATAAGCTGTTTAAATGAGATGTCAGACTTCTCCCAGAGGTAGAATGAAAAAGATCCCGGAATAGTATTGATCTCATTGAAATAGACTTTTTCAGTTTCAGCATTTACCAGAAAATCTAACCGTGCAACTCCGCTCGCTCCGAATGTATTAAAAGTCCGTATAGCCAGTTCTCTGATTTCTTCGGTAAGTTCAGAGGAAATGTCAGCCGGAATAACACGATCCGCAGAAGCCATTCCTTTATCGGCGCCTTCTCCACTTTGGTATTTGTCTTTAAAAGAAAGTGTTTCCGTTATTCCCAAAGGTTTTTCGCAAACACTGGCTCGGCATTCTTGTGCTGTACCTAAAACCGAACAATTTATCTCCATCAGTGGATGAACAGCTTCTTCGATCAATAAGTGAGCGTCGTATCGGAAAGCCATTTCAACTGCGTTTATTAACTCATCTTGAGAGTCAGCTTTAGCCACGCCAATACTGCTTCCTAAACTGCAGGGTTTAACTATCAGCGGATATCCAAGAATCTCAGCTTCTTTGATTATCGTTTCCTGATCTGTTTCCCAATTTGATTCATAAAAATCCAGGCTGTCTGTAACGGGGATATCATTGGCTACACATACTTGTTTGGCCTTTACCTTATCCATCCCTAAAGATGAAGCCAAAACATCACTTCCTGTATAAGGCACATTAAAGAAATCACAAATCCCCTGAAACGCACCGTTTTCTCCTCCACTGCCATGAAATGCACAAACTACTGCATAAACAGGATAAGATTTCGGCTTCGAAAACAATCCAGCAGAGTTTTGTTGTTTAAGGTGTGTTCTTCCGATGTCATCTTTAACAAAAGCGCATTGAAGAGCATTTTCTTCAAGCAATGATAAATCCTTGTAAGTTTCTAACTCTAAAAGCTGGTTGCCTGTAAACCATTTTCCGGATTTGCTGATATACAACGGAACGAGATTATATTGAGAGTTTTCCATACTGGAAATAGCTTGTATAGCTGAAAGCACAGAAACTTCATGTTCTGGAGAAACGCCGCCGAAGGCAATTATCAAATTCTTAGTAGACATAGAGATAATGAAATTTTTTTATTGATGGAAAATAGGGAATTGTTTGTGCTTTTCATTAACAATTAAACTCTTTCAAATTTGTTCCGACACAAGTTTTTTCTGATCTTCAATGTCCTGTCAAATCTTCAAAATACATACATGAAAAAAGTAATTTCGACCATAAATGAACTGGATTTTACAATAGCTGATCTGAAGCCAATGCCGGCTCCTAAAAAAGTGTTGCTAGTAAAACCAACCCATTTCGCCGTTGAGTATGTAATTAATCCGCATATGAAAGGTCATGTGGGACAAATTGATAAAATGGCTGCGATGGATGAGTGGGAGCATCTGAAAAACGGCTACGAAGAATTAGGATTTGATACACATGTACTTGAAGGCGTACGTGGATTACCGGATATGGTTTTTTGTGCAAATCAGAGTCTTCCTTATATAGATGAGAGCGGGAATAAAAAAGTATTGATGAGCGTGATGCATGCCGATGAACGCAAAGGAGAAGTGCCGCACATTCAAAAAATGTATGAAGACAGCAGTTATCAGGTATTTCATTTAGATGAAGACAAATTTGAAGATTTTGAAGGAATGGGAGATGCACTTTGGCACTACAAAACTGGTCTGATCTGGGGTGGGTACGGATTCCGCTCCTCTCAAGAAGTGTACGATTTGATAGCTGATATGTATGATGTGCCGGTAATAAGATTGGAACTTTTGAACGAAAAATTCTATCACTTAGATACTTGTTTATGTATTCTGGATCAAAAGACGGCGCTGATCTATCCGAAAGCTTTTACCAAGAACGGACTGGATCTGATCCATGCTTTATTCGACAATGTTATTGAGGCATCTAAATATGAAGCAGAGGAACTTTTTGCCTGTAACGCAACATCTCCTGACGGCAAAAATGTATTTATTCAGCAAGGTTGCACGGATGTAAACCAGAAATTAAGAGATCACGATTTTAATGTACATGAATTCAGTACTGCTGAATATCTGAAAAGCGGCGGCAGTGTATTCTGTATGAAGATGATGTTGTGGTAACTTTTAAGTGAAAAGTGAAAAGTGAAAAGTGAAATTCTAGTTTCTTTCTGTAAATCCTTTAAATCCCAGTGTTCTTTTTTCTTTTCTTACCGGCTCTGCCTACTTTCATAGCAATAACTAACTAAACTTTGCTATGAATAAGCTTTTCCTTCCTGTATTTGCACTTTTGTTTGTTTTTGGGGCATGTGATCCTGAACTAAATCGTCTGAAAAAACAAGCTGATAACATCACCATAATGCGTGATGATTTCGGAGTTCCTCATATGTATGGAAAAACAGATGCTGATGCCGTTTTTGGATTGATGTATGCTCAGGCTGAAGATGATTTCCCCCGAATTGAAAGAAATTATGTGTGGGCTATCGGCCGGCTTGCAGAAGTAGAGGGTGAAGATGCTTTATACAGCGATCTTCGTGCTCGATTATTCATGACCAAAGAAGAAGCTATTCTAAATTATAACAACGCTCCAGGTTGGCTTAAAGAATTGTGCGACGCCTGGGCTGATGGATTAAATTATTATCTGGCAACGCACCCCGAAGTAGAACCCATGCTACTCGAAAAATTTGAACCGTGGATGCCGATGTATTTTAGTGAGGGATCGATTGGTGGAGATATTGAACGAGTTTCAACCAGAAGAATTCAAGCTTTTTATGAAGACAAAGAGTCTCTTTCGTTGAACGAATTCGGAAACGGTTTAACCGTTGTTGATCCGTATGAAGAACCAAAAGGATCAAACGGAATTGCAATATCCGGTGATCTCACAGAATCAGGGAATGCCATGTTGCTGATCAATCCTCATACTTCTTTTTATTTCCGTGGAGAAGTTCATGCTGTGAGTGAAGAAGGCTTGAATGCGTACGGTGCGGTAACCTGGGGACAGTTTTTTATCTATCAGGGATTTAATGAGAATACGGGTTGGATGCACACGTCTACTTACACGGATGTGATCGATGAGTTCAAAGAAACTATCGAAGAGCGTGACGGAAATCTCATGTACAAATACGGAGAAGAGTGGAGAGAAGTTGAAACAGACTCAGTCACTTTAAAATATCAGGAAGACGGCGAGATGCTGGAGAAAATTTTTCCGATATATCGAACACATCACGGACCAATCACACACATGATAGATGATCAGTGGGTAGCAACGGCAATGATGTGGGAACCGGTGAAAGCACTGGAGCAATCTTATACCAGAACAAAGAAAGCGAATCATACCGAATTCAATGAGATGATGGAGATCAAGACCAATTCATCTAACAATACCGTTTTTGCTGATTCAGAAGGAAACATCGCTTACTACCACGGAAATTTTATTCCGATCAGAGACACGCAATTTGATTATACACAGCCTGTAGATGGAAGCGATCCTGCAACCGATTGGCAGGGACTTCATCCGGTAGACGAAGCTATCACTTTGCTGAATCCCGGTAATGGCTGGATCCAAAATGCGAACTCTACTCCGTTTACAGCGGCGGCAGAATTCAGTCCGAAGAAAGAAGACTATCCGAATTACATGTCCAGAATTTCTGAGAACTTTCGCGGGGTTCATGCTCAAGATCTTTTATCAGAAGCAGAGAACCTGACACTAGACGGATTGATCGATCTGGCTTACTCACCCAGAGTTCCTGCTTTTGAAGAGTTGATTCCGGGAGTTGTTCGGGCTTATGATCGTTCTAATAATAAATACGGAGTTCCTGAAGAAGCGATCGATGTTTTAAGAGATTGGAATTTCGAAACAAATACAGAATCAGTTGCCATGACTATTGCTCATTTCTATGGGATCAATTTTATGAGAAGCGGTGAAGCTCCTGATGGATTGAATTTCATGGAGCGTTTTTCTTATTACGGAACTAAAGCTCCGTTCAAAGAGCGATTGGAAATTCTGAAAGCTACTTTAGACCAGCTTGATGAAGATTTTGGAAGCTGGAATACTGCTTGGGGAGAAGTAAATAGATTCCAAAGACTGGATGGAAGTATTGCTCCTAACTTTGATGATGATCAGCCAAGTTTACCTGTTGGATTTGCCTCCGGCAGATGGGGAGCGTTGGCTTCTTATGGAGCCCGAACCTACGATACCAAAAAGATCTACGGAACTTCAGGGAATAGCTTTGTAGCAGTTGTAGAATTTGGGGATAGTTTAAAAGCGAAAAGTATCCTTGCCGGCGGACAAAGCGGTGATCCGAATTCACCCCACTTCTTTGATCAGGCAGAACCTTACATCAATGCCAATTTCAAAGATGTAGCCTATTACAGAGAAGACGTAGAAGCCAGAGCAGCGGAAACGTATTCGCCTGGGAAAAGAAAGGAATAGAATAACGAATATTGAATGTCCAACAAGGAATATTCAATGTTGAATAGTTCTGAATGACTTTAAAAGAAAAAAATCTCCCTTCGAAGGGAGACGATTATCCAAACAGTTCTTTGGATAATCCGAGGGATGTGTGAAGTTTATTAATTTCTAAACCTCACACATCCTCCGTCTTTTGATCTGTTCGATCAAAATCCACCTCCTTCAAAGGAGAATTTCATTTTCTTTCAATTTTTTTGATCAATTTTTCTATTGATTCAATTAATACTTCTGGTGTCTCATAAGAGATAGGTTGATTAGCGGAGTCATATCTCTTTTTTGAAGATTTTGCTTTTTTATATTCTTGAACTACTTTCAACAAAGCCCGTTTCTTTAAAAAAGAACTCCTTCGTTTGAGTGTTTCCAGAGAATCGTAATCAGGACCTCTTGGTATATTATTTGAGCTTTCGAGCGCTTTTTTTTCTTTATATAAGTTCAAATATATATCGTCAGCAATTTGATTAAACTCTTTTCTTTTATCTCGTCCGATTGCTAGCCAGTTACCTAAAAGTAATCCCAGAAGGAAGATTATTAGGTCATAGATTGTTATGTAAAGATTTTCCAAATTAATAAGAGTCTATTATCAGTAACTTTATAAGGTATTCATTACAACTAATAAAAAAAAAGCCCTCTCTCGAGGGCTTTCAAATCAATTAATAACTGATTAAAGTCAGCGATCACTCTTCACCTAAAAACGGATATCTGTAATCCGTTGGAGTTACGAAAGTTTCTTTGATCGTTCTTGGAGAAACCCAACGTAACAAGTTGATCATAGATCCTGCTTTGTCGTTGGTTCCTGAGCCTCTTGCCCCACCAAATGGCTGCTGACCAACAACGGCGCCGGTCGGCTTATCATTGATGTAGAAGTTTCCTGCAGATTGTTCCAATCGCTTGGTTGCAAGCTCGATCATATATCTGTCCTGACTAAAAATAGACCCTGTCAACGCATAAGGAGAAGTGTTATCAACTAACTCAAGCGTTTCTTCGAACTTGTCTTCGTCGTACACATAAATGGTGATAACCGGTCCAAAGATCTCTTCACACATAGTCGTATACTTCGGATCTTTAGAAAGCAGAACAGTAGGCTCTACGAAATATCCTTTCGACTTATCGTAGTTACCACCTGCGATTACTTCCACGTCATCACTAGCTTTTGCATCGTCGATATACTTTGCAATATTATCGAATGATTTCTCATCAATAACGGCATTTATGAAATTACTGAAATCTTCCGTGCCACCCATTTTGAACGACTTAAGATCTTCAATCACATAATTCTTTACATCTTCCCAAAGGTTAGACGGAATGTAAGCTCTGGAAGCCGCTGAACATTTTTGTCCTTGGAATTCAAAAGCACCACGGGTAATTGCGGTAGCAACTTGTTTTGCTCTGGATGATTTGTGAACCATGATGAAATCTTTTCCACCTGTTTCACCTACAATTCTTGGGTACGACTTATACTTTTTGATGTTCTCACCAATTGTTCTCCAGATATGCTGGAATACTCCGGTACTTCCGGTAAAGTGGATTCCACCAAAATCTTCGTGTGAGAAAATTACATCTCCGGTAGTTGGTCCGTCCACGTAGATCAGATTAATTACGCCATCGGGAACACCTGCTTCGCGGAACACTTCCATCAATACATTTGCAGAATAGATCTGAGTGAAAGCCGGCTTCCAAACAATGGTGTTACCCATCATCGCTGCAGAAGTTGGTAAGTTACCTGCAATAGCTGTAAAGTTGAATGGAGTAAGTGCAAATACAAATCCTTCCAGCGGACGTTGTTCCAATCGGTTCCAAACGCCATCTGATGATTCCGGTTGTTGTGAATAGATTTGAGTCATGTACTCAACATTGAATCTTAAGAAATCGATGATCTCACATGCAGAATCAATTTCTGCTTGGAATGCATTCTTTGACTGACCCAACATAGTTGCAGCGTTCAATTTCGCTCGGTAAGGACCAGCGATCAATTCAGCAGCTTTAAGGAAAATACTGGCTCTGTGTTCCCAACCCATATTTGCCCAATCAGCTTTCGCTTCCATAGCGGCATCAATTGCCTGCTTAACATGAGAAGCATCACCTTCAGAAAAATGACCTAAGATATGCTTGTGGTCATGTGGTGGAGACATTGGCTTTTTGTTATCGGTAGTAACTAATTCACTTCCGATATACATTGGAACGTCAATTTCTTTTGATCGAGCTTCTTTGAGTGCAGCCTGAAGTTCTTCTTTTTCAGGAGAACCCGGAGCGTAGCTCAAAATAGGTTCGTTGATTGCCGGTGGGACGTTAAAAAATCCTGTTGCCATGGTTTCTGCTTTCCGTTTTGAAATTCAAATTTTTAGAGACTTAAATATACGGTTTTGAGCAGGGATTATGAAGGATGTGTTTAGTTAAAAGTTATTAGTGATTAGTTATTATTAAACAATAACTAACCGCAGGTTTTTTAGATATTCTTCAGTTTAATCAAATAGCCTTTAATGATTCATTGATCACCTATTTCGCTCAAAAATATTACCGTTTTAAAGCAGCTTTACTGAAAATGTAGTCTGTTATATCCTAATTGACCTTTATCGTATCGAACTTATGAGCAATGATAAGATTACTTTCTTATTGGATGTTGGATGTTGGATGTTGGATGTTGGATGTTGGATGTTGGATGTTCAACATTCATCACGCTTTCCCAATCAAGTCCTGAGCAATAATACTGGATGAAAGTACGCCCGGTAAACCGGCTCCGGGGTGAGTTCCGGCTCCAACGAAATACAGGTCATCAATATCTTCTGACTTGTTATGTGGTCTGAACCATGCTGATTGAGTCAAAATCGGCTCCACTGAAAAGGCAGAACCTTTGTGGCTGTTTAAAACATCTCTGAAATGGATCGGATCGATATAGTGTTCAGCCACCAAGTTTTCCTGAAGATCAGGCAAATAGTTTTCTTCAAGGAAGTTCATAATAGCATTTCGATATTTCGGAGCAAATTCATTCCAGTCTGTTCCGCTGTCCAAGTGAGGAACAGGAGAGAGCACATAAAACCCTTCGTGACCTTCGGGAGCAATACTTGAATCCGTTATAGTCGGCATATGCAGATAGAGAGAAAAATCATCAGCTACATGCTTTTTATGGAAGATATCATCCAGTAAACCTTTGTAGCGTTTACCAAGAATGATATTATGATGTGCTAATCCTGAATCCAGATATCTTTTCTTAGTTCCAAAATAGATCACGAAAAGAGACATGCTATACTTGGTACGATCGATCTTTCTATCCGTATATTTTTTTCTGTGCTTGGAGTCGATCATATTCTTATAAGTGAATCCAACATCAGCGTTGGAAACTACAATATCAGCATCCAGAATTTCACCGTCTTTTAATCGAACGCCTGTAGCTTTGCCATTCTTAACCAGAATCTCATCCACCTCTGTTTGCAGATGGAATTTACCTCCCTGTTCTGTGATCAGCTTTTCAAAAGCGTTTACAATTGCACCGGTTCCTCCCATTGCATAATGAACGCCCCATTCTCTTTCCAAATAATGGATCATGGCATAAATAGAAGTCGTATCAAACGGGTTCCCACCAACCAAAAGAGGATGAAAAGAAAAACATTGTCGTAAAAAATCATCCTTAATGAATTTAGAAACGTACTTATAAACCGTTTTATAGGACTGTAGTTTGATCAGGTCGGGAGCAACTTTCATCATATCCATAAACTTCAAAAATGGCTGATCGGCAAGCTCCACAAATCCTTTTTGAAAGATGGATTTAGTAGTTTTTAAGAACTTTTCGTAACCGGCTACATCACCCGGACTTCTCTTCTCAATTTCTTTGATCGTAAATTCATGATCATTGTTGTAATCAAATTTTCCGCCATTATGGTCGAATATTCTGTAGAAAGGATTGCAGGGTACAAATTCAACATAATCAGATCTTTTTTTACCTGCAGCTTCCCAAATATCATCAAACATAAATGGTGCAGTAATAACGGTAGGACCTCCGTCAAATTTAAAACCATTTTGTTCATAAACGTAGGCACGTCCACCAAGCTTATCTCTTTTTTCTAAAATGGTTACATCATGCCCGGCGGATAGCAAACGAGAAGCAACTCCTAACCCTCCGAAACCACTTCCAATAACAATGATCTTTTTCTTCATGCTGAATTTTTATTCGGTTCAATCGCTAAACCGAAAAACACAGGGAATCAATCCCGAACTGATTAATCGTTTTCGATTTGTTTTACAAAACCGTTAAATCCTTTTCTTTTAAGGCTTCGCATTTCTTTTTCAGCTTTGTTACGGTCTTTATAAAGTCCAAAGTAGATCCTGTATACTGTCCCCGAGTTAAGATTCAGAGTTTCAACACGGCTGCCTTTTATCTTTTTTGATTGTATTTGAGCCGGGGCGAGATCATTATAAGAACCAAGCTGAACAGTGTAGGTAGGAACTTTAAGATCTGTAACCCGAGAGTTTTTCAAGTCTCCTTTTACCAAATAAATAGTCACATTTGCTGTTCCGGGACCAATCATATCTACAGCTTGAGCAGCTCCTTTTGACAAATCAATAATCCTGTCTTTAGCATAAGGACCCCGATCGTTAATTCTAACACGGATAGATTTTCCATTGTCCTCATTAACTACAATAACTTCTGAATTAAAGGGAAGTGTGCGATGGGCAGCCGAGATTCCATTCATGTCAAACGTTTCACCATTTGCAGTTAGCCTGCCATTGAAGTTAGGCCCATACCAACTGGCTACTCCGGTTTCAATTAACGCTCCTTTTTTTGTAGGAAGATCAGATGTAACAGGTGTTTTTGACCCGGTTCTATCTCCGGATATGGAATCCGATTTGATTCCTTTTTTTGTTACCCCACAGGAAATGGCAAAAACTGAGATACAAATTAGAAGGAATAGTTTATTAAAAGCCCGCATAAAATAAAGATGATGTTTCAGGAAGATAACTAAAACAAATTCCTAAATACCACCCGAATGGGTAGTGAAAATTAGAAACCGGAAAATTAGATTCTTTTAAACTCTAAATCATAGAATTATGTGTTATACAAAAATTATCGGGGCTCTCGCTACATTATTGATGATGCCCATTATTGTAAATGCACAAGGAGTAATACTACCCGCATCCGGATTTGCGACAAATGGAGAAATATCTCTTGTATTTACAGCAGGAGAAACCATAGTTGGTGAATTTGGCAATGAATCTATTTCACTGGCAGTGGTTAGTATTCCTGATCTTTCAGTTATTCCAACTTCGATAGAAACCCCTGAAGATCTGCCGAAAGAATTTGGATTGAGTCAAAATTATCCAAATCCATTCAACCCTTCTACAACTATCAATTATGCACTACCGGAAGCATCCGAAGTATCGATTGACGTGTTTAATGTACTAGGGAAAAAAGTGGCCAGCCTTGTGAATCAAAGAAAAACTGCAGGCGTTCATTCAACGCAATTTCAAGCCGCTAACCTTTCAAGCGGGGTTTATTTCTATACGCTAAGGATAAATGGCAAAGTGTTGAAATCTCAAAAGATGTTGTTAATAAAATAAATTAAATATTATGAAATCAATTCTACAAAAATTAATAGGAAGTGTTGCTGTAGTTTTAATAACAGCGATCAGTGTTTATGCTCAGGTGCCACAAGGATTTAATTTTCAGGCGGTTGCCAGGGGAGCAAATGGAGATATTCTTGCTGATACTCAACTTGGAGTACAAGTATCGATAATTAAAGGGAGTGAAGATGGGAATCCACTATATCAGGAAGCTCATACAGTCACTACAAATCCGTTAGGTTTAATTCAAATAATAATCGGAGAAGGAACAGCTGATGAAGGACAGGTATTTTCTGACATCGATTTTGGTAACGATAATTATTTTGTAAAACTGGCTATTGATCCGGCCGGAGGTACAGAATACGCAGACCTTGGAACTACAAGATTATTATCGGTTCCGTATGCTTTAGTTGCTCAAAAAGCTATTGAAGGCGGAACAGGGTCAGGTGGTGAGATTACTGAATATAATTTGAATACCAGCGAAAATGATACTTCTTTTATTATTGATGTGACGGGGAATAAATCAATTGAGGGAGCATTAAAAGTTCGTTCACAAACAGATGGACAGAATAGAGGAGTTGACTCAAGAATTGTTAGTTCTTCAGGGAATGAGAGCGCACAATTAAGTCTTTATGGCAGAGCTTCAGGAGATGGTTCAGGTCCTCACTTTGGAGCATATGGTCTTGCATTGGGATCAGGAGGAGGAAGTAACTATGGGACATATGGATATGCCCTTGGAACAGGAAAGTTTAATTTTGGAGCATATGGTGTAGCGTTAGGTGATGGCTCCGGTGAAATTATTCCTTTAGGAGAAGAGGTTGATGGGAATTTCGGTTCTTATAATATCGCAGGCGGATTTTATTCAAGCGGAAACCTGAATGGAAATGTTGGAGTTGAAGCCCAAGCTGCAGGAGAAAATGGAAGTAGAATTGACTTTGGTGTTATTGCCAGAGCCATAGGAACCGGAAGCAGTCCAAATATTGGTGTTCGTGGAGAAGCATTTAATTCACCGGAACAAAATGTTGCACTTGAAGGTGAAGCAAGCGGAAGTACTTCTAACTTAGGTTTAAGGCTAAATGTATATAACGGAAGTTCTAACATTGGAATGGAAGTAAATGCAGATACTGCTGCTATTTTGAACGGGCACTCAGTAATTAATGGAGATCTTACTGTAAATGGAAACATTTTTGGCTCCGTAGGAAGCGGTAGTGCCAATGGTCAGACTCTGGACTCACTTTTCCTTTCAACTCAACCGGAAGCAGAGTATCAACGGAATACAGCTTTTTATCCCGGATTTATTCGTAACACAGATCAGGATGGAAATTTTGTAACTCTGTCAAGAAGAGCGTTGCAGTATGGAAATACCGACTCAGAAGGGACCGGATTTGTATATAATTGGTTCAATAAAGGAGGTGCGCAGGTTGCAAATGCTGATTATGCAAATGGAGAACGAGCTACAGGAATGAATGGTGGCTATTTCTACATGGATATTTTTAAGAACGAAAATTTCTATGTGCCACTCCAGTTTGGAATTCAGAATGCTGCAGAAGGAGGCAGATCATGGTTTGAAATGAGTTCGCTAGCCAGACAAGAAAATGGATTAGGCAGTCTATTTAATATTCATATTTCGAATGATCCAGCCGGTAATGACCCAACAGGTGAATCTTCACAGGTAACAATGTTCGGAGACACAAGCCCAAACCTCCAATACGGAGGGAAATCCTGGGAGAATAATGATCTGGCGTTCTTAAATGTTTTCGGAAGTACTCCCAGCGCAGATGGATGGTATCTCACAAATGCAGAGATAAATGTAGCTTCAGATGGTACGGATGAATGGGGATCCGTGAGCCTAAAGAAGACCAATATTGTTGGTCAAACAAGTCAGGAAACTATTTTATTGGATGGTGGAAACGGTAATATCAATATTTCAGGAACATTGAATCAGTCTTCTGATGAACGATTGAAAAGAGATATCCGAACCTTGGATAATGCTCTTGAAAAAACGCTTGAAATGCGCGGAGTTTCATATACTTGGAAAACGGATACATCTAATGAAGATCCACAAATTGGAGTGATTGCGCAGGAAGTAGAGAAGATCTATCCGGAATTTGTACAGACTGATGAAAACGGCATGAAATCGGTAAACTATGCTCAAATGACAGCAGTACTGATTGAAGCTGTAAAAGCTTTACATCTTGAATTGCAGGATTTGAAAAATGATAATGCCACTCTTCAGGCAAAAGTTGACAAGCAACAAGAGCTTGAACTCAGATTATCACGAATCGAAAAATTAATAAGTTCCGGGGCTTCAAATCCATCGAACTCATTAACTGAAGATTAGAAATAATCACAAGATTTAATACCTGAAGATAGAAGAGGGATCAGCTTCAGGTGTTTTTTCTATTAATAGAACATAAAAGTAATTGTAGCTTGCTTAACATGTTATGGTTGATGGGGGAACCCGCTTGAATAAAATCGAGCGGGTTTTTTTGTTTAATTTTGGTCGAAATTAAAAGGGCTGTATCTTCGTAGCAATCTAATTTATCTACAGAATGTATATTACCTATTATCTGATTGCAGCCAACGCAATAATTTCTTTGATCGGGCTATTTATGTACCCGAAAGTAATTGAAGTTGGAATGATGATGCCGTACCGAACCATCAGAAACAAGTCTTGGTATGAGTTGATAACATCCGGATTTGTGCATGGAAGCATATCTCATTTGTTGTTCAACATGATAACACTCTTTTTCTTTGGGCCGGTTTTAGAAATGCAAATAGGAGAGGTTCAGTTTTTAGGGCTTTATTTTACGGGATTGATCGCATCTTCAATTCCGTCTTTAATAAAACACAAAGACAACCCACAGTATGCAACGCTAGGGGCTTCAGGTGCAGTTGAAGCCGTTCTTTTTGGATTTATACTACTATTCCCTTTTGAGCCTCTTTACCTGATGTTAATTCCAATAGAAATTCCCGCCCTTTTATTTGGTGTCGCTTTTATAGGTTACAGTATCTACGCCAGCAAAAAAGAGGGAACTATCAATCACGAAGCTCATATAGCCGGTGCAGCTTGGGGTATTTTTTACATGCTTGCCTTTGTTCCCTTCGCGCTCGATCACGTATTATCGATGTTGGGACTTTTATAGATGAAAGATTTAAGACAGAAGATGTAAGAAAATTAAAAATAGATTTTTTCTTACATCTTAAATCTTGTGTCTCTTATCCATTTTTACTTCTGAAGTCTATCATGAAATCCGTCAACGCCTTTACACTACTCAATTCACAAGCATTATAAATACTGGCTCTTATGCCGCCCACACTTCTATGCCCTTTAAGTGCAACTAGATTGTGGGTTTTTGCTTCCTGTAGAAATGTTTGTTCCAGCTCCTCTGAAGGCAACCGGAAGGTGACGTTCATTTTAGATCTGGATTCAAGCTCAGCAGTTCCGCGATAAAAATCATCTGAATCAATAGTACCGTAAAGAAGCTCAGCTTTTTCTGTATTTACCTTTTCAAAATGCTTCAAGCCACCTTTATTCTCCAGCCATTTAAGAACTAAGCTTACCAGATAAACAGTAAATGTAGGAGGGGTATGAAACAGCTTAGCAGTGTGTGTGCGGTAATCAAGCATGGTTGGGATATCAGACTTGTTGATCTTAGCCAGAAAGTCTTTTCTGATAATAACAACAGCCACACCGGATGGCCCCAGATTCTTCTGTGCACCAGCATATATCAATCCATACTTATCAATGTTGATAGGACGGGAAAGAAAATCTGAAGAGGCGTCACAAATTAAAGGCACACCATTGGTTTCCGGCTCTGAAGCGAACTGCGTCCCGAAAATTGTGTTATTAGAAGTGTAATGAACAAAATTGGCATCAGGAGTTAAACTCAGATCTCCGGAAGTTGGTACTCTGTTGAAATTTGAATCCTCACTACTGAAAGCAATATTTACGTTGCCAAATCTTTTGGCCTCTTTAATTGCTTTTTGAGACCACGCACCTGTATTGATGTAGTCAGCTGTTTCACCTTCGCTTAGAAAGTTCATTGCAACTTGAAGAAATTGTAAACTTGCACCACCCTGAAGAAATACTACCTCAAAATCATCTCCAAGCCCAAGGATATTTTTAAGGCTTTCTGTAGCGTCTGTATTCACTTTGGTGTAATCCGGACCACGATGGCTCATTTCCATTATAGAAGAACCGGTTCCATTGTAGTTTAACAGTTCAGATTGAGCTTGTTCTAAAACTTCCAGAGGTAAAGCAGCTGGACCTGCACTAAAATTGTGAGCGCGTTTCATGTATTAAGTGAATGTGAGTTAAAAAGTGTGAATTAAAAATCCGGATCTTAATTTAGGCTCGAACCAGGTAGATTTTGGAGGCATCAGTAATCCTGCATCAGAAACATCTACCAGTTCTCGGATATTAGTTGGATACATACTAATTGCCATATCAGCTTTACCGGAATTAACCAATTTCTCCAGTTCTTTAGTACCTCTGATTCCGCCAACAAAGAATAGATTTTTATCTGTGCGTTGATCCGAAATGCCAAGTAATGGTTCAAGCAAATGTTCCTGCAACCTGGCTACATCTAATGATGATGCAACATCAGACTTATCACTCTCAGGAAGAGAAAATGAATACCAGACTCCATCCAGATAAACACATATATCTCCTTTATGATCAGGTACCGGATTTGTTGTTTCTTTCAGTTCAAATTTTTCCTTCAAGAGGCTAAGAAAATTATCAGGAGTTGAATATACGATGCGGTTATAGGAAAGAATCTCCATTTGCTGCATAGGAAAAACCACAGCCGGAAAATAATTATACTCTTCCTCTCCCGTATGATCCGGGTTTTTCTTTTTCATTTGAGCAGCCGTTCTTGAAGCACTTGCGCAACGGTGATGTCCGTCTGCTATATAAAGATTTTTGATCTTTGAAAAGGCGTTATCAAATTCTGCGTTGTTATCTATTTTCCAAATCAGATGCTCTACATCTTCAATTGTAACCTGATATAAAGGCTCATTATCACTTACCGATTCCATCATTTCAGAAATTCCGGCAGTGTCGTCAAAGGTTATCATAACCGGCTCGGCATGTGCTTGCTGAGTAGTTATATGCTTTGTGCGATCATCTTCTTTGTCAGGCCTGGTTAGCTCATGTTTCAGAATAACTTCTTCATCATACTCGGTAACACTCACACAACCAAAGATTCCTGATTGAGAACGTCCTCGCCAGTTGAGTTTATAAACGTAAAGAGCGTCTTTTCCCTCCTGCACAAAATGATCAGAGTTTAAAAGTTTCGATAAATTTTCCGCTCCTTTTTGATATACTTCTTCGGCATGAATATCCGTGCTCTCTGGAAGATCGATTTCAGGACGTATAACATGCAGGAAACTGTCAGGCTTGTTCTGTGCTAATTCTCTGGCTTCATCTGTATTGATTACATCGTAAGGAACGCTTATGATATTTTTTGCAGATTCAGGTTTAGGTCGCCATGCCTTAAAGGATTTTACTACTGCCATACGTGATATTAATTTTGAATTTGATGTATAAATAAAGGTAATTAAAAATCATCTTTATTTATGTGAAAACACCTTATTTTTAAAAAACTATAAAACTAAACTACCTGATAGATGAATACTGATAATTTAAACCCTGAACAACAAGATCAGTTGCTGTGTATGATGTTAATTCAACAGCATCAGCAAATTGCTATGATGGGACTGGGAAAGCTTCAAAATCCGGCAACAGGCGAAATGGAGAAAGACCTTTCTTCAGCTAAATACGCCATTGACACTCTGAATATGATAGATAAATATACGAAAGGTAATCTTCCTCAAGAGCTGAAAGGATTTTTGGATCAAACACTGACCACTCTTCGTCTAAACTATGCCGACGAAAAAAAGAAAGGAGAGGGTACACCTTCAGAAGAGTCAAATAGTGAAGACTAAAAAAGTAGAAGCAGCCGGCGGAATTGTTTTCAGAAAAACCGAAAAATCCCAAACGGAAGTTTTAATGATCTTCAGGAATGGTTTTTGGGATATTCCAAAAGGTAAAAGAGAGAAAGGTGAAACCATTGAAATGTGTGCGAGAAGAGAAGTAATGGAAGAGGTGGGTGCAGACTCGCTTCCATTAATTTCAAACGAACTGATTTCATCAAAACATTCTTACAACCAAAACGGAAAAATCTACCACAAGATAACCTATTGGTTTGCTATGCATTTTGAAAAACCACAATCGTTTATACCCGAAACATCAGAAGGAATTGAGTTGGTTGAATGGGTAGAGCTTGATAAAGCGATAGATAAAGTGGGATTTAAAAACCTCGTTCCTGTCCTGGAGGATTTCAAAGTAAAAAACTAGCGGACATAAAAAAGGCGTGATTGTTGCCAATCACGCCTTTTAATTTGATCTGAAAATGTATCAGTTACTGAGTTTAAATAAAATCGGTAAACTCATCTGAACTTGTACAGGTCTACCCCGTTGCATTCCCGGAGAGAACTTAGCAGTTTTAACAACTCTGAGTGCTTCTTCGTCACACCCACCGCCAATTCCACGAATAACTCGCGGATTAACAACTTCGCCTCTTTCGTTAACTACAAACTGTACAGTAACACGACCTTCAATACCAGCACGAATTGCAACCTGAGGGTATTTAACTCGTTTTTGAAGACCAGCCTGTCCACCTTTAAGTTCCGGCATATTTTCCACAACTATAAAGATTTCCTCTTCTTCATCTTCTGCGGGAGGAGGAGGTGGAGGTAAATCCATTGGTCCGTCCAAATCGAACTCGGCTATATCCAGAATCTCGTCTTCGATGATCTCATCGTTCGGAACCTCAACCGGGACCGGTGGACGAGGAGGTGGAGGTGGTGTTTCAATTTGCTTAGTTTGAATCGCCTCTTCCATTACAACTTCTTCCTGTTCATCAATCGGAGGAGGAGTTGGGGGAGGGCTGTATAAGTTAATTCGTACAGCTGCAATAATAAAAAGCAACGCTACAATCAGACCTGCTTCCAGGAAAATATTGTATGATCGCTTTAAATCAGCCTTTGAATCTTTTCTTCTGTTAATCA
The DNA here is from genome assembly GCA_913058495.1 of uncultured Balneola sp. Classification (GTDB taxonomy): domain Bacteria; phylum Bacteroidota; class Rhodothermia; order Balneolales; family Balneolaceae; genus Balneola. The sequence goes on along the minus strand of CAJXQC010000024.1, from coordinate 25,816 downwards.
TAATTAATGCCTTTTTTCTTGAACTTTAAAGAAAATGATATTTCAGTTTGACTGCAAGTTATATTTTGATGTTTATGTAAAAAAAACGTGATTTAACCACATTTATTCTATTAAAGGGTTTTAAATACTATCTTTTTAGTTTAAAGCTTACTGATTGCACCATTTTTACTTTGACCAGTATACCATTTTGGACCCCCGGAGAGAACTTTACCAGTTTGATAACTCTAAGAACCTCTTCATCAAGTTTTGGGTGAACACCACGTATGATTTCGGGATTGGTAACATTCCCCTGTTTATCAACAATAAATTGTACCATAACCCTGCCCTCAATACCGATATCTTGTGCAATTTCAGGATATTTAATTTTGGAATATAAAGCCCGCTGTCCGCCAATAATTGAAGGCATTTCTTTTAAAAAAGTTACCGGCTCATCGTCTGTTTTATCGTCAGGTTTTAGGGGTTCTGGTATTCTATCAGAGAAATCTCCAAACTCTGGGAATTCCGGGATCTCAATATCCATTGGATCATCGTTTGGTTTGGGAGTAAATATCATTGGTTTTTGAGGAGCAACTTTTTCAGGAGGTGTAATGGGAGGAAGGACTAGTAAGGTGTCAGGAATTAAAGGCTTTTGATCAGAGATGCTCGAGTTTTTTTGAGTTCCGATATTCGCATTTGTAGCAGCTATCAAAAATAAAAGCGAACAAATAATTCCAATTTCAGAAAGAATGAAATGATTTTTCTTCAGGTCGAAGTAACGATTCTTTTTCATAAAGCAAGAGATTTGATTAGTAGTGTGCTCTGGTAATAAATCTCTTTTAGGAAGATGTTAGTATAACATAATCATGCAGTATTAGCTTTATCAGTAGAGAACATTGATTTGAATAAGAAATGAAGCACAAAAATTGCAAATAGCGCACCCAAAGCATCAGCTACAAAATCCAGAGTTTCAGGGCTTCTGTTAGTCGGAACTACAAATTGTAGAAACTCGATCATCAGACCATAAAAGCAACCAAGAGAAAATACTTTCCAAAGGCTAGGTTTTCTTTTCGTGTTACTTGCTCTGAAAAGTCCAACAAGAAAAGTCCAACCTGCAAACATGATAAAATGCCCCAATTTATCATAATCCCAAATATTCAAAGAGAGTGATGTTTTAGATGGATAGAGAGTAGCCACCAATATAGATATGGTTGTGAAAGCTACAAGAATGCCAAAAAACCGTTTATATTTAAAAATAATATCGATGGGTTAGTCCTGACTAGATTAAATGAATTGGCTCAAGTTCAGAGTTTGAGTTGTTAAAATGAAAAACTGCTTTTTGTTTGCCGTCAATTAGTGCTTTAATGCATGCTGAATCAGGTTCTTTCAAAGCCAACAGGTGTCCACTGACTTTACCGGCAAGTATATCTCCGAAACCCGCCCGGGAAAAAATTCGGGTATCATATCCCGTTAAATATGCATCGCCCGAAGTTGTTCCCAAAATACAAGGAAATCCTTTCGACAAAATAGTGATGTTTTCTTCTTTCGCAGTTTTGGAAACCTGTATCAATCGGTCAAACCCATCTTGAATATCTGAACCTAAAAGCTTTTTCAATTCACCGGGATGAGGTGTAAGAATCCAGTTGGCATTATCAGGTTTTTTCCAACTATCAGATTCTGAAAGAGCAAAGAGAGCGTCGGCATCGATAACAACGTTTCCGTTAAAGTCAGAAAGTAATTTTTGAACAAAATTTATGGTTTCGGGATCTCTGCCAAGACCGGGGCCGATCAATAATGATCCGGGCTTTTCATTTAAAATCGATTGTATCTGCTCCAAATGAGACATCGAAAAATGGATGTCATTATCTGTACCAACAGGTCTTTTGATGATCTGAGTCAGATTCTTTTCATAAATATTGAGTAATCCCTTTGGGGTGATCAGAACCACAGCTCCAACTCCTGTACCCCAGGCACTTTGTGCTGCTAAAACTGCTGCTCCGGTCAGTCCTTCTGAACCTGCTATTATATAAAGAACTCCTCCGTCATATTTGTGTTCGCGCTGCTTTTGATCTATTTCTGATTCTGTAAACCAATCTTCATGAGTTAAATAAGCAGACTTCTCTTTAAAGTGATTCGGAAAAGGAAGTTCGCACAGTACAACTTCTCCAGAATGATCGAATCCGTCATTCAGATAGAAACCTGTTTTTAGTGCTCCGAACGTAATCGTAAAATCGGCAAGTACAGCGCTTCCCATTTTTCTGCCGGTATCAGTGTGTAAACCAGAAGGTAGGTCCAAAGAGAAGTTCGTTTTTTTTGACTGATTTAATTCATTGATCACTTCGTCATAAGGAAAGCGGACATCAGAATTAAGCCCTGTTCCAAACATTCCATCCACCATAAAATCATACTCTCTGAAATCGAAGTCGGATACCCATTCAACAAAATTGATGTTTCCTTTCAACTTTTTAAGCAGTTCGAGATTCTTAGAAGTGTCTTCACTTAAAGAATCAGTTCCTCCAACAAAACAGATCGTAACCGGATGATCTTTTTCAGAGAGAATTCGCGCTACAACTAAAGCATCTCCGGCGTTATTTCCTTTTCCGCATATAAACAAACCATGAGAATCCGATTCTATTTCAGAAAGGATGAAATCAGCAGCCTTAGTTCCGGCGATCTCCATCAACGTGAAACTATCAATGCCAAATTCATTGATAGTACGTTCGTCCATTCTCCGGCACTGTTCCGCAGAACAAAGATGATATGGATATGGAGGAATGTTCATTTATTATACAATTATGAGTCATTCAGAGCGATAGCGAAGAATCTTCACTTATTAGTTTTAGAACATTTTGAAGATTCTTCTCCCGACGTTTCGGGATCAAGATGACAACTTAGTTAATAAGACCTTGCAAATAACACTTTCTGCTTTGAAGGCTTTCCGGTAACCATACACTTGCCTTCTTTTTCGTCAGTTTTTAAAGGAATACAACGAATGGTTGCTTTGGTTTCATTTTTAACAAGTTCCTCAGTTTCATCAGTTCCATCCCAGTGAGCGTAAATGAAACCGCCTTTTTCTTCCAGAACTTTTTTGAACTCATCGTAAGTTTCCACTTCTGAAGTAGCTTCTTCTCTGCGTTTCTTAGCAGCTTCAAAAAGATCAACCTGAATGGTTTCCAGTAATTCCTTAACCATTAAACCAATTCCATCTCTGGATTCAAACGATTTGCTTAAAGTGTCACGACGAGCAAGTTCCACATTTCCTTTTTGTACATCTCTTGGTCCAACGGCAATTCTCAACGGAATTCCCTGAGCTTCATGCTCCGCGAATTTGAAGCCCGGCTTGTAATTATCTCTGTCATCCAATTTTACACGGACTCCAAGATCTTTAAGCTCGTTGTAAATAGAATCACCATACTCAAGAACAGTTTCGCGCTCTTCATCACTTCTATAAATAGGAACGATCACAACCTGTGTCGGAGCTAATCTTGGAGGAATTACCAATCCCTGATCATCCGAATGCGTCATGATCAATCCGCCGATCAATCGGGTTGAAACTCCCCAGCTTGTTGCCCAAACCAGTTTGTGATCACCATCACTATCCTGAAATTTTACATCAAAAGCTTTGGCAAAATTCTGCCCTAAAAAGTGAGAAGTTCCTGCTTGCAATGCTTTGCCATCTTGCATCAGTGCTTCAATACAATAAGTGTCAACAGCGCCTGCAAATCGTTCGCTCGCAGTTTTCACTCCGGTTATAACCGGCATTGCCATATAATCTTCTGCAAAAGTACGATACACTTCCAGCATTTGGAGTGTTTCATCAACAGCCTCCTGCTTGGTTGCATGTGCGGTATGTCCTTCCTGCCACAAAAATTCCATCGTTCTGAGGAACAGTCGGGTTCTCATTTCCCAACGCACAACATTTGCCCATTGATTTACTAAGATCGGAAGATCGCGGTACGATTGTATCCAGCTTCTGTAGGTATCCCAGATTATGGTTTCTGAAGTTGGACGAACAATGAGCTCTTCCTCTAATTTGGATTCCGGATCAACTTCGACTCCGCCATCTACAGCTTTTAATCTGCTGTGAGTGATAACGGCGCACTCTTTCGCAAAACCTTCTACGTGTTGCGCCTCTTTTGACAGAAATGATTTCGGAATAAAAAGAGGGAAGTAAGCATTTTCGTGTCCGGTATCTTTGAACATTTTGTCCAGACCTTGCTGCATGTTTTCCCACAGAGCCATTCCCGTAGGACGAATAACCATACATCCACGCACCGGAGAATGTTCAGCAAGTTTGGCTTCCTTTACAACATCCAGGTACCATTGTGAATAATCTTTTTCTCTTTTTGTGATCTTCTGCGCCATAATTTTCGAAAAACCCTGTCAGGGTTAAATTTTATTTAAGATTTAATTATTTCAAACAACCCTGACAGGGTTGCTTAAGCAGCGGAAGAAAGGTAACAAACTTAGAAGTGAGTTATAGCAGATTTCCCTGAAAAATTGTTTACGGTTGATGTTGGAAGTCCTTATATTTGGAGTTCTTTGAAAAAAAGAAACCCCACGAAAGCTCAAGATCACAAATTGTCATTTGAGTTTTGAAGCTTTCAATTTATTGACAAATGGCGTGGTAGCTCAGATGGTTAGAGCGCACGACTCATAATCGTGAGGTCGACGGTTCAATTCCGTCCCACGCTACTCTAAGAACAAAAGCCCGATTCAGGAATGAGTTGGGCTTTTTTTATATTTAATTTTCTATAGTTTAAGTTTTAAAATTTAACGTATCGAAACACTGAGGAAGATATTATGAGAAAATTTGTAATCGGAATATGCTTTGTTTTGTTCTTATTGGCACCATTTTTTTTAAAAGCACAAGGAACCTTTGCCTTGGCAGAAAATGGAGTGACTATAACTTGTGATGGAGCAAATTCTGGTGATACGGGTGTAGTGGGTGGGATTACATATACAGCGGTAGACAAGAGCCTTTTAGTTTCAAAGAGAGACGCCGATGAAGACTTATCAGTCGTATGCACAACTCCTGTTACGGATATGGAAGAGATTTTTGATGATTTTGATACTTTTAACCAAAATATAAGTAGTTGGGATGTGAGTAATGTAATCAATATGACTGCTATGTTTTCTGGAGCACGGCTTTTTGATCAGCCTATTGGAAATTGGAATGTGGGTGCAGTTACTGATATGAGCCGCATGTTTTCTGGAGCACGGCATTTTGATCAGCCTATTGGAAATTGGGATGTGAGCAACGTAACCAATATGTCTAGCATGTTTGCTGGAGCACGTTCTTTTGATCAGCCTATTGGAAGTTGGGATGTGAGCAACGTAACAACTATGTCTAGCATGTTTGATGATGCAACTTCTTTCGACCATCCAATAGAGAGCTGGAATACAGGAAAAGTTACTAGAATGAATAGTATGTTCAATAGGGCAATAAATTTTAATCAGGATATAGACAGCTGGAATGTTAGCATGGTGACTTATATGGGGTATATGTTTGCGACTGCGGCTTCTTTTAACCAACCTCTAAACAGTTGGGATATGAGCTCTGTTACCAATACAATCTTCATGTTTCTGCGAGCGACTTCTTTTAATCAAGATATAAGCAGTTGGGATGTAAGTAAGGTATCAATTATGCAAGGAATGTTTCAAGGTGCACATGTATTTAATCAAGATATAAGCAGTTGGGATGTAGGCTCCGCTACCAATATGATAAGTATGTTTGAAGGTGCTTCCGTATTTAATCAAGATATAGGCAGTTGGGATGTGAGTTCAGCAACAAGAATGGATGGCATGTTTGAGGCTACATCCACTTTTAATCAAGACATAGGTAGTTGGGATGTGAGTTTAGTAACAGACATGGACGAGATGTTCAATGATGCTTCCAAGTTTAATCAAAATTTGAGCAGTTGGTGTGTTACTAATATTACTTTTGAGCCAAGTTCATTTTCAACCTCTAGTATGTTAACCTCTGAAAATAAGCCCGTATGGGGAACTTGCCCAAGTACGGTTTCAAATGAACCTAACGAAGAATCTCCTTCAGTTTTCGCTCTTAAACAGAACTATCCAAATCCATTTAACCCTACAACTACTATTAATTTTGAGCTACCGGAAGCAACTATGGTGAAAGTTTCGGTTTATAATATGATTGGTCAGGAAGTTGAAGTTTTAGTTGACGGATTTAAGAATTCCGGTGTTTACACGCTTAATTTTGATGCGAGTGACCTAGCTTCGGGAATATATTTTTATCGATTAATTACACCTAAGAAAGTATTTACTGAAAAGATGCTTCTTGTGAAATAAGCGGAATCTTAAATAAAAAGGTCAACTTGGAAACGGGTTGAGCTTTTTTATTTATAACACCATCAGCTATATTCATTCGAGTATGTTTTATTAAATCCGTAACATATTTTCAAAATCAGGGTATCAGTTAACCGAATTTTATTCGGTTCTTAAAAAAACAAACTAACATCACGTGAACAGGTCAGACCAGCTCGAACTCATTTATATTGCTCAAAATGTATTTCTGAAAGCGTACGAGAAATACGAAGAAGTAGTGCAGGATTTGTCTGATGAGGAAAAAGAGCAATCTAATTTAATCACTTCCATTCATGATTCACTCCAGAATCTAAACAGAAAGATCAAAGCTCACCTGAATGGAAAGATCGATATCAACAAACTACTGGACGAGTTTAATTTTGAAAAAGGAATTCTTGAAGGGGAATTGGATCTGGCTCAAAATGCCAATCCGAGAGTAAAGAGACTGGCTAAGAGAATATTAGTAAGTATCGACGAATTTCTGGAAAAAGCGGGAACCGGGAAAAAGTCACTGATTCCCAAAAGATTCAAAGATCCAAGTCAGTTCAAATCTAGAAAGATAGCTTATTTGTTATGGTTAGTTGGATTTTTCGGAACGCTTGGCTTTCAACGTTTTTATCTGGAGAAATATGGTACTGGACTTGGTTGGTTTGCCTCAGGCGGTGTGTTTGGGTTGGGCGCAGCTTATGATCTGTTTACTTTGGGTAAACAAGTAAAGGAACACAACAACATCGTGGAAATGAAATTCCATGAGTTAAGGCAATCCGATAAAAAGCATCAAATTTCCGGCAAAACTGATGATTTCTATCCATAAAACCGATTGAGTAATTCAAATGGAGATTCTGTTTCAACTACCGTCCTCTGGAATTATCACTACTTCCACCAAAATTGTACCGTAGGTTTAAACGAAAGGCTCTGCTTGACCAACTGTACTGACTGTTTGTATACGAAAATGGTTGAATGATTTCACGATCACTATTCCTTGAATTAAAGAGGTCCCTGATATTCAATGAAATGTTAGCTTTGCCATCCCAAAAATCTTTCGAAAGCCCCGTACCTACAAAAGACCGACCCGCTCGCGTGCCTTGTGTGGTTTGTTGGGCTCCACGATATGATATATATGACTGAAAATTCCAGCCATCCAGAAACTGCCACCGAACCCTCAGGCGACTGGTAAAGGTTTCTGATTCACTTTGATAAACCTGATTTTGAAAACTTCCTTCTCTGTTTGATTGATAAATATTTAAACTTCCTGAAAGTTGAAGTCCACTAAAAAGTTTTTGGTCGGCTGAGAACTCAACTCCCCAAGCATCTTCGGTAGCCAGATTAATTGGAGTTTCTGTAGTTATCCCATTATCAATGGTAGATACATCTTCAATAACTTCTGTTCGGTGCCGGTAATAAAAACTGGTAAGTACGGAGCCTGTTTCCCAATAGCGCAAATAACCCGCTTCATAAGAGTTGCTGAATTCCGGCTTCAGGTCAGGGTTTCCGACTTCCCGGTTTCTGTCATTTTCGATTTCCACAAATGGTAGTAATTGTCCTGACCAAGGTCTGGAAATTCTGCGACTATAACTTAACTGTACTGAATTCAGCTCGTTGATCGTATAGGACAGAAAAGCACTTGGGAAAAAGTTGGTATAATTCTGAGAACTGGAAGTACCGGATTCATCTAGCCGGGAATTGATTCTCGTATTTTCGACACGCAGACCGATCTGATATGTAAATGGTTTAATTTCGCCAGAGTAGATTCCATACAGTGCATTAATATTTTCAGAATAAATAAAATTATCAGCAGGTCCGATATCCTGACCGGAACGTACCCAATTACCGTCTTGGAATTCCTCTACCAGATAATCATTATCCTGCCATTCATAATCATAACGAAGTCCTGCTTCCAGTTTTCCTGATTCGCCCAGAGGTTGCTCGTAATCAACATCAAAACGAGCTTCCCGATACACTTCTCCTGCATTGGTTCGTTGCTGAACAGCTGTTCCGGCTCCCTGTTGCACAAATTGATCAAAATTAATTTTTCCGTTTTCTTGTCCAAATTCGAAATCAAGATCCGCTACTAATTTGTGATCCCGGTTCTTATTGAATTTCTTTTCATATTGGACTCTGACATCAAAATCATTCTCAGTTTCATCTTCAAGTACTTCTCGTTCCGTTTCCTGAAGAATATCCCAATTTTGATTTGCTGATTGGTACACTTGGTTGTTATCAGGATCGTAATCAATATAATTTACATTCCGGTCTTCGATCTGATTTTCCAGATTAATTCTGGATGAAATGGTAACAATTTGGTCGTTATCCAGAAAGATATCTGCTCCGATATTAAAACTAACTTCCTTTTCCGTTTCGTCAGTTTCTGAGGATTCGCTGTATGCATAAGTTGTATCATTGCTGAAGCTTTGAAAAGTACTGCCGGTTTCAGGCTCATTTTCATATTCAACCTGGGCGTCAGCAAACCAATTTATTCTTTTCTTTTGATAATTTACATTAGCTCCCAGGCTGTAATCTTGTGGGTAACCGCCATTTGCCCGAACCGTTCCGTTGAATCCCAGTTCTGCTCCTTCCACCAAAATTATATCAATAATACCGCCGGTTCCATTTGCGGCATAACGGGCGGAAGGATTTGTGATGATCTTTACTTCTTCAATCAAACCGGAAGGAATACTGCTTAAGGCATCGGTTCCGTTTCTTACCAGATTTGATGGCCAGCCATTAATTAAAATTTGTACACCCTGATTTCCTCGCAGACTCACGTTGCCTTCAAAATCAGTCGAAATGGAAGGAACATTATCCAGTACATCAAGAGCGGAACCACCCAGACTTGTAATATCATCCTGTACATTAAAAGAGCGGCTGTCAAAATTCATTTCCATATAGGAACGCTCTCCCCGAATTTCTACCTCATCCAGCTCCGCTTGTGAGGGTTGCATTGTAATAGTACCTAGGTCAAGGTTCTCATCAGCTGTTAAAACTACTTGTTTTTTTGTAGCCTCAAATGCCAGAAAAGTTATCTCAATGGAATAAGAGCCGGGGTTGAGTTGAAGCGAAAAATTTCCCTGAGTATCACTGACAGTACCGGTCAATAGTGAATCACTTTTATAAACTGCAACAGTAGCATTAATTAAAGGTTCTCCCTCATTATCAAAAACTTTACCGGTGAGATTAACGGATGTTGCAAAATCCTGAGCTGTTAAGCTCATCGAAAAGAGTAAGAATAAAAAGGTTAAAACCAGCGCTCTCAGAGTAATCATTCGCTTTCGTTGATTGAGTTAATTGATGATACAATCAAAGTTAACCTGCAATCTTGCGCTGATTTTGTAGCAAAACTGAATCAATTTTGAAGTTTAGTCTATTTTTACACTCTTTAAACTAATTCGAATGGTGTGCCGGTTTTTTACTGTGGTATAAGAGATGGGCATTGCGTTTTGATCAACTATTCTTTTTACGATGGAAAGACCCAAGCCAATCGATTCGGAATTTTGTTCGCCTTTTTTAAATCTTTCAAAAAGGACAGATGGTTCGGTATTCAATTCTTTTCCTGTATTTGAAATTTCAAGATAGTCACTGTTTAGTTTAATATTTATTTCACCATTCTGAATGTTATGGTTAATAGCATTTCGGAATAGGTTTGACCACATAATCTCGGCAAGTGAGGGGTGGATTTTTAGCATTATGGAATCACTGATATCTGTAACTAGATGTAGGTTATTGAGGCTTAATAATTCCTGAAAAGCATTAATTCCATCCTTAACTATCTTACTTATATTTACAGTTTCGTTTGTGGAAAATTCATGGTTTTCGATTTTTGTTAACAAAGCCAAAGAATCATTTAGCCGCGAAAGCTTATTCAATGTTGTTTCCAGTTTTTCCACATAGCTGTATTGTTGTTCATTCAGATTGGTTTCCGTTAGCAGCTCTAATTTGCCTTTAGCTATAGCAACCGGAGTTTGAAGTTCGTGAGATGCATTTTCGGCAAATTCTTTCAAATTATTGAAGTCAGAAACAGCTTTTTTTGTCATCTCTTCAACAAAAATATTCAAATCTCTGAACTCTTTTACATTGGTTGGTTCAGCTTTCAGATATTCTTTTTCGTTAATTTGAAAATTTTGAATTCTGTGAAGGGTATTTCGAAATGGTTTAAACAGAGGACCTGAAACAACAAATCCTATTCCGGCAGCACCAAGTACCTGTAGTCCCAAAATCCAGAGCAGAATAGAAATAACAGCCTCTCTCACATCATTAGACTCGATCATATTTCCGTATGTAGAAATAAAGTAAGTTGTATCGTTGATGTTTCTGAAAGCAGAAACCTTCACATTTTTTTCATCGCGTTCAAAACGATCATCCCAAATCAATGTGTCAGATACTTGTGTATCGTTTTCTTTAAAAGTATCTAAAGGAACAATAACCAGATTTTCATCCTGATCGAGCTCTCTGAATTTGGCAAAGGTTTTTCCTTGCTCCAACAAATAAGTAACTCTGTCAATTCTGTCAAGAAATTCAAACTTCAGTTCCCGGTCTATTTCATCTTTGATGATATGATAGGATATAATACCACCTATGCCGAGTACAACAACACTTACGGCGAGATAAATAAGTAGAAACTTAGTAAACAGCTTCACGACGATCTCCTGTTAACATTGAATTTGTAGCCGATGCTGTAAATGCTCTCGATATAATCATTTGCCCCTGCCTGTATAAGTTTCTTTCTAAGATTTTTGATATGCTGATAAACAAAATCCAGATTATCGAGATGTCCCACATAATCACCCCATAAATGTTCGGCGATGGTTTGTTTGGAAAGCACATGATTTTTATTGGAAGAAAAATAGAGTAACAGGTCGTACTCTTTGGGAGTAAGATCCACTACTGTTTCGTTTACTTTCGTTTCCATCTTTTTTGTATGAATAGCAATTTCATTGATCCGGACAACATCATCTCCATTAAGATTATTTCTCCGGTAAACAGCCTTAATGCGAGCATGCAGTTCAGCAAGCTGAAACGGCTTAGTTAGATAATCATCGGCACCGATTTCCAGACCGGTGACTTTGTCGTCGAGAGAGTTTTTTGCAGAAATTATGATAGTACCCGTTTGGGGACGTGCAGATTTTAATTCTCTTAAAATCTGAAGACCACTTCCACCCGGGATCATTAGGTCAATGAGAGCAATATCATAAGTGAAAGACATGATCTTGTTGAATGCGGCATCGTAATCTGATGCAGTTTCACAGCGATATCCTCCTTGCTTCAGGTAAGTGAGAATATTCTCCAAAAGATCCTGATTGTCTTCGATAACTAATATTTTCATAGCACAAATAAGATAAGTCTAAACTTTGAAGGAAAATTGAAGAGAGGAGATGGTAAAAATGAGCTTAAAACCTGAAATTAGATACAAAAAAAGCCGACCCCAAATCAATGTAGGTCGGCTAATATCATCTACAGACGGCTATTACCCCATTTGCAATTAAAACATAAGTCTAACACTCAACACGCTCAATAGTGATATTTACGTAATTTGTGTACGTAGTTTTATGTAGACACTGTGTAAAAGCCAAAACTCATATTACAAATAACAGTTACGGTAATTAAAAAAGCTATGCTACATCATTACTGAGGGCGTAGCGGACAAGGCTGGCGGTATTTTTTAAACCGAGTTTTTTGAGAAGATTAGTGCGGTGTTTGTCTACCGTTCGGGGACTTATAAATAGCTTTTTTCCGATTTCTGAACTGGTTAAGCCTTTTACAATATATGAAAGTACTTCCTGCTCTCTGGGTGTAATGGAAGATCGTTTTCCTTTTTTAAGTCTGGATAATCGTAAGTATTCTCTGGTCATCATTTTTGAGAATTGCTTACCCAGATGTGTTTCTCCTTCAGAAATCTTTTTTGCAGCTTCTGTAAGCTCGATCTTGTCGGCTGATTTCAGGAGTAATCCATTTGCTCCGGAATCCAGAAATTCATTCAGTGTTTTTTCTGAAGCATTATCAGCCAGGATTAAGATCTTGGCATTAGGGTATTTGCCGGAGATCTTATTAGCTAACTGAATTCCACTTATTTCAGGCATATCAAAAGATATGACACATAATTCGGGTAACACGTTTTCGTACGCCGTTAAAATGAGTGCACCATTATCTATTTCGCTGAGGATGTCAAAGTCTGCCTCACGAAGAATGGAGCTCAATCCATGCCTGAATATTTCGTTGCCGTCAGCAACAATTGTGGTAATAGTACCCATGAGACCTCCCCAGGCTCATTGGTTTACAAATGGACAGCTAATTTAATTAAAATAGTTGGTTAGGCAAGAATTATTTTTGTTGATGTTATGAATCAATACATATATTGGGTCATCCTGAACTTGTTTCAGGATCTTACGGAGTGGCTTAGTTTAAATATCCGAGCATCTATTATTTTAATGTGTCATACCAATCCCGTTTATAAACGTATTGCTAGTTTATCCGAAGTTGGTCAAAAATATAGATAGGCTTTGTTTTAAGTTATTAATAAAGATTCAAGATGTATTCCTTACAAAGATCCCGAAACAAGTTCGGAATGACCTGATTGCAATATTGAGGTTGGGATAAAGAAACTTTGTCAGCGAATCAACTAACATCTACAAGGATGATCTTTTTTCTTTAGGGCATCAAAATTCCAAAAGAACCCAAAAACTAACTCCGCTTTTTAAACTCCAAAGAACCGTCCTGAACCAATTCGTGTTTACCAATCCATCGATCAGTGAATCAACTTTGCCGTGTTTTAATGCGTTATGCCTTGGTACGGAAAGAAAAAATGTAGAAAGCCAGATCAATATTACAAGATAGAAACCAAAAGCATTGAGAGTTGTCCAGCCTTCCATCCATGCAAGAACGCCTGAAGTTGCAAGTTCAATACTCATAAAGGGCATCACAATAATCCCGGTTCTCACAGAGTGATGCTTATGGAATTTTTGGAAATTCTCTTCATTTAAAAAGCGGAAAGAAGGATAATGAACTAATTGCACGTACCATATCAAGCCGGTCATAAAAAAAGTGCAGAAAGTATTTATCAAAAAAATGGTTTCAAGCGACATCAAACAAGCTATTCGTTATTGTATTCCTTATTTTTGGCGATCTTATAACCAAAGTTTTCATTCTACGATTCACTTAACCTAAAAATGACTTTAAAAAGAACACATACCTGCGGAGAATTAACAGCCGAGAATATCGGAGAAGAAGTAATATTAAACGGCTGGGTTGGCCCACGTCGTGATCTTGGCGGTGTGATCTTTATTGATCTGCGTGATCGCTATGGAATTACTCAGGTTGTTTTCACTGAAACCGATGAAAAATTACATGCTAAAGCAGAAGAGCTACGTGCTGAATATGTTGTAGGCGTGAAAGGTAAAGTGATTACCCGTGGCGATGAAAATGTGAATCCGAATTTGGTTACCGGTGAAATTGAAGTGGAAGCTACAGGTTTGATCTTTTATTCAGAAGCAGAAACTCCTCCGTTTGAAATTAAAGACGGTATTGCTACAAATGAAGAAGTTCGTTTGAAATATCGTTACCTGGATCTTCGTCGCGCTGAGATGCAGGAAAAAATGATGCTCCGTTCAAAAGCATACCATGCGATTCGGTCTTATTATCATAAGAATGATTTCGTTGAAGTAGAAACGCCTGTATTGATGCGTAGTACTCCCGAAGGCGCGCGCGATTATTTGGTGCCGAGCAGAGTAAATGAAGGAAAGTTCTTTGCGCTTCCACAGAGTCCTCAGACGTACAAGCAGTTACTGATGGTTTCAGGATTCGACAGGTATTTTCAGATCGTGAAATGTTTCCGCGATGAAGATCTTAGAGCTGATCGTCAGCCGGAATTTACTCAGGTGGACGTGGAGATGAGCTTTGTAACCGAAGATGATATTTACACCTATCATGAAGGTTTGATGAAAATGATCTTCAAGGAAACGATCAATCTTGATATTGAAACTCCGTTTCCCAGAATGACTTACGATGATGCCATGAATACATATGGTTCTGATAAGCCTGACACTCGTTTTGGAATGGAGTTCAAAGACTTCTCTGATATTGTTAAAGATGCGGAATTCAAAGTGTTTTCAGGTACAGTTGCAAATGGTGGCGGAGTAATAGGAATTACAGTTCCCGGACAAGGAGAAATGGGACGCGGAGCCATCGATCGTTTAACAGACCGTGTTAAAAAAGAAACCGGAGCAGGCGGACTGATCTACATCAAAATGCAGGAAGACGGGCCGATGTGCAGCGTTGGTAAATTTCTGACTGAAGAGATCGTTTCTGAAATGGTAGAAGCTTCCGGTGCAGAAAAAGGAGATCTGGTATTGATTCTGGCAGGACCAAAACCTGATGTCTTAAATCAACTTGGTCAGCTTAGATTAATGATGGGTAAGGATCTTGGTTTGATTGATAACTCTAAATTCAATCTTTTATGGGTTACTGACTTTCCGTTATTGGATTGGGATGAAGAAACCAGAAGATATCATGCCATGCACCATCCGTTTACTTCACCAAAAGAAGAAGACATGGAATTAATTGATACGGATCCTGCAGCTGTTAAAGCCAGAGCCTATGACTTGGTATTAAACGGAAGTGAAATTGGTGGTGGTTCGATCAGAATTCATAACAGAAAAGTACAGCAAAGAATGTTCGAGCTTCTCGGAATCGGAGAAGAAGAAGCAGAAGAAAAATTCGGTTTTCTACTTTCAGCATTCAAATACGGAGCTCCTCCACACGGCGGTATCGCTCTTGGTTTGGACAGAATTGTGATGTTGCTGACAGGAGCAAAAAGTTTAAGGGATGTAATTGCATTTCCTAAAAATCAAAAAGCACAAAGCATCATGGACAACAGCCCTGATGTGGTAGATAAACACCAATTAGATGAATTGCATATTCAGATAAAAAAGAAGTTAAGCTGATGAAAACAGGCGGCATTGACGGGTGTAAAATCGGATGGCTATTTATTTCTTTTGATGAAGGAAACGAAAAATGGGAAGTACTTGAAACCAAGGAGCAATTAGAAGAAAAGTTTCTTGAGACGGATCGTGTGTTTCTTGATATGCCCATTGGTTTAGAAGACGAAGAATACACTCGTGAATGTGATGCTTTAATGAGAAAAAAAGTGGGCGGAAGTTATTCTTCAAGTGTTTTTTCTCCGCCAATTCGTCCGGCGCTGGCCGCTCCCAGTTATGTGGAAGCAAATATGATCAGCTACGAATACACAGAGAAGAAGCTGTCTCTTCAATCCTGGAACATCACACCAAAGATTCAAATGGTGGATGATCTGCTTACTACTCATAAAGGACTTGAAGAAAAAGTACTGGAAAGCCACCCAGAACATTTATTTCAGATCCTGAATGAGGGTGAGATCTTTCAAAAGAAAAACCTGAAGAAAGGAATTAAGCACCGCCTTAAATTGATAGAAGAGGAAGAGCCTGTTGTAGATGATTTTTTTCGGGATATCAAAGAAGAATACAGACGCAGTGAAATCGCTGAAGATGATATTGTAGATGCAATGGTGTTGGCTCTGTTTGCCAAATGGTCAAAAGAAAAGCCCCTGAAAACAATTCCGGCAGAAGTTGAGAAAGACGGGATGGGATTACCGAAGGCCTATCACTTTGTTTAAAAGAAAGACATAAGATGTAAGATTGGCGAGGCATTTCTAACATCTTCTGTCTAGTAGCTAAAATCTATTTCAGTATTTTCTTATACTTTACTCCTGCCTTGTGCACAAAATTGATGCCGTTGAAAGCCGCAATTCTGTAGGCTTCACTGTATGTCGGGTAATTTAAAACATGGTCAATAAAATAGCGGATATCACCGCCTAGGTTCATAACTGATTGACCCAAATGAATGAGATCGCTTGCTCTTTCTCCAATAATATGAATGCCAAGAATTTTAAATGTCTCCTGATCAAAAACGATCTTAAGTAAGCCGGTTTGTTGATTACTAACATCACCCTGAGTAATGTTTTTATAGTAAGCTCGCCCAACAGCAACATTAAAACCTTTATCAATTGCTTCTTGTTGAGTAAGACCAATATTCGAAATTTCGGGAATAGAATAAATCGCAAAAGGTATTTGATCAGGCATTTCCAGAGAGTTATCCTCACGGAACATTTCGCATGAAGCTATTCTTCCTTGTGAAAAAGAAGCTGAAGCTAACCTTGGGAAACCAGCTACATCTCCAGTTGCAAAAATATTTTCTACCGAGGAACGGAATGTCCCGTCAGTTTTGATAAAACCTTCATCATCCAGTTCTACACCAACTTTATCTAACTTAATTCCATCTGTATTGGGTAGTTTTTTTCCTAAATAAAGTACGTGTTCTGTTTCCAGAACATATTTTCTGCCCTTTTCTTTATCATCTTTCAGAGTGTGCATTACTTCCACGGTTCCACGAAGATCATTAACTCCAATGGATAGGTTTCTGACTTTTTCTATGATTTCGATGGAGTTATCAGCCAGTACTTTATTCAATTCCGATCTGATATCATGATCCAGAAACGGTAAAAATTCTGAGGTATAGCTGAGAATAGTTATTCTCGTACCAAGTGATGAAAATGTTGTGGCGTATTCAATGGCATTTATTCCACTGCCGATAATTACCATACGACGTGGAATATGAGTTAAAGAAAGAACAGAATTGTCATCAAGTACTATCCCATGGTCCACTTTAAAACCATCCGGTGCTTTATTATGGCTACCGGTTGCAAGCATGATATATTCAGCAGTAAACTTCTTTTTTTCTCCTTCCCAGTTCTTTACTTCTACGGTATGTTTATCTACTAAAGAACCATAGCCTCTGTAAGTATCAACTTCATTTTTGATGAGGTCATTTTCAACTTTTTTATTTTTACTTTCCAAGATCTGATCTTTGTAAGAAAGTAAGTCTCCCATCAAATATTTAGAATAGGGTTTTTCTTTAGCTTCTTCAGGAAATTGGTTCTGATATCGTTGAATGATCCTAGAGGTTTCACGCAAAGCTTTACTGGGAACTGTTCCTGAATTTATCCATGCTCCACCTAAATGTTCCTGATTGGCTTCAATAACCAGCACTTTTTTATCAAATTTGGAACTTTGCATCGCGCAAGAAAATCCTGCAGGACCGCTACCAAGGATAATTACGTCGTAGTCGTACTTTTTCATAGTTAGTGTAATAAATGTGAGCCTGAAAGATAGCCCATTTTTAACCCTAAATCAGATATAGAATCAGCTAATAGTGTAAACAAATTGAAAAGATAGACACTATATATAGTCATAGGAACGAATTTAATAATGGCATTGCTTATTTTAGTAAGCGTAAAGAGTGGCATCAAATTTGTAGATGCTAAAGAATAGAAATTTAAATTAACAAAGAGGAACCATGGCTTACGAATTACCGGAACTACCATATGCTTACGATGCATTAGAACCTCATTTTGATGCAAAAACGATGGAAATTCATCACACTAAGCATCATCAGGGATATACGAATAAAGTTAACGCAGCTCTTGAAGGTCACGCTTTTGCAGATCTGAACATTGAGGAAGTACTAACCAGAATTAATGAAGTACCTGATTCAGTGAAGCAGGGAGTCATCAATAACGGTGGTGGTTATGCAAATCATAAATTGTTTTGGAATGTTCTTTCACCAAACGGTGGCGGAAATCCAGACGGAGATATCGCTGAGGCTATAACCGACACTTTTGGCAGCTTTGACAAATTCAAGGAAGAGTTCAGCAATGCCGCAGGAACACGTTTTGGTTCCGGATGGGCTTGGTTATCAGTTGATGGAAGCGGAAACCTGAAAGTACACTCTACAGCAAACCAGGATAGTCCTTTAATGGATGGATTGACTCCGGTTCTTGGATTGGATGTTTGGGAGCACGCTTACTATTTAAACTATCAAAACCGACGTCCTGACTATATTTCAGCTTTCTGGAATGTGATCAATTGGGATCAGGTAAATGAAAACTATAAAGACGCGAAGTAATCTTTTTAAAGAGATTCGTATCTTAACTCCAATTTAATAGGAGAAAGTATGCAATTTGGATTTGGAATGGGGCCGGATACGTCCTGGATGAGAGAAGAACTCACTCAATTTGGTGTGGAAGAACTCAAAACTCCGGAAGATGTAGACCGTGCAATGAAAGAGTACAAAGGCACAATGCTGATGGCGATAAACTCGGTATGTGGTTGCGCAGCCGGAAACGCCCGGCCGGGTCTTGGAATTGCTTTAGAAAATTCTGAAGCAAAACCGGATTATATGGTTACAGTGTTTGCCGGACAAGATAAAGAAGCAACTGCTCATGCACGCGCTTACTTCAGTGAGTACCCACCATCATCACCTGCATTTGCATATTTTGTGGATGGAGAAATTAAAGCAATGATTCCCCGCCACAGAATAGAAGGCAGAACTAGTGAAGATGTAGCTAATGATCTTAAAATGGTTTTCGAAGCCTTTGGAAAAGAAAAGGATGAAAAGTAAAAACCTTTAAATGATCACTATTTATTTAAACCCTGAGTATTAAAGTACTCAGGGTTTTTTATTTTAGTAAAATTAATAAGTGTCGATAACACTGTTTGTACTAAAATTTTGGGAACTGAATGAAAAAAGCAATTATCGTTGAAGATAATTTACTGATAGCAGTTGTTTACAGGCATTACCTCGAAAAAATGAATTACAAGATCATTAAGGAAGTAACAACAGGGGAAATGGCCATTGAAGTATTGAGTACGGAAAAAGTTGATATTATTATCATGGATATTATGCTGAATGGTATAATAGATGGCATTGATGCTATGGTAGAAATCAGAAAGCAGACGAATTGTCCCGTGATCTTTGCCAGCGGCAACTCTGACTCATTAAATATGAGCAGAGCCTCTGAGGTTTCAAATTCGATTTTTTTGATAAAACCAGTTACTGAAGACGATTTCACAAATGCAGTTTACAAAATGACAGGAACAACAAAACCGGTCTGATCACTGTCCGCTACCGAAATCCACTTCTTTACCGTCTTTAAATATTCTAAGTCCATCAGGATTACTTTTTGAGCCATTGGGGCCATATTCGGTAATACTAGCGGCCAACTCTTCTTCAGTTCTGGGTTCACCAACTTGTCTGGGTTCATCTTTATGGAATGAATCCACATGCAGCGTCTGAGTCGGGAACGCAAACTCAACACCAACTTCTTTGGCTAGTTTCAGCACCTCGAGAAAGAAATTATGCTTTTGCTGTAATTCGGTACTCCAATCAGGCACTTTAAAGAATACATATATCATTACATCTAATGAGTGGGCTCCGAAAGCATTAAAATGCACTTCATAAAAATCCTGTCGGAAATGAGGATTCGATTTTACAATCGCTTTAATGCCTTCCACAAAAGCTTCCATCTGTTCAGGAGAGGTTGAATAGGTTAGATTAAGAGTGGTCAATAAACGACGATATTCTCGTAGCCCTAAATTATCAACTTCGTTATTGGAAATATTTGAGTTTGGAACACTAACCAGAGAGTTATAAAAAGTTCTTATTCTGGTTGATCTGAAGCCCACTTCTTCAACAGTTCCCTCTACTCCAGCAACTTTTATCCAATCACCTATTCTGAAAGGTTTGTCAACAAATATAGTTACCGAGCCAAAGAAATTAGCTAAAGTGTCTCGCGCTGCAAGCGCAACTGCAAGACCACCAATACCGAGACCTGCAATTAAAGAAGCAACATTATATCCGTTGTTTTGGAGGATTAGAATTATCCCCATCACAAGAACAAAAAAGCGGAGTGTTTTACGAATCAGAGGGACGAGTTGATCATCCAGTTTGGTTTCGGTTTTTGATGTGAGCACTCCTAAATATTTAGAGAATACATCTGAAAGATTATAGAATAACCATATAAATCCTGCTGAAACAGCTATTTCAAGAATAAGTGAGAGGTAGTGATTAACCGTAACAGATAGTTGAAGGTTGGTAAATGTTGCCAGCCAGAAAAACATCATAAAAATAAACCCGGATGGCTTGTCTATTCCGTCAATCAGGTCGTCATCCCAGGTAAACTTGGTCTTTTTGGCTAATTTATGGATGTAATTTTCCAGGATAAATTCGAATATTTTTCGGAAGATCAATCCGAGTAAAAGCCAGCAAAAAACAGCTAAGTATTGCCAGATTTGTATTCCAAACCAATCTTGTTTCAAGGATTCGGGCAATTCCCCAACAACAGCCTGAACTAAAGATGAAAAAGTATCTCGATATAATTGAGGGATTTGCTCAATAGTGGCTTTTGAGAATACCCATTCATTATTTGTCTTGGTAAGATAAATCTCAGGAAGCTCATCAAATAAAATATACTGTTGCAAACCGGAGAGACTATCTACATAATTTCTTGTATTTGGGACGTCCTCATATTCAACTAATAAACCTCTGGCATCCAGCACTTTTTTTAATTCGGTAGCAAGTTCAACACGCTCTTCTTCAGATCCTTCCAGCAATTTCATAGTTGTTGCTGCTTTTTTCAGATCCATATGCCCTGTTTGTTGCCAGTGCAGAAATGTGTGCAAAGACTTCTGCGGCGTAGACAACAGCTCTGACTGCGCATTTTGAAAAGCTATCACTGATCCTGACAGTAAAAACAGCAAAGAAATAAACCCTGACGCGAAAAAAAGTTTTAAACTCATAAATAAATCCAATTAATTGACAGCAAATAAAATAAAGAATGTTTCGGAGGCATTAAAAGATGAATAATAAAAGAAAACGGGTAACAAAAAACAGAAAAAGCCGTAGCTTCAGGAACGCAAAATTTAAATAGACTAAAGGGCTGATTAAGAGTGATCAACAGAAACTCTTACATATTAATATTGCTGGGGATTTTGGGATTTACCGGGTTCGTGTTCCTGAGGCCTTATACAGATTTCTACACCGGAGAGCCAATTTCTGAAAGCAGAAATGAAGTAGAATCAAAAGTAACTCAGTTGTCTCAGGCGTTTGGTTTTTCAACAGATAGTCTGGAAATTTTCACGTCAAGAAAGCAACACGTCCGATATTTTGATGCTATCAATGATACTCTTGATGATCAGTTCACTCCCTATGAGTTGAATCAAAGAGAAAGAAATCTTCAATCCTGGGTCAGCGTAATAGGTAAAAAAGGAGCTGTAAATGAAACTATTATCAATCCCGGGGCACTCTTTGAATCTTATGGAAGATTTAAAATGCGTTTTTCCAATTCAGGAAGGATAACGCGTCTTTCTTCTAACGAGTTTGCACCCAACCCTACTTTTCTGAAGGGTAGTTCTCCTATTGAGATCGCTGAAACGGTGGTTGGCAATATTTTGGGTTACGATCTTAGTATGTACAAATTTCTAAGTTCAGATGAAGATACCAGCTCCATTGCTCAGGAAGAGCTAAACCCGGAAACACCAACTCAGGTCTCAAATAGTTCGTTTAGTTCGGGATTGGTGTTTAACTGGATTAGTAAAGGGGATAACCTCGGGCTTCCTAACACGCTGTCCATAAATCTGGAATCAGTAATTAAGGAATATGAAGATGAAAATTCGTTCAGTACTGAATTTGGATATAAGATCAATTCATTTGTAGCAAAGAATGAATTTGAGCCTGAAAATTTTGATGCTTCTCTTACACAACAGGCCAGTACATTTACATTTGTGTTTTTCGGGTGTCTGATCTTGATCGTAGCATGTGCTTTTACAGTAGGAATTAAAAATATTTTCAGAGGAAAAGTTGAGTGGCGTAGAGCTTTATTCATGTTTGCCACAGTGGGTTTAGGTGTATATGGATGGCAGGCAATGTTTGCGATGAGTTCATTTATGCCTTTTTATGAAAATACTGTTTTACTTGGAGCAGCAATAAACAGTTTGGTTTTTGGGTTAGCAGTTGGTTTATATATGGCCTTGGCATATGTGGCTTGGGAAGCGTTGGCAAGATCTCAGAAGCATGCTCAGCTTGATGTTATTGATGCTCTATGGCAAAGAAAGTTTTTTGTTCGGGAAACCGGATCCGGCCTAATTCATGGTTTTGCTCTTAGCGGAATTATTATCGGACTTTTTAGTCTGATGGTTTTTGCACTGGGTTTATACTTCTATCAAGCTGATAGTCAGTTTGGCTTTACTGAGCCAAGTAATAAATTTCAGTTGTTAACAATGAACATGAGCAGTTGGACTACCACCTGGTTAGTTGTTTTTGTACAGATCGGTTTTGTATACGGGTTAGTGCATCATTGGATTAGCAATAAGTGGCTTGCTTTAATAGTAAGTATATTATCAAGTGCGCTGTTTGTATCAACGTTAGGAAGATTGATAGGAACAAATGGAGAATTTTTTCAGGATTATTTAGTTTTTCTGATTGTCTCTGTAGTAACAATAATTGGTTATCGGACTTATGGAATTCTTACTGTGTTAACAGCGTGGTGGGTTTTTGCAGTTGTTTATATAATCACACCATATTGGAATTCTCCAAGTATTGAAGTTGCATACATTTCCTGGGCTCAAGCGGGAATTATAGCAGTACCAATAATTTATGGTTTGATTTCATACCGTCTCGGAACGCCGCTTTCTGAAATAGGAGATTATGTTCCAGAATACGAAGAACGGATTTCACAACACTTAAGAGTAGAAAGAGAGATAGAAATTGCGAGAGAAAGTCAGTATAAACTAATGCCTGTAAAACCACCTCAGGCAGAAGGATTTGACGTTCACGGGTTCTTTCTTCCTTCTTTTGAAGTAGGCGGTGATTATTTCGATTATGTATTGAGCGAAAACGGAGATGGTTCTGCGAAAGCTCTCACAATGGTTGTTGTGGATGTATCAGGTAAAGCAATGAGAGCAGCTATGCCCGCTATTTTTACCAGTGGATTATTACTTTCCAGGATGAAAGAAGACTCACCTGCTCAGATATTATCTGAAGTTAGTGAGCCGATTTTCGGGCGAACAGATAAGCGCACATTTATAACTTGTGCAATGGCAAGATATGATCTCGCTACCAAAATGCTTAGCGTGGCCAATGCAGGACATTGTAAACCAATTTTAAAGCGAAAAGGAAAAGCTGATTTTATCCAAACACCCGATCCAAAACTACCATTAGGTATTAAGCCGGATGTGAAATACCAAAACCTTGAATTCAAACTTAAGAAAGGTGACTTTTTCTTGTTATACTCTGATGGGTTACCGGAAGCGGCAAACGAAAAGGGTGAATGGTTTGGATTCGATGAAGTTCCGGCTCTTGTGGAACGTATTGACACAGATAACCTTTCTGCTAATGAGATAGCTCAGGAAATTAAAAGAACAGTGCAAAAATTCAGTAATTATCAGCTAGCTGATGATACCACTGTAATTTGCTTAAAAGTATAACTAATAATTAAGGCCGAAAATTATGGCTCAAGAAACAGATTTCTCATTCAACGTACCGCCGGAGTTTGAGAAAATTACAAAGAACATAAAATCGATTGCTATCGGTTTAGCAGCGGTGTTGGTGATATTCTCATCTTTTTATACAGTTGAAACTGAAGAGGTGGGAGTTATAACCAGATTTGGAAAATATATCTCCAAAGCACAACCGGGTTTAAATTTTAAAATTCCTTTTATAGACAAGGTGCAATATGTACCTGTTCGAAGGCAGCTTAAAGATGAGTTTGGTTACAGAACAGCATCCGCAGGAGTAAATTCAACCTATAGAAAAGCCGGTTATGGTGGAGAATCACTCATGCTTACCGGGGATTTGAATTTGGCTGATGTAGAATGGGTTATTCAATATAGAATTGATGATCCGTATAACTATTTATTTAAAGTTAGAAATCCGGATGAGACACTCCGCGATATTTCAGAGACTGCAATGCGCCAAATAGTAGGTGACAGAACAGTTGATGAAGTAATTACTGTTGGACGTGCTGAAGTAGCATTAGAAGCCGAGCTTATTATCCAGAAAATCTGTGATGAGTATGCTTTAGGTATCAAAATTGAGCAGTTAGTACTACAAGATGTTAACCCACCGGATCCGGTAAAACCTTCCTATAATGGGGTAAATGAAGCTGAACAGCAGAGAGAGACTCTTATAAACGAAGCTCGCTCAGATTACAACAGAGTAATTCCTCGTGCTGCAGGTGAAGCTGAACAAACTATTCAACAAGCTGAAGGTTATGCCCTTAGCCGTGTAAATACAGCAGAAGGTGAAGTTTCCAGATTCAATGATCTGTACTCAGAGTATATAAAAGCTCCGGAAGTAACAAAGACAAGGATCTTCTTAGAAACGATGGAAGAGATACTTCCTAAAATGGGACAGAAGATTATCACAGATGAAAAGGGCAATAGTGTAATTCCTCTGCTTCAATTGCAGATGAGTGGCCCAGTTAAAAACCAAAATAATTAAGAGGTATAATCATGAAAAACGTAAAAGGAATAGGATTACTGATTGTACTTGGTGTTGTTGGGTTAGTAGCATCGCAAGCACTATTTATCGTATCAGAGAAAGAGCAAGTAATTATTACCCAATTTGGTGAACCAATTGGCGAAGCTATTACTGAGCCGGGATTAAACGTAAAGGTTCCATTTTTGCATAAGGCAAACTACTTTGAAAGAAGATTTTTAGAGTGGGATGGCGATCCAAATCAGGTGCCAACGAAAGATAAAGTATTCATTTTTGTGGATACCTATGCACGTTGGCAGATTACCGATCCTCTAAGATATTTTGAGACGCTTGGTGATGAGCAGGGAGCTCAGGCAAGGCTTGATGATATCTTGGATGGTGAAGCTAGAAATGCAGTGGCGGGACACAATCTTGCTGAACTTATCAGAAGTACCAACCGAGAGCCGGCTCAGGACTTGAGCAGAGCTGATATTGTTAGTGATTCACTTCAATTTATTAGCGTTGGTAGAGATAAAATTCAGGAGGAGATTCAAAACTTAGCTAATGAAAGAGCTAAAGACCTTGGAATAGCTGTGCTTGATTTCAGATTTAAGCGAATCAATTACGCAGAAGAAGTTCGCAGAACGGTTTATGATCGTATGATTTCTGAGCGAAATAGAATTGCGGATAAGTTTAGATCAGAAGGGCAAGGTGAAGCCTCTCGTATTACAGGTGAAAAGGAGCGTGAATTACTCCGTATTCAGTCCGAAGCTTTTCAGGAAGCAGAAACCATTCGTGGTAGAGCAGATGCGCGTGCTGCTGCTATTTACAATGATGCTTATAATAAAACCAGGCAAGCAAGAGAATTATACGCATTTGTTAAAAGCATGGAAGCTTACGGCAGAACAATTGACAAGGAAACTTCACTTATCATATCTACGGATAGTGAGTTTTACAGATATCTGAATTCTATCGACTGATAGTTCGGATGATTAATTTTATCAAAAGCGAAGTCTTATCAGGCTTCGCTTTTTTTATTTAAAGCAGACAGCCTGTGTATAGTCCTGAATTTTCAGAATAAGCTTCCAACTACCTCGACCTTTAGAATTACTGGCGAACCAAGAACGCAATGAAATCGACGGCTCCGAAGGAGCAATCATTACACTCAGGCTGA
>CAJXQC010000023.1 GCA_913058495.1 uncultured Balneola sp. | reverse complement strand
ACGGGTTCACTGATCCTGCGCTGAATAATCCTAAAGGTCTTCGTTCATTCTGAGACAATTAGTTCACTCTTCACCAGAAAGGATTATTCCTGCTTCGCAGACGCATTCGGATCATGTTCTCTATTCCGTCTTAAATCCTAAGGGCAAATTTTTCCATAATTATCTCTATTAAAGCGTGAACGAATTAAGTGACATCTACAGAAATGACATAATCTAAAATTAAAGTTAAATCATCCCTTGTTTTAAAAGATTCAATTCCCCATTTTACAAGCCATGCAAAAATCTCTTGCACATAGAATTGACAGACGATCTGTACGGCGCATTCCGCGGCGGCGGTAACGCATAGTGGTATGTCGTGTTTTCTACGATTACCATCTCATCTGAATTAATTAAAGCAGTTCAATTCTAATTCATCCTTCGGGATTTCCATCTTTTACTCACATGTCGGTTTCTATCTATTACGGTTCATCCAAGCACGCAGTTTATGCGGAAGAGATCTGTGCACTTATTGAAAAAGCAGCTCAACAGCGCGGAACAGGTATTGCAAAACGTGATCCTAAGTACATCAAAACCAAATTTGATAATGAAAATGCAGTTATAGCCTTAGATGGGGATAAACTGGTCGGGTTTTGTTACATAGAGATCTGGGAAAATAAAAAGTATGTGGCGAATTCGGGACTGATCGTTCATCCTGATTACAGAGGACTTGGGCTTGCGAAAAAGATCAAAGCGAAGGCGTTTGAATTGTCCGGGAAGAAGTATCCGGAATCTAAGTTGTTCGGGATCACGACCAGCTTGCCGGTTATGAAGATCAATTCGGATCTTGGTTATAAGCCGGTAACGTTTTCAGAACTAACTCAGGACGATACGTTCTGGAAAGGTTGTCAAAGCTGTCCGAATTACGACATCCTCTCCAGAAATGATCGTAAGAATTGTTTATGCACAGGAATGCTGTACGATCCTCAGCATCCGAATAACAAACCAAAAGAAGAACGCGAAGCAAACATCAGAAAGTTTTACCGCTGGGTGCAGATGAAAACCGCTTCAGTTCAGAAACTCATTAAACCGTTGAAGGTCTTTTAAATTTATAGATACCAAGCAGGGAGGAAGATCCTGAAACTATACTGAATCAAGTTCAGCACATGGTTCAGGATGACCTTTCAAGTAAAAGGAAATAACCATGAAGAAAAATAAAAAAGTAGTATTAGCATTCAGTGGTGGTTTAGACACCAGTTATTGCGCCATTCATCTGGCAAAAGAAAAAGGATACGAAGTTTTTACAGCGGCTGTAAACACTGGTGGCTTTGATGAAGCAGAACAAAAAGCACTGGCACAGAAAGCTGCCGATCTTGGTATCGAAGATCACGTCTGCATTGATGTTGAGCAGGAATTCTACCAGAAAGGAATTAAATATCTGTTATTCGGAAATGTGTTAAAAAACCATACGTATCCTCTTTCAGTAAGTGCAGAGCGTGTATTTCAGGCTGTGGCAATAGCAGAATATGCCAAGAAGATCGGCGCTGATGCCATCGCACACGGAAGTACGGGAGCCGGAAATGATCAGGTTCGTTTCGATCTGATCTTTAATGTGCTTGCTCCGGAGATGGAGATCATCACACCGATCAGAGATATGAAATTGAGCCGTGAAGAAGAAGTGGAATTTCTGAAAAGTCACGGAGTGGAAAAAGAATGGGCGAAAGCAAAATATTCCATCAACAAAGGACTGTGGGGAACGAGCGTGGGCGGTGCAGAGACACTTACTTCTCATCAAACACTACCGGAACAAGCGTGGCCAACAAAAGTTTCTGAAAGCGATGAATTAACAGTGGAAATTGGATTTGAAAATGGAGAACCAATTTCAATTAACGGTGAGCAGTTAACTCCTGTTCAGGCGATCAAAAAACTTCAGGAAATTGCGCAGCCTTATGGAATTGGCAGAGACATTCATGTAGGTGATACCATCATCGGAATAAAAGGCCGAGTTGGATTTGAAGCAGCAGCTCCCATGATCCTGATCAAAGCTCATCAATTGCTGGAAAAGCATGTGCTAGGAAAATGGCAGCTGTACTGGAAAGATCAGTTGGGCGAGTGGTACGGAATGTTGATGCACGAAGGACAATTTCTGGATCCGGTGATGAGAGATATCGAAGCTTTTCTGGAAAATACTCAGCAAAAAGTGACCGGAAAGGTATTTGTGAAATTAGAACCCAAGCAATTCGAATTGATCGGTATTGAATCCGAATTTGATCTGATGCAATCAAAACATGGTCAGTACGGAGAGATGAATCAGGGTTGGAGCGGCGAAGATGTGAAAGGCTTTACGAAGATCCTGGCAAACGCAACGCTCATTCAACAATCGGTACAGAACAATGATTAGAGTTGGAATAATAGGAGGCGCAGGATATACAGCCGGTGAGTTGATCAGAATTTTGATCAATCATTCTAAAGTGGAATTGACTTCTGTTGTCAGTATAAGTCACTCGGGACAAAAAATTCACGAAGCACATCCGGACCTGATCGGTGAGATCGATTTGGTATTTGATGAGCAGTTAGATGAGGAAGTGGATGTTGTTTTTCTTTGCTCAGGTCATGGTAAATCAAAAGGAATTATAGAGTCCGGAGTAATTCCTGAAAAGGCGAAGATCATTGACTTGAGTTCAGATTTTCGTTTGAAATCCGAAGGAAATGAATTTGTTTACGGCTTGCCGGAGTTGAACAGAGACCTGATCAAAAAAGCAGAAAAAGTAGCTAATCCGGGATGTTTTGCAACTTGTATTCAGTTGTGCCTGTTACCTCTGGCTTTAGTTAATTTGTTGAACAATGATGTTCATGTGTCAGCGATAACGGGGAGTACCGGAGCCGGACAAAACCCAACATCAACCACACATTTTAGCTGGAGAAGTAACAATGCGTCAGTGTATAAAGCCTTTACTCATCAGCATTTGGGCGAGATCACACAAAGTGTAACTCAGCTTAATAATGATTTTGATAGCACTATTAATTTTGTTCCTTTTCGCGGAGCGTTTACCAGAGGAATATTAGCAGCCTGTTATCTGAAAACAGAGTTGACTCTTGAAGAAGCCGTTGTGTTGTTCAAAGACTATTACAGCGGTCATCCTTTTATTCATATTTCAGAAAAAGCTGTGGATGTAAAGCAAGTTTTGAATTCTAACAAAGGAGTTCTTCATCTTCAGAAAGAGGGAGATCAATTACTGATAACGGGAGTTATAGACAACTTAGTAAAAGGCGCTTCAGGACAAGCAGTTCAGAATATGAATCTGATGTTTGGTCTGGAAGAAACCAGCGGATTGAAATTAAAAGGGAGTGCATTCTGATGGATTTATTACCTGTTTATCCCTTGTTTGATGTGGAGCCTGTGAAAGCTAAAGGGAATTATGTTTTCACGGAAGACGGAACCAAATATTTAGATATGTATGGTGGTCATGCCGTTATTTCGATCGGACATTCACATCCGCATTATGTGAAGCGCATCACTGAACAGATCAACAACATCGGATTCTATTCAAACTCTGTGTCCATCGGAATTCAGAAAGAGTTAGCAGAGAAATTAGGGGAACTTTCGGGATACGCAGACTGGAATTTATTTCTGTGTAATTC
Source organism: uncultured Balneola sp. (assembly GCA_913058495.1). Taxonomy (GTDB): domain Bacteria; phylum Bacteroidota; class Rhodothermia; order Balneolales; family Balneolaceae; genus Balneola. Next base: position 43,101 of record CAJXQC010000023.1, on the reverse strand, counting down.
TGGGGCAGAAGCCAACGAGAATGCACTGAAAATGGCATCTGCATACAATGGAAGAAAGAAAATTTTGGTTTTCGAAAAAGGATTTCACGGGAGAACTTCGCTTGCTGTTGCAGCTACCGACAATCCGAAGATCTTGTTTCCTGTGAATGAAGGAGCAGAAATTGTTCGACTAAAATTGGAAGATTTTGAAGGAGTGGAATCTGTCTTAAAACAAGAAGATGTATGTGCGGTTTTGATCGAAGGTATTCAAGGGATCAGCGGCATTCATGCACCCACTTCTGAATTACTGAAGCATATTAGAACGCTGTGTGATCAAACAAATACGGTTCTCATTTTGGATGAGATACAATCGGGATTTGGAAGAACGGGTAAGTTCTTTGCTCATCAACATTCAGGAGTTGAGCCTGATATTATCAGCATGGCAAAAGGAATGGGCAATGGGTTTCCTGTAGGAGGAATTATCACGCATCCAAAGTTCGAGGCTTCATTCGGGATGCTGGGAACAACATTTGGTGGAAATCATTTGGCCTGTGCGGCTTCTTTGGCGGTGTTGGAAGTGATGGAAAAGGAAAACCTGATCAAGCACGCAAAAGAAATGGGTGCCTACCTGATGGAAGAATTGAAGAAGCTCCCGAAGGTAAAAGAAGTTCGTGGTGCAGGATTGATGATAGGAGTGGAATTCGAATTTGAGATCGCTGAAATGAGAAAGGCATTATTATATAAACATCACATTTTTACGGGTTCCTCATCCGATAAAAACACATTACGATTGTTGCCGGCTTTGGGAATTGGAAAAAGAGAAACAGAGGATTTTTTAAAAGCTATAAAGGAAGAATTATCATGAAACAGTTTTTCTCAATTGATGATGTGTACGATCTGAAAAGCCTGATTCAGGAAGGGCTGGAAGTAAAGAAAAATCCATTTAAAGAGAAGGGAAGCATTCGGAATAAGTCGATCTGCTTGTTGTTTCTAAATCCAAGCTTGCGAACCAGATTGAGCTCGCAAAAAGCGGCTCAGAATCTGGGTGTGGATGTAACGGTATTTGATGTGGGCGCAGGTGGCTGGCAACTGGAATTTGCTGACGGAGCTGTCATGAATGGAAATAAAGCAGAGCACGTCAAAGAAGCAGCTGCAGTGATGGGATCTTATTTTGATCTGGTGGCGATCCGTGCTTTTGCAAAACTGGAAGATCGCGAAGCAGATTATTCAGAACAGATTTTGAGTCAGTTTCTTAAACATTGTCCGGTCCCGGTGGTAAATCTGGAATCTTCTACCAGACATCCTTTGCAAGCTTTTGCAGATCTGATCACTATTGAAACTCATAAGAAGATAGAGAAACCAAAAGTAGTATTGACATGGGCACCTCACCCGAGAGCACTTCCCCAGGCGGTGGCGAATTCGTTTTCGTTGTGGACTCAAAAGGCGGAGTATGATCTTACGATCACTCATCCCGAAGGCTACAAATTAGCTCCTGAATTTTCAGGGAACGCGCATATTGAATACGATCAGAAAAAAGCATTTGAAGGCGCTGATTTCATCTATGCAAAAAACTGGAGCAGTTATTCAGAGTACGGAAAAATACTTTCTGAAGATAAAAACTGGATGGTTGATGAAGCCAAAATGAAACTGACGAACGACGCAAAATTCATGCACTGTTTGCCCGTTCGCAGAAATGTGGTTGTGAGCGATGCAGTAATCGACAGCGTGAATTCACTGGTGATCGAAGAGGCAGCCAACAGAATTGTTTCCGCTCAAACTATATTCAATAAAATTCTGAAATATGAGTGAAATAAAAGTCATAAAGATCGGTGGTAAAGTCATTGATGACGAAGCAAATCTGGATCAGTTTCTACAGGATTTTGCTCGAATCGAAGACAAGAAAATTCTGATACATGGCGGTGGGAAAATAGCTTCTGATGTAGCAGAAAAGCTGGGACTGAAATCCAAAATGATCAATGGCAGAAGAATTACCGATTCCGATATGATCGATGTGGTGACCATGGTTTATGGCGGGTTGGTGAATAAAAAGATCGTGGCAAAACTTCAGGCTTTGGGTTGTAACGCAATTGGTTTTTCCGGCGCTGATATGAACCTGATCCAGTCGAAAAAAAGAGATCCGGAACCTATAGATTTTGGTTTTGTGGGAGATATCGAACAGGTAGACGCGACGGTTTTAAACAGTTTGTTGAACGAAGGAATTACACCAGTAATTGCACCTCTGACACACGACGGCAATGGACAGCTATTGAACACAAACGCAGATAATATCGCGGGTTTTATTGCTTCAGGATTGGCAGAGCACGGAGATGTTGCAATGGATCTGTGTTTTGATCTTGAGGGCGTTATGAATGGCGAGAAATTGATCACCGAAATGAATTTATTGTTATATCGTCATCTGGAAGGAAATGGCATCATAAAAGAAGGAATGATCCCTAAGCTGGATCTGGGTTTTAAAGCGTTGAATGCAGGAGCTAAAAAAGTCAGAATTGTTGGATTTGATGTATTTAAAGGGGAAGAAAAAGGAACGAGGTTAGTGAAATGAAAATGCTAATCCATTTAGTTTCGACCTCTTCTGTCTTCTCCTTGTCCAAGGAGAAGGACTCTTTAAGCAGATTTGGTTATTTGAAAATGAGTTTTCCCCTCCTGTTGGAGGAGGGGAGGAACTACCCGGGAATTGTAAATTTGATTATAAGTCAGGGGAGGTCAATGTGAAGAAAGATGAATTGTTCGAAAACGCCATAGAATTACTAAAACAACTCATTTCTATTCAATCCTACAGCGGGGAGGAGGACAAGACTGCGGATGTGATCGAAGAGTATTTGAAGGCGCAAGGTTTTGATGCTCAGAGAAAGAAGAATAACGTTTGGGCGTGGGCAGGAGAAAGAGATGAAACAAAGCCGACGATTCTTCTGAATTCTCATCACGATACTGTGAACGCTTCTTCCAAGTGGAGTTATGATCCTTTCAGTCCAACGATTGAAGAGGGGAAATTGACCGGATTGGGAAGTAACGACGCCGGCGGGCCACTGGTTAGTTTGTTGCATACTTTTATTCATTTGGCAGGGACTGATCAAAACTACAATCTGGTTTTTCTGGCCTCTGCTGAAGAGGAAACTTCAGGCAAACAAGGAGTTCCAATTGTGTTAGAAGAATTGGGAAAGATCGATCTTGGAGTGGTAGGAGAACCGACATCAATGAATATGGCGATTGCTGAAAGAGGGTTGATCGTTCTGGATTGTATTGCTCACGGGAAAAGTGGACATGCTGCAAGAAGTGAAGGAGAAAACGCGCTTTATAAAGCGATGAAAGATATCGAGTGGTTCAGAAATTATGAATTTGAAAAGAGATCGGAAGTACTCGGGAAAGTGAATATGACGGTGACGCAGATCGAGGCAGGTTCACAGCACAATGTGGTACCCGATGAATGTAAGTTCGTTGTTGATGTCCGCCCGAATGAGCATTACACTAACAAAGAAGCTGTTGATCTCATTAAAGATCATGTGAATTGTGAAGTAAATCCAAGATCATTGAATCTGAACGCATCCGGTATTTCTGAGAATCATGCTTTAGTAATGAAAGGCAAAGAGCTTGGAATAAAAGCCTATGGCTCGCAAACTATGTCGGATCAGGTTCACATGCCGTTTCCGTGTATTAAAATGGGACCGGGAGACACACATCGCTCACACACCGCCGATGAATTTATTTATCTGAGCGAAATCGAAGAAGGAATCGAAACTTATATTGAGTTATTAAATAAACTGGAATTAAATCCTCCTTCGAGGGAGGTGTCCGCGGGTTAGCGGACGGAGGGTGTTGCCAATCATACAAACTGGCAACACCCCTCAGAAAGTCCAAAGAACTGTTTGGACTTTCATCTCCCCTAAAAGGGGAGAATAAAAGGAGAAAGATTATGGCAAAAAAACTTTGGGAAAAGGGAATTAAAACCGATCAATTTATTGAAGAGTTTACGGTTGGGAAAGATCGTGAGCTGGATCTTGAACTGGCAAAACATGATGTGCGTGGAACCATTGCTCATATCACTATGCTGGAATCTGTAGGCTTATTGGAAAAGTCTGAGCTGGAGATTTTGATCAGAGAACTGGAGACTATTCAGGAGCAGATCATTGCAAAAGGAAAGTTTCAGATCGAAGATGATGTGGAGGATATACATTCCCAGATCGAATTGATGCTCACCAAAAAACTGGGTGACGTAGGTAAAAAAATCCATTCCGGGCGTTCCAGAAATGATCAGGTTTTAGTAGATATTCGCCTATTTCTGAGAGAACAACTAGAAGAAATACGATCGCTTACCAACGACTTATTTTCTGCACTCATTGATCAGGCAGACACATACAAAGACGTTTTGATGCCGGGATATACGCATACTCAGGCGGCAATGCCGAGTAGTTTCGGATTGTGGTTTTCTGCCTACGCAGAGAGTTTAGTTGATGACGTTGAGATCATGAACGGCGCGTATAAAGTTGTGAACAGAAATCCACTGGGATCTGCGGCAGGTTATGGTTCTAGCTTTCCGCTTAACCGACAAATGACTTCTGACTTACTTGGATTTGAAAGTATGGTCTATAATTCAGTGTACGCTCAATTGGGAAGAGGAAAAACAGAACAGGTTGTTGCCTCAGCGCTGGCAAATCTGGCTTCAACGTTGAATAAGCTAGCCGCTGATGTGTGCCTGTACAATAGTCAGAATTTTCAGTTCTTAAAATTACCTGATGAGCTTACAACGGGCTCCAGTATTATGCCTCACAAGAAAAATCCGGATGTATTTGAATTGCTTCGTGCCAAAACGAATGTGCTGATGGCGCTTCCGAATCAGATCATGATGACCTTAAGTAATCTCACTTCCGGGTATCACAGAGATTTTCAGCTGTTAAAGGAATTGTTATTCCCGGCCATCAAAGAAATGAAAAGCTGTCTGAAAATCGCTTCTTATTCTGTGTCAAAAATTGAACCGGTTAAGGACATTTTGGATGATCCAAAATATAAACTCATCTTTTCTGTAGAGGCTGTTAATGAATTAGTGGTTAAGGGAATTCCTTTTCGCGAAGCCTATCAGCAAGTGTCAAAACAGATCGAAGATGGAAGTTTTGCACCTCCAAAAGAACTGAAACATACGCACGAAGGCAGTATCGGAAATTTGATGTTGGAAGAAATTCAGGAGAGGATGGAGAGGGTATTGAATATTGAATAATGAATAATGAATGTTCAATATTGATTGAAGGTAATATTTATTCCAAAAAGTCATCCTGAGGATACTTCCGAAGGATCTGCACAGTTGGGTAGATGCGAAAATTCAGAAATAGGTTTAGGAGTGGAGTAAGATCTGTGCACCAACTCTTCCAGAGTTGAACATGATGATTACTCATAAATTTGGGTATTTATAACTCTGGAAGAGTTAAAGATCAGTTTTCATCTCATTCATTTCTGCACTTTTGTACCGACAAAAGTACCAAAAGCTCCCGGCGGAGATGCTTCCGGGCAGATCATCGGCGAACCTCTGAATAAAACCAAATGCTCGCTTTGCGAACAGGTTTTATTCGTTGAGATTCTGTTATGATGATCAGCTATTCCTTCACCATCTCAATGCCGGATTTCTGAAAGAGTGATTTTCACCATTTAAGAGTAATGCATGTAAGTAAGTAATCTCATTGAAGCCAGAGTTTTCCAACCGTGTTTCGCAGTAGAGCTACAAAACGAGAACAAAAATGTGGTGTCATCGTATATTTCCGAAGGATCTGTGGGCTTAATCCACTTGTTTAACTCTGATGGGGTGATTTACAAACTTCTTACCGTTCAGCTGTTTTATTGCTGTCTTAGCTTCATCTGAGTTCGGCATTTCAACAAAACCAAAGCCCTTTGACTTTCGCGTGCTTTTATCCAGAACCAAGTTACAGCTTTCAACCACACCGTATTTTTCGAAAAGTTCTTGTATTTCTTTTTCTGTAATGCTTCGTGTAAGGTTTCGGACTAGTATTTTCATGAATATATGATATTAGAATTCTGCTCACTCCCAAAAATAGTAATAAAGGTAAGCTTTCAGTAGAGGTCAGGTTTATTGTCGGGATTCCCTAATGTTAGGGAGAGAACAAGAGTGGGTCAGAATAGTAGGGTCATCCTGAACTTGATTCAGGATCTGTTAAAGGCTCATTCGTTAATCCGATCAATTACTTATTCTACATCAAGCTCAAAATGACGAGTGGTGCTTTCCGTTGTTCCGAACCCTAACCAAGTACGTTTGAAACGCTTGTTAGACCTTATTCTTAGTTGACATAATTCAATTCAAAAATTGTAAGCAATGCTATTAAAATGGTGTTTTGATTCTAATTTTATACAGCTGGTTTAAAATGACCTTTCATCCCTTGCATATCCATATACTGAATAACCCATTTTTTACATAGAAATCTCTCAACTTCTGAGTCGGTAAGTTCAATGGACTGAGCTATAGAAAATGTTTGGAAAGTCAGTAAAATTGTTAAGAGGTAAAGAATTGTTTTAATTGTATTTCTCATGAACTACTATACTTTATTTTATGAGCCGAAGTGGCAAGATTTATAACGACCCAGCGTTTCGTTTTTTGTTGAAGTAACTGAAAATTTTTATTGCTTACAAACTTACTAGCGAATCCTGCCTGCGTCCGACTTGAAACGCTTGTTATGTGGCGAGGGCTTGACAATAGAATTAGTTTTGGAGTTCATGAATACCTTTATCCCCGCCCATTCCTAACCTTTTAAATTCTATTAATCCATCTTGAATACGTATGGATACAATTGCCGCTACTTTCTTTGATGGTTCTAGCCATTTCAAATTCTTATCAATTTCTGTTTTTAGCTTCGAACCAAAACCTTCGATATTTAGTCGATTGTCGTAACTTAACAAGCATGAGCTTCCATCAAGTTCGACTATTACTTGAAGAGCCATAATTCCATTAACATTTTCAAGATTTTGTTGATCCAATCCAGTTGTTATTATAGAAATTAATTTTGAATCTGCAATTTTTGCGGTTGTAGTATCCATTTCTAGAGCAAACCTTTCCGTATTACAATCTTCAAAAGTGTTTGGAAATAGACTCTGTGAATAGCTATTTGAAGAAAATACTAAGATGATTATGAGAGGTAGAGCAAATAAATATTTCATCAAAAAAATATAGAAGTTTAATAAGTAAGCCACATAACGACCCCGCGTTTAAGCGGCGAAGGGTTTTCGGTTTTTTTGAAAGTAACAGAATTAATCAGTTACCTGAAAGTTAAAAATAGCGGAGCCACTTCCCGAGTTCGACTTAAAACGCTTGTTATGTGTACCCGCATTTATTCTAACCATATATTGCGGAGTTTTCTAAAGTAAATATCTTTATCATCATCAAATAGGAACTCCTTTCCTTCATCTACGAGAATAGCTTCTGAAATTAAGGAGGAAACAATCCTATTTGTTACTTCTGTATAATTCATTAATTCATCTCGCGATCCTTCAGGGAATGGCCATTCATTATATGTATCGGAGATAAAAGAAATATTGTCACCAATATTGTTTAACAAATACCAAGTTGAGATAGCTGCAGAAGCTGGGTTTCCAGCTAATTCTCGTGCTTTGCTGGCAAGAACTTTATCAAAGATTACATACTCTTTCTTTGTATAGTTAACTAAACTGTAGCTTACACCCATCTGATTATTGGTTTAGATTTTTGGTACACATAACATAATATTATCCAGACAAGGGTTTTCCGAGTTTGTCCGGATAAAATCCATAAAACAATCTTAAAATACTAGTAAACAAAGAAGTTAGGATTTATTCAGTACAAGAATATTGAACTGAAGTTTTGAACAAATCCAATCCTACAATTCCAGATCCATCGTCATTCTTTCGCCATCTCTGAGGACTGTAATGGTAGTTTTTTGCTCTTTTTTGAGTTTGTTCAGCATGGCCATATAAGCGTAAATATCGGCAAGCTCTTCGCCGGCAATTCCTACGATAATATCTCCACCTTTAACTCCGGCATTTGCAGCCGCTCTGCCTTTAGTTACGCCCGTGATCTTCATTCCTTCACCTTCATAGCCGTAATCCGGGAGCACGCCCAAGGTTGGTCCTTCTAAACTCATAGACTGACGTTGTTCACCGGGAGCTTCCACAAAAGCCAGTTCGTCTTTTTGTAGTTCATCCAGTTGCACGATTACCCGCACTAAATGATGAAGCGCCAAAGCTGTGCCATTCATATTTATATACTCGGTGTCGTCAGAGGGTCGGTGGTAATCGGCGTGCGTATCCGTGAAATAATGAAGCACGGGAATTTCTTTATAATAAAAACTGGTGTGATCGCTGGCTCCGGTCCCGTCTTTGACCAAATTCAGATCCAGATTTCCGGTATTGGCAGAATCCAGAATGGCTGTCCAGTTTTCAGCGGTTCCAATTCCGAAGATCATCAGTTTTTTATCAACCATTCTACCGATCATATCCATATTGATCATAGCAAGGGCGTTTTCCAGATCTACTGTTGGATTATCTACATAATAAGCAGAGCCCAGTAACCCCATTTCTTCACCTGAAAAAGCCAGAAACAAAATATCTTTCTTGGGGCGATTTGCGGAGAAATATTCAGCCAGTTCAAGCACTCCGGCAGTTCCCGAAGCATTATCATCAGCGCCATTGTGAATGCGTTCTTGCTCTCCGCGGTATAAGGAACCAAATTCTCCAAAACCCAAATGATCATAATGTGCTCCAATAATGATCAACTCATCAGAGTTGCCGGTTCCTTGTAATAAACCAACTACATTTTTGGAAAGTAATTTTTCGCCTTCGGCATCATCTCCGGCATGAGGATTTCTCAACACAGCGGTATTAATGGTGAATTCCTGGAAAAAGGTTTCGTTATCTCCTGCAGGTTCCAAACCAAAATCTCTGAAGTTATCAGCAATATAGTTCGCTGCTATAGCTTCGTTAGCGGAACCGGCTTCACGACCTTGCAGGGAATCACTTGCCAGAAAAGTGATGTGCTTTTCAATATCAGCGGGGGTAATGTCTCCGGATTCATTACACGCAACAAAGAAAGTGAGTGCCGAAAGAATCAAAAATGCAGAGGTGGAATGTATTTTCAGTTTCATAGAAATTCGTTTTACGGTATTAATTATATGTAAAAGGCATTAGTGTAATTCCACACCTTGTGTGGTAAATGAAAGACCTTGCTGTCCGGAAGTAGATATCATGATAGCTTCAAAAAGGGGACTATTTGAAGTACTTTTTATTCCCCAATCGAATAAAAAATTTGCTCCTGGTCCACCGGTTTTGTCACTCTCATCGATTATAATTTCCGCTGTTTCCATAGGGGCAAGATATATTGGTTTATCAAAGTAAGATCTGATAGAAGCTCCATGACTATCGAAGTATTCGGCTTTTTTGATATAAATGGTATCAGCAGGATTTAAGTTTCTCATACTTATTGTTACCGTAAGGTCATGAGTGCGGTGCTCATTTCGACTATAAATTTGAGAGTAAACAGATAGATATGTTTTCCCGGATTCAAGGTAATTGAGTTGCGAAATATCGGCAGATCGTTTGTCCCAATTAGTCGGATTAACGGAGCTCATCTCTTTTTTCAGTTCACAAGAGCCAGTTAATGCACATGCAATCAAAAGTAAAATTGGTCGGATTCGTTTCATATCAGGAGCCTTAAAATTAATGGGTAAAGTTAACAGTTTTTTTCGTGTTTTGATGAAATAGTGCGTAGTTTTACAACCGTAGCAAAAGCTACAAAGGTTAGGGGTGCTTTAGCAAAATGCTGAGGCTGAGATTACACCCTACTACCTGATCCGGGTAATACCGGCGGAGGAAAACCTGTTCGCTTATCTATATTTAAGATGCGCTTGTTTCGCCTCCTCTTTTTTAAATAAACTTATAATTTTTGCCGGGAAGCCAAATCAAATTACGGCGACCGGGCATTCCTAAAGAAGAGGAACTATGTTTCAACTAATCAAATCATCGCTGATGGTGGCGATCCTAATCACCATGCTGTCAACTTTTGCAGCTGCACAAATTCAAATTTCCGGTAAAGTACTGGAAGCTCAGACAAAAGAACCTTTGATCGGGGCCACTGTTTTACAAACCGGAACTAACAACGGTGTTTCCACAAACACAGACGGTTCTTTTGAGATCGATCTGTTAGAAGACGAAGAAAGGTCATTAAGAATCAGTTTCACTGGTTTCAAAAGTAAAACTGTAACCGTTGTTAGAAGTCAGTCCGATCTTCAAATTTTGTTGCTTCCGGACACTTATGTTAGCGACGAAGTTCTGGTAGAAGCCACAAGAGTGGATGAATCTATTCCCGTTACTTTTTCAAATCTGGATAAGGAAGAAATACAAAAAAGGAATCTTGGTCAGGATGTGCCTTACTTATTAAACCTGACTCCATCTACCGTTGTGACATCAGATGCCGGAGCCGGAATAGGATATACGGGCATTCGTATCAGAGGTGTTGATCCTTCGCGAATTAATGTGACCATAAATGGAATTCCGGTAAATGATGCAGAGTCGCACGGAGTGTTTTGGGTTGACCTTCCGGATATAGCTTCATCCATCGAGAATATTCAGGTTCAACGTGGAGTAGGAACTTCAACAAACGGAGCGGGCGCTTTCGGTAGCTCCATCAACCTTCAAACAAGTTCAAATAGTCTGGATCCGTACACTGAAATTAACACAGGGATTGGATCATTCAACACGCGTAAAGCAAATATTCAGTTGGGTTCCGGCTTGATGAAAAACGGCTGGAGTTTTGAAGGAAGACTTTCAAAGATCATGTCTGATGGATATATCGATCGTGCTGAATCAGACCTGAATTCCTTCTATCTGTCAGGTTCAAAAAGAGGAGAGAGAAGTTTGTTAAAAGCCGACATTTTCTCAGGAAAGGAAATCACTTATCAATCCTGGTACGGAGTTGAAGAGAGTGTTCTGGAAAGCGGAAACAGAACATTTAATGAAGCAGGAACTGAAAAAAGCGGAAGTCCTTATCAAAACCAAGTCGATAACTATCGTCAGGACTATTACCAGCTTCACTATTCTTACAGATTACAGGATAATTGGTCGCTGAATGCCTCGCTGCATTATACAAAAGGAGAAGGTTATTACGAGGAGTATAAAGCGGACGAAGATCTATCTGATTATGGAATTTCACCTCAAAATTTCGGAGATCCAACCCAAACAGACCTGATAAGAAGACGTTGGTTAGACAATGATTTTTACGGAATGGTTTTCTCAAGTAAGTACACTCATTCACAAGATTGGAATGTTACCTTTGGTGGTGGGTTGAACAGATATGAGGGAGCTCATTTCGGTGAAGTGATCTGGGCACGATTTGCAGGTGACAGCGAATTTGAAGAACGTTATTATGATAACGATGCCGTTAAAACAGATTTTAATGTGTACGGTAAGGCACAGTATTTCTTCAATGAAGATCTGAGTTCCTATCTGGATATGCAGGTGCGAACTATCAATTATGAATTTGACGGAGTTGATATTCAGAACAATACTGTAGTAGATGTGCGTGGCTCTGATGACATCGTATTTCTGAACCCGAAATTCGGTCTGAGTTATTTGGTCAATGAAGGAAACAGAGTGTTCGCATCATTTGGAGTAGCGGGCAAAGAACCAACAAGGTCAGAATATGTGGAATCATCAACAGCCAGCCGTCCTGATCCGGAAAGATTGTATAATGTTGAAACGGGATATCGCGGAGATTTCGGTCGTTTCTTTGTTGGTGCTTATGGATACGCAATGCTGTATGAAGATCAGTTAGTAGTTACCGGACAAATCAATGATGTTGGTGGAGTGGTTCGTCAAAACGTGCCGAATAGTTCGCGATTGGGAATAGAGCTGGAAGGGGGTATTTCCATAACATCAAACTTCAGTTGGGCTGCAAACGCAACATTCAGCAAAAATAAGATCGAAAATTACACGGAGTTCATAGACGATTATGATAATGATGGTCAGATCGAGAGAAATTTCTCTGATACTGATATAGCGCTTTCGCCAAGTATCATTGCTAATTCAATTCTGGGTTTCTCTGATAATGGTTTGACAACTGAACTGACCACGAAATACGTTTCTAAGCAGTATTTGGATAACACTCAAAATGATGCTCGTTCAATTGATCCTTACTTGGTAAATGATCTTAGAATCAGTTATACATTTACGAACCTGAGTTTTGTAAAGGCGATCACAGCAAATTTGATGATCAACAATTTGTTGGATGAGAAATATGAAACCAACGGATATACATATGGTTATGTACTTGGAGGAGAACAACGATTCAATTACTACTACCCGCAAGCCGGAAGAAATTTCTTACTACAAGTGAAGTGGGAGTTTTAGAATAGTTTAAAAGTCATTGTAAATTAATTGCATAACAGGTGATAAATCACACCTAAAGCACCGTCCTCCACCCGTAGGGGTAATTCATGAATTACCCCTACGGGTGGAGGAATAAACGGGGACAGATTCAAACAGAACAAAAAAAGCCCGACTCAATGAGCCGGGCTTTTTTTATTTTATAAATAAAGTAGCAGATCCTGAAACAATACTGAATCAAGTTCAGCACATGGTTCAGGATGATGCTTTGGTTTAAGCCATTACTTTAGAAACCGCTTCTGCAGCTTCTTTAAGAAGAACAGCAGAAATCACATTCATTCCTGAATTGTCGATGATCTCTTTAGCTTCTTCAGCATTAGTACCCTGAAGACGAACAATGATAGGCACATTCTGTACTTTTTCAGCAATTTCCGGATCTTTAACAGCTTCAATAACACCATTAGCTACACGATCGCAACGAACAATTCCACCAAAGATATTGATAAGAATCGCCTTCACATTTTTATCTTCCAGAATAATTCTGAATCCGTTTTTAACCGTCTCAACATTAGCTCCACCACCAACATCAAGGAAGTTAGCAGGCTCACCACCTGAAAGTTTGATAATATCCATCGTTGCCATAGCAAGTCCGGCGCCATTAACCATACAACCTACGTTTCCGTCTAGTTTGATGTAGTTCAGGTCGTACTTAGAAGCTTCCAGTTCTGCAGGATCTTCTTCAGCTTCGTCTTTCAACTCAGCCAGATCAGGATGACGGTACAATGCGTTTCCGTCAAATGTCACTTTAGCATCCAGAGCGAAAATTTCGTCATCCGGAGTTACGATCAACGGATTGATCTCGAACATATCAGAATCAGTTTCTTCATATGCTTTATACAAAGCCATGATGAATTTGATACAAGATTTGAGCGCTTTGCCTTCTAAACCAAGAGAAAAAGCAATACGACGAGCTTGATTTACCTGAAGTCCCATTCCCGGCTCGATCCATTCTTTGATGATCTTTTCAGGAGTTTCTTCAGCAACTTTTTCGATCTCAACTCCACCTTCGGTAGAAGCCATGATCACATTTTTACTAACTGCGCGATCAAGTAGCACGCCTACATAAAATTCTTTTTTGATGTCAACGCCATCCGTTACATAAATGGTTTGAACAAGCTGTCCTTCTTCGCCGGTTTGGATAGTAACAAGTACATCGCCTAAAAGAGATTCAGCAGCTTCTTTAACTTCATCAATAGTTTTGCAAAGGATAACGCCTTTTGCATTGTTCTTTTTAGTGCGTCCTTTTCCACGTCCGCCGGCATGAATCTGAGCCTTTACAACAAAAAGTGAAGCTCCGTTCTCTTTCATTTTTTCAGCGGCTTCAACGGCACCTTCAACGGTAGTGGCAGCAATTCCGTCAGGAACGGCAACTCCGTATTCTTTTAAAATTTCTTTAGCTTGATACTCGTGGATTTTCATGTAACAGTATTCTTTTTAAGTGTTAAAAAAGCGATTTTTCAAGACTTCTAAAATAGGGAGAATAGGAGCTAAAGGAAAGAAAATGAAATGTTCGATTATTTCATTTCACAAAAGGTTGTGATTTGAGTTGAATGTGGCTTAAATTTGGGTGAATTTAAAAACCTATGGATCCATTGCAGAAAGCACAGATCATGACCGGGGAAGACCTGAATCGCACTTATTTGCGGTTTGCTCATCAATTCCTTGAATCTTATGAAGACCCAACCAGACTTGCCATTGTAGGTATGCAAACCCGGGGCGTTTACATCGGTCGCCGTATTGTAGAGGTAATCAAACAAGAATTCGATATAGATATCGACTTCGGAGTGCTTGATGTGACTTTTTACCGGGATGATTTTCGCTCAAAACTTAAAATGCCGGAAGTGCAGATCACGGAGATTCCTTTTGATTTGTATGACAGAGATATCATGTTAGTGGATGATGTGTTGTACACCGGAAGAACAGTTCGTTCAGCCATGGATGCTTTAATGGCGTACGGAAGACCCAGAAAAATTCAGTTTTGTTGCATGGTAGATCGTGGTCATCGGGAATTGCCGGTAGCAGCAGATTTTACAGGAATGTATGTTCCAACTCACGAGAATGAAGAGATCAGAGTAAAAGTTCAGGAGTTTGATGGTGAGGATGCGGTGTATTTAGTAGATGTGGAGGAAGATATATGAGCATAGATCTGGAAAAATATAACTTCACTCAAAAACATCTTTTGGGATTGGCAGATTACTCCGCTGACGATATCCGATTTGTGTTGGAACAGGCAAAATATTTCAGAGAAATACTGGATCGTCCGGTACCGAAAGTCCCGACATTAAGAGACAAAACCATCGTTAATCTTTTCTACGAAAACAGCACAAGAACACGCTTATCTTTTGAGCTTGCTCAGAAAAGAATGGGAGCTGATGTAGTGAATTTTTCGGCAAGTACTTCTTCCACAAAAAAAGGAGAGTCACTTAAAGACACCATACAGAATATCAGTTCTATGAAAATTGATATGGTGGTAGTTCGGCATGAAAGTCCGGGAGTTCCTCACTTTTTAACGCAATGTGTAGATGCAGCTATTTTGAATGCAGGAGATGGAGCACATGAACATCCAACTCAGGCATTGCTGGACATGTTTACCATGCAGCAAATTCATCCTGATTTAAAGGGAAAGAAGATCGCTATAATTGGGGATATTGCTTACAGCAGAGTAGTTCGGTCCAATATAATCGGTTTAACAAAACTTGGCGCTGAGGTTGTAATTTGCGGTCCTAAAACACTTATGCCGGTTTTTGCGAAGGATCTTGGGGTTACCGTTTCTCATAATTTGGAAGAGACGTTAGCTTGGTGTGATATCGCCATGGCGTTGAGAATCCAACTTGAGAGACAGGGAAAAGGGACGGAATTATTTCCATCGCTAAGAGAGTATCATGAACGATTTGGGATAAAATTAGAACATCTGGAAAAGTACCCGGATTTTAAGATCATGCATCCCGGACCGATTAATCGTGGAGTGGAAATGGAAAGTGAAGTCGCTGACAGCGATCGAGCTATTATCCTCAATCAGGTTACCAACGGTGTAGCGGTAAGAATGGCCGTGCTTTATTTGCTGAGTGGTGGGAATAGGGTTTAAATTCTAAAAAAGGATTGGTTATCGAAAATTTTTTAATGTCTAATAGAGAGAATTTTCCTTCAGTTACTATTGCGATCCCTACCTATAATGAAGAAGAACACATTGAGCAGGTAATTCATGGTTTTCTTGATATGGATTATCCAAATCTCTTAGAAATTCTAATTGCAGATGGTGGTAGCGAAGATAATACAAAGGAAATAATAACAAGAATTGCTAAAAATGATTCAAGGGTTGTTATGATTAACAACCCTGATAAATATCAGTCATATGCTTTAAATAAAATGATTGAAATAGCAAAAGGAGAGGTCTTTATCCGAGCAGACGCACATTGTGAATACGGTGATTCCTATATATCAAGATGCATTGAATCATTGCATAGGTTTGAAGTTAAAAATGTAGGTGGAGCATTACGGTTCTTAGCACAAAACCTGGTTCAAGCTGGCACAGCAGTAGCTGTATTGAGTTTAATTGGTAACGGTGGTGCAAAACACTACAACCCATATTATGAAGGTTACTCTGATACGGTTCCAATGGGTTGTTTTTGGACCAAAGATTTAATTGCGCTACAAGGATATCGGGAATCAAACCATACAAATGAAGATGCTGAGATAAACTATAGGATAATTGAACATTTAAACGGAAAAATATATATAGATCCTAAAATAGAGCTGTGGTATTACCCAAGGGCTAATTTTTCGGGTTTATTTAAGCAATATTTTAATTATGGAAGAGGCAGACTACTTACATCGATTGCGCATGAAGGCAAAATCCCTTTTAGAAGTAAGGCCCCGTTCGTATTTTTTTGTGTAATGATCCCATACTTTATTATTGATCATTTATTTTTTGATAGAATTTTAGGTTCAATTTATATTTTGGCAGCTATTCTTTTTGTGACAATTGCTGATTCAATGCGAATTTCTCTAAAGCATAGAAACTATTTTAAAGAAAAAGTTTGGAGAAATAACAATAAGACTATACCCAAGCCTTTTAGTATTAGTTTATTTGCTTTATTAGCTTTGATAATAATGCATTTAGCTCATTTTATGGGGTATTCTTTTCAGCTTATAAAAGCTAGAATATTTAAATTAAATGGCTGGTAATTGAAGGTTCATTAAAACTTCTCTAAATATTCTTTAAAAGAATCTATATTGAAATCCAGATATTTTTTGTTTTTATAAATATTGGACTTGGATTCTTCTACTTGGATAGAGTAAAGATATTTTTTGAGTTTTTGTACTGAATCGTACCGAAAACCTATTTTATATTCCTCAATTATTTTGCCCATCCCATTAAAGCCCTTTTTAGGAATAACAACAGGAAGCTTCAATGCTAAAGGGAGTAAGAATCTATGAGGCAATGAGGTTTCAAACCTTGGAGGTTGCGGTTTCTTATTATCAATATTGAAAGTAATAAGGGCTGCTTTATAAAGTTTAGAAAGACTTAAGAAATCAAAATCAGAATCGTATATATTAAAAGGTTTAAATGTATGAATGTTTTCATGGTTTACTTGAAAAAGCTCAGAACAACCAATAGAAACACCTGAATTCGCAATTTCAATCAGTTGATCTTGTACAGTGTTTAAACTTCTAAATAAGTCAGGTTTTCCGAGAAAGATCAGATCATATTTGGCTTGTTGATCCTCAGGTGCAGATCGTTCGAAGTATGACATAGGGAAATAAAAAGGGCGTTTGTAAATTATTTTTTTATCCAACGAGATACCCTTGGAAAGAAGCAGTTCATACATTTCATTAGTTGGAATTATGAGCCCTTCAATATTTTTCAACGAAAGCCGTAAGAAAACAAGTTCTAAATATTCACGGACTTTAGAATCCCATCCGGTAGGAAAGGTTTCCATATTTAAAATTACTGGAGTTTCTCTAAGTTTAAATAGAGATTTTAGCAGATTAATTTCAGGTAAAATTCCAACACCCCAATTTCCAATAATAACATCAGGTTTTTCTGTGCTGAATAAAGATGTTAATTTTTCTAAAAAAGATTTTGGCAAAAGATTGGTTAGAAAGGGAATAGAAAACAAAAAACGTGTATATTTAGCAAAAGGAATGCTTAAGAAAGCATAGAACCGACCTAAATAGTTTGAGGTTTCAAAAATAGGGTTGGATACTATTTTTTTTGAAATTGGTTCAGTCTCAGTACTGATAGTTGTGAAGTTTAATCCAGTTTTTTTTAAAACTAGAATCAGTTTTGTTGAAATTACCAGCCGACCAATCAAAAGTATTTTCATAAAGAGTTTTCAAAGAAATGTCTCGAAGAAAATAGTTATTATACTTTAATTAATTCTAAATTAATACCATAAAATTTTTGTGGAAAAAACTGTAAATCGAAAGCCATCGGTAACAATTGCAATACCAGTCTTAAATGAAGAGAACTTTATTGAGGATGTAATTCAGTGTTTTTTGGGAATGGGCTACCCAAATTTAAAAGAAATAATTATTGCTGATGGAGGAAGTACTGATAGCACGATAGAAATTGTTAAAAAGTTGGAAAAAAAGTATGACAAAATAAAGTTGCTGAATAATTCTGATAAGTTTCAATCATTTGCATTAAACCAAATGATAGAGTTAGCTGAAGGGGAAGTATTTTTAAGAGCAGATGGTCATTGTGAGTATGATATAAACTATATTGAAAACTGTGTGGAAGCTTTGCTTACATCGAACGCAAGAAATGTAGGGGGATCTCAAAGGTATAAGGCAAAGAATGTAGTTCAATCAGGTATTGCCTTAGCTGTACAAAGTTTTTTCGGAAACGGAGGGGCTAAGTATATGGACCAAACCTTTGAAGGTTTTGGAGATACAGTTTTTTTGGGGTGCTTCTGGACAGAAGATTTAAAAAAAATAGGTGGCTTTAGTACAAAAAATGTTACTAATCAGGATTCTGAATTGAATCTTAGATTGATTGAAAAATATGGAGCAAGTAGCATATTTATAACTCCAAAGATTAAAAGCTGGTACTATCCCCGAGCAAATTTTTTAGATTTATTTAAACAATATTTTAAATACGGAAGGGGAAGATTTATAACGTCTTCAATACATAACGGAGAGATGCCTTTCAGAACTAAAGCTCCGATATATTTAATAATCACATTAATTACTTTCTATCTGATAGATTTGATTATTTTTAAATGGAGTTTAGCTTCTACTGCTATATCGTTATCAATCATTTCAATTTTTATTTTTGAAAGTATTCGTGTTTGCATAGAAATGAGAAAAGTTTTCGATAAAGAAATTTGGGATGGAGAAGAAGATAAAAAGCCAGGAACACTCACAAATATTATTAATGTTTTTTTCAGTATTCTTTTGATAAACCTTAGTTATTTTTGTGGATATATTTATCAATTTTTAAGGAAAAACATTCTAAATGTTGAAGGTTGGTGACTTGAACTCGGGAAAAAAAATCGTTCAAATTTCAAGTGCACATCACGTTTTTGATAACAGGATATTTAATAAAATTTCAAAGTCATTAGCGAGTAATGGATACAATGTTGATTTGATTATTCAACATGAAAAAGATGAAGTGGTAGATGGAATAAATATTGTAGCTTTACCACCGGCTAAAAAAAAAACAGATAGGATTATAAAAATAATTCCAATCCTTTTTAAAAAGGTTATTAACTATCCTGCAGGTACAATTTTTCATTTTCATGATCCAGAACTATTACCAATTGGGTTACTTTTAAAGTTATTTGGTTATAAAGTAATTTATGACATTCATGAAGACTCAGTAACTGCTATTGAGCAGAAAAAATATTTACCCGCGATTGTTAAAAAGACTGTGATCTATGTTTTGAGGATGTTTGAAGCAATTGCACATAAAAAGCTAACGACGATTATTGCTGAGAAGTATTATAAAGAAAGATTTCCTGAAGCTTTTGAAGTATTAAATTACCCGAAGCTAAACTGGGCAACCAATTTGATTGTAGAAAGAAAATCCCCTGATAGTTTATTATATACTGGCAGTGTAACAGAAGACAGGGGTGCATATTTGCATGCAAAGATTCTAAATCACATGGATAAATCAGAACTTTCAAGTATTAGTATTGTTGGGTCTTGTAGTCCTTATTTATATAAAGAATTAATTGATAGCATAAAAGGAAGTAAGTCTAGATTAAAAGGAAACGGGAGTGGTAAATCAGTTCCGTTTGATAAGATTGTTAAAGCCTATAATGGAAAAGAGTGGATTGCAGGTTTAGCTATTTTTCCTAAAACCAGACATTACGCACAAAAACAACTAACCAAGTTTTTCGAATATATGGCGGCAGGTTTGCCAATTATTTATACTGATTTCCCTGCGTGGAAAGCTTTTTTAGAGCCATTAAATGTTGGTATTGCTGTAGATCCGGGAGATTTTTCTAAGATTAAAGAAACTGTTTTAAGACTTAAGCAGGAAGATGACTTAAGAAAGAAAATGGGCGAAAATGGAAGAAAAGCTATATTGGATACATATAATTGGGAGAAAGAAGAGGAAAAACTGCTTACCTTGTATAGTACTCTTGCTTCAGGCTATAATTGAATAAAAACACGATATTAAAATGAAAGAAACTTCGAAAATAGATATGCTGGACCTTTTTACAATATTTGCAAAAAGGAAAAAGCTGATTCTTACTATAACGTTAATCGCTACGATCATTGGTTTTGTTTTAGCTTTTATTTGGCCAAAATCATATAAATCTGAAGTTTCATTTATTGTAACAGATGGAAATTCAGTTAATTTTTCCAGTGGTGGTATACTAAGTGGATTAGCAAATCTTTCAGTTAATGGAAGTAATGTAACTTCAGATCAAACTTTAGTATTAATAAGAAACAAAGAGATTCAAAATGATGTTATTGAAAAATTTAACCTGAAAGAAGTATATGGCATCGATGTCCCTGAAGCTTTAAGAAAAAAGCTTGATAATCAAATAGTTGTTGAAGAAAAAAGAGAGGGTGGTTTAGGATTCAATACGATTATTTCGATCGCTATTTCTTATACAGATGGAGATCCTGAAAGAGCGTTTGAACTGGTCAAATATTATTATGATCAAGTAGAGCTTAAAGTTGAAGATCTAAACCGTAAAAATGTTGAGGATGGATATCTTCTGTTAAAGAATAGATTAGAACAGAATGAAGAAGAGCTTCAGATTGCAGAAGACAGCCTTGTAAGTTTTCAAACGAGATACGGAATTCTAGAAGTTGAGGAGCAAGCCAGAGCTCAAATAGAAGGTATTGCAGCGCTTAGAACTGAAATAGTAAAGCTGGAAGTTGAAATTGGATACATCAAGGAGGTTTTAGGAGAAAACAGTTCTAAAATTTCAGATCTTAGAATTCGGAAACAAGAGTTTGAAAGAAAATATAATCAACTTGTAAACGGAACAGGAAGGGGAACAGAAAATTTTGATATGTTTCAGTCGGCCTCTGAAATGCCGGAGTTATTTATAGAGTATCTTAGAAGATATAGAGACGTGGTTGTTCAGGAAGAAATATATAAAGTTTTATATCCTCAGTTTGAGCAACAAAAACTAAATTTTGAAGAGGTTAATTCCGGCCTTAGGATCATAGATCCGGCACTTTACCCAACTTATAAAGATGGCCCGAAAAGAGCCTACATAATTATAGCAATATTTATGTTTGGTTTTATAGTATCTCTAATTACTGTATTAATTCAAGAATGGAAAAGATCCGTTAAAGAAAACTCACAGGAAGATTATGAACGGTTAAAAGAATTTTCAGATTCATTAACAAGCTGGAAATGATTTCTGTTAACAGAACCTTTAGTGGTCTTGTTATTATAATCCCGACTATAGTAGGTGCGTACTTATCGGGTATGGTATATCTGGCTGAAGGAGCAGCAATTCCACTTAGTGCTTTTCAAATTGCATTGGTTATTGCCGTAGGCATTTTCATTTTTAGAAAGATTGCAAGCAAAGAACTATCATTCTATTTCTACGGCTTAGAGATGGAGTATTTAGTATTTTTAGCAATTATTTTCTTTTCTCTTATTTACAGCCCGGAAAGAGATGAGGGCTTATTTGATGCAACCAGATATATCGTTCTTATTGGTTTAACATACTTGATCTATAACTCTGTAAATACACTAAAAGAGTTAAAAATCATTTGTTATGCAACGGTTTTTGCTGCATGTGTAGTTGCAATTCCCAGCTTGGTTGAGTCTATTTTAAATCCTGAGGTTGCTGCTTTTAATTATATAAACGAAGGAAAGAAAATAATCCGATCTAGCGGAGCAGAAAGAGACCCTAATATTTTTGGAAGTAATTTCATATTACCAATAATGTTACTAGTGGCATTTATTGGTGAAGCTAAAACGAATAAAAAGAAGATAATTTTATTCTGCATCTCTGGAATCCTTATTGGAGCAGTATTGCTTACATATTCCAGAAGCACATGGGTAGCGTTATTTTTTGGAATAATTATAATTATTCTATATCAGAGAAAATTTGATTTTATAATATATGGGTTTATAGTACTCGTTATTGTTTTCCTGGGCAGTGAAGGAGTAAGGAATATTGTGTTTAGTGTCGGCGATCGGGTTGTGGACATATTCGCGGGAACATCTGAAGACTCTTCACGGTTCAGACTGATTTTGCTCGAAACATCAATATACATGTGGTTGGATAGTTATACTTTTGGAATTGGATATCAAGGGTTTTCAACGGTATTTCAAGAATATCACCCTCCACAAGAAGTAGGAGGTGTATATGAGCCTCATAATGAGTTTTATAAAATACTAGCTGAATTAGGGTTAATAGGATTTTTAGTTTACCTGTTTATACTATGGAAAACATTAAAGATTGGATGGAATAGTGTAAAAAATTACCAGAAAGAGAGAAAAAGTACTGCAATAAGTCTTGCTCTATTCGCTTCTTTTTTTGCATATATAATTTTTTTCCAATTTCTGGGAGGCATGCAACTACACAGTATCTTAACTATTAATATTGGGCTTCTGTTTTGTGCTTCTAAATTTGTAGGAAGAAGTGAAGAAACCGAATTAGCTGTTTAATGCACCCCTGTAGTTTGTAATGAGTCTTTTCAAAAATGAGGACTTCCCGTAATTAATGGTAATCAATTCATTCAGCTTTTCAGGATTATAATCTGAATGAGTTTCGGCCATTTCCAGAATATCTGACGGGTCAGCATTTTTCAGGCCGTGGGTAATTATTCCTGCTCCCTTATCTATTACTTCAGCATTTCCGCCAACATCAGTGCAAACCAATGGTAATCCGCAGGCAGTAGCTTCCAGTATAGAAACATTAAATCCTTCTCTCCGGCTTGGGAGAATATAAAAATCTGCTACCTGGTAATATTTTATAAGTTCTGTTGGTGGTACTGCCGGGATCAGATCAATATTTTTAAGGGGATTATCTTCGATCAGCCTAATTACTGAATCAGAATATTCAGTGTTTTCCAGGTTTCCAACAATATGGAATTGAATATCGGCGAGTTCTTTATTTTTAGAAATGGTATCAATCAGCAGATCTAATCCTTTTTCATGACGGATGTTTGCAACAGTTAATGCATGTTTTTTAGAAGGTTCCCAGTTCAGTTTTTTTCTGACCATCTTTTTATCATCAGAAGAGAGCGGAGAATAAGATTCTGTATCCACCATATTATAGATGATGTCTGACTTTTTACTTAATTCCGGAAACCTTGCTTCAATATCTTTTTTTAATTTAGGACCTGAGTAAAGAACTCTGTCTGTGCTGCTAAAAGATTCTTCGATAAGACCGGAAAGCTCCCCGGAATCTTTGGTCTGGTACCAGTCACTTCCATGAACGGTTAGCACTGATCTAAGTCCGGCTTTTTTTAATTCCGGAATAATTAAACCATCAGGATAAGCCCAATGAACATGAACGATGTCAAACCTTTTGCGAAATAGAAAGGATAATACGTTTTTTGATAGATTTCGTTTTATGACTTTAGGAAATCTTCTTCCCGGAAAAGAAAGATATCTTACCCTGAAACTTCTAGATTGGTCGCTCAGCAATGAGCTGTGATTAGCCTTCCATCTTTTGGTAAAAGGTAGTGCGAAAGGGGTGGGCACAATAAGCTCAACCTCATTATTGCCATTATCAGCTAATAAGTTATACTGATCTTGTATAAACTTTCCTTGATGGGGATAAAGTTTTGTTGGGTAAAGATGACTAATTAAGGCTATTTTCATCGATTGAAGATACTTTAAACCAATCAGATTCTAAACACTCTTTAAATAATATTAGTGATCAATAAAGATTATACATCAAAGGGGATCATTTCCAATACTTTTTTTAGCATTGTCAGTAAAGTGTTTCCAATTCTTCTTTCGCTGATTTGTATACCAATTATTATTAAAGGATTGGGTGAGGAAAAATACGGGGCGTTTACTATTGCATTGGTTTTTATCGGCTATTTCAATCTTTTTGATCTGGGATTAGGACGAGCAATTACAAAACTGATATCAGAAAGAATTGGGAAAAATAAGGATCAGGAAATCGCTGATATTTTTAAAACAGGCGTAACACTTACTTTTCTGCTAGGAATTTTTGGTGGATTGATCTTCTTTGTTATTTCAGAGCCTGTAACGGTTAAGTACTTGAAGCCACCGGAAGACTTCCTTGGTGAGGTGATAAGAGGTCTTACTTTTTTATCAATTGGAATACCCTTTTCCATTATGATCAACAGTTACAGGGGAGTTTTAGAAGCACTGCATGAGTTTAAGTCCATTACTCTGGTTCAGATTATTCTTGGAGCAGCTACTTATCTTGGAATAATTGCGCTGATGGAATTCACAAAAGATCTGGCTTTTCTTATTGCATACCTGACAGCTGTAAAAGTGATCCACTTCATTGTATACAGAACCATAAGTAATTCGAAATTGAATACTACTGAAACTAATGGAGCATTTCGGAAAAACTACATTAAAGGATTATTCAGTTTTGGAGGATGGATAACTGTTTCAACAATAGTAAGTCCTGTTATGACGGCGTTAGACAGGTTGATCGTAGCTTCCAAAGAAGGAATGCAAAATGTGGCTTATTATTCCACAGCAAGCGAAATCACTCAAAGAGTAGGGATGCTTCCCAGCGCGCTGGTGAGTGTTTTATTTCCGGTATTCTCCAGAAATCAAAACTTTAATGAAATTCAGAATTCAAAGTTATACAAAGCCAGTTTCAATCTCTTACTTTTGGCTAGTGGTATTTTTGCAGTTTTATTTATTTGCTTCGGTAGAGATTTCCTGGCTATTTGGATCGATGAAAATTTTGCAACAGAAAGCTATGTAGTTCTTCAAGTGGTAACAGTGGGTGCATTATTTAATTTTTTGGCAAGGATTCCATTTTCATTTATTCAGGGAGTCGGTCGCCCGGATATAACGGCAAAATTTCATGTGCTTGAGTTGCCCGTATTTCTAACACTTTTGGTAGTGCTTACAGATAGCTTTGGAATTGTTGGGGCAGCGTATGCATCTGCGATACGAATGATTTTAGATTTTGTACTATTACATATGTATTCAATAAGACAATTCAAGGTAGATTTTAATCTGCTTCCTTTATTGATTGGAGCAATTTTGCCTGTAATATTGTCCCTTACTATCGCATATTCGGAATTGGGATTTGCTCTTAAATCCCTATGTGTAGCAGTTTTATTAACAGTGTTGACTGCATCATTTTGGTTCTATGTATTTGATGAAGAGTTAAGGCTCAGAATCAAAAAAATAACCCGGGGGCAGAATTGAAAGAAGATTTGGTTTCAATAATAATGCCGGTCTATAACGGAGAGGATTTCCTTGACCGGAGTATAAAAAGTGTGCTTAGGCAGACATATCAAAACTGGGAATTATTACTTATTGATGATGGCTCTGAAGATGATTCTGCAAGAATCATCGAAAGATATTTAGAAGATGACCGGATTAAATTTCTGAAAAATGATTCCAATTCAGGAATTTCTGCAACAAGGAACAAGGGCATAAACAACTCCAATGGAGAATACATAGCGTTACTTGATCAGGATGACGAGTGGTTCGCTGATAAGCTTCAAAAACAAGTGAAGGCTTTAAATGGGCTGGGTTACGATTACGGTTTAATTTATTCAAATCTGGAAGTGCGCTTTGATAACGGGGATGTTACAGAGCGGAAAAAAGAAATAGAGCCCGAACCTACAATAATTGAAAACCTGGAGTTAATGCTCCTCAGAAATTTAATCAGTTCCCCGACAGTGCTTATCAGAAAAGAAGTATTGGATGATGTCGGGTTATTTGACGACTCAATTAAATGGGGCGGAGATGACTATGATCTGTGGATCAGAATAGCTCATAAATATAAATTCTTTTATATAGATGAAGTTTTGTGCATCAGGCATGAGCACCAAAAGAACTACAGCGCTGATAAAAAAAGGATGATGCTCAGAACCATTGAGCTTGCCGAAAAGTATATCCGGGAGTTTGGATTAAACCCGGACATTAAAAAAAGACTCAGATCCAATCATTATTACAGATTTGGGATCGAGTCTTTGAAGAAAAGACAGGTGCTAACCGGAATCAGCTACATCCTGAGATCTATTTTTGTCTCTAAACAAGGAATTAAAGAACTTGGTAAAACAATTAGGAACAGGTTTTAGCCAAAAAGAAATTAGAGTCTTCTTACAGCTACATAAGTAGTAATTATGCCTGTGATCGTTGTAATAGCAGTCATGATCAATTGTGTTCTTTGATTTCTGAGTTGCTGTTTCTGAATATCGTAAGCTCTTTTCGCATTAAGTTCTTCAACCGGTTGACGATCTATAAAGATCTTGTCACCGGAGCTCAAATCAGTATCTCCAACTTTAAACCAGGTTGCATTCCCTGCTTTCAAAATAAAGATCCTGTCCTTATCTGCAGAAAGGGCAAACCCACCGGCCTGAGTGATATACTCATTTACAGTTTTGGTGCCCGAGTATCCAAAATATCCGGGATTGTTAACCTGTCCGAAAACGAAAATAGTTTGATCATCTTTGGGAATATAAAGACGGTCTCCGTCAAAAATTTTAAGACCCTGAAGCTGAGAATCATCGGAAAGATCAATATATACCTTGTTTTTTGAAAGTCTGGTTTCAGCATCCAGATATTCAAGGCCTTGTAGATATTGATCGGATGTTCTCTTCATTAAATCAGCATTAAACTGATTTGGGATCTCATTTTTCTGCCCACCACTTCTGACCAGATAAGCTGCAGCTGGTAGTGCTTCGGGAGAAAGTCCACCTGCGGTTTGCAACAGTTCCAATGCTGTTGTTGACCCACTTTCAACCGGGAAGTTTCCGGGAATACTTACTTCTCCGTATACCCAGGCTGAAGCAGAGGCATCAAATTCATCTCCGAATGGAGCAACCACTCTGTCGTTTGGCAATAAGTTAAAAGAATCCCAGTCTTCAGGCTTTACAACAATCTGCTCAATTCCGTTAACAGCTCTTCTGTATACAAAAAGCTTAGTAGTATCAGCGGTTTCTTCAAACCCTCCACCAAATTCTAGAATGAGAGAAGGAGTATCTCCTTTTTTATATTCGAATTCATAATCTGCTTTTACAGCTCCCGAAATACTGACTTTTGGAGTCTCACGATTAGTGGGAATAATGTTAATTAGATCTCCGTGCTTAACAAAAGGATTACTTTTCAGACTTCCTGTTCTAAAATATTTAACAAGATCTGCTTCCGATTCTGTACCGTCAGAGTGATAAATTTTAATTGATCTGAATGAGTAATTATCATTTGTAAGAAAATCACTGGAATTAGGGATAGACTTGGAAAGATCTCTGTTCCCGGAAGTAACAGAAGAAAAGATGGCCTGATCAACCCGTGATTGTGGATAGGTTAAATATTTACCCGGATAGGGAACACCTCCGGTTACATGATAAATTACCGGTCTTGGGCTATCTATAGTTATTGTTACAGATGCATTTTTTAAATGGGGAGCAGTAGCTTCTTCAATTTTTTTCTCACTTTCTGAAATAGAAAGCCCATTTATATTTACAGGTCCAACAACGGGCAGGGTTACATCTCCCTGAGGATTGACTAATAGTCCACGTAGAAAAAGAGACTGAGCTCCATCTATTTTTATGGAGATCAGGTCATTTACACCTAAAACATAATTTTCCAGATCCAGAGAAGCTTCAATGGGATTAATTCTGGAAGCAAGTTGCACACTAAGAGGATCTGTATAATAAAAACCTCCAAAGACATCGGATAAATCGATATTGAAACCATCTTCTTGCTGATTCCCATTATTTTGTGCATTCAGAAAAGATGAACAAATGAAAAGAAATAAAATCCCTAATAAATTTTTGGCGGAATAGTGTTTAAACATAAATGAATTTAATTAATTTTTAACCTTGTATAAAGATACAGGGAGTCTTGCCATTACGATGCCCGCAATAACGGAAAGAGCACCAATATATTGAAATAGGGTGAGTACTTCATCCAAAATAATCACTCCAAAAACCAATCCCAGAACAGGTACCAGATTTTGGTATGTAGCAGTACGAACAGCACCGATTTTCACGATTCCATTGTTCCATATTAAGTACGCAATTCCAACAGAAAGCGTGCCTGAATATAATACACCTCCATAAGCCTTTGGAGAAATAGAGCTCCAATCTATTTGAATCAGTGATGGGAGTCCGATCAATGAAAGACAAATAAATCCAATAAGAGCCATAAATGCAGAAAACTGAGTGGAGTTATAAAACTTCAAGTACTTTCTGGATAGTATAGTGTAAACAGCCCATACAATTGCAGAAATAATAGTAATTATATCGCCCAAAAAAGTCTCAGACTGAAATGAGATATCATTATTTCCGCCGGCAACTATCATAGCAACTCCCGAAAAGGCAAAGAATACCCCGATAGATTTTACAATTGTAAGTTTTTCGTCTGTAAAGAACTGAGAAAGTAAAGCCACCCAAATCGGAATAGTGCCCAGCATTACCGAGGCATTAGCTGCTTTGGTCAGGTTTATTCCGACTATAAACAACATTTGATAAAGGAGGTTTCCGATAAGACCGATACCTACCAAAGCCCAGAAGTGCTCTCTCTTTACTTTAAGGGAAAAACCCTTTCTTTTGGCTGCATAATACAGCAATGCGAAAGCAAGGAAAAAGCGGATAGCATTAAAGCTGTATGGGTCAAATTCATTGAGCGCTATTTTTACAACGCTGAAATTTAAAGCCCAGATTACCGCAACACCAATAAGTGTTAGATCTGTGAGATATTTTTTTATCAATCGGGTAAAATTATGAGGCTGAAAATACGATAATCAGCCTTCTGAAACGATCGCAAAAAGATCCTGAAACAATTATGCTTTTGCAGGTGTTGTTTCTTCCCCTTTCCCAAGCGTTTTATTTATATAAAGTTGCTGTACAATCGATAACACGTTGAAGATCAGATAATACAAACTTAAACCCGAAGCAAAACTGTTGAAAATGAATAACAACATGACCGGGAAAATGTACTGCAATACCTTCATTTGCTGAGCCATAGGATTGCTTCCGCCTCCTCCACTCATACCACCGGTTAATCTGCTCTGAAATACCATTGCTAACGACATCAGTAATACAAAACCACCAATGGCATCACCTAAAAACGGAATAGAAAAAGGCAGGTTTATAATATAATCCGGAGCTGAAAGATCACTTGCCCATAAGAATTCTTCCTGGCGGAGCAGAATAGAATTCTGGAAAAATCTCCAAAGTGTGATCAGGATCGGGAACTGAAGAAGATTAGGTAAACATCCACCTAGTGGATTCACTTTATTCTTCTTATAAAGCTTCATGGTTTCCTGCTGCTGCTTCTGCGGATTATCTTTGTACTTGTCCTGCAGTTCTTTGAGTTGAGGCTGAAGTTCTCTCATTGCAGCCATACTCTTGTAACTCTTAAAAGTAAGTGGGGAGAGAACCAGTTTTACAGCAGCTGCAAAAATGATTACCAGTACACCATAGTTGCTGATGAATCCACTAAAGAATGTGAAAAAAGGAATTACAATAAAACGAACAAAGGGATCAGAGAACCAGCGAAGCCAGTTGTAACCAACTTCAACCATGTCGTAGGCATGTTCATCTACTTGTTTGATCTCATAATATTTCAACGGACCAACAAAGAGCTTATAAGAAAGAACGCCATCATCGGGAATAGAAGAGGTGATTGAAGCAGTGTACTTATGCTTTGTTAACGGATCGTCGTTTTCGCCGGTAACTTCACCTGTTAGAAAAGCACTTTCTGTTTGATGCTGTGGTTTAATGAATTGAGTAAAGAACTTTGTGCGGGTAGCTGACCAGTCAATATTTCCATTAAAAGTTTCTTCCTGACGTCCAGGCTCATCAACTTTGAATTTTTCCAGTTCCTCCCCAAGATAAACATAAGCAGCTGCATCGATGCCTTCTTGCTTTTTATCTTTTTCAGAAGCATTCAGCTTTGATGTCCAGCCGAAATCTACAGCTCTTCCAATAATGTAATCGCTGACACCAATAAATTGAACATCAAAGTCGATTTCGTAGGTGTCCGCTAAAAAAGTATATGTATAAACAATCTGGCGACCGTCGCTGAGCTGAAGAGCATATTTGAGTTCTCTGGTATCGCCTTCATTAAGAGTGAGAGAAGAACCGGTAGTGATCTGGGTAAACAAAAGATTCTGGGTGTCTACATTCAGATTTTCAGTAGTCAAAAATCCAAAATTATACGCTGATTTTGTTGAATCCGAGATCAACTGGAAAGGTGCTCCGGCCCAGGAGTCATATTCTGAAAACGTAAAAGAAACAGGTCCGGCTCCTTTGCTTGAGAATACCGCGGTGTAAAGCGGAGTGGTAACCACAAATTCTGATTGCTCTGTTGCCTCAGTGTTGGAGAAGATGCCCGATTGTGGAGCAGCAGCTTCTCGTTCAGAAGCCTGTTCTCTGATACTCGGCTGAGACGGAGTTTGATCAGTTACAGAAGGAGATTGAGCTTCATTTTCTACAGACTCAATTTGAGCCAGACTGTCCTGCCTTGCCCTTTCTGCAACTTGTGCAGCACGTTCTTCTTCGCTGGGCATGCTTACAACAAACCAAGCCACCATTATTAAAAAAATCAGTCCAAGTCCGGTTGCGGTGTTTTTATCCAAAAGTCTGCGGTTTTAAATAGTTTTTTTTGTAGAAAGCAGTCGGTTACGTAGCTCATCCATCATAGTTACTACATGAGTTTGAACTTCTGCAAATCTGAGGTTTGTAGTGCGCGCAATGAGCACGCAGTGAAGACCAATACCCAGTTCCTGTACGGTATCAATGATTTCATGCTGATTTAGACGAAATGATTCTCTCATGACTCGTTTAGCATTATTTCTTTGTACAGCATTGCCTGTTTTTTTTGGGGAGATAAATCCGATTTTAAAATCCCACTCAGAAAGATTAAGCGTAGTATAGCGAAGGTTCACCGATGGTGATTTAATGAGCGCTGTTCCGGAAAATAAATTCTGGAAATTTCGCTTACCTCGTAAGATTCGAGATTTTGGTAAGGTAAATCTACGAGGTGGAGCAACAGTTATGTTACTTTGCTCCTTTTCGCTCATCACTAACACTCAGCTTGTGGCGACCTTTAGCTCGTCGGCCTGCAATTACTTTGCGTCCGTTTTTTGTAGACATACGCTCTCTGAAGCCATGCTTGTTCTTGCGTTTTCTATTACTTGGTTGAAATGTACGTTTCATTGGATTTGGATGTTTTTTGCGTTCAATTCGTATCCGAAAAAGGCTTTAAATATAAGGATTATATCCGAAAATCTTAACTATATTTTGAATATTATTTTAAACGCCTACTCTTCTTGAAGCGGGAAATTCAACTCTACTTTTGTGCCCTCATTTATGGCAGATGAGATCAAGAAATTACCACCTTTTTGATCTAATAAACGAAGTGCTTCCACTAAGCCAATTCCAAATCCTTGTATATCAGAATCTGTTTTCTGAGATTGTACATACTGGAGTTTATGCAGGGCTTCCAGTTTTTCTTTTGGAATTCCTGTTCCGTTATCCTCAATGATAACTTTAATGAAGTTGTCGTCTTTTACTTTAGTTTTACCAAAGGATATTTCAATAGAGCCTTCCACAGGAGAAAATTTTATAGCATTAGAAACTACATTTCCGATAATGTTAATGATCTGATTGGATGCCATTGTATTTATCGAGCAACTTTCTGTGCATTGATTTTCAAAAAGCAGATCAATTTCTTTTAATGTGCTTTGCATGGAATAAAGAGAACTTACTCTGTCAATGATTGTAGATACAGAAGTGGCAACCTCGCTTTCTTTCCTGTCAATTTCGTACTGAAGACTTCCTTCCGCGTATTCCAACAGGTTTTTTGCAGATTGTTTGATCATGCCAATGTTCTTGAGGGTTTTATTATCCTCAATTTCAGTTTCCAAAAGGCTGGAAAATCCAATAATTCCGGAGAGGGGACCTCTGATGTCATGCCGGGTTTTAGTTACCAGCTTTTCCTGTTTAGTGAGCTTATCTGATTGAACACTAGCTTTCTTTTTCAGGACCAGATAATCAGCTACCTGCTGATTGACTAGTTTTAAACTATGTATTTGTTGATCGGTTAGATCAAGAGTTTCCGTATGCAGCAGGCAAGAAGAGCCGATAAAAGTCCCTTTTTCATCTTTAAATGGGAGCCCCAGGTAGTAAACTAAGAAAGGGTTATTAACGACAAATGGATGATCTTCGAATCTCTCTACAGTATTGAAGTCTTTGATCTCATATATATCTTCTTTGCTTATCGTGATATGGCAAATAGATTGCTCTACAGGAATGTGTTCGAATTCCATTCCGCACTCTGCGACTGTCCATTGATTTTCATCATCAATTAAATTGATCTGAGAGTACAGCGCCCCTGAAATATGGCAGATCAATTCTGAAAACCTTGCCAGTACCTGATCCTTCTCATTATAGTCCAGAGAAAGTTCAAGAAGTGAAGAAGCTCGATTCTTACCCGAAATATTAGATGTATCCATAATAACCTATCTTAATTTACCCATAATAGAGATTTAAATATCACATACACAATATTTATCTCATGTAAAAGCAAGTTACGTATTGTATGCCGTTTGGGATTGGTTCAAATAAAGGCGACCTTAAGGAAGCAAGTTAAAGGTCAGGTATCGGCATTTCTTAGTAGTTAGTACAGTATTTGTTTTCCCTTCTCTAGTTTGTAAACACAATTTTTAATTTTCACAGCCGAAAATGATAACAATTCACAATTTTTTGTGAATACGATCTGTACATGTGAGCAATATTTATATTTTTATAATGGAATACGGTAAAGTAAAATGGTTCGATGCAGAAAAAGGATTTGGATTCATCGCACCTGAAAATGGAAGCAAAGATGTTTTCATGCACAGAAACAACATCGAGAACCTTGGATTTAACGAAGGTATCAAAGATGGAGAATCTGTAGAATTTAAAATTGAAGAAACGGACAAAGGACTCAGCGCAGTTGATGTGTATGTTCTTGAATGATCGTTAATTCAATGATTTTCAAAAGCCCGGTTTCGAAAGAAGTCGGGCTTTTTTATTGAAAATAAAATTATTAGACATTACATATATTATAGATAACATGCTTGTAACATTAGGAGTAGCAGCTTCTGAGACTCCATGACTGAACAGTATGAATGGAATTCTAAATCAGGATTTTAATGATTTTAGAGTATAGTTACCGATAATTATTTCTGAAACCAGAAAAATTTTAAGATTGATAGTTATATTTCGTTACGAACTCAAGGTGCTTCCCTCCTTTGTAGAAAACTATGAACACGTTCCCAGTCATTAATTGAGCATGACATCTCCTTATTAAGTAATTCTAAATAATCTGACCTGAGTTTAGGATTAAAGCTAGGATATATTGGAATTATATAATCAAAAATTAATCATAAACTTAATATTTTATAAACTTGATGTATGACGAGTAAAGATAGTAGAGTTAGCATTTATAAGAAAAATTTGATCAATATATTATTCTTATAACATGTTTTAGGGAACTTTTTTCGAAATATCAATGTCGTTTGAGAGAATTAAAAAATGACTAATGTTAGAAAATAAATCGAATCAGGAAGAAGAAAGGCTTAAGTCTTTACACTCTTATGATATTCATAATCTTTCCCCTAACGAAGAAAGTGCACTATCTAATTTAACTCAATTGGCCGCTCAGATTTGTGACGTACCGTATGCACTGATTAATTTCATTGATAAAGATATACAGTGGACAAAGTCCAGTTTTGGGATGGATTTGGAACAAATGCCCAGAAAAGAAAGTTTTTGTACACATACGATAAAGAGAGATAGATTCATGGTTGTCGAAGATGCTACAAAAGACGAAAGATTTAAGTCCAATAAATTAGTTACAGCAGATCCAAATGTGAGATTTTATGCAGGGGCCAACATTAAAAGTAAGTCTAAGCACAATATAGGCTCAATCTGTGTACTTGGTACCGAACATAAAAAACTTTCTCAGTTTCAAAAAGATGCTTTAGAAACATTATCAAAAGAAGTAACAGCAAGGCTTGAATTAAAAAGGAAAAATGAGGAGCTAAAGCAGAGAGCTATATTTCTTGAAAATTCTACAAACTTAATGTTCATCATAGATTGTGAAACATTCGAAGTTGAGTATGTGAATAAAGAAATCGAAAGAATATTTGGTTATTCTGATAAAGAGGCATTAGACCAATCTTTCTTTGATTTATTATCTCCTGAGGAAAGCTTTAAGAAGAGTTTTGATATGTGGAAGGGGAATACAGGATTCGCTAAATTTGAAAAGGAAGGGGTTTTCAAAACTAAAGAAGGGCAAGAATTAGATCTCAGTATAAGTATTAGTAGAAATAATGATAAATGGTATGCTACCGCCCGAGATATTTCTATAAGGAGATCCGTTGAGCGAAAGCTTAATAAAGAAAAGATTTTTCAAAAAAATGTTTTAGAAACGATAAACACAGGAATTATTGCTTGTGATAAGAATAAGAATCTTACCATATTTAATGATAAGGCAAGAGAATTACATGGGCTTTCGGGTTCCTCATTGCCTCCAAATAGAGATGCAACATATTACGTAGTTGAAAAGAATGGGAAAAGAAAAAAAATATCTGAAGACAAACACCCTATTTCTAAGGCATTAAGGGGTAAAGAAATCACGAATCAAGAAATTGATATTGTATTAAAAGGGCACCCTATTCGACATATTATGGTAAATGGAAAACCTATCAAAGATCAAAATAATGAGATACAAGGAGCAGTTGTAGCTCTTCAAGATATAACTGAACTTAAAACGGAAAAAAAAATAGGTGAAGATATAATTAATTCACTGCCTATTAATTTTTTTATGTATAACGCTTCGGGAGAAGCTATTCGTTGGAATGATAATGTGCTGGAAACGACTGGATATACTAGAGAAGAGATTAGTGAATTAAAACCAACTGACCATTTTCTGAATGAAGATAAAGCACGAATAGAGAATTATTTCAAAAGGGTTATAGAAGGAAAAACAGAAGCAATTGAGGCTAATCTTGTAAATAAAACGGGTAAGAAGATTCCATACTTGTTTAATTCCTCCGTTATGCATTCTGGAGAGGAAATTTTTTTACTAGGAACAGGACAGGATGTTTCTGTTCAGAAAAATAATGAAAAGAAGCTCAAAGAGTTATTGGCACATTCAGAGACTTTGTTATCAGAAATACACCATAGGGTGAAAAATAATTTGGCTGTTATTTCAGGATTGCTTCAGCTACAGTGCTATGAAATCGAAAATAAGCAAGCTCAAGAAGCATTGTTTACGAGTCAAATGAGGATAAAATCGATGGCAATGGTTCATGAGAGTTTATATGAGTCTGCTAATTTCTCTAATATAAACTACAAAGACTACCTAACCAAGTTATTAGGTTCGGTTGAAGGTGCTCTAAAAAAGCCAAATAAATCCATTCTTCTTGAAACTGAAATTGATGATGTAGAATTAAACATAAATCAGGCTATTCCACTTTCGTTAATTATAAATGAATTGGTTTCAAACAGTTATAAGCATGCTTTTGAAGGTAGGAATAAAGGAAAAATCAAAGTGAGTCTTTTAGGACAAGATAAATTGACTTTAAAAGTAATGGATAATGGTAGGGGAATTCCAAGCACAATTTCAATCGGAAATCAAAAGAGTTTAGGTTTTACCTTAATAAAAACCTTATTACAACAACTTGAATCCAGTTTGGTGATTAATAAAATTAAGGAAACTGGTCTAAGTATAGAGTTTGAGTTTATAAAATCGGAAATTTCTGGATCTGGTAGCACCTACAATTTGAAAAACTGATTTACCTATTCCCAAACAACCGTAGTTCCTTCGTCTTCTCCGTCTACCACGATCTTCTTGAAATTCCCTCTTTCATTCATGTTGAACACGATGATCGGAGTGTTATTTTCGCGGCAAAGAGTGAATGCGGTAAGATCCATCACAGACAGACGCTGTTTTAAAACATCATCACCGGTAATACGATCGTATTTTTTGGCATCGTCATTTTTCTCCGGATCAGAATCATAAATACCATCCACTCTGGTTCCTTTCAAAATTACATCTGCTTCAATTTCGATGGCACGTAAAGCTCCGGCAGTATCAGTAGTGAAATAAGGATTTCCGGTTCCGGCTCCAAAAATTACTACGCGACCTTTTTCCAGGTGACGAACAGCTCTCCGACGAATAAAAGGCTCGGCAATCGCCTCCATTCTGATGGCGCTCATCAATCTTGTTTGAACGCCTTGTTGTTCTAAAGCATCCTGCAAAGCCATGCTGTTGATCATCGTTGCAAGCATTCCCATATAATCGCCCTGCACACGATCCATTCCTTCAGTAGCTCCTTTTACACCACGGAAGATATTTCCTCCGCCTATAACTACACAAACTTCAACGCCTTCTTTCTGTACACTTTTTATCTCTTCAGCATATTGAGTGAGTATATCTCCGTCAATTCCGTGTCCCTGAGCTCCTAAAAGTGCTTCGCCACTGAGTTTTAAAAGGATGCGTTTGTATTTATTTGCCACTGTAGTTGGTTTTTGAAATTATGGGTCAAAAAAAAGGCTGTTTTGAAAATTCAAAACAGCCTTAAGGTAAAGAAAATTTGATTAAGCCTCTTCGCCTAATTGAATTCTGCGAAAGGACTTAATAAGTGGAGTGTTATTTTGCTCCAGATATTGTTTTACGGTAATTCCGTTGTCCTTAACGAATTTTTGTTCAAGCAAAACACGCTCTTCGTAGAATCTGCGAAGTTTTCCCTGAGCAGCTTTTTCAGCGATCTCAGCTGGCTTACCTTCATTGATCAATTGCTCTTTAGCAATTTCCAATTCTTTTTCTACAGTTGTAGCGTCAACTTCATCACGCGTAACTGCCAATGGATTCATTGCAGCTACCTGCATTGCAACGTCGCGTGCGATGTCTTCATTTTCTACATCGCCATCAAACTCAGCTAAAACACCAAGTTGGTTTCCGGCGTGGATATAGTCAATGATAGATCCTTCAGTAGTTACCAGAATGCAGTTAGAGATCTCGATCTTCTCACCGATCTTTCCAACCATTTCCTGTAAGTGGTCAGCAATTGCTTTTCCATCAACTTCAGCTTTTAACAGGTCATCGATGTTGTCGATGTTACCTTCGTAAGCCGCGTTCAGAAAGCCATCAGCCTGAGCCTGGAAATCTTCGTTACGAGCCACGAAATCTGTTTCGCAGTTCACTTCAATAGCTACAGCTTTTTTAGCATCATCGCTAACTCTGGAAAGAATCAATCCTTCCTTTGCATCACGATCAGCACGCTTGTCAGCTACTTTTTGACCTTTTTTACGAAGCAATTCAACAGCAGCATCAAAATCGCCATCTGTTTCGGACAATGCTTTTTTGCAGTCCATCATGCCCGCTCCGGTCATGTCTCTTAGTTTTTTTACGTCAGCAGCAGAAATACTCATTTCTCTGAATAGTGTTTTTGAAAGTTAAAATTATTCTTCTTCGTCAGTGTCAGTAGACTCTTTAGCGTCAACCGGTTCTACAGTCGGCTCATCAGCTTTTTTCTTTGAGTCGCCTGATTTTTTCTTCTTACGAGAACGAAGTTTTGTTTTTACTTCTGGAGTTTCGTTGTCTTCTTTAGCTTCAGAAGCAGCACTTTCCATTACTTCTTCTTCTTGATGCGCTTCTCTTTCAGCTGCACCTTCAATGATAGCGTCAGCTACTTGTGAAGAAACCAATTGGATCGTTCTTGCGGAATCATCATTACAAGGAATAATGAAATCAGGTACATCAGGATCACTATTGGTATCAACCATAGCGATTACAGGGATATGAAGTTTAATAGCTTCGTTTACTGCAAGATGTTCTTTAAGGATATCAACTACGAAAATTGCACCCGGAAGTCTGCCCATGTTAGCAATACCACCTAAAGTGTTTTCCAGTTTTTCCTGCTCTCTTTCAAGCATCAAACCTTCTTTCTTAGTAAGCTCATCCATTGTTCCGTCAGTCTTCATACGCTCGATCTCTTGCATACGACTGATACTTTTACGAACCGTAGAAAAGTTTGTAAGCATACCGCCTAACCATCTGTGAGTTACAAAAGGCATTCCTGAACGGATAGCTTCTGTTTTGATGATCTCGGTTGATTGCTTTTTTGTACCTACAAAAAGAATAGTCTTTCCGGCACGGGAAAGTTTCTGAATTTCATCAAGAGCATCCTGCAGATACTGTTGAGTCTTTTTAAGGTCAATGATGTGAATGTTGTTGCGTTGCATAAAGATGAAATCTTTCATCTTTGGATTCCAACGGCGAGTCAGGTGACCGAAATGTGCACCGGACTTTAATAGTTCTTCAATTGAAGCTGCTTTAGGCATTGTTTTAAGATATGTGTTTAGGTTAATCCGCTACGTGGGTCAATCCCAAAAACCAATCCCGGTTCAAGACCGAAACACCAGGCTTTGAGTCGCCACATATGTGTGGTTAATTTGTTGTTTGCGTAAATATATTAACGCTTAGAGAACTGGAACTTCTTACGCGCTTTTGGCTGACCGTACTTTTTACGCTCTACCATTCTGTCATCACGTGTAAGTAGTCCATGACTTTTCAATACGTCATGTACTTCTTCGTTCTCACCATCCAGAGCTCGTGCAAGTGCATGAGAAATTGCTCCGGCTTGTCCTGATTTTCCACCGCCACGTACAGTAACTTTGATGTCGTACTTACCTTCAAATTCGGTTACGTTCATTGGCTGTGTAGCTATGTTCTGCATAGCTTTTACAGGTAAATATTCTTCTATTGGTAATTTGTTGACTATGAATTCACCTTTTCCCGGTTTGATGTACAAACGCGCAGTTGAGGTTTTTCTTCTTCCTATGTAATTAGCTTGTGCCATGTTATAAATCGATTAAAGCTCGATGATTTCAGGGTTCTGAGCTGCTTGGTTATGTACAGGTCCGGCATAAACTCTGACGTTCGTCAATAACTGACGGCCAAGTTTAGTTTTCGGAAGCATACCTTTAACAGCTTTCATTACAAGAGAGGTAGGATCTTTTTTCAACATATCTTCAGCTGTAATAAAGCGCTCACCACCAGGATAAAATGTGTGATGGAAATATGTTTTATCGGTCATTTTTTTACCGGTCAACTTCACTTTTTCTGCATTGATAACGATTACATTGTCACCGGTATCCATGTGAGGAGTGAAAGTTGGCTTATTCTTGCCTCTCAAAATTGATGCTACAACACTACTCAAGCGGCCCAATGGCTGATCTTCAGCGTCGATCAAAACCCACTTCTTTTCAATGTCGGAAGGTTTTGCTGAGTATGTTTTAAAACTTAAAGTATCCACGATTAAACTCGTTTTTGTGTTTTCTTGGAAAGTCGAAAAAGATAGGGGTAATTCTGCTATGTATCAACATTTAATTGCATATTTAATATCTAAAATTCTCAGAATGCATTTAAACGGTGATTTCGAAAAAGGAAATGTCGAAGAAAGATTGATTTCTACTTAATATGGTAAGATTTTTAATAAATCGTGTCTATTTAATCTCCGGTATTTTCACCATTTTATGAATCAATTAAATCAGCTGATATGTTTAAAGGACTTCGAACTGTAATTTATCCCGCACCGGATTTGAAAAAAGCTAAAGAATGGTATTCCGTTGCTTTAGGTGAGCAACCATATTTTGACGAAGAGTTTTATGTGGGCTTTGATATCGGGGGCTATGAGTTAGGCCTACAACCTGAGCGAACTCCCGGAACCGCAGGTTCTATCGTGTATTGGGGAGTTATAGATATACAGGAAACCTGGAATAAACTTATCGAACTGGGAGCTACCGCCGATGAGGAAATCATGCACGTTGGCGGGAATGTATATGTTGCTACGGTAGTAGATCCTTTTGGGAATCTTTTCGGCATCATCCAGAACCCTAATTTTGAAGCAAAAGAATAATATGTACAAAACCATTGGACTTGCGAAAGAGATCGAGTCACCTGAAAATCCCGGAGCATTAGAAAAAAGAGTAGCTCTTATTCCGGATGATGTTAAAAAATTAGTCGACTTTGGCTGCGATGTATTTGTAGAGCATGGCGCAGGAGAGGGAGTCGGATTTTCAGATGAAGAATTTGTCGAAGCGGGCGCTAAGCTTCAGAACAATGAGGAACTCTATCAAAACAAAGAAATGGTCATCAAATTCAAAGGACCTGCGATGGAAAGTATTCCTTTAATGGAATCAAAAAGTACTTTGTTCTGTATGGCACATTTCAGTTCGTTTCCGGAACGGGCAAAACTCCTTCAGGATCATAAGATCAACGTGGTGGCGATGGAATACGTGGTTCAGTCACCCGAAAAAATTCCGAACGATCTGATACTGGGATTAATGGCAGCTGAAAATTGTCTGGAAGCTGATATCAGAAGAGCTGGAGTGAGCGGAGTTGAATTCCATATAATTGGATACAGTGAAAGAATGAGTGGAGCCGTTCGTCGCTTTATGGATCATTCTCCGAAAAGTTTGGTTCTACATCCTGAAGATGTAAATGTGGAAGAGTTGGGTTCTCTGAACAGAAACTCAGTTGTTGTATACGATTCTAAATCTTTTGATGATCCGAACAAAATCATCTCAAAAACAGAAGAGGGAAGAACATTCGACATTCAATCTTTTATAAGCGATCATGGTGATGAAGCTTTACGATATTACCGGCTTGTAAATCCATCCCCGAAATTTGGTAAAAGAAAGATCGAAGCACTTCATGAAACAGGCAGAGCGGGTGCTCGTTACGGATTGGAATTATTGAAAGATAAAAGTTCCAAGAAGAAATCTCCTAAAGATGCAGTAGCTGTAGTTCTCGGATATGGAAATGTAGGAATGGGCGCAATTGATGAATGTCATCGAAATGGAGTCCGAACTATACATGTGCTTGGAAAGGACCAAACTCAAAAAGGAATTATTGAAGAGTATTTAAAGGATGCAGATCTGATCATAAACGGAGCTGAACAACCGGCTCATTTGCGTGGGGTAAATTATCTGGTGACCAAAGAGCATGCTAAGAATTTACTTGAAGACGGAACCGTGGTTATTGATCTGGTGGGAGGAAGTGCCACAAACAGAAGTGCCGTTGAAAATGTAATTGAGTGTACTTATTTAACCGATCCATATTTTGAAGAAGATGGAGTACTGTTTTCCGCATTATGGGGCTGGCCGATGATGGGATTTATGAGAGAAACTGCTATTAAATACAGCGGACAAATTGCAGATATTCTGATTGGAGAGGATAAGTTCATTGACGGATTGGATGAAATGACACCGGGAGTTGAGCAGGCGTTGGTTTGCGGGAGATTTTGAATTGGGATGAAGGCACTATCTTTTTTGATTTGACATCACGGTTTTGTAGAATGAGTGGAGGCAGTCATATCTAATACATTGTCATGAAGCATTTAAAAAGAATAAAATCAGTAATTCTGATGACACTTTTCCTTACATCAGGAATTCTAGCACAGGATTATGAATCAAGCAAAAGGTTTTCAAACTGGTTTTTAAATGATCCGGTTTCATTAACCAATGACTTTACAATCACTAATTGGGTAGCAATAGGATATACAGGAATTGCATTAGGTGGGTTAACAAATTTTGACCAGGCAAACAGTTCTTTTATACAAAACAGATATTATGGGTCTGATTTTCTTAAGACAACAAATGAGTTTGGGACATTTAGAATAGTTGCCCCTGCTTCAGCTGCAATATTTGGTGCAACCCTATTAACTAAAAACTCCAAATTACAGGATGCAGCCTTTACCTCATTTCAGGCGGTAATTAACACTGCAATCACAGTGAATATTTCGAAATTTGTATTTGCCAGATCACGTCCTTATGAAAATGACGGGCCACATGATTTTGATTTTTTCCACCCCGGGGAAACATCTTTTCCGTCCGGTCATGCTTCCACAGCTTTTGCTCTTTTTGTTCCGTGGGTATCATACTATCCCAATGCATTTACCTATTCCTTGTTAGTTATTCCGCTAGGGACGTCTATTGCACGAATTGCTCACGGAAAACACTGGTTATCAGATGTAACGGCAGGAGCGTTGATAGGCACATATTGGGCTCGCTATCTTTCTAAAAAACACATGAGAATAAATGAGATGTCTGACAAGGTCAATTTTACTCCAATCATTATGAATAATGGTGGTGGAATTTCAATCTCATTAAAATTGTAGGACTATTCGTGAACAAGGCGCTGATCAAAAAACTAAACATCAAAGAAGAGCAAAATGTTTTATTGATCAATTGTCCTGAGAAATTAGAAATTGACTTTGAGGGGTTAAGTCTTGATAAAAATTCTGCAACTAAAAAAGCTTACGACTCAGTCATAATTTTCGTTCATAATGAAGATGAGTTGGCAGAACTACTCCCAAAGAATCAGAAATTCTCTAAAAAGGATGGAAAATTATGGGTGGCTTATCCCAAAAAGAGCGGCAGTATTTCTTCTGATCTGAACCGGGATATTATTTGGGGAATAGTAAACGGGTTAAAAATGAATCCCAATAAACTGATCTCAATGAATACGGATTGGTCGATCATGAGTCTGGCCAAAAAAGGAGCTCAGAAGAAACCCTCGAAATTTGGACAAGATCCGCCCGGTGTTGATCGCAAAACTAAAACAGTAATTCCGCCCAAAGACCTCCAAAAAGAACTGGATGCGAACCCCGAAGCCCAAACCTTTTTTGATTCCTTAGCTTTCAGTCACCGAAGAGAATATGTGGGGTGGATTCACGATGCCAAAAAAGAAGAAACAAAAAAGCGAAGAATTAAAAAGACCATAGAGCTTTTACTGGAAGGAAAGAAGGTGAAGTAATTTCAACTTTCCAGGTCATCTTTTTAGATGTCATATAATTCCTTAACAGCTTAGTGGTGGCATTTCTTGAAAAACTCGCCCTTAGTATTTAAGACGGAGAAGAGAGCATGATCCGGATGCTTCTGCGAAGCAGGAATAATCCTTTCAGGTGAAGAGTGTAGAAATGTATCTGATCGAACGAAGACCTTTAGGATTATTCAGCGCAGGATCAGTTAACCCGTCTTAAATACTTCGGCTTGATCTTTTGCTACTTTTGTATCAAGACAAAA
>CAJXQC010000022.1 GCA_913058495.1 uncultured Balneola sp. | reverse complement strand
AACTCCATTACATCGACTAATCATTACAAAAGGTCTTCGTTCGTATGATGCATATTCGCGAATCAGCCTGAGTGTAATGATTGCTCCTGCGGAGCCGTCGATTTCATTGCGTTCTTTCTCGCCAATAATTCTAAAGGTCGGTGTAGTTGGGAGCTTTCCTGAAATCTTCAAGACTAAAGTAGTAGGTGTTCGAAGATAATTTAGCAACACTTTTTGAACTGTAGCCACTCAGGGTCATCCCGAACTTGTTTCGGGATCTTTGTAAGGAATAGTTCTTGAAGCTGTCTGAATTATCCTAAACAAAGGCTATGTATACTTTCATACTAATTCGAAGAATTATGATCCAGTGTTAAAGGATTGGTATGAAACATTAAAAGATCAGGAATCAAGAAAAATATTAAAGCCTTTTCATAAGATCCCGAAACAAGTTCGGGATGACCTGGCTTTTTAAAAGAGTAATAACAAATGATTTTTTGTCAACAGATTGCTATACATCTACAAGCATGAACTGGATTTTTATTGTTAGTCCACATTGCTATTTTAGGATATGAGCAATAAAAACAATATAGATCAGCCACTAAAACATAAAATCACTAAAATTTTTGTGCTTCAGTGATTTTGTGGCAACCCTGAATATGAAAAATAAAATAGAAAGAGAATTAGGGCAGAAGGAATTTGAAAGTGAGATAGAGATAGATCTCCGCAAACAAGAGCTTGATAAAGAAAAACAGAAAAAGCTCGATGAAGAATATCACCCTGCTGTGTTACTATTGCTAAATTTCGTTGGTAATTTGGTTGTTGGCTATATTATTTTTTTTCTAACTATATCTTTTTTAATTCAAGTATTTCAATTTTTTCCGGATAGTATAAATAGGGTATACTTTCTGGTATTTCATTTGATAATTTGGATATTTGCGAT
Source organism: uncultured Balneola sp. (assembly GCA_913058495.1). GTDB lineage: Bacteria > Bacteroidota > Rhodothermia > Balneolales > Balneolaceae > Balneola. The sequence goes on along the minus strand of CAJXQC010000022.1, from coordinate 47,247 downwards.
CATTGGGGCTTTTACAAAAAAATCGCCTTGGGAAAGATTTCTCAGGTAAGTTCGATCACTTCTGAATTTCTGATATCGAAGTAATCTTCTTCGTCCCAATTGGTGTTGATCACGATTCCGCCCATCAAATATAATTTTTTACCCACAAGTGCATCTTTGCAATCATGAATAAGCTCTTTCAGATCGTTGTGAATTTTCTGATAAGCTTTTTCAGTCACTTCTTTGACCTGATCGTCAGCGCCTAGAATTTGATCTCTTTCGGCATTCAGCATCTTAACAACCTGAGCTTGTTGATAATCAGATGCGGTTTCTTCACCAATAGTTGATGGATTTTGAATTGCAGATAATCCGGCAATGAGAGAACCGCAACAAGTAGAGTTAGAATCTTGTCTTTGGCGAAGGATTTCTCCGGTTTTCCCTTCATTTGAAACGCCGATGTGTGGTCCATATAAAATAAAAGCACCACCTTTATCCGGAATATGACTTGCAAACGCCATAACGCCTGTTTTTCCTGTAAACGGTAGTCCCGAAATTCCACCAAATCTGAAAGGGCCCGGACCAACAAATAATCTGCTGAAAATATTGAATGAGTTATTTACTTCATCAGAGCAGATCGAAGTTCCCCAAATAGTTCTGGATAAGATAAACCCTTGAAGATTTAACTCACTTGTGATCTTCTGTTCCAGTTCTCTTATTTCAAGGGCTTTGGGATAGTGTGCTTTAACAGACATATAAACTTTTTGATATCCGGTTTAAATTTATGGAGCCAAAATAAAAAATTTTTTAGGAATGCTCGAGCATATATCAGTAAATCTTTCATTAAAAAGAATTATAGTAGGAATCTCATTATTGGTATAATTAATCCGTATATTGGGAACTTACTGAATCGTGAGTTTGCGATAAGACTGGAAATGTAACAACCTTCAGGTTTATAGATCATTGCTGGCTTTTATGAATCAAGCAGTCCCGCTTGCCTCTTGTCATTAGCTCACCTCTAATAATAAAATGACCCGGGCAGGAATACTCACAGCACAGTTTTTGAACGGGATAAAAACGGTTAAAATTATATGCCAACGTTCAAAGAACTAGGTTTAAAACAAGAACTGCTCGACGCAGTTGAAAAACTAGGGTTTACAGAACCCACAAAAGTACAGGAATTAGCAATACCTACTATTCTCGCTTCACAGCGTGATCTTATTGCATTAGCGCAAACAGGAACAGGTAAAACCGGTGCATTCGGACTTCCTGCTTTAAATCAAATTGATACAAATTCTGATAATGTTCAGGTTTTGGTGCTTTCACCAACTCGTGAATTAGCCATTCAGATCGCTCGTGATCTTAAGGATTTCGCAAAGTATCAGAAAGGAGTTAAAACAGTAGCAGTTTACGGTGGAGCTAATATCTCTACTCAGATCAAAGCACTTAATAACGGTTGTCAGGTAGTGATCGGAACTCCCGGTCGTATGCTGGATCTCATCAACAGAAAAAAACTTGATGTTCGCAATGTAAGAACACTTGTATTGGATGAAGCTGATGAAATGCTGAATATGGGTTTTCAGGATGATTTGGATGCAATTCTGGCTGATACTCCAAGAGAGAAACAAACACTTTTATTCTCAGCAACGATGCCGAAAGCAATTGCTAAGATGTCAGCGAAGTACATGAACAATCCGGAAGAGATCGAGGTTGGTGAGCGTAATGCCGGTGCAAAGAATGTTGAGCATCACTATTACATGGTTCATGCAAAAAACAGATTCGAAGCGCTTAAGAGAATTGTAGACATGAACCCTGATGTGTATGGGATCATTTTCTGCAGAACACGCCGTGAGACTTCCGAAATCGCTGCTAAACTGAATAAAGACGGTTATGACGTTGATCTGCTCAACGGAGATCTTTCACAGGCTCAGCGTGATGACGTGATGAATCGTTTCAGGACAAAAGAACTTGAATTATTAGTAGCAACTGATGTAGCTGCTCGTGGATTGGATGTAAACGAATTAACGCACGTAATTAACTACAATCTACCTGACGATCTGGAAGTTTATATTCACAGAAGTGGAAGAACAGGTCGTGCCGGTAACTCAGGTATTGCGATTTCTATTATCCACACCAGAGAAACTCGCAGAATTCGCGACCTGGAAAAGATGTCCGGTAAAGATTTTATCAAAAAAGAAGTACCAAGTGGTGAAGAGATCTGCGGAATTCGTATGCTGGATCTTATCGATACCATCAAAGACACAAAAGTGAATGAAGATCAACTGCAGAAGTTTTTACCACAGGCGATGGAAAAGCTCGCTGATATGGATCGTGAAGCGTTGATCAAGAAATTCCTGTCTGTAGAGTTCAATCAATTTCTGGATTATTATTCTAATTCAAATGACCTGAATGCTCAGGGCGGTAATGATCGAAAAGGAAGCAGAAATAACGATCGCGGCGGAAGAAATGATCGTGGTGGCAGAAGTGGCGGCAGAGATCGCGGAATTACCGAAGCAGGTTATGAGCGTTTCTTTATAAATGTTGGAAGACGAGACGGACTTAATCCTGTTCGCTTGATGGGACTGGTAAATGAGCAGTTAAATGGTTCTAAGCCTGATTTCGGTAAGATCGACCTTCAGAATAATTTCTCGTTCTTTGAAGTTGAAAGCGGTTATGAAGGTGCGTTGACAAACGGCGTAACCGGTGCTAAATTTGAAGGCAGAGATGTTGCCGTAGAGCGTGCTCAGGATGATAAAAAGAGCAATTCCGGTGGTGGTGGAAGAAGCGGCGGCGGAAGAAGAAAAAGTAACGATGGCGGTTTCCCAAAAGGAAAGCGTAAAAGCGGTAATCGAAAAAGAAGCAGAAAATGAGTGAATTTGATGTAGTCATTTTAACAGAATCCAGATATTTGAATCCGGAGAAAGTGAATGACTACATTCAAAACATTTTAACGGAAGAGGAACTGCTCAAAAAAGCTTTAGAGAAACACGATCTAAAAGTGATTCGTAAAGATTGGGCAGATCCTGATTTCGATTGGACTTCTACCAAATGCGCCATTTTCAGAACAACCTGGGATTATTTTGATCGGTTTGAAGAATTTCAGCAATGGTTGGATCGTGTTGAAACTCAAACTACACTGATAAATCCTGTTTCTACCATCCGCTGGAATATGGATAAACATTATCTCCGTGATCTGGAGAAAAAAGGGATAAACATTGTAGAAACGTTGTATATCAAACGAGGGGAAAGCAGAACTCTCTCAGATATATATAACGAAGCAGGTTGGGAAGATGTGATCTTAAAACCAACCGTTGCCGGAGCCGCTCGCCATACTTATAAGCTCAATTCAGGTAATATCGTTGATCACGAAGCAGTTTTTGCAGAACTAATTGCAAAAGAAGATATGATGCTTCAGCCATTCCAGTATAACATTGCCACAAAAGGTGAGGTTTCGTTTATGGTGATGGGAGGGAAGTTTACGCATGCTATTCTCAAAAAAGCAAAATCCGGAGACTTCAGAGTACAGGATGATTTTGGTGGAACGGTTCATAATTACGAAGCTACAGAAGACGAGATCACTTTTGCCGAAAAAGTTGTACATGCTTGTGAACCACTACCTGCTTATGCACGAGTTGATGTAATGTGGGATAATGATAATCAGTTAGCTGTTTCTGAAGTTGAATTAGTTGAGCCGGAATTATGGTTCAGAGAATGTCCGGAAGCTGCGGATGTTTTGGCGGGGGAGGTTTATAAACTAATAAGCAAGTGAATTCCTTCAGCTCCATTAACTTTCTTTATCATTAGAATTTTTTCTAGTAATGGATTTGAACTTGTCTCGATATTTTTCAAGTTCAAACTCAAGAGTTTCAAGTCTAGCTATAAATTCCTCAGCTTCAGAGCCGTTCAAAGAATCGGAACATCTACCAATTATATGACGGAGTGGTCTAGAAATATCCATAAATAGCTCTGAAACTAATTCTCTATCTATTAATGGTTTTGAGGAAACAATTTTTTCGAGACCTTTGATAATATCATGTATTGCTGCAGGATGTATATCAGGTCTGCTTTTTCTTCCCCGTTTAGTATCAATATTCAACCGTCGTGTAAGTGAAACAATTTCTTCTAACAGATCTCTATCTGATCTAAGATCTTCTTTATCATCGTTTTTTGCATTTTCAATAGCTTTTTTAATATCGTCTTCTAATTTTGGCCACCACATATTAAAAACGTTATCAAGTACATCATTAGATAAACTGGAAGAGTCTAACTCATTATTCATCATTTGAACAACCTTTTTCATTTCTTTTTTTGAAAATTTTGCAGCTTGAAATTGAATAAGAGGACCAATGATATCTGAAGGTTCAATTTCAAACAAAAGAGGGCAAACCTTTGATTTCTCTAAATTTTTAGACAATGCTCCAGCTTCAAACATTATCCAAGAGCTTTGTAAGTTTTCTTTTGTCAAGCAAATAATACCAACTTTTGATTCGTCCAATTCCTTTGCTATTTCAGTACTCCATCTAGTTCCTTTAGTTATATCATCAGGAGAATAATATGGTTTAGCTGCTTGTAAAACTCCAGGAATCCACTTTTTAAAGATTTCCGCTATTTCTTTAGCCAAATCTCCAGACCAACTTATAAATATTTTCATATGTATCTATTAAATATGTTTCTATATCAAAATATATAAAAATTGTGAGCTTTATATATAGAAATTTTTAGTGATTGTTAATTCTAATACATTGTATTTGGGTTAGCAGACTCTTTAGGAATTTGCTGAATGGCATCCCCGTTCTCACAGATCTTTCCTTTATCATTTAGACCTTCAAACATCCCCGAAACCCTCTTGCTGCATAATATGAATCTGCTCCATTGTGATAGGTAAAGACTTGATTATAACGACGATCACAAAATAGTGCACCGCCTAGTTCTCTTACCTCGGAAGGAGTTGATATCCAGCTGGAAGTTTTGGTATCAAACTCACCATAAGACTGTAATTTGTAATATTGTTCTTCGGTCAAAAGCTCGATTCCCATTTCGTTAGTTACATCGATCACAGAACTTTTGGGAGGATATTTTTTTCGGAATTCCAGTGCTTCGCGATCGTAGCATAGACTTCGTCTGCCTTTCGGACTTTCAGTTGAACAGTCCACATAAAGATATTCTGAATCAGTATCGGCCAGATCAACAATGTCCGGTTCTCCGCCGGTGATTTCCATTTCATTAAGTGACCAAAGTTTATCAGAATCAGCTTCCAGTTTGGATTGAATTTTATCCCAATCATAACCTTCATGGCGATGCATGTTTCCTTCAAAACGGGTTTTCAATGTTTTGATCAACTCTTCCATTTGGTCAGAACTTAATTCTATTTTAGTAGCCATTGTGGGTCTTATTTTAGTCGTTCCAGCTTTCCTTTTCGTTTAACGATGTTTTTGTAATCCCACTGAATTTTTCGGGATTTTTCAAGCCATCGTTTCAGATCTTTAGTATTGATCTGATCAACATCAGTATACCTTATTGAAGCATCTTTGAATTTTCCGGTTCCGAGCTTGAGTCGATCTTCTTCGAAGCCCACGCCGCTCCAGAACATCAATCGGATGCAGTCTTTCAGTTTACTGTATCCCACAATAGGATTTCCATCCACAAACCAAACAGGATGTGCATGCCACATCTTATTTTCTGCTTCAGAAAGGGTTTTGTTGATCTCCTTGTAAAGTAAGTCGCAGATCTTTTTATCTGACTCAGCCTGTTTGTCGTGATATGCTTTGATTTTCGAATCCATGATTTAAAATAATACAACTTGCACATATTTACAGATTCAACTTAATTACTTGTTCACCAATTTATTACTACCATGAATGATCAATGGAAAAGCTTTACAAAGAAAATAGCTGTTAAGGCACCAATGCAAAAGATCAATGATGCGTGGACTACTCAGGAAGGATTAGAAAGTTGGTTTCTGAGAAGTGCCGGAGCTACGAAAAAGGATGGAAGTAAACGTCCTGCTGATGAACATTACGAACCCGGAGATATGTTTTACTGGATGTGGTATGGCTATCCGGATTCTGTGTATGAGGAAAGAGAAGTGCTGGAATTAAATGGCAAAGATTACTTCCGTTTTATGTTTACGGATGAGTGTGATGTGGAAGTAAAACTATCGCAGATCAATGATGCGCATGTGATGGTGGAGCTGTCTCAGCATAATATCCCAATAGAAGAAGACCCGAAGAAAAACCTGTATGTAGGTTGTGGAGAAGGATGGTTGTTTTATATGACCAATTTGAAATCAATTCTGGAGGGAGGAATTGATCTTCGAAATAAAGACGAGAGTTTGAAAGGAGTTTTTAATGCGTGAGAAGGGATAGGAGGTTAAGTGATTGAGTTATTGGTATACTCAATCACTTAATAACCAATAACTCAATTCCCTTGTTTCTTAGCTTTGATCTCAGGCCAGTTTTGCTCTGCATTCTTGCTGAGATTCTCTTCATCTTTATTCCACTTGTCTAAAGTATTGGTGAAGAATTTGTTATAGAATAACAGCAATTTTCCATCCAGTATTTTAAAGGTCTTTGGATTAGCATCAGCTGTATACCCGTTTCCAACAGCATAAGCACACCAACCGCCATAAGCAGGGGCGTATTTCGCAGGGTCAGCTTTAAATGTATCCAGGTTTTCCTGACTTGCGAATTGATACGTAGCACCTTCATATTCATAAGTAAGACTTTCTTTGCCTTCCTGGGGTTCTTCGGAAATAAAATAGCTTACCGGGTCATAGCCTTTAATTGCAATTCCATCATCGTCTACATTCAGATGTTTGGTACTCATCATATCCTGAGCAATGCCTAACGTTGATAGCCCAAATACAGCAATCAGAGTTAATAATAGTGATTTCATTAGAGTATAATTTATTTTAATGTTACGACATTAATGTATGAACATTAAATAAGGGGGTTGTCACGGAAGTGTAAAGAATTAGAAAAAGAATAATCCTCCTTTGAAGGAGGTGTCCGCCGACTGGCGGACGGAGGATGTTGCGAAGTTTAGAAACTCATAAACTTCACAACATCCCTCTGATCTCACACAAGTGTTCGATCGGTCTCCCTTCGAAGGAAGATTTTAAAGCTTTGTTGGATTTGGAGCATCCCCATAAACTTCCTTAGGATCAAATACCTTTTCGGATTCTTCAAAAGCTAACTCACCATCTTTTTCAAAGAATGCATCACCGGTTGGTACGCTTCTGTAAAAACAAGAACGATATCCGACATGACAGCTGGCACCATTTCCCTGAACTTCAACACGTAGCCAAACACAATCCTGATCGTCGTCAATTCTCATTTCTTTAACGATCTGTGTCAAACCGGAAGTTGCCCCTTTGTGCCACAAAGTTTCTCTGCTACGACTGTAATACACTGCTTCGCTCAGCTCAATGGTCTTCTTGAATGCTTCTTCATTCATGTATCCATGCATCAGCAGTTCACCGGAAGTATAATCAGTGGTTACTACAGGAATTAATCCATCTTCCTGAAATTTCGGAGCCAGATCGTTGGCTTCTTCTACTTGTTCTACGGATAGTCTTTCTTTGAAAGTAATTTTACTCATAGTCTAGAAATCTAATAACCATTAACTAATAACCTGTTTTAGTTAATGGTTATTAGTTATTTGTCTTCGTTAAGTTCAGTGTATTGTTTTTCTGGATTCTCCGGAACCGGATCATGTCCATCGCCGCCCCAAGGGTGACACCGGCCAATTCTCTTAATTCCTAGCCAAAATCCTTTTAATGGTCCCCATTCCTTCACAGCATCAATCATATACTGAGAACAAGTAGGGGAGTATCGGCAACTACTTCCTAACCACGGAGAAATAGCAAGCTGATAAAAACGTACAAGTCCGATGAGTAACTTGCTGAATATGGTTTTCAGCAGGTTCATCAGTCAATTTCGAAGGAAGTACCTTCTTTTCCATCCATGAGCTGTACGCCAAGCTCTTTCAGGTCATCCCGGACTTTATCCGAGAGTGCAAAATTTTTGTTTTCTCTGGCTTCTTTTCTGATCTCGATAAGAAGTTCCATAAGTCCTTTGGTCAATTCCTCATTACCTCCGGCGTTTTCCTGCGGCCAGATACCAAGTACATCATCAACCACTGTTTTGATCACAGACTTAACTTCTTCGATATTTGAAGGAGTTTTCTGGTCGTTGATCAATTTTCTGAGCTCTTTCAGTTTTTCAAAAACAACCGCAATTGCTTTTGCTGAATTAAAATCATCGTTCATTACTTTCTCAAAAGCTGATTTAAAGCCTTCGATATCGAACGATTCTCGGGAACCATTTTCTGCTTTCTCAATAGTTGAGATCATTGAATGAAGATTTTTCAGTCCAGTTTCAGCTGCTTCCAATGCATCTTCCGAAAAATCTGTTGTACTTCTGTAATGACTTTGAAGCAAGAAAAATCGAATAACCTGAGAATCCCACGCTCTGGTTAAAAGCTTGTGTTCTCCTGTAAAAAATTGATGGAGATTGATCGCATTTCCTAATGACTTACCCATTTTTTGTCCTTCAAGGGTAACCATATTATTATGCATCCAGTACTTTACAAACTGAGTATCATGTGCACATTCTGATTGCGCGATCTCACATTCATGATGTGGAAATTGGTTTTCTAAACCACCGCCGTGGATATCAAAGCTTTCTCCTAAATATTTGGTACTCATAGCAGAACACTCAATATGCCATCCGGGATAACCAACTCCCCACGGAGAATCCCATTTCATTAAGTGATCATCTTCTGCTTTTTTCCAAAGAGCGAAATCAGCAGGATTCTTTTTGTCTGAAGCCGTTTCTACACGAGTACCGGACTCAGCTTCTTCAGTTTTTCTGCCACTGAGTTTTCCATAATCTTCATCAGAATGCACATCAAAATAGACGTTGCCATCTACATTATAAGCGTGTCCTTTTTCTATGAGTTTCTGAACCATAGCAATTTGCTCGGGAATATGTCCGGTTGCACGGGGAGCAATATCGGGGCGGAGGACATTCAAAGCATCCATATCACGGAAATAAGTGTATGTGTACTTTTCAGCGATTTCCATTGGATCGACTTGCTCTAAACGAGCTTGCTTACCAAGTTTGTCTTCACCTTCTTCTCCGTCGCCAACTAAATGTCCTACATCTGTAATATTCTGAACGTAGCGAACTTTATAACCGAGATAACGGAGGTAACGCAAAACCAGATCAAAAGAAACATAGCTTTTGGCATGACCGAGATGGGCATCACCATAAACGGTTGGACCACACACATACATCCCCACAAACGGAGGGTTTAGTGGCTCAAAGTCTTCTTTTTTTCTGGTAAGTGTATTGTAAACTTGTAGTTTTTGTTCAGACAAAACGATTAGAGTTCAGTGTCAGTTTTGATGAAGTCAATAAATTTACGTTGAGTTGCTTCCTCTTTGAAAGCACCTCTGAATTCGGTAGTAATGGTGCTGCTGCTTACATCACGAATTCCACGGGTTGATACACATAAATGCTTACTATCGATAAAAACAGCTACATCATCGGTTTCCATTGCTTCAGAAAGAGCGTCTGCAATTTGCAAAGTAAGTCGTTCCTGAACCTGTGGTCTGCGTGAAAAATAATCTACCAGACGATTGATCTTGGACAACCCAATCACTTTACCTGATGCAATATAAGCTACATGAGCTTTTCCGATAAACGGAAGAAAATGGTGTTCACAGAAAGAAGTCACCTGAATGTTCTTCTCCATCACCATATCGTTGTAATCGTAATTATTACTAAATGTGCGGGCTTCAGGCTTATTTTTTGGATCAAGTCCGTTAAAAATTTCTTTCACAAACATTTTAGCAACCCGATACGGAGTTCCTTTAAGGCTGTCGTCGTTGAGATCTAAACCAAGAGTTTGCATGATCTCTTTGAAATGATCCTGAATGATGTCGATTTTTTCTGAATCCGAAAGATCAAAAGCATCATCACGGAGCGGAGTAAGTTCTGAAGTACCAATGTGCGCTTCGCCAAGGTCTTCAGCGGTAATTTTGTCTAAGTCTAAGTTATCCAAGTGTAAAGGGATTTTCTTTATTGATTATTAAGCCGTTTAGGTTGCTTAAAACCGAATTTTAAAGTTAAGGGTTCCGATGATTAAATACGAATATCCAATAATGAATATCGAATATTCAATATCCAATTGGCAGGAGCTAACTTAAGGATGGATATTCCTTACTGAATGTTGGATATTCTGAAAAACTAAAATATGTATGTCTTTTTTAAAGAAACAATCTGATGATGATGAGCGGTTTATCTCAAGAGTTGAAGAGGCTATTGAGAAAATTGTTCTGAAGAATAAACCTCAATCAATATATTTAATCAAAATTGATAACTGGTTCGATAGCAAGTGGTTAAAATTCTCAGGCAAATCCTTAGGAGCTTTCGGAGTATTTAATGATGAATTAGCTGTTCCACCATTTGTAACTAACAGGGTTGTCTATGAAAAGCTCTTTTCTTTAGAAACCGAAAACAAAGAATATAAAATATCACCCAAAAGAAAAGATATACATATATCTCAAGACTCAGAATCTAACCTGCACAGAAAGATCAAAACATTATTTCCTAATTCTGCTTTCTTGTGGTTTAGCGGGAATACAATCAAAAATAAAAGAGGAACCGTTATGAGCTATTTCCCATTTGAAGATGAATATATTTCAATGCATATAGAATTTGAATCACCGGAGTGGAAAGCAAAGAATTCACATGGATTGAGTAAAAATATTCTCCATTCAATACTATCTTAAGTCTAATATCTTAAATCTAACGTCTAACTACTATAAAAATGATAAAACACATTGTAATGTGGAAACTGAAACCGGTTGCTGAAGGGAAAACCAAGCAAGAGAATGCTGAGATCATGAAAGAGCTGTTGGAAGGATTACCTGCAAAAATCGATGAATTGGATTCGGCAGAAGTTGGAATCAATATTTTGAGCGGTGATGATGAAGCTATCTGTGATGTAGTTTTGACAACGATTTGTAAAGACGCGGAAGCTTTAAATGCGTATGCAGTTCACCCGGAGCATCAGATGGTGGTGCAGTTTATTAAGAAGGTAGTTACTGAGCGAAGAGTAGTAGACTATATTTCTGAATAACCAATATCGAATAACCAATAACCAATATTGAAGTTGGAAGAATTTGAACCAGTAGAACTACCGATTGACGGAATTTTAGACTTACATCTATTCAGTCCTAAAGAGTTGGGAGATCTGATACCGGATTATATAGAAGCCTGTTTAGAGAAAGAGATCTATTCCATTCGGATCATTCACGGAAAAGGGAAGGGAGTGTTGCGTAGAACGGTTCATAGTTTGTTGGATAAAAATGAGTTTGTTGTTTCCTATCGTTTGGCAGATGACAGAAGTAGTTGGGGAGCTACATTGGTGGAGCTGAAGAAGATTTGAGATGTTAGACATAAGACATAAGACATAAGACATAAGACATAAGACATAAGACATAAGACATAAGATGTAAGATGTAAGATGTAAGATTTAAGTCGTAAGACTTGAGATGTGAAATTGAAAAATGAGACTTGGCAATATAGATTGACATGTTCTATTCCTTAAAACAATTACACTTATTTTTTAAAGATGTGAAGCCTATCTTTAATCTTATGTCTTAAATCTCATATCTACTAAACTTTGAAGAAATTATTTGAACACCATATTGCTCGCATTGACAGAAAGATTGAGTTATATACTAAGCTGAGCAGTAAATTGTCGGGAACGCGCCTTACTCTATTTCTAGTGACTTTACTTTTCGCTTTTCTGGCAAGTGATCGTTTACACGATTTAGTTTATTCAGCGATTTTGATTTCAGCAGTTATCGTATTTCTGAATCTGATGGGCAGACATAAAAAAGTTGAGCAATTCATTGAAAAACTGGGATTTCTAAAGCAGGTAAAAGAAGAGCAAATTGCACGTCTGGAGCTGAACTGGGATGGAATACCTTTCAGAGATATAAACAGAGATAAATATTTAAACCATCCTTATGCCCAGGATCTGAACATCATCGGAAAAAGATCATTGTTTCAATTGATGGATACATCCATCTACGAAGGTAGCTCAAATGTGCTTTCGGCTTGGTTATTGGGCCATTCCAAAGATGTAGAATCAATAAAAAAGCGACAGCAATTGATACAGGAATTAGCTCCACTACAATTATTCAGAGATAAACTGAAAGTAGAGGCATTATATACTAAAAGTAAAGCGGACAGATATGACTGGAATATGGAGCAAATGTTAGACTGGTTGCGACTTCCAAAGAAAACAGGATTTTTGCTTCCACTTTTGATCATGATCGTTTTATCGATATCTAATATGACATTGGGAATTTTGGCACTGATTGGTACACTTAGTAGTGTATATTTTGTGATTTCATTTGTAAGCTATTTGTTTATGCTAAAACTTACAGGTGATAAAGTTAAAGGATTGTTCAATGCAGCTTTTCAGATGGAAAAATTATTGGGGAGCTTCAGTAATATCCTGAGTCATATTGAGCGATTTAAAGCTAGTGATAACAAGTCGATATCAAGTTTTCTGAAGGTATATCAGGAAGAGGAAATCAAACCATCTGTAATACTGAAAAAGGTAAGAAGGTTTTCAGTAGCGGCGTCAATACAAAAAGACCAGTTATTGGGACCCATTGTGAATTTATTTATTCCATGGAATGTATTCTTCGCAATGAAGCTGGAGAATCTGAAAGAGGAGCTTGAACCAAAAATCTCTAAATGGCTCGATAAGTTCTATGAACTGGAAGCCTTAAATTCGATGGCTAATTTTGCCCTTCTGAATGATGGTTATTCTTTTCCAACATTCGATATAGATACCAATGCATTGTTTAAGGCAGAAGAACTTGGTCACCCGCTGATTCCCGAAGATCAAAAAGTGGCCAACAATTTCGAAATTCATTCGGGCAAAGATCTGTTTTTGATAACAGGATCAAATATGGCGGGTAAAAGTACATTTCTCAGAACAGTGGGAATCAATTTAGTTTTGGCTTATTCTGGAGCTCCTGCAAATGCTAGATCATTAAATACAGGTTTGTACAGAATCTTTACCAGTATCAATGTGAATGATTCTTTGGGTGACGGTCTCTCTCATTTCTATGCTGAAGTAAAACGTCTTCGGGAATTACTAGATGAGCTAAACAAAGATGAAGATCAGCCATTGTTCTTCTTCGTGGATGAGATCTATAAAGGAACAAATAACAAAGAGCGTTATGCCGGAAGCGCAGCCTTTCTGAGAGAAGTAGCCGGAAAGAATGGAATCGGAATGGTTTCTACACATGACCTGGAACTTGCTGATTTGGAATCTGAAATCGAGGCATTGAGCAACTGGCATTTTGTAGAATCTATTGCTGATGGAAAAATGAGTTTCGAATACAAGCTGAAATCAGGTCCATGCCCAAGTACCAATGCTTTAGAAATAATGAGAATGGAAGGGTTGCCTGTTTGAAAAGATGTAAGATTTAAGATGTAAGACATAAGACGGGCTTTCCTATATCTTATGTCTTACATCTTAAATCTTTTTGTAACCTTTCCCCAAATACCAAGTGTAACTAACAGAACACGAAACTTCGGGCATTGAGACGGTAAATAAGTGAACTCAACTACAGATAAAGCTTTAATGATGAAAGTGAAGGATGGAGACCTGGATAAACTGGGCCTTTTATTCGAACGCTACAATCGACCGCTTTACAGTTTTTTTTACAAGAAAACGTTTCATACCGATGTGAGTGAAGATCTTGTTCAATCGGTGTTCGAGCGCATGCTCAAATATCGAAGCACCTATTCAGGATCAGGGGCATTTACAACATGGATGTTCAGCATAGCTCGTAATGCGCATATTGATCATTATCGCCAAAACAAAAAGCATAATGAAAAAGAAGAGCTTGATGAAGATCGAATGGGTGGTGCCTCTCCTGAATTTGGTGAAATGGATGAGCGAACAAAACGAAAGAAGATACTTGAACAAGCACTCGATCAACTCGATGAAGATAAGAAAGAAGTGGTGATCTTAAGCCGATACGAAGGTTTAAAATACGCAGAGATCGCCGAGATCCAGGGAGTGACCGAAAGTGCAGTAAAAGTAAGATTCTTTAGGGCAATGAAAGATTTAAAAAACATTGTACACACATTAAGTGAGGAATACAGTGATGAATGAAAAATATGAAGAACTGATCGCCGACTATTTAAACGGCGAATTAGATGAACAAGAAAAAGCAAGGGTAGAAGCTCTGATTGCCGGCGGAGAGATCGATATGATCGACTTTAAGGCGATGGAACAATTACACAGCGAGCTTGAGATGGTTTCAACACCGGAGCCATCTGCGGAAATGAGTAACAGGTTTTATGCAATGTTGGAAGAAGAAAAAGCTTCCGCTAAACCAAAGTTTAATATTTCAGAAAAGTTTAATGAATTGTTTGCAGCCTTAACCATGCCTCGATTGGCATATGCTTTTGTGCTGTTGATAGTAGGTGGATTTATTGGCGCACAATTGGGCAGCAACGATTCGCAGATCAATGAATTAACAAACCAAATGCAGGATATGAGAGAGATGATGATTGTTAGTATGCTTGAAGGTGCATCCACTACAGACCGGTTAAGAGCGGTGAATATAAGTGCAGAATTACCGATAGCTGATGAAAAAGCTGTACGAGCTTTGTTATTCACACTCAACAATGATGAAAGCGTGAATGTGAGAGTTCAATCCATTGAAACATTAAAGAAATGGGGTGAAGACGAAACTGTTCGCGAAGGATTGGTTAGCGCCATCGGAGCTCAAAACTCTGATGTGGTAATTATAGCGCTGGCAGATGCCATGGTTGAAATGGGATTACAAAACTCAAAGTCAGAGTTTGAAAACCTGATACAGGAAAGAAATTTAAACATCAATGTAAAAGAGAAACTGGAAAGCACCATAGCGTCGCTTTAAGGGAGGACAAATCATGAAAAAGATCATAGGAATACTACTGGTTGGATTAATTGCAGTTCAGGTAACTGCTCAGAACAAAAGAGTAACTGAAGGCATCGACATTCAGATAAAGAAAAGTGCTTTGTCATCTATTGATGGGTTTATCATAAAAAATATAAATGGTGATTTGAAAGTGAGCGGTTACAACGGAGATGAGATCCTTATTACAGGCTCCAAAACCATCCGAAAGAAAAGAGGAGAGCTGGATCAAAAAACCATTGATGAGATCTATCTTCGCCAGGAAGAGCATGAAGGAAAAATTTATGTATATGTTCAGGCTCCCGGGGTTGAAGTAAAATTCAGAGATGGGAAAATGAGACATTCCATGAACTGGAATCGAAACCGATGGGATGATTACGACGAGGTTCATTTTGAATTCAATATCGAAGTAAAGATGCCGGAAAGCATGATGGTAAAAGCATCCACTGTAAACGGAGGAAAACTCATCGTTGAGAATATGATGAATGGTGTGGACGCCGGAAATGTAAACGGAGATGTAGTTTTAAAAGAAGTAGCAGGAAAAACTAATGCTCATACTGTAAATGGAGATATTGAAGTATATTTTGCAAAGAGTCCGACAGATGATTCACGATTTAATACTGTGAACGGAAGCATGGAAATTTATTCCCCAAAAGATTTAGGCGCTGTAGTAACTTTTGAAAGTTTACACGGTGATCTCTATACAGATTTTGAACAAGTAACTCGACTTAAAGCCCAATTGAACAAGGAAAAAGACGGAAAAGGTAACAGATACCGAATCGGTAAAAGCACACCCATTCAAATTGGAGACGGTGGTGCAAAAATGGAATTCGAAACGGTTAACGGAAGTGCCTACATCCGAAAAAGAAACTAAAATCAAGAAATAAGAGAATCATGAAAAAAATAATAATTACCCTATTTAGTGCATTGCTTGTGTTGGTTGTATCAAATCCTTTGGCGGCTCAGGATGATATAACTGTCCCTTTATCCAAACCCGGACAAAAGGGCATGCTGCGAATCGATCTGGTTTATGCTGACGATATAATTGTACAAACGCATGATCGTCAGGATGTTATAGTAAAATATAACGGTGAAGATGACGACGATAACTGGAACAATCGTAAAAATGGTTTAAGGAGAATATCATCAGGTGGGTTAAGCCTGGAGATCACTGAGGATAATAACGTAGTTAGAATAAACAGTCAGCCTCAGCACAATGATCTTGAACTGACCGTCTACGTTCCCAAAAATTTTTCGTTAAAACTTAATGCTGTACACGGCGACGTGGAAGTAAGAGGTCTGGAAGGGCAAGTGGAGATCGAATCTGTAAATGGTGATGTGGAAGTGATGGATATATCCGGCTCGGCATTAGTAAACAGTGTGAACGGAGATATCGAAGTAAGTTTTGTAAAGATCGATCCCAATGCTCCAATGTCGTTTACAGGTGTAAATGGTGATATAGAGATATCATTACCTGAAAACGCTAAGTTTTCAGCGAAAATGAAAACAGACTGGGGAGATGTTTACACCAATTTTGATATGGACATCGAGCGGAACCCTACGGATACTCAAGTCTCGTCTAAAAAAGGCCAATACAAAGTATCTATTAATAAATGGGTATACGGTACTGTAAACGGAGGAGGTCCGGAATATCTATTCAAAACGCTCCACGGAGATATTTCAATTCGTAAAAATTAGTAAACCAGAGTAACGAATTAAAATTACACTCGTCTAACTATCAGAGTTAAATAATAATACTGCAAATCGTTTGGAGAGAATGATTTGCAGTTTCTTACCAAAGCCTTAAAACACTACTGTCATGCGGAAATTTACCATTACCATACTATTGCTATGCCTGAATTTTGGTGTGCAAGCACAGGAAACTGTACCTGAAGAAAGAGAAGAACTAAGAGGTTTTAGTTTTAAAAAAGATAATATCGATTATCGTTTTGGATACGCCCAAAATCCTACAATGGAAGCGGTGAGAATATCTGGACAAAATATACAATTAGATGGGGTGCTTAATGAGGCAATTTGGTCTACGGCTCCTGTAGCCACAGGTTTTACGCAGCGATCTCCGCGTGACGGAGGTAATCCGTCTCAAAAAACAGAAGCAAGGATCTTATATACTGACACTGAAGTATATGTAGGCATAATGGCCTATGACAATGCTCCTGATTCTGTTATAGCTTCTTTGTTCAGAAGAGATGGCAGCGAAACAAGTGACTGGGTGTATGTGAGTTTAGACAGTTATAATGATAAGCGTACTGCGTTTACTTTTGCAGTGAACCCGAGAGGTGTTCAAAAAGATATTCTTTATTTTGATGACAGAGGTGAAGATGTATTATGGGATGCAGTTTGGGAAGCCGAAGCAAAAATGGTTGAAGGCGGCTGGTCAGTAGAGATGAGAATTCCAATGTCTCAATTACGATTTAGCTCCAAAGACGATATAAAGTCCTGGGGAGTTAACTTTCAAAGAAGAATAGCCAGACATCAGGAATATAACTTTTGGGCACCAACTTCTCAGTCAGCTTCAGGAAGTGTTTCTTTATTCGGGCGATTAAATGGTATCAGAGATCTGGAAGAGCCCAGAAGATTGGAAATTACTCCTTATGTATCATCAGTTTTAGAAAGAGCGCCCGGTAATCCAAACAACCCATACTATAATGAAAACGAGTTGGATGCCAATATCGGTGGAGATATTAAATACGGTGTTACTTCTGATCTGACATTGACAGCTACTATAAACCCCGACTTTGGTCAGGTTGAAGTAGACCCCGCAACCATAAACCTTTCTCAATTCGAGCAGTTCTTCTCAGAAAGAAGACCATTTTTCTTAGAAGGAAATGAGATATTCAGATTTGGGGGTACAAAGACATTTAACAACTTCGGAAACCCAAATACTTTTTATTCAAGAAGAATAGGCAGGGCTCCCCAAGGTGGTTTTGGAGATTTTAATTCTTCTGTTAGTGGTGGTAGGTATTACGACTCAAATAACGATAACTTAGTGCCAATAACATATACAGATGCTCCCAGACAGTCTAGAATTTTAGGAGCTGCAAAATTGAGTGGAAAAACTCAACAAGGAACTTCTATAGGAATGCTGTATAGCAGGACATTAGAAGAAAGTTCTCCTTTTAGTTTGACTGTAATAGATACCTTGAATAATACATCTTATGATACAACAGGAAATTTTGTTGTTCAGCCGTCCAATAATTTTTTGGTTTCTCGACTTAAACAAGATTTTAATGAAGGAAATACAGTAGTTGGTGGTTTTTTTAGTGGAATGAACCGAGACATAGGGGGAACTTATTTTGAGAACAGACTCCACAATTCAGCTTTTATTACGGGAGTAGATTTTGAGCATGGATGGGATGAACGTACCTGGATTGTAAGCGGAACAGCTTCATTGAGTTCTGTATTCGGTACTTCTGATGCGATTACAAGAACACAAAATGCGCCTCAGAGATACTATCAACGAGTAGATTCAGATGGGCTATCAGTGGATAACAGTAAAACAAGTTTGAGTGGATTAGCTTCAGAGTTGAGTTTGCAAAAAGCGAGCGGGGAACACTGGACATGGTCAGTTACCGGGTCTATGGTTACACCAGGATATGAAACTAATGATATTGGTTTTCAAAACAGAGCAGATTATAGAGCAGTAACAACAGGCGTTCAATATCAGGAGAATGATCCGGACTTTTTCCAGTTCATTAATTTATGGAGTTATACAACTCATGCCTGGAATTTCGATAATGATCTGATTTCGAGAGGCTATAATGCCGGTGGTTATTTTCAATTCAAAAACCTGTGGTCTTTTAATATCAACGCTAACGCAAATTTTGATACTATTTCAGACAGAATAACCAGAGGTGGACCTACTTTTCTAATGCCCGGAAGTTGGAACTTTAATTTCAATATTAATTCAAACAGTTCAAAAACAATATCCGGAGGAACAGGTCAATTTCACAGAGAGGACAGAGTAGGAGAGTATGACCATTTTTTCTGGGCATATTTGTCCTTCAGACCTACAACTTATATTCAGATATCCGTTGAACCTGAGTTTGGTTTCCAAAATGATGTGGATCAATTTATTACTAATCAAAATTATGCTGAATCAGCGATTGATGGCAATAATACATTTGGGAGGAGATATGTGTTCTCTGATATCAAACAAACTGAATTTTCAACAGAAATCAGATTGAACTGGACATTTAACACAAAAATGAGTCTTCAGACTTACGTTCGTCCATTTATAGGAACAGGAAAGTTTTCAAATTTCAAAGAATTCAATAACCCAGGCGGCTTTGGCTTTGATGAATATGGTACTGATAAAGGATCTTTTGTTAGGAATTCTGATGGATCAGTAACTGTGGATCCTGACAGCGATCTTAGTGAACCTGCACAAGGTCAGGATCCATTCACTATTGAAAGCTGGAGATTAAATTTTAACAGGAGAGCCTTGCAAGGTAATGCTGTATTCAGATGGGAATATAGTCCCGGTTCTACTTTCTTTCTGGTATGGCAACAACAAAGAAACGGATTTAGCCCAAATGGAGAGTTCAATTTTGTTAATGATTTCAGAAGCTTATTTGATCCGGAGCCAGCTAATGTATTTTTAATTAAATTTAGTTATTGGTTCGGCGGTTAAACATATATCAAATTGACAAAGGATTTAGTATTTTGATGGAATATCATCAAGAACTAAATCCTCTTTTATAAAATGAATCAGGCACAACAACTTACGGCAGAAGAAATTAAAAGTATTCAGACAAGCTTTGTCAATAAAGTATATGTCTGGATGGGACTGGCATTAACCATTACAGGAATTGTTGCAATGAGAGTTGCAGATTCAGGCGCATTCATGGGAATGTTTACCGGCGCATCAAGTGCTATGCCGTTTTATATACTGATTGCAATTGAGCTCGGACTTGTTTGGTGGATGGTGTCCAGAATAGATTCTATGAGTTCAGGCTTTGCCACGGCTTTATTCATTCTCTATTCTGCTTTGAACGGAGTCACACTCTCAGTTCTGTTTTATGTATACACAAGTGCTTCTATTGCCTCCACATTTTTTATTACGGCCGGTACTTTTGGTATTTGTAGTGCTTACGGCTATTTCACAAAGAAAGATCTAACTTCGATAGGTGGGTTTTTGTTTATGGCTCTTATTGGGATCATCATTGCCACTATCGTAAACATTTTCTTGGCAAGCTCCACGCTATACTGGATCATTAGTTATGCGGGTGTTGCCATATTTATCGGATTAACAGCTTACGACACTCAAAAGATAAAGAATATGAGTCTGGAGTTAGATGCAGATTCTGAGCAAGGTAAAAAGGGTGCGGTAATGGGAGCTTTAGCTCTGTATCTGGACTTTATAAATATGTTTATTTTTCTGTTGAGAATTTTTGGAAACAGACGATAGAAAGTTTCAAATTCAAAGCCCATGTTTAAGGGCTTTTTTTTTGAAGTGGATTCTGATCTATACAAACTTTTAGAGAAATTTTGATCGAACAAGACTAGCTCTTACTCTCAGAGAAAATGCATTGTGTTTATTATGTACATATACTTTTTAATAACTTGAAAGAGGGCTAAAACAGGTTGCAGAGTAAAAAGTGCGTCTCAATTTTGTTAAATGAAGGATTAGGTGGCAAGTATCAAAAGATGTTACTGAACCACTAAATTTTTTTAACAATAAATATTTTTTATTAAAATGTTATCACAACAAAAAAAAAGCCCTTCCATGGGATAGATTTTTTTTATTCAATCTGAAAATATATGGGTTTAAAACAGCTACTATTTCTTTTCATCTTACTAACATTTTCTTCAAGCATTTTTGCTCAGTCAGGAAAGATCAATGGCTTCGTAAAAGATTCTTCAGGAGAGCCTTTGCCAGGAGCTACTGTAGTCATAGAGGCTACCCAAAAGGGGACTGCTGCTGAAGCCGATGGTTTCTACCAGCTTTTGAACGTAGAGCCCGGTACATACACTCTTAAAGCAAGCTTTATTGGTTTCTCTCCTTTAATCATCGAAAATGTGGAAGTAAATCTGGATCAGACTACAGAGATCAACATCACAATGAGGGAAGAGACTTTTGAAGGAGAAGAAATTGTTGTGATAGCAGAGCGACCAGTAGTTCAAAGAGATGTCGCCGGTAGTCAGGCTAATATCAATAAAGGAACTCTTGAGGCGCTTCCAATTACAAGTGTTACCGAAGCTGTTGGGTTACAGGCAGGTGTGCAAGGATTAAGTGTAAGAGGTAGTGGAACTGACGAGGTAGGTTTTAACCTTGGTGGTGGATCTTTAGGTTCTGCCCGGAATAATGGTCCTGTAACCGGTGTGAGTTTAACTTCCATAGAGAGAATTAATGTGCAGCTAGGTGGAGTTTCCGCTGAATACGGTGATTTGAGATCCGGACTTATTTCAATTACAACTAAAGAAGGGGAAAGAGACCGCTATACTCTCGATGGATTGATCAGGGTTACTCATCCTCAACAAAAAAACGTTGGACAGGCAATTAACGATCCAAACTCATACTGGCTGAGACCTTATATGGATGATGAAGTTGCTTGGACAGGAACATCCAACGGAGCGTGGGATTCATACACACAAAGGGAATACCCAAGTTTTCAAGGTTGGAACGCTTTTTCTCAGCAGTTAATGAATGATGGCGATCCCACTAATGACCTTTCTCCTAGTGCAGCTCAGCAGGTTTTCCTATATCAACACAGAAAAGATATGGGCATTACCGATCCTGATTATGATCTGGATTTTACATTTGGTGGACCTGTTCCAATTATAAGTGAGCGTTTTGGTGATTTAAGGTTCTCTACTTCATTTCGCCGAACTCAGGATGTATATCTGGTTCCTTTATCAGAAGACAGACAAATTCAAACAACTTTACAAGCTAAAGTGACGAGTAATATTGCTTCTGGTATGAAATTATCTATTGATGGTTATTATAACCGATTAACTGGTACAACAGAGAGTCAAACCGGGAATAATGACTTCTTTGATTCAAATCAGGACATTACTACTGATATGGAAAGAGTAAGCTTCATCGAATCAAGAATTTACGCATCAGATTATTGGGCTCCTTCTGAACAAATTAACAGACGTTTAGGAGTAGAATTTTCTCATCAGCTTACTTCTAAAACTTTTTATGAAGTTCAATTTTATGCCGCTAATCAAGAAAACAATACCAGCCCGGGTGATTTCAGGGACACTACAAATGTATACTCGATTGGTGGTGTAGGTTTTGATGAAGGTCCTTTTGGTTTCTTTGATGAAACTTCCAGTGGTCTGGCTTCCGGAATGAGGATGGGAGTTGGGATGAGTACAGCTCGGGATACCAGTAGGTTTGGTTACATGAGTTTGAAATTTAAAATGACAAGCCAGCTTAACAGAATTAACCAGTTAAAAACGGGTTTTGAAGTTATCAGACAGAACAGTCAGGCTAATTATGGTTCATTTGATAAAGTACTACCGTCAGGAAGAACTTTTTCAACCTGGAATACTACGCCACTCAGAATTGGTTTGTTTGCAGAAAATAAGCTCGAATTTGAAGGAATGATTGCGAGGGCAGGGTTGAGACTAACTTACTCTGATCCAAATATTGCTTGGTATGAATACGATAATTTTACTGATTTATTTGACAGTGGTAATGCATCTGCTTTAGATACTGCTAAGGTATCTGATGTTGATCCTCAGATCGTACTTCAGCCTAGATTGGGAGTTTCTTTTCCAATAACGGAAGTAAGTAAATTATTCTTTAACTACGATCATTATGTACAGTTACCGAATCCTGAAAACTTATATCTAGTAAGAACAGAACCGTTCACCAATACTGTTACAAGAGTAGCTTCCCCAAGGAATAAGTTACCCAAAACAGTAGCTTACGAAGTGGGTTATGAGCATAATATATTTGAGGATTACCTTGTAAGAGTAAGTGGTTATTATAAAGATCTGTCAGATCAACCAATTCAGGTAGATTATATTAGTAGAGATAATAACAGTTACTCTGTAAGTCAGCCATTATCTTATGGCGACGTTCGAGGTTTGGAACTTACTTTTAGAAAGGAAAGGGGACAGTACTTTCAAGGAGAAATTAATTACACCTACAGTATTTATTCAGCAGGTTTGTTTGGAACTTTAGAAAATTATGAAAATCCCTTTGACCAACGTAATTACGATCGTTTGACGGATGATAATGATGTCTTTAAGCCGGTTCCTCAACCTTTTGCAAGATTAAGACTTCAGTTTACTACTCCAAACGATTTTGGTCCTGAATTGATGGGCGCTCATCCTTTTGGTGATTGGCAAATAGTTCCTTTAGTTACATGGCAATCAGGAAGTTACTTTACTTATACCGGTGGTGGGTCAATTCCCGGTGTGCTTTACAATGTTCAAAACAGGGATTTCTGGGGAACTAGTCTAAGATTCGCTAAAGAAGTAAATCTTGAAAGTGGTGGACGAATTGGGTTCTTTGCTGATGTCAGTAATGTCATTAACCGAAGAAATTTCAGCATTTTCAACTCAGGATTAATTGACGGTAATGACTACTTTGATTACATGAATTCTCTGCATCTTTCTTCTGATACTTGGGAGGAAATAGGTTTGGAAAATCAACGTGTTTCGGGAAGTGATCAACCCGGAGATTATCGCCCTAGTGATATAGAGTATGTGCCGATCGAAGTGTATACAACGCTTCCGAATTCAGGTAATTCCAGAGCATTATATTACAATTCTCTTGAGAATAAGTACTATCAGTGGGATGGAAATGCATTTGTAGATGCAGATGGCAATTATGTAGATCAGGTATTAGACGAAAAGGCTTACATTAATATGCCAAACCAACGATTTTTTAACTTTTTGGATCCTCGTACCATTCGCTTTGGTGTAAGGTTTTCATTTTAATTTAGAATTAAGCTTAAATGACAGTTAGGAAAACATTGAAAAAAACGACTTCTTTTCTAGTGGTATTAATATCCTGTACCGGGTTCTTATTTGCTCAGGTTGAGAACAGATGGTTGTCGGTAGGTTCATTTCATAATTTCTATGCCAGTGTAGGTTCAGAAATTGAAGAAGGATTTATAAAAGAACAGCAGGGTGGTTGGCAGTGGCCAGCTATATATTTAGGTCAGGATGCTCAAGCTATGAAAGCATTATGGTTAGGAGCGGAAAACTTTACCGATGAAAACGGAACAACCTTTTCTAAAAGAGTGGTACACGTGGGCCCCAGAGTGCAAGGGCTTGGTGAGTTTACCCCAATTGAAATGAAAACTATAAGTAAATTTACACCGCCTGAGGTGATAGTAGACGGATTACAGTCTTTTGCCAAAGATGTCAGCAATGATGAAGTGGATCCTGCTATGGTAGCGGATCGTAAAATTGTGACTACTGTAAATAGTTTGTTGGGAATAACAGTGCAAAGAACTGCTATGCAATTCAGCCAAGAGTATCATGATAATTACCATGTGATAGAATATATCTTTACAAACACAGGTAATACAGATGCTGACGATGATATTGAATTGCCAAATCAAACAGTTGAGGGTTTCGTTCCTTATTTCTTAAACAGAATGGCCCCTGTTAAAGCTTCCCGCCACACCATTGGAAACGCAACCGGGTGGGGTCAAAATACTATGAATGATCGTCGTGGAGACGGTCTCAGACCTGCAGAGCCGGAAGATTTCAGGGCTCAGTTTGCATGGCACGGACGCTTCCCTGGTTTTATGGATGCAAATTATGATAATATTGGCGCTCCGATCTATGTGCCAAATACATCAGGTGGATATTTAACAGAAGCAGATACGACCGGACGATTAGAGGCTTACCACTTTGTTGGAACCGTTACGCTCCATGCTGATGCATCTGCAAATGATAATTCTGATGACCCCGCACAGCCATTCACTATGAGGGAAGAGCATAATGATGATCCGCTTTACAGTCAAAATGATGCGTTCAATGAAACTAAAATGGTTGCTGAGTATGCAATGATGACAAGAGGAAGAGATAGTGAACGCCATGCTTATAAGGTTGAACCCAGTGGTTATGATGGATTTATACAGCCAACGGGTGACCCAAAACAAGGTAATAATTTAGGTGGATTTGCATATACCTATGGCTATGGGCCTTACACTCTGGCACCAGGTGAAAGTGTAAGAATAGTAATTGCTGAAGCTTCTGCCGGAATTACAAGAGAAATAGCTGAGGGAGTAGGACGTCAATTTAAAGAAATAGTCGAGTCAGGTGGAGATCAATATTCTGATATTACATATGAAACTAATGGTCAGTCTTTAAGCATGACCAAGAATGAGTGGGTTTTTACAGGAAGAGATTCACTATTCCAAACTTTCGAAAGAGCTGTAGGAAATTTCGATTCAGATTATTCTATCCCACAAGCTCCGGAACCACCTGCTCTGTTTTTTGTGGAATCAAAAGGAGGGGGAATACAGCTGGACTGGGAATATCAAGGTGATGTAGGAAACATCGAAGGATTTGAAATTTACCGTGCACAGGGAAGAGTGGACAGTACATATCGTTTACTATACGAAGCAAGCCCGGCAGAGACATCGGTTCTGGATGGCGAAACAGGTAGAAGCGAAAATCCGGGAGCTTTCCAACTTGATGTACCAATAAGAGGGCTTAACTACTATTATTATATAGTTAGTGTAGGATCAGCAAATAATGACAATACAGGTAATACTCCAACAGGTACCAAATTAAGAAGTAGCAGATACTATACACAATCGTATGATCCTGCCACCTTACTAAGAGCAGCAGGGGAATCAATGAGTGATATCCGTGTGGTTCCTAATCCTTATTCAGCAAGTGCTGATAACAGTTTATTATTCACTACAGACTCTGATGGAAGTGATCGTATTCAGTTTTATGAAATTCCGGGTGAATGTACCATTGAAATATATACAGAGCTGGGAGAAAGAGTTCGTTCCATTGACCATACCGGAGGAAGTGGAGATGAATCATGGGATCTGAGAACCGACTCTAGACAAAGAGTTGCCAGCGGTATTTACATCGCCCGGATCATTAACACTGATCCCAACGACGATGAATTTGGACAAGTAGCCATTCGTAAAATAGTAATTATACTTTAAGGGCTCCTATAAATATGAAGAAAATAGCTACAATACTTTTTTTAATACTTTTCGCTTCTCCTTTGCTCAATGCTCAGGACAAAAGGGCTCAGACGAGTATGAAATTTTTATCAGTTTCACCGTCAGCAAGAGCTTCGGCAATGTCAGATGCTGTAACTTCGGTAAATATGGGAGCTTACAGTCCTTTTTACAATCCGGCTACTTTAGCTTTAGTTGAAGACAAAGTTAGTGTTACCGCCGGTGTCGTACAGTGGATTGCAGACATTAGTCATAACTCTGCATCTATTATTTACAAACCGGGAAATTCAAATATTGGAGTGTTCGGATTAAATGCAACATCTGTAGATTACGGAGATATTATAGCAACTGTACGTGACAATGATCCTAACAATCCTCTTGGTTATCTCGATAACGGACTTGTAAATCCTACAGCCATTACTATCGGCCTTTCTTATGCTAACGCAATTACGGATAAGTTTTCTGTAGGTGCGAATTTCAAATATGCGTATGAAGATTTGACTTCTGCGCCTGTAAATACTGATGGTAACGGAGGTTATATAACGGAATCATATTCTGCAGGAGTTGGAGTTCTTGATTTTGGAGCTTTTTATAAGACCGGTTTCAAGAGCCTTAATTTTGCTTTTGCCCTTAGAAATTTTTCACAGGAAGTATCTTTTGCAGAAGAAGAACAGGAATTACCGCTTACATTCAAGATAGGGATTTCAATGAATGTTCTGGATTTAGCCGATATAGATCCTGAAACACATTCTCTTTTGGTTGCAATCGATACCAACAGACCACGAGATTATGATGAACAAATCTTTATAGGTACTGAATATACTTTTATGAACAGGTTCATACTCAGAGGGGGCTATGGCTTTCCTAAAGATGAAGAGAAATTGTCATTTGGGTTTGGTGTAATACAGCCTTTGAAAAAAGTAAATCTAAGCATCGACTATTCTTATACTCAATTCGGAGTATTCGGAGAGGTTAACAGATTTAGTGCACAAATTGGATTTTAAATGAAAACGTACTTTAAAACTTTAAAAGAATTGAACACAAGAATTATTATTCTTTCAGGTATTGCTCTGATTTTTTCAAATTGTGGAGATGGAAACAGTATTTTTGACCCGGAGTTTGAGTTGTCCGCAGAAAGACCTGTAGTTACAAATATATCCCCCGACCCAAGTTATCTTGCAGGAGTTGATTCAGTAATAGTAACAGGTCAAAATTTTTCTGATGACCCCGAAGAAGTAGTGATCAATTTTGGTGGTTCATCGGGCGTTATTTTAAGTGCAACGCCAACTGAACTTATTGTACGTCCCGGTACTATACATGGAACGGATTTATCTGTTCAAGTTGGGGTTAGAGACGCAGAGTTTTTAAGCGAAAGTTATGCTTACACATTAAGACAACCTCAGGGCTTTTATCCTGGTACTGATGTAAGTTTTGTACCAACAACACCTGTCGGGGTTGATGGAGATAATAATGTATATACGATTATAGATCGGAACGGAGTTATCAGGTACACTAAAATTGCACCGGATGGAACTATAACAAGAGATCTTGTAAAATATCCTGGTGAACCCAGACCTGATCCAAATGATTCCAGACCATATCCTACAGATAGTACAATGAGATTTACGGAATATAGTGATCTAGAGATAGGTCAAAATAATGATTTGTTTTTATCACAACAGAGTATCAGAGCTATTTTCACTAAGACTTTCGGAGATGATAAAAGGGAAAGTGTTTGGTCTGCATCATCATCTGCAGATCTCAAAATCAACGATATGATTTTTGATGATAATGGTTTTTTATGGGCTGTAGGTTTTGACAGTGATCTTATTCACAGATTTAATGCTTCTACTAAAGCTGAAACAACATTCCCATTTACAGGCCAGTTTAGCGCGGTAGCTTATTTCAAAAATAATAATGAATTGTATGTTGGTGGTGATATCAACGGAAGTCAGCAGGTTTGGAAATTTCCTATCAATGGCGGAGGTAATTTAGGCGCGGGAGAACTTTATTTCGATTTCGGAGCTAATTATGATGGTTTAATAACCTCTCTCATATTTGCTTCAAACGGTGAGCTTTTGATTGGAAACGATGGAGAAACAAGCATTGTAAGAGTCTTTCCTTCGCTCCGACATCAGGCTTTTTACCCCGGAATGATCAAAGAAGGCACTTTCAGTATTACATGGAGGGATGATGAATTTGCTGTTGTAACTATAGAAGGAGATGAAGCGAGTCTCAATTTTATGGATATGTTTGATCGGACAAGAGCCGGTATTTTTGGATTTAATTAGAAAAAACTATACAGTACAGACTGTTAAACACTTAACAAATAAATAAAACTTATAGAAACACGGATACAAAAAGGAGAACTATGAAAAACAACAAACTACTTATTCTATTGTGTTTTTTGCTGGCACCTATGCTGGTAAATGCACAAAATTGGACATTCGATGACACATTTATACCTGATACTGCAAATACCAGTGATTTGTTTTTTGAAGTACATGGTGTGGCTGTAGATCCGGATGGAAAGGTATGGATTCAGCCGTTTTCAGCTACTGAAACTATAATTACCAATAGAGATGGAGATAACGGAGATCCTGATACTCTGACTACAAGAGCGATCTATGTTTATAACGCAAATGGAACTCCAGCGAGTTTCTCACCTCTAAAAGTAATCGAATATGCTGATGGAACCACTCCTAATGATACTTTAGGTAGAGTTTGGACAGGTGAAGCGTATGAAGGTTATTCCGGTAGAGGAATTGAAACCAGCATTATGGATGGACATATTGTTATTTCTCAGTTTAACCGACTTTATAAGGTCGATTATCAAACAGGTCAGGGACTTGCCATGGTAGATCCTACAGCAGGATGTTCATTAGGTGAAGCAAGTACCGATGCTGAAGGAAATATTTATGTTGGATGTGTAGTGGGAACTGACGCTCCTATTTACAAGTATGACAGCAATCTTGAAAATGAGGAAGTAGTTATTACTACAACTCAAAGTTTCTCGAGAGATGTACAAGTTTCAGCTGATGGCCAAACTATTTGGTGGGCAGGTTATACCAATGGTTACGTATTGAGATATCAAAAGCCTGATGAATTCAGTGGTTTCGGTACTCCGGATACTGTGTTAAGAGGAATCAGAGCAGAAAGTTTTGATATTCACCCAAGAACAAAACATCTATGGGTAGGTGCTGGTTCATTAAACGATGTTCCTGATGCACCATACACTCCACAAACTTGGTATGCTTTTGATTATGCTACTTTGGGTACTGCCAGTGAAGAACCATTGGATAGTTTAAGATGGGTTGCCGGTGGTGGAAATCCTGAATTCACAAACGAATTCGATGCAGGCCGTCCAAGAGCACTCGATTTTGATGCTGAAGGAACAGTAGCGTATGTAGGTGTTTTCAGTGGTGGAGATACGGAGTTTGATGTTCAAAAATTCACTACATCTCAGGTGTACACTTCAAATGAAGACAACCTGAATACAATACCTGAAGGATTTAAATTGGGTCAGAATTATCCTAATCCGTTTAACCCAACTACTAATATCAACTACTCAATTGATCAGGCTGGTCTTGTGACATTGAAAGTGTATGATATTACAGGTAGAGAAGTTGCTACATTAGTAAATAACAGAGAAAATGCAGGTGATCATTCTGTAACTTTCGATGCTACGAATTTAGCTTCTGGCGTATATATCTATACACTACAAGCGAATGGTTTACGTTTAACCAATCGTATGACTTTAATTAAATAAGCAATTGTTTAATAGAAAAGGCAGCCTTGTGCTGCCTTTTTTTTATCCCTAATAGAGAGCACAAAACGTTTTATGAAAAAGCTATTTTTCCTTTTTTTTATTTTAGCTCCGGCTATGACATTCTCACAAGAAAATGTACCTAAATATGAGTTCAGAGGTACGTGGATGGCTACAGTTATAAATTTAGATTGGCCACAGGCTGGTGGAATACCGGTCAGATTTCAACAAGATGATCTTATCAGCAAATTGAATAAGCTGGATAAAATGGGAATCAATATAGTTTTTTTCCAGATCAGAACAGAGGGAGATGCACTTTATGATTCTCCTATCGAACCATGGTCAAAATATCTTACAGGAGAGGAAGGAAGAGCTCCGGACCCTTACTGGGATCCTTTAGAATTTGCAATTGAAGAAGCTCATAAGCGAGGAATGGAATTGCACGCATGGCTAAATCCATACAGAGCAATGAGAACTATACCAAGTGACTTCACACAAAAGGCTTTACCTGGGAAAGCGACAGAAGAAGATGTAGATGAAAGTTTAAAGCCATTTCTTCAAAAAGAATATGAAAAAGGTAAAAGAAAACAGTTTGACACCAGTCAAAGAGATGAAAAACATGTTGCAAATACACATCCTGAATGGCTGTTTGTGATGAATAATAAGATTGCCATTATGAATCCTGGTTTGCCTGAAGTAATTGATTACAATGTACAGGTTGTAATGGACGTGGTGAACAGATACGATGTAGATGGGATTCATTTTGATGATTATTTCTATCCCTATCCTCCCAATCACATGGCATCAAGCTATGTTGTAGATGGGGAGACTCTGGTTGTAAACGATACACTGGATGATAAAACTTTTGAGATGTATCCAAGGGGTTTTACAGATAAGGACGATTGGAGAAGAAATAATATTGATATCTTTGTAGAAGCTTTACATGACAGTATGAATATTGTAAAACCATGGGTAAAATTTGGTATCAGCCCGTTTGGAATATGGAAAAGTGGTACACCTGACGGAATAAGTGGTATGAATGCTTACGAAGTTATTTACGGTGATGGAATCGAATGGCTTCAGGAACGGACTATTGATTACATTACTCCTCAATTGTATTGGGGAATAAATAGATTCGGACCATATGGGCAGGATTATAAAGCGCTGGCCACCTGGTGGGCAGACAGTGCAGCAGCAAATGAAAGACATATTTATCCGGGACATGCATTGTACAGAAGCGACTCGAACACTGGAGACGCTAGCTATACCGCAAGTGAGGTTCCCAAACAGGTTAGGATCAACCGTGCAAACCCAAAAATTCAAGGAAGTGTATTTTTCAGAGAAAAAAACTTAACAGGTTTTTCATCAAAGGGTTTTGCAGATACTTTAAGAAATAACTTTTATAAATATGATGCTCTTCAACCTGTGATGGAATGGAAGAGTATGGCTAAACCTGACACTCCTGAAAATCTGGTTGTAACCAGAGATCCGGAGACTGAGTATATTTTTAATATTTCCTGGAGTCCGTCATCAATAGATCAGATCGGTAAATCTGTCACAAGTAGTCATACGGATTCATTGGTTAAATATGCAGTTTACAGAGTTGATTCCGGAACAGCTCCAAACGAATCTGAAGAGATGACCAAATATTATAACCTTATAGAAGTTACCGGAGATACCAGTTTTACAGATATTACTCCACCTTCAGAAAGCGGGTATTGGTATTTTGTAACAGCTGCAAGTAGAAATAATATAGAAAGTGATCCTACACCTGCTGAAGAGGGAGGAATAGTTGTATCAAATGAAGAAGAACCAGAATTGGTTAAACAGTTTCATTTGTCACAAAACTATCCGAATCCTTTTAACCCAACTACCGTGATTAGTTTCAGATTAGGAGAAAGTGGATTTACAACACTAAAAGTATATGATATGCTGGGTAGAGAAGTTTCAACTTTGCTGAATGAAAATATGACTTCCGGAACGCATAATGTCTCTTTTAATGGTTCTAATCTTTCATCCGGTATCTATATTTATCAATTGAATTCAAAAGGTAGTACAATTACCCGTAGAATGACTTTGATAAAATAGTTTTTACGGTAAGTTCTAATGCTAATGAAACCTCTTAAATTCCTATTTCTTAAATATGAATAAGTTTCTCTGTTTATCAATTTTTC
This sequence comes from uncultured Balneola sp., assembly GCA_913058495.1. Classification (GTDB taxonomy): domain Bacteria; phylum Bacteroidota; class Rhodothermia; order Balneolales; family Balneolaceae; genus Balneola. Next base: position 15,186 of record CAJXQC010000022.1, on the reverse strand, counting down.
TATTGATTCCTGCATCAGTTTTTTCGCAGGTTAAATTCGATACAGTAAATGTTAAACAAATTGGAGAAGGAGCGTTTCATTATTCTGTAAAAGCTTCATCAGTTCCGTGGACTCTTGAAGTAATTGAGATCGATCTGACTAACGGTATTTATAGTTTAGAAACTGTAAAAGCACAAGACAGATTGGCCGCATATGAGAAAACAAGCTCTATGTCTGCCCGAAAATCTATGCCCGGTCATGAAGTAATAGCTGCTATAAATGGAGATTTCTATAGTGGAGGAACTCCAACAAATTTACAGGTTCTGAATGGTGAAATACTGACTAAGCCTATCAACAGAGAAGTATTTGGATATTCCAGCAATTCGGAAATGTTTATAAATACTACCAGTTATGATGGAGTTCTGAAAATTGGCGAAACTACTAATTCTATCAGCAATGTAAATAGAGTTAGAAATAGCAATCAAATAATTTTCTACAATCATTTTTTTGGATCCGGTACTTCTACAAATAATTTTGGAACCGAGTTAACTTTAAAAGCCATTGATCCCTGGGTTGTTAACGGGGAGATAAGAACTGTTGTAGTTTCTAAGTCTGAAAATGAAGGAAATTCGAGTCTTACAGATTCCACTTTTGTACTTTCAGGACATGGAGCCGGGGCTATTATTTTAAATTCAGTGTCTTCAGGTGATACATTGGTAATCAATCACAAAGTTGCTCCCGCTACTGATGCTTTAAAAGAAGCCGTTGGTGGAAGTGCTAAATTCCTGAACAACGGAGTAAATCAAGGAAATTGGCCGGAAAGACATCCCCGATCAGCACTAGGTTTTAATGCTGATACAACTAAGTTTTATTTTGTTACTGTTGATGGAAGACAATCGTCCAGTGTAGGTATGACACTCACCGAATTAGGTGATTTTATGCTCGGGATAGGTGCCCACAACGCATTGAATCTTGATGGAGGAGGATCAACCACTTTAGTTGTACATAATGAAGTTGCCAATTCACCGTCTGATGGAGCAGGCGAGAGATCAGTAGCGAATGCTTTGATGTTAGTTTCCAATAAACAAAAAACAGGAACCCTTCATCGGTTAAATATTGATCCTTCCATTAAAAAAATATACAGGAATAAAAGTTTCACGTACAAAGTAGAAGGAACTGATGAGAACTACTTTCCCGTAAATTTAAACAGCCAAGACATTACTTTTTCCCTTAGCGAGGGTTTTGATGCTGAAATTTCTAATACAGGCTTATTTGAAGCTGGTACAAACCCTGATACAGGATATGTTTTTGTTGAATATAACGGCTATAGAGATTCATCATTAGTTGAGATCAAAGGAATAACGAATTTTAATTTATTTCCGGAACAAGCAGTGACGGATAATAATCAGGATATAGTTTTTTTTAATGAATCGTATGACAGTGATGGGATATCTCAATCGGTTTCAAATGCGAATGTAAGTTGGGAAGTTGAAAACGAGGCCGTAGGAACTATAGAAAACGGAGTTTTTAAAGGGCTTGAGGAGGGAGTTACTAATATTATAGGAACTTTTGATGGGGTCTCAGACACTTCTCAAGTTGAGGTTCAAATTGGAAGTGGAATAACGAAAATCGAGAATTTTGAAAGTGTGGAGGGTTTTTCATTAGATGGTGAAAATATTGACCTTGCTAATTCATCGATCAGTGCTTCTGAGAATATGTTTACAGAGGGAGAAAAAGCTTTAAAAATTGATTATCAATTTACGTATGCAGGTACTCCCAGTACATGGGCGTATGTAAGAACAGATATTCCGGTTTTTGGAGTTCCAGATACTATTTTAATTGATGGTCTAACTGATGGAAAAGAACACTTGATCGATGCTATTGTGACTGACAACAATGGAGAAGAATTTACGATCAGACTTAAAAGGTATGCAGATAATACAGATTTTGAAGAGTATTATCTTTCCATGGAAAATATTCAGGCGTCAGATCCCTTCAGTAGCTTTTATTACCCCATTAGAATTACAGGTATTGGGATTAAATTAAAATCTGAGCAACAAACGGGAGAGACGTATTCCGGTTCGCTTTTTTTTGATAATATGAGGTTAAGTTACCCAAAAAAAATAAACGTTTCGATAGAAGAAAACCCGGATGTTCCTTCAGAAACCAGATTACAACAAAATTACCCGAATCCATTCAACCCATCAACTGTCATTAGTTTCCGTCTGGCTCAAAGCGGAGTTACTACTTTAAAAGTATATGATATGTTAGGCAGAGAGGTTTCCACTCTTCTGAATGAGAATATGAGCTCAGGGACACATAATATTCCTTTTAATGGTTCTAACCTGGCATCAGGAATTTATATTTATCAGCTGAGTGCTAAAGGAAAAACCATCACAAGAAGAATGACTCTGATTAAGTAGAAAAAAATGGAAAATTTACTGTCAGAGTCCTTTCAATATCTATACTTTGATAATGATATTCTTTTTTCTCATCCAATGAGCTAATCCCCAAAAAAGAAGTATCCACATAATAGCATATAAAATAGATGCATTTATTGGCGAAGCAATTGACTTGAGCACCACTTCATAGATCCATCCTTTTACAGAATAAGTGACCTCATTATAGGTAAAGGTTATCATGCCTAAAACTCTTGCTATTATACCACTCAAAAAGAAAACAGTAATAGCATTCAAACCAAAAGCGACTCCCCAATCAGAGAATTTCTGCTTTTCCTTCACATCCAAATACCAATAGCATAAACCGAAGATACACATGGCTTGCCCACCGGTGAAAAGAGCATAAGAACTGGTCCAGATATTTTTATTGATAGGGAAAATCCAGCTCCAGATATATCCAATTATAATTAGAACAAATCCCCAAATAAAGAACTGAAGTGTTCTTGAACTTTCAGATTCGTGATCGTTCATCAATATTCTACCCGTCCAAATTCCTATCAAAGTAGTTCCTATAGCAGGTAGAGTGCTTAGCAATCCTTCAGGATCCCAATTTTCTTTCCAGGTATGTCCGGATAAAGTAAGTTGATCAATGTAAGCTGCAAGATTGCCTTCGGGATTGTCAATGGCTCCGGCTCCGAATCCCGGAACAGGTATACCTATCATTAATATCCAATAGCCTATCAATAATCCTGCAAGGGTATACATTTGGGTTTTTGGTTTGGTATAAAGAAACAAGACACTACCAATAGCATAACAAACAGCAATTCTTTGCAAAACACCGGGAATTCTGATATCAATCAGATTTGAATGAAGACCGAAATCCGGAGAAAATGTCAAATATGGAAATGCCGTTAAAGCCAGCCCTAATCCAAATATTTTAGCAGCCCTTATTAATGTCTTTTTTAAAAGATCAGAATTCTGAGCTCCTTTATTTTTAGCTTTGGTAAATGCCAGCACAATGGAAACACCAACTATGAATAAGAAAAAAGGAAAAATAAGGTCAGTTGGAGTCCAGCCGTGCCATGGAGCGTGCTTTAAAGGTCCATAGATATGAGACCATGATCCCGGATTGTTTACAAGTATCATGGCAGCTACTGTAGCTCCTCTGAAAAAATCCAAAGAAACCAGACGTTTACCCGAAGAAATACCACTAATTGAGGTCATATAAACTAAATTATTTTCGGAATGTACTTAAAAATTATTCTTAATGTGGTAATGAAATAATGTGTTAACTATCTTCAATAAAATTTAACAAAAAATATAAATGAGCATTTTAATAGCTGACAGCGGTTCCACAAAAACAGAATGGGTTTTAGTAAATAAAGAGAGTAAAGAATTCTTTAAAAGTGATGGCTTAAATCCTTATTTCAGGACACACGGTCAACTTTCTGAAGCTATTAAAAACGGAGTTAAAAACAGTTTAAAAAATGCTCAGATAGACGAGATCTTTTTCTATGGTTCGGGCAGTGGGAATGAATCCAGGAAGGCGATACTTCAGAATGCAATAAGAGAGAATTTTCCTGAATCTGAAATTCATATTGAAAGCGATATGTTAGGCGCTGCTATTGCTTGTTTTGGTAAAAAGGAGGGAGTTGCATGCATTATGGGAACAGGCTCTAATTCATGTGTGTATGATGGCGAAAAGATCGTGAAGTCAATTCCCTCACTTGGATTTGTTTTCGGAGACGAAGGAAGTGGTGGCTATTTCGGAAAGCGAATTCTGAATGCATATTACTATAAGACTATGCCGGAAGATCTGAGAAACGCTTTGGAAGAAACAAGCGATATGTCTTTGGAAAGTGTTCTTCATAAGATCTACGAAGAACCTCAGGCCAACAGATTTGTGGCTTCTTTCTCCAAGATTTTAGGTGATTACAGAGATCATCCGTTCATAAAGAATATGGTAAGAAAAGGATTTGAAGCTTTTGCGGATAAACAACTTGGCTATTTCGAAGAATCCAAAGAAAAGGAGATAGGCTTTGTAGGCTCAATAGCTTCAGTTTATCAGGAAATACTTGAAGAGGTGCTATCCGAACGAGGTATGAATCTCTCTATAGTAGTACGTAAACCACTTGAAAGATTGGTCGATTTTCATACTTCCTGAATTTAACCAAGACAGGTTGATCTAGATCTTAACTTGTTTTAAGTGAACACAATAGTTTTTGACGACAGGTTCTGTTAAAGCAATAATGTTCTTAGTATCTGCAGCTTTGGAAAATTCCACAGCGTTTTCGTTTTCTAAAATCCAAATACTCTCATTCTGATATTTATAAGCCTCAGAATAGCTTTGATCAAAACTGTAGAAATATGAAGCAGACTCATCATCATGTGGTAAACCCAGCTTTTTTAAACTCAGCTTAGTCTGTCTTTTTATTTCCTCATGATCTTTTTCAGAGGGTGTGTTATCAAAGAAAGTGGTTCTGAATAAGCTTCGGTTCAAAAAGCGATTACAGAGTTCAGCGAGGATCTTATCATTGCTTTGAGTCCAGAACTTTATATTCAGGTAGATGTCATAGTCATCGAGAGAGGTGTATGCTTTGATCATCTTTCCGGTGATCTGTTTTTTAGCAGAAGGCTGATCTTGCATAAAGTATCGCAGACTATCCGAAGCAAAATCTAATTCGTAACCTGAATCTAACAAATCCCGGATTCTTTTAAATACAGATCTTATTAAAGCATCAGCACTTAGCACGGTTTTGTGTAAATAAACCTGCATATACATCAATCTTCGGGCTATGATGTAATTCTCAATCGCATAGATTCCTTTTTTCTCTATTACAATGTTTCCTTTGTGGACACGCATCGTTTTCAGAATCCTGTTTATACCAATACGTCCTTCCGAAACACCGGTAAAGAAACTGTCTCTGCTCAGATAATCCAATCTGTCCAGATCAAGTTGTGAAGAAATGAGTTGATGCAGAAACTTCTTTTTATACTGATTGGTGAATATTGCTATTGCGGTATCCAACTCTCCGTCGAATTCCTTATTGAGTTCTTTCATGATAGCCAAACTCATTTGCTCATGATTGAAATCTTTGATCAAAGTGTGTTCTAAAGTGTGGGATAAAGGCCCGTGACCAACATCATGAAGTAATATCGCAATTAAAGTGCCTTCATATTCCTTTTTGGTGATGGTAGTGTCTTTTTCCAGTAAATTATTCAACACTCTTTTAGCTAGTTCAAGTGCTCCCAGTGCATGAGAAAAACGGGAATGTTCAGCTGCGGGGAAAACTAGATATCCTAGCCCAAGCTGACGAACTCTGCGCAATCTTTGAACATATGGGTGATCAATTAATCTGAGAATTATTCCTTTTGGAACAGTAATAAAACCATGGACCGGATCATTGAATATTTTGTACCGGGTGCTTTTATCCATCTTGATCAGTTTTTATGAGCATGGCTTCCAGATTTTGAATTTCAGGTAGTTTCACCGGTCTTTGTTTGTTTACATCGAACCAAACTCCTGTAGTTTGAGCAACACTCATTAGTTTTTTAGATTCTTTGTTATATATAGCTTGATAGGTATCCAAGCTGGAATTTCCAACTTTCAGAATGCCGGTTCCGATCAAAATGGTGTCCGGAAATTTGATCTGACCAAGATATTCAATTTCAGAGCGAACCATCACAAAAGAACGTCCTTCGTAGTATTCTTTGCTCATTTCGAAATATTGCCCCAAAAAACGTAAGCGGGACTCTTCGTAATAAGTACTGAATGTTGCATTATTGACATGCTGAAGTGAATCTACATCACTGAATCGTACAGTTAGCTCATGCCAGTGGTAAAAGAAATCGGAATTGTAGTCAGGTTTGATCATGTCTCAAATTAGGAATCAATGAATATCGAATATTGAATACTGAATATCGAAGTATCATTCATTCTTTTAAAATTTAATTATCAAAATATAAGCAGTTCAATATTCATTATTCCTTGTTGAATATTCAATATTGTATACTTCTTTCGTTATATTCGATGCCTAAATAATTTAAGATAATTACAACGATACAGGCATGGCTAACAGTTCCAGTAAACAATTTTTAGAAGATCTACTCATCACTCCGAGTCCAACCGGATTTGAAAAAGCAGGAGTTAAAGTGTGGAAAGATTATGTAGATCAATTTTCCGATGAAGTGGTAACGGATGCTTATGGTTCAGCTGCCGGTAAGATCAATACTAGTGGAGATGTAGCCACGGTTTTACTGGAAGCTCATTGTGATGAGATCGGAATGGTGGTTCAGCATATTTCAGATCAGGGGTTTGTATATATCAACAAGCTTGGGGGAAGCGATTCTACTATAGCTCGTGCAAAGAAAGTATTCATCCACAACAAAAGAGGCAGAGTAGTTGGAGTAACGGGAAATACGGCTATCCATTTGCAGGACACTAAAAATGGTGGAGGCAAACAGCCTGCCTGGAAAGACATCTACGTTGATATCGGGGTTAGTTCAAAAGAAGAAGCTCTTGAGTTGATACAAGTTGGTGATCCGATTACGTATTCCTCGGATCTGGAATATCTGAATGACGATATTTTAACAGGACGTGCACTTGACAATAGAATAGGTGGATATATTATTGCTGAAGCGCTCCGAAAGATCAGCGAGAGAAAGAAAAATCTTAAAGTAAATGTAATTGCATTGAATTCTGTGCAGGAAGAAGTGGGCGGATTTGGTGCACGAATGATGAGTTACCGGTTTATGCCGGATGTTGCATTGGTAACTGATGTAACACATGCGACTGATACTCCCGGAATTGATCAGAAACAGCACGGAACAGTAGAAATGGGTAAAGGTCCTGCTATTCAACACGGAGGGGCTAACCACCCGAAGGTAGTCGATTTCCTGGAAGAAGTTTGTTCAGAAGCCAAGATCAATATCCAACATGAAGCTACCAGTGTAAGAACAGGTACGGACACGGATAGTATATTTTATCAGCAGACGGGAATACCAAGTGCATTGATCTCGCTTCCACTCAGATATATGCATTCACCTGTAGAAACTTGCAATGTGAATGATGTAGAAGACCTGATCAATTTAATGGTTGAAGCAGTTTTAGCAATGCGACCTGATCAGACATTTGGAGTTTTTGAGGATTGACAGTCTTATTCTATTTCCAATCTATTTAACTCCCAGTTACCCTCTGAGGTTTGAGTTGTAACACAATGAAAGTTGGTTCTAAGCATAGCTCCAAATGAGTTTTGTGAATCTACATAAGACCTAATAGAGTATCTTTGATTAGTCTGAATGATGTTCTCTAGCTTACCGTCAAATACTCCTGGAAATTCTGCAGAAGAGGGAGACTTTAGTCTATTTTTAACCCAATCTTCACACATTAGATAAGCCATAGATTTATTATCGCTGGTTTTCCATGCGTTTTTATTGGCAATAGCCTTTTCAACAGAAATGCGTTTATCGTAATCTGCTTTCCATATATTAAATTCTGATTTAGAGTAAACGTATTTTTTATTTACCCAACCCTCGTATGAGTCTTCCCAAAAACCACCATCTACGCGAATATTATACCATCCGTTAGATGTGTTACCTTTTACAGAAACTAAAGTACCTGGATCTAAAACCCCTATAACTTTAAAATCAACTCCAGCACCATTTCTTACATTCAATTGCTGTTTATTAAAAACCTCTATGGATGTAAACCCAGAATCATTGTTAGATAAGCTTACTGTAACAATTAATATTAGAGGAGGGACGGTCAATAAAAGTATAATTGTTAACAGAATTTTTGAACAACCTGACGTGTTTTTATTTGGTGCTCCACATTTAGGGCAAGACTTAGCTTTTTTACTAATTGTTTCACCACAGTCCTTACATATAGTCAATTTAGCCATTTCACTTCAAAATTTTAATGAGTTCATGGGTTTAAGTATCTAATATCATTTGAAAACAGAATCCTAAAATAATAAAACTTGAACCATTTGCATTTAAAATCGCACTTATGTAAGTCTAGATTTTTTTCTTCAAGTTTTTTGGTCTAATAGAATTTGAAATTTATTCCGATTAACTTTAAAAGATTAAAACGCCTCTATTTTAGCTATTCACCTTCTTAACTCTACCCACAATTCCGGATTCCAGCATCACTTTAATGCCATGTGGATGAGAAGGGGATTTGGTAAGCAATCGTTTTACCACTCCTGATGTTAGTTCTCCACTTCGTTGGTGGTGTTTCTGAACTACTTCGACTGAGCTACCTACTTGAATGTCTTTTCTTTGAGTTCCGTCCATAATTTTTTAGTCTTCAGCTATCAGCTTCTATTTCGTGATCTTGAGTTACGGTTATTTCGGCTATTAGTGTTTTTCCTTCTAGAATTTCTACTACCGTTGCTCTTTGATCTGCTTCTGTTAGATCCTTTTGATGCAGGTTTAGCCGGTTCCTCTGAGTCATCAGGATAAGGATGTTCAGAAATTACTTCAATTTGTTGATTAATTAATTTCTCAATATCTCGTAAAAACGGTCGTTCATCAACAGCACAGAAAGAGAGAGCTATTCCACTGGCATTGGCTCTACCTGTTCTTCCTATGCGATGAACATAAGTTTCAGGAATATTTGGAAGATGATAGTTTATAACATGAGAGACATCATCTACATCAATTCCACGAGCAGCAATATCCGTAGCTACTAAGATTCTTGTAGTTCCATCTTTAAAGTTACTCAATGCTCTTTGTCGGGCAGGTTGAGACTTATTCCCATGAATAGCCTCTGCACTAATTTCAGCATTTAATAGCTGTTTCACGATCTTATTCGCTCCATGCTTGGTTCTGGAGAAGACAATAGAAGAAGTTATTAGATCTGTTTGAAGAAGATTGATCAGCAATTTGATCTTATTTCCATTGCTGACATAAAAAAGATGTTGTTCTACTTTTTCTGCGGTTGCTTTTTCAGGAGTTATGGTCACTCTTTCCGGGTTTCCAAGAATGGATTTAGAAAGGCTGACAATAGCAGGAGGCATGGTTGCAGAAAAGAACAGCGATTGTCGCTTTTTGGGTAATTGTGCAATTACTTTCTTGATATCGTGAATAAATCCCATATCCAGCATTTGATCGGCTTCATCCAATACAAAATACTCTACATCCTTTAGTGACACAAATCCCTGATTCATAAGATCTAGCAATCTTCCGGGAGTGGCTACAAGTATGTCAACACCTGCTTTAAGCCGTTTAACTTGCTTTTGCTGCTTAACTCCTCCATAAATAACGGTATTTTTGATGTCAGTATATTGTCCGTATGTAGTAAAACTGTCAGCAATTTGAATCGCTAATTCTCTCGTTGGAGTGATCACCAGAGATCTTATTGAGCGCCTGGGATTATCAGGTTCAAGAGAATCGGATAAATGTTGAAGAATCGGAATTGCGAAAGCAGCTGTTTTACCGGTTCCGGTTTGTGCGCAACCCAGAAGGTCTTTTCCGTCAAGTAAAATTGGTATAGATTGTTCCTGAATTGGTGTAGGCTGATCATAGCCCTGTTCTTTAAGAGCCTTTTGTATAGGTTCAATAATTTGAAGATCGCGGAATTTCATATGTATATGTAAGAAAGAAGGGGAGAAAGTTGAAGATAGAGCTCAGAAAAAATTCTCAATTTAAATTGTAGATAGCATACATGTGCCTTAGCAACCCTATTCCCATACACTACTTTAGTCCGAGTAATATACGGTTAATTAAATCGGTAAATGCTATTCATTAAATGGAAGTAGCCTTTTTAATTCTGTTCAGTAATGCGGGAATAACAGAAGAAGAATAACGCTCATCAAAGGGTTCTATGATTACTTTTTGATAGCCATCAATATCAGCCTGACGAAATCTATCGTATAATTCACGAGCTAATTTTTCAAAGTCTTGACTATAATTTATGATGTTTTGCTGCTTGATCTCTGTATTCAAAAGCAAGAACAGGGAAGAGGTATCCTCAAATTCATCTTCGGAACCCAGCCATTTTACATCGGCTTTGGGCTTGTAATGTGAATATTTTTGCCCGGGACTTTTAGGCTTTTCAGAACTCTTATCATCAATAAGAACTCTTTGGTTCAAGACTTTTTCCAGTTGATCTTTTCCGATAACACCGGGGCGCAATATCATTGGTTGATCTCCGGAAATATCAAGTACAGTAGATTCAAGACCAACCTGAGTAGAACCTCCATCTATAACTAGAACAGAGGAACCGAAATCAGCTTTAATATGACTTGCTTTGGTAGGGCTGGGGGCGCCTGATTTATTCGCACTGGGAGCAACTAGCGGACATGTTTTAGAAATAAAACCCAAAGCTATTTCATTGGAGGGCATGCGGATAGCGACTGTAGTTAATCCTGATGTTACTATATCTAAGACCTCAGATTTCTTTTTAAAAACAAGCGTTAAAGGGCCAGGCCAGAATTCTTCAATGAGGAGTTGAGCAGCTTCGGTTATTTCGGATGCAAAATCATTTACCTGATCAAAGTCTGAAATATGCACGATCAATGGATTATCAGAAGGACGCCCTTTGGTTGCAAAAACTTTAGCGATCGCTTCAGAATTCCATGCATCTGCACCAAGCCCGTAGACCGTTTCAGTTGGGAAGGCAACTACTTCGCCGTTCTTAATGGCTTGAATGTATTTAGAAGCTATATGCATTTAAAGATCAGGAGTATTTCTAAGATAAATTTACAAAAATTTTATCATGATGAACTGCATAATAAGGCAATGATTTTGAAATTATTTAAGAGTCCTGTTCTCATGCATAGATAATCAAAGTCTTCTCTAAGATTCGAACAGATGCTCTAATTCATCAATACAACTCATATTCCAATAATCTACACTCAATGGTAGAATTGAAGAGCTCAATTCTTTGATTGGTTCTTAACCCTACTTTCTTGGCAAGATCAAAATTTCCGGTGAAGACATAGCCCCATTTCCCACTGCAGTCTTGTTTGAAGAAATCACCAATGGCGGTGTATAAACTTTCTAATTGCTGATCGTGACCAATGCGCTCTCCGTAAGGAGGGTTCATGACCACAACTCCATCTCCGTAGGGAATTTCTGTCTCCCTGAAATCACAAACTTTAAATTCTATTAAGTGATCAACTCCGGCAGTCTTTGCATTTTTCTGAGCAGCTTGAATGGCTCTTCGGTCATGATCGGTAGCAAGAATCCGTCCTTCAAAATCTTTATTCCCCTGATATTTCAGATCAGTACGTAAACTATTCCATTCGCCCACATCAAAGCCAAGTATATGTTTGATGCCGTAATTAGGACGAAGGAGTCCTGCGGGTTTATTAAGAGCTTTAAGAGCTGCTTCAATAGCAATAGTTCCACTACCACACATCGGATTTACAAAATGTTGCCCCGGTTCCCATTTACTTGCCTGAACAATGGTCGCAGCCAAAGTTTCCTGCATGGGGGCTGTATGATTTTGAACCCTGTACCCACGACGTGAAATAGACTCACCTGATGTATCAAGATAAACCATGGCTTCTTCATTTTTCCAGAACAGAAAAACTACAGTTTGATTCAAATCAGAACCGGAATCAGGTCTTGCACCTGTTTCTTGTCTGATTCTATCAACAATAGCATCTTTAACTTTCAATTGAGCAAACTGGGTATTGTCGATGGTTTTGTTTTTAATGAACGAGGTGACACTCACATATCCACTTCGATCGATGTATTCTTCCCACGGAATACTTACTAATTTCTCATGAAGTTGATCTGCATTATGAGCTTCAAATTTCTTCAGTAAAAAATGAACTCTGTGAGCCGTACCTAAACACAGATTCAATTTCATGCAATCATTTAAAGAGCCAGTGATTTCTAGTCCTGCAAGACGTTCGTGATCTACTTTGAAACCAAGATCTTCAACTTCTTTCCGAAGATAGGGAGTCATCAATTTTGGACAGGTTATAGAAATAGTAGATTTTTGAGAAAAGTCAGCCATAGTAATTATAAGATATAAAAAAGGCTGTGAGTTTATTTCACAGCCTTTTTGAGAGTGAAATTATGCGATCTCTACTACTTCGATTTCGAAGGTAAGATCTTGTCCTGCAAGTGGGTGGTTAGCATCAAGTGTAACTTTTTCTTCGTTTACAGCAGTGATCTGAACCGGAATTGCTTGTCCGTCTGGTTGGTTCAATTGAAGTTGAACACCAACTTCAGGCTCAAGGTCTTCAGGAAGCTGAGCTTTTTCTACTTCCACAACCATTTGTGGATTTGGCTCTCCATAAGCTTCAGCAGCAGGAATTTCAGCAGTTGTTTTATCACCAACGCCTAAACCTTCAATTGCTTTCTCAAAACCCGGGATCAATTGTCCTTGTCCCATTGTGAATTCTAGTGGATCTTTCTGGATGGATGAATCAAATACAGATCCGTCTTTTAGTTGACCTGTATAATGAACTTTTACGGTGCTACCGTCTTTAATAGTTGACAAAATATTTTCTTTCTTTTGGAATTATAATAATTATTAAGAGCTTAAAGATAAGGAATCGAACACATAGTATTTGAAATCCAAAATCTTAGCCCATGTCACTGAACACGCCTGATATCAATGAAGTTTTAAATGAATCCAAAACTATTGCAATCGTTGGATGTTCAGCCAGTGAACATAGAACTAGCAATTACATTGCCAAGTTTCTGAAGGAGAGAGGTTATACGATAATTCCTGTCAATCCTGCAGAAAATGAAATTCTGGGAGAAAAGTGTTACGATGCTTTGAACGATATCCCGACTGAGACTACTATAGACATTGTTGACATCTTCAGAGCTAATGAACATACGGCAGGAGTGGTTGAAGAAGTTCTGGAATGGAACAAGAAAACCGGACAAAATCCCGTAGTGTGGACTCAATTAGATGTTTCTTCAGATGAAGCTGAGCAGAAAGCTGAAGAATCGCAAATTCCGTACGTCAAGAATAAGTGTATTATGGTGGAGTTGGAGAGAATGAATTAAAGATTAAAGATTCAAAATGAAAGATTAAGAACTTGGGTAATCTTTAATCTTTCATTTTTAATTTTGAATTTCCTTACTTCATATTCGTAAACTGAAGTGGTACGCCCATGTCTTTGCTTTTCAGATGTTGGATAACCGCTTGCAGATCGTCGATCTTCTTGCCGTTTACACGAACCTGATCGTCCTGAATCTGAGGTTGTACTTTCATCTTCAAATCTTTGATCTCTTTAACGATCTTTTTTGCTGTTTCTCTATCAATTCCTTCTTTCAGAGTTACATCCATCTTTAAATGACCTTGCGATGTTCCTTCCTCAGTTCCGAAATCCAGCACTTTAGAATCGACGCCTCTTTTAATGAAATTCTTGATTAACATTTCCTGAACGGCTTTCATTTTCATGCTCTCTGCTGCTACAAGATGGATTCTGTTTTCTTTGCTGTGAAAAGTTACTTCAGTGTGTAGCCCTCTGAAATCGTAGCGTGTTGCAATTTCTTTCAGCGTATTATTGATCGCGTTATCTACTTCCTGAGTGTTTACTTCATTTACAATATCGAATGAGGCCATGTTCTTACGTTTAGTTTGTTTTGATGTAATTTAGTTATTTTTTATCAGCTATCAGCTATCAGCTATCAGCTATCAGCTATCAGCTATCAGCTATCAGCTTCTTTCTCCATCTTTTCGATCATTTTTTTAGACAGTAATTTTTCAACTTCTTTTTCATCTTCAGGAGCAACCACGCTTCGATGGATCCGAATCTGATCTTTGTATTTAAACTCGAGCTCAATTACTTGCTCCTGATGCCAGTTGTACGAAATTAGATCTTTCCAGGGAATTTCTCTGTCCAGTATTACAAAACCTTTTTTTCGAAGTTCAGGTGTCACTTTCAGAGTGATCGCATAAATCCCAACAGCGATCAATGAAATTCCGGATGACATTCGAATTGGAGAGATGGGGAGTTCACTGAAGATAGAAGTCCGTGCAATTCCAAGGATTATAATGGTTAGTGCTAGAAGATTTGGAAGAAGATCAGAAATAAAAGCAGTGTTCACATACTCTATATCACCAAGATCCTTTTTCATTTTATACTGAGCATAAGCAGCGCCAAGAAAGAATCCCGAGAACGAAGAATAACAATTGGTCATGAAGGCTGCACCGACAGGCTGAGGAAAATATCCTAAGCTATTTAGATATCTCAGTACCAGAAACAATACCATTCCTATAATACCGGCAAAAAGAAAGCGGCGTAATGTTATTTGTTCGAGCTTGATAAATCGTCTATTACCTAGCCAGATACTTACGAATAAAACTAAAACTCCTGAAATAATAGTCCAGATCATTTCTTAATTTTGAGTATGGAAAATTCAGTTCAACCTACGGGTATAGAAGTTAGCAACAATGATCAAGTTCTGGAAATAGAATGGTCGGATGGAGTAAAATCAATTTACCCACTTTTTGGGCTTAGAAAAAACTGTCCGTGTGTTATGTGTAGAGGAGGACATGCACATATGAATGAATTTGAACCTAAGATGTTCTTTGTTGAAAATCCTTCCAAAATTGATATTAAAGATATTCAACAGGTTGGGAATCATGCTATTCAGATAACCTGGGCTGATGGACACAATTCAGGTATGTACCGCTGGGAAACCTTGAGGTTTTTGGACCCGGAGAACCATAAGTAGTTTTTATATTTAGAGGGGCATCCCTTTAGATGTTAGATAATTCCTAAGATTTCAGAATAAGCTTCCAACTACACCGACCTTTAGAATTATTGGCGAGCTAAGAACGTAATGAAATCGACGGCTCCGAAGGAGCAATCATTACACTCAGGCTGAT
>CAJXQC010000021.1 GCA_913058495.1 uncultured Balneola sp. | reverse complement strand
TTAAGACGGGTTCACTGATCCTGCGCTGAATAATCCTAAAGGTCTTCGTTCATTCAGAGAAAATTAGTTTACTCCTCACCTGAAAGGATTATTCCTGCTTCGCAGACGCATCCGGATCACGTTCTCTTTTCCGTCTTAAATACTAAGGGCGAATTATAATTGAGCAATTAGTAATAAAATCTTCAATGAATTATCTGCCATCTACATGGATGACTTTTACTATATTATTTCCCAAAAATCGAATAAGAAATAATTGATGAACAAATTTCTCGAAAACAAATGGGCATTATCTATTACAGCCGGAGTTCTACTAGGATTGAGCTTCCCTCCTGTTGATCTGTCATTTCTGAGCTTCCCCGCTTTTATACTTTTATTTTTGTTGGCTGATAAATGTGATTCCAACAAACAACTGGCTTATTACAGTTATGCGGGATTTGTAGTTTGGAATTTGATCACAACCTACTGGTTAATGATGGCAAGTCTGGTCGCAGGAATTGCGGCTGTATTAGCAAACGCTGCTATTATGACCATTCCGCTGGTTCTTTTTCGGGTTTGTTCAAAGCGATTTGATAAAGCATGGCTGATCGCTCTGTTACAAGCTTCCATTTGGGTGAGTTATGAGTTCCTGCACCACAACTGGGATCTTTCCTGGCCTTGGTTAACACTTGGAAATGCATGGGCAAATCAGGTTTCTCTGATCCAGTACATCTCCGCTACGGGACATCTTGGGATTTCTTTTTGGGTGATCTTCACCAGCTCTTTAGCTTTTCTGGCGTTTAAAAATAAAAAGCAATCTATTGCTCTGGCTGCTACTTTTGCCCTGCTATTACCATCCGGAATTTCACTCATGATGTTTTTAGGCTCTACTGAAGAACCGGCGATCAAAACAACCAGCGTAGCTGTCATTCAACCCAATCATGATTCTTATGAAAGTCATGGTGGATTAGGCAGCCATTCTGTGTTGATGGACAGTCTTTTCAGCATCACGAATAAAGTGATAACAGATGACACCGAACTTATTGTATGGCCTGAAAATGCGGTTGATGCAGGAATTTACATGAATTCCAGAACGGCTTTAAGTATTTCAGATTCAGCACAAGCTTGGAATGCTTCATTGATTACCGGAACCGGTTTATTTGAACTGTATGAAGAGCCTCCAACTTTGTATAGAGATATGGTTAATGGAAAGGCAAGGAATTACTTTAATGCTACTCTTTTCGTTAACGAGGATGGAACACGCACCCGTTACGACAAACATAACTTGGTACCAGTCGTTGAACGGTTCCCATTCGTGGAGTTCTTCAATAATATAGATGTTTTCGGTTGGCTGGATTGGGGTAACATTGCCGGATTTGGCAAAGGTCTGGAAGCCACTTCCCTTAAAACAAATAGTTTTACCACTCAGGGTTTGATCTGCTACGATTCTGTGTATCCTTCATGGATTCGTGAATTTGTAAAAGACGAAGCTGACTTTATAACCATTATTACCAACGACGGATGGTGGGGAAATACCAGCGGACATTATCAGCATTTTGCATACGCCCGATTAAGAGCCATTGAATTTGATCGTTGGATCGTGAGAAGTGCGAACAACGGATTTTCCGGCATTATTGATCCTGAAGGTAATGTACTCCAAAAAACCAACTACTGGGAACGAACCGGATTCACTTTCGATGTTCCATCAAAATCCACCAAAACCATTTATACCAAATTTGGGGATTGGCTGGGGTATTTGTGCTTGATTTTAAGTGTTGGTGGGTTGGGATTCATTTTGTTTACTAAGTTCCAAAACTCTCGTTTTAATCAGGTTAACTAAGTAAATACATAATAGAATAAATGATAAAGTATCAAATAGAAAACAACCTATCGCCTCAAGAATTTATTGAAGTACTTAATAAATCAACTTTAGGAGAAAGAAGACCTGTAAACGAACCCGAAAGAATTCTCAAAATGTTAGAAAACGGAAATTTGATTATTACAGCCAGAGAAAACAATGTATTGATCGGAGTAGCAAGGTCTTTAACGGATTTTATGTATTGCACCTATTTATCTGACTTAGCAGTTGACCAATCTTATCAAAAAAAGGGAATCGGTAAAGAACTAATAAGACGTACTAAATTAGAATCACCCAAAGCAAAATTAATCTTATTGGCTGCACCTAAAGCAGTAAACTATTACCCTAAAATAGGAATGAAGAAATGGGACCAATGTTATTTTATCGATGATGTGAGTGAGTTGAAATAAATCCAGTGGACATTGGACTTGTTTATAAAAAAATCATTCAGAATAATTTTCAGCCACAAAATCTCCCCAATCCGCAATAGATTGAATTAAGGGAATTAAGGTATTACCAAATTCAGTTAATGAATACTCTACTTTTAAGGGTGGCTTTGAAGTATAAACCTTCCGATTAACCAATCCATCTTCTTCCAGCGCCTTTAATTGTAAGCTTAAAGTTCTTTCAGTAACTGTAGGCATCTCTTTTCTTAACTCATTATAACGAAGCGTTTTATTTATTAAATGATATAAAATTACCGTTTTCCATTTACCACCTATAATTCCCATAGTGAGGCTTGTACAACAAGGGTACTCACTACCTTTAAAACTCAACTTTTCAGGCTCTTTTACTTCCATAAATTTATACTATCCTTTTTGACCGTTATTGCAATGATATAAAACTATATATAAGTTAGCAACTATAAAAAGTATAGTAAATAAATATGTATATAATGAAAGCAATGTTATTGAAAGAGTATGGGGAAAATTCAAACTTTGAATCAGGTCAAACTGAAAAACCATCTTTAAAAGAAAATCAGGTTTTAGTAAAAATTTCAGCATCTAGCGTCAATACAGTTGATACAATGATAAAAAGCATGGGAGAAAATCTTCCTTTTTCCCCTAAAAGTCCGGCTATTCTGGGAATGGATTTTGCCGGGACTGTTGAGTCAGCTGGAAAGGACGTAACCAACTTTTCTATCGGTGATGAAGTTTACGGTTGTGCAGGTGGTCTTGGAGATTTACAGGGAACATTAGCAGAATATATCGCTCCTGATTACAGATTGATTGCTCATAAACCTAAAAATATAACGATGCGTGAAGCAGCTGCAATTCCTTTAGTAGGTATCACCGCTTATGAAGGTTTGACCCGTGCTCACGTTCAAAATGGACACAACGTATTAGTTCATGGAGGTGCTGGGGGTGTTGGTCATTTAGCCGTTCAATTGGCCAAACATTTTGGAGCTAAGGTTGCTGCAACAGGTAGTGGGGAAAAGCAAATGAAAGTTATTGAGAGTTATGGGGCATCCTCTATAGATTTTAAAAAAGAAAATGTTGAAGCGTACGTAAATAAACATACCAGTGGAAATGGTTTTGATGTGGTGTTTGATACTGTGGGCGGAGAAAACTTGAAAAAATCCTTTGATGCAGCAGCCTTAAATGCACAAATTTCTACAACAGTTTCATTACTAGAGCTTGATCTATCCCCTGTTCATTTTAAAGGTTTAACGCTTAACGTGGTCTTTATGCTCATTCCAATGATCCATAATTATAAAAAAGAGAAGCACGGCGAGATCTTAAGGGAATTAACTAAAATTATAGAGGCTGGAGCAGTAAAACCTTTACTTGATGAACAAAAGTTTTCAATGGAAGAGGCTGGAGAAGCTTATGAATATCTTGAAAGCGGAAATGCAATAGGAAAAGTAGTAGTTGAAAATTAAAAAGTAATATTATGAATTTAAGATTAGCATATATACCGTTTATCTTCTCATTATTGTTGTTGGTTTCTTGCAATCAAAACAAAAAGAAAGATATTGAAGCTGAACACAATAGGTTGGAACAGATTGAAAACCCGACAAATAAGGTGGTACTAAGCTCTGAAATTGTTTGGGAAAAATTAAATCCTGCAAGAGGACACAAAAGCCCGCAAGCCGGAACCATTTGGGGAGATAGAAACAGTGAAGTTGCAACCGGATTTCTCGCAAAGTTTGCTAACGGCTTTTCTTCACCTCCACATATCCATAATGCAACGTATAGAGCTGTTGTTATTAAAGGCAGTATCCACAACGACGACCCTGCCGCAGAAAGCATGTGGATGAAACCTGGCAGTTTCTGGACACAACCCAAAGGAGAATCGCATATTACCGCTGCTCAAGGTGAAGAAAATATAGCTTTAGTAGAAATTGACAGAGGACCTTATTTGGTGCAACCTATTGAAGCAGCATTTGACAACGGAGAGCGTCCTATCAATATTGACGCTTCAAATGTAGTTTGGTTAGACAGCGAAAAGACTAATTGGATAGATGCCAATAGTCAAGCTGAAATGAGTTTTCTATGGAATGCCAATGGATCTAAAGGACTTTTTGTGAATCTCCCTAAAGAATTTAATGGTAGCATACAATCAGACGGTACAGAGTTTCATGCGATTGTCATTCAAGGTGATCTGAATTATACACTTCCTCAAAATCAAGAAACAAAATTGTTAGACGCCGGAAGTTCTTTTAGCTCAACAGACAAAGCCATTCATACTCTTTCAACTGCGAATAATAGCGTTATTCTTTACATCAGAACAAACGGAACCATCAAAATTAATTAAGATGAAAACAATACTAATTACAGGAAGCACAGATGGCGTTGGTAAGTTAACTGCAACTAAACTGGCTGAAAATGGACATAAAATAATTGTGCACGGAAGAAATTCCGAGAAACTTAAAAACACGATTTCAGAAATCAAAGAAATAACAAATAATGATCGTATCAGCGGTTTTGTATCGGATCTATCTGATTTTGATAGCGTCAACAAAATGATTTCCGACATATCAAATGAGTTTTCATCTATTGATATATTGATCAATAATGCAGGAGTATTCAAGAGTCGTATTGAACAAAATCAAGATGGATTAGATATGCGTTTTGCCGTCAATTATTTAGCTCCTTACCTCCTTACTAACGGATTATTGCCCATTCTTAAAAATAGCGATTCGCCAAGAATCATCAATCTAAGTTCGGCCGCTCAAGCAACCGTTTCAATGGATGCACTAGCAGGAAAAGAACAAATTTCGAGCAATGAAGCCTATGCCCAAAGTAAATTAGCATTGACGATGTGGAGTTTTGCTTTTGCACAAAATCATCCCGGAGTAATCACAATTGCAGTAAATCCAGGTTCACTTTTAAATACTAAAATGGTTCAAGAAGCTTTTGGACGTCATTGGTCACCGGCTGATAAAGGAGCCGATATTTTAGTTGAATTAGCGGTTGCAGAAAAGCACGCACCAAACAACGGAAAATACTTTGATAATGACCAAGGAGATTATTCTAACGCACATAACGACGCTTACAATCAGGATAAAATCGATCAATTGATCTCTGAAACAAGCAAAATTTTGGAATGAAAGATGAGTGTTTATTCTAAAATAGCATCCAAAGGAAAATTAACCTTAGGGTTGGTATTCCCATTAGAAGCATATAGTGGGGCAATTGCTAAAATGGAAAATCAAGAACAACTCGCTAAACGTGCAGAAGAATTGGGCTTTAAAGCGCTTTGGTTTCGAGATGTTCCATTTAATGATCCAACCTTTGGAGATGCCGGGCAACTTTATGATCCTTGGGTTTATATGACTCACATAATGAATCAGACCAAGAAAATTGCACTAGGTTCTGCAAGCATCATTCTGCCTTTGCGTCATCCTGTTCATACCGCTAAAGCGATAAACAGTCTTCAAATACTATCAAACGAAAGATTGGTTTTGGGTGTCGCATCTGGAGACCGGCCAATTGAATACCCTGCATTTGATCAGCAGTTAGAAAATAAATCAGAGTTATTTAGAGACAGTTTTCATTACATCAAAGCACTGCAAGGTGATTTTCCTAAGTATGAGTCTAAGTTTTATGGCAATACAAATGGAGGAATCGATCTGCTGCCAAAATATTATAAGAAAACACCAATGCTTGTAACAGGTCATTCCGGACAGTCACTAGACTGGATTGCAGAACATTCAGATGGTTGGCTCTATTATCCTAGAGATTTCAAAACCTTGGATTTGGTATTGCAACAATGGAGAGAATCGTTGACTAAAGTTGAAAAAAAATGGAAGCCCTTTATGCAATCTTTATATGTTGATGTGACTATAGATTCAAAAAGCAAACCGACACCCATCCACCTAGGGTTCAAATCGGGAACTGAATATTTAAATGCTCATTTGAAATTATTAGAATCGTATGGTGTAAATCACGTAATCCTTAATTTAAAGTATGGTTCACGACCAGCAAATGAATTGATAGAAGATATTGGAGAACATGTGATTCCAAACTTTTCTTAAGCTCATGAAAGGAAAGGAAAAAGGCCAGTTACCAACAAAGTATAAAAGTAAGGGAGAAGATGTTAAACGCAGTTTGTGATACTATTATGAATACTTATACCATCTCAACATTCAGTATTAAATGTTCAATATTCGTTATTCTCTCACACTTATCTGGACTGAATAGCTATTCTTATATTGAATCGGATTTCCTGATTTGTTCGTGGAGGAATAGATGACCCTTTTGGAATAATTCGATTGTAGGTGTATTCAAAATTAGAATTTATGGTACTCGAAATACGATAACCAATAACCAATGATCCATTATATCGCTTCTGCCCTGTCTCGTTCTGAGGGGTGAATTCGTAAGCATCTACATCTGTACCATTTTCATTAAAATTTTGGAATGCCGTAATAATATCATTCACCAGAATAAAATTCTGGTCGGAATCTTCACTGAAGTTTCCGCTTATTGCCACATCAATGTTGTTTTTAATATTCGGAAAGATCGGTATGGACACTTTTCGGAATGTGTAATTCAGATTTACTTTAAATCCTTTGGATTTACGTTCAGAAACTGTTTTACTCGATAAGGCAAAGCTGGTTAGTTTACTCGTTTCATATCCAAAATCGGTTTTAAGTGCATTCTTCCAGGTTATATTTAACTGAATCAGCGGACTGAACCTCTGATCTATATTAATAGAAGCCGGCTCAAACTTATCTCTGTTATCATTGATCGTAATTCCACCAACATTCTGAGAAGTGGGTTCTCCAAACTGATTTATAAACTGCCATCCGAGTCGATAAGTCCCTTTATAACTATGTGTGAGTGATGCACGGTTCATATTATCACCCAAAAAAGGAATAAACTTCTCAAAACCCTGCCAGGTTACGCGCCAGTTAGGTTTAGGAATAGGAGTGAATTCCTTTTGCCCAACCCCCGAAGTATTTCCTGATAAATAAGAATTTCTGAAATCATCCTGTAACGTAACTCTGTTCAATACGGTTCTGCCGTCATTGTTTCCATTTTCATCATCTATAACTCCACCGTCTAAATCCTGAAAAGCGGTCCGTAGTTGTGAACGAAAGAAATCTTCATAACCAGACCCGAAAGCCCATACTGAAGAATTAATATCTCCGGATGAAATACTTACGGAATTGAAATTGTCCGATTCTGAATAAGTGATTGTTTCTGTAGTCCGTTCATCCCAACGGGTAGTCCAATCCAGATCAATTGAAATGTTTTCGAATAATTTAAGAGTTGTTCCCAGTGTCAGATTATCAGAGTACGTTTTATTTATAGCTAATGGGCTGTTGTTATTCCTTACTAATTGATCTCTGGAAATACTCTCATCTAAACCTGTACGATAACCAAATGGCGGAGAGAAAGAACCTGAATTTTGATCACCAAAAGCATAGAAGAACTGTGATTGACCTCCATAGCCCTGCTGACTTGAGCTTTTTCCTTTTCGATAGTTCAAATCAATGGTTTTCATACTGAAAAGAGCCAAAACTAGTTTTCTTCCAACAAACTGAGTGTCTTTCAGAATGTTTATCCCTCCGGTCGATTTTGTATCGTCGGCGGCCGGTTTGCTGTTTTTTCTTCTGGTGGATTCTTGTTTATCACTATCCCTCATTGCGTCTACAAACCCGATCCCGTCAATAATCTTACCTACATTGAATTTGAATGTATTTGTAAGATCAGAAGTGTTTGAAATTCTTGCCCCAAGATTTGATCCACGAGGACTGTTATTCCATTGAAATCCGCCTGAATAAGAAGCGTTATAAGTAATCCAGTCTAATGCCTTAATTGTATTTAGTTTTGGCCTCCAACTGGCTGTATAAGACTCTGAGTAACTTGATCTTCTTGCGGACACAGAATCCGTTCTAAGAATTTCATTGAATACATCAAAAGTAGGTTTCACCTGGAAACGAAGACTATCAACTCCTGTTTGATTTGAATTTTCAATTCCGATATTCGACAGATCAAAATTTGTGTTCGATCGAAAAGAAGTTGTTATGGAAGGCGTAAAGTTATAATTGAATCCAAAATTCGTCTTTTGTGTAAATGAATGAGTTTGCTGAATAGGCTGAATGGTATTATCTCCCAAAATCTTTCTGCGCCTTTCGTCGTAGCTTCTGGAAACGCTCGTTGAGGCATTTATGCTCGATGGCATATAACCTATTCTCAATCCTGAAAGAATACTCAACCCCGGTAACTGTTCAGTAAACCTGAAAGGTCTGAAAAGTTTCACCCGTGGAAAAGTAAGCCCGTAATTTAAAGTCGTTGAGTAATTCCAGTTATTCTGAAGAGCCAGCTGTGGATTTCTGGAAGTTCCTTCATTGTACACATAGCTCAACTTCATTCTGTCTATGGTGTATTGTGCAAGTTTACTTTCAGAATTAGATTTTGAAATATTCGATACATTCAATGAATATCCTTCGGTAACTGTTTGAACTTCCTCAATCTTTTCGTTCACATTTTGCTCTATTTCAGAATCCGGAATATCTGTTCTGGCTCGTTCAGCATCTATAAAATCATCCAGTCGAATGTCACCGCGATCGGGTAAAAATTTCGGTGTAGAAGAGTTCCTCCTTGCAGAAACCGTTACAGGAAAAGACCAACCAAAACGATCGGGAATTAACTTATGCAGATTTACAGTCGAGCTTAATGAATATCCTAAATTATCGGAAACACTACGTTGCCCCAACCGGGAATCCAGACCACCAAAGCCGGTAGTTTGCCTTGTTACATTTGCATTCATTGTTGCAAAATCGGCTAGTTTCAAACTTGCTTTTCCATTTGCAGCCCACCCATTTTCATTATCAAAGCCGGATATTCTTAGCTCATTTACCCAAAATTCAGCATCCAATACAGGTGTTCCCGGAGCGTCCGGATCAGAATTGTTCATATCATGAGGGTTTCTTATACCTATAGCAAATTCCGAAACACGATCTAACGATGGATTTCCTTTTATAGATATAACTGCTCCAGGTGCCATACCATCAGGCAAAGCCGATTCCCCTTTGTAAATTTCAGAGGGATCTCCGTTGTTATTTCTTCTTTCCTCTTTTAAAACGTTGAAAGCAGAAATAACGATATTCATACTGTTTTTGTCGTATTTCCATACTTCTTCTGCTTCTGAATTAAGCCGGCCTCCTTCTGATGGATCATATGAACCAAAATTAAAGTTAGGATCACTTGGAGTTACAGGTTGTCTGTATTCATAAAAATCGTTGTCGAGATCTGTTCCCATTCTTATTACAAGTTCTGCATCTTCTCGGTTCTCATAACCTTCTCCATGCACAAACATTCTAATGTTTGAATAATTAAGGAAATTCAAACCACCGGGATATACTCTTTTCACAAAGTTAATTTCCTGAGATCCTAATCCTTCTGTTTGAAGTACAAGAGACTGCTCATTCGCCAGTGTTTGAGACTGAGCTCCTCTGTTTACTGCTCTGATAGCCCCCTCGGGTTGTCGATATGGGATTGGAGATCTGCTTGCATTTTCCTCTATGTTTACTGTAGCAACTTTAAAATCAGAGACACTTCCTCTGGACTCCGTAATATTTTCAGCCTCCCTCCATTGACTTCCTACAAATTCAAAAGTAGCGAAACGCATTGTGAAAGGTTCTTTATATCCTGACATCCATAAACGGATATATGAGATATTCTGAAAACCATTAATATTACCCACTTTACGAGTGAATTCATTAAGTGGAATTCGAATTAATCTCCATGTACTTTCCTGAGTTCCTCCTCCTACTTTATCAACGATAAAGGTGCTGTCTG
This sequence comes from uncultured Balneola sp., assembly GCA_913058495.1. Taxonomy (GTDB): domain Bacteria; phylum Bacteroidota; class Rhodothermia; order Balneolales; family Balneolaceae; genus Balneola. Next base: position 38,235 of record CAJXQC010000021.1, on the reverse strand, counting down.
AACCGATTTCCAGATTGTCAAAATCAGCAGGATTGTAATTTATCTCATATTGAAAATAAGCGTTTTGTATCTCAACATTTGACTGGGTAATCAATCCCTCTTTCTCTGGTTTATTTGTAACGGCTCGTTTATCCCCCCCTGCAACAGGTGTATTTCCGTCATAATAGCCTCTTACTCTATGAAAACGTTCGTGAAGTTTCAGTCCGTCTACTTTAGATTCCCCGTAATACACATAATCATCGTTAGACGGGTCTGACTCTATTTCCTGATACTCAGGACTGTTAAGCCCATAAGCTTCTTCCATATCTGCGAGGAAGCTTGCGAAAAGGACTTTTTCAGTCGTTTCAGCATTGAAACCATCTTCATTTGGAACTCCATCAAGCCCCACATCTTCAAGATCTCTGTTTTCGTTTGAAAACTGTCCCTGAGGAGGAGTAGGAATAGTGGGTATGTAAGATCTTCCTGCAGCGTCTTTTTCTAAACTTGAAATGTTTTGAGCCAAGCCATCCTCTGAATTAGAAACACTATTGGGAACTACATCCTCAGAAATTATTCCCAGATCAATATAAATTTTACCAGCATAATCTTCGTTGATGTCCTGTGCATCCGGTTCCCGACCATCCGGTAAAACAGTTTGAACCCAGAATTCCAGAAATTCAATATTGTTTTGAGTAAGATCTTCCTGTCCGGTAGGTAAAATTGCCGTCATTCCACCCCACATATCCTCAGGCTCATTTTCTAGCTTGTTTTTTAAATCCGGATTATAATTATACGGTCCCCTTTTAGTTGGATTGTAATAGACATCCAATGGAGTTATGATCTCTTCCTGTGGGTTATTTGTTTCTCTTCCTCTGAAAACATCTCTGACAAATACCGGTCTGGATTCCGGAGTAACCTGAACATTGCCTAAAATATTTGATACGTTTCTTGGAATTTCATACCACGCAAACTGTGCCCGAAGATCAGAACGTGCTATCTTAGACATCAGATCGGGAGCAGGATTTTGATTATCCTCAAAATCAGTATCATGCCCCGGTACAGCTGCAGGTGCACTGGAGAGGTTCCATCGGGAAGCAATTTTAAACGGAATACTAAACTCTGCACCTTCAAAGTCATCTATAAAAGAAAGACCGTTTTCCTCATCTTCGAATAAAATTCCATCGTCAATAGCATCCCTTACAGCGTTTGTTTGAGCTACTCCAGGTCTGAGTTGGGCAAATTCTCCGCTTACGCTGAAATTAGATTCTGCCCTTGTCTGCAAAAGAGGGATTCTGTCAATAAAACGGGTAAGCCAGGGTGTATCGAATTCTGCATTAGCATCTAATCCAATTACTGTGTTATTAATAGGTTCATTTCCGATTCTGATTTTCTCAGAAAGAGTTTGCTCGTTTAATCGGAAAAAAGTACTTCCTAAACTGATATTATCGGAAACAAAATACTCTGCTCTTACCCCTGTAAAGTTCTTTTGACCGATAGAGAAAAACTGATTGTTTTCATATTCAACACGTAGATTTTGTCCGGGAGCTAAAAACTTTTCATTTAGAATGCTCACACTTCCGAAGGAATAATCAACTTCGTAGTCAACACCGTCAATAAGTTCTGCTCCGTTTGCAAAAACCTTTACTGATCCTTCCACAAGGTCGCCCAGAAAAAACGAACTTGAAACCCCTCCTTTAGAATTACCACTGATCTCATAAAACCTGTTTTGGGTACTTTCAAAAGCAATGTCTTTCTTTGCCGAATAGAGGGAATCAAATACCAATTCAGATTCATCTGTGGGTAAACCTGAAATCAAAGTATCAATTCTGGCTCCGAAAGGTTCCAAATACGGAAACATAATTTTCCCTGTAAAAGGATCGAACCTAAGCCCGTCAAAATCTATTTTGCCATCTTTACCCAATGCTTGTTGGGAATCCTGAAGATCCAAACCAAGATCTTCCAAAAGTGTTGGGGTACGTCCCGGAATTCTGTTAATCGACTGATTGTCTTTAGTGATCTCAAAATCAAACGTTAAACCTTCCTGTGTCACGTTAGTAACTCCCAAGGAATATATATTTCGCATAGTTAACTCCCATGCAAATTTATCAGGTGTCAGGTTTCTGGGCCTAAGTAACTTTAAATATGTTATACCTCCATTTTTTGGTTCAAGGTCTCCCACTTCAACAATATTACCCGGGTCATCTAATGTAGAATATGAAAAAGAAACAGCTAAGGTAGCATTGCTTCCCACTCTTCTTTTTAAGCTGATGATCCCTAAGGCTTCATTGAATTCGTAATCTTCACCCCGTTTCAATTTTATATAATAACTACCCGGCTGAACGCTTCCCTTTAAATTCAGATCATCAGTTTGAACAGAATTATTATTCCTTCGGTCTTCCAGTTTCTGATCATCAATTCGATCATTTTCAGGGTTTGGTGGCTCGAAAGATCCGTCCGGATTTTCTACTACCCCAAGATCAACAAATGCATATGCTCGAACAGACGCGCCGGGCGCTGCTCCTGTTGCGTCCTCTATCCAAACATTCATTTGGGGATACTGGAATTCCTGAATCGTTCTTGGAAGTGCGTCTAGCATATTACTTTCAAACTGTTGACGGTTATAGAAATCAACAAAGAAGTGCTGATCATCGTCATAATCAGTCGGACGCAATTCAAATTGAACTTCCTGAGAACCGCCTGTAATTGACTGACTTTTACTTTCTCCCTTTTGTTGAGATAACACTGATGTCACTCTCAGAGGTCCTAATTCAGCAACAGATTTTATCCCAAACAAAGCACCACCACCCTTTACCAGAGAATTTCCGGTTTCCATAGAAACGTTACCCAATTGGATGCTTTTTATAATTTCATCTTCATACCCGGTATATGCGATTTTAAGTCGGTTTTGATAATCAAATGTTCTCTCTGTATCCCAATCCGTTGCTATGGTCAGTTTATCTCCAATACTACCTTGAATGTTTAACTGCAGATTCTGATTAAAAGTAGGATCCACTCTTTTCTGCTGGTCTTCAGGGATATTGGGATCTTCTACCTTTTGAATTGAAGCTCCTACGTTCATATTAGCAGAACCATTAACTCTTAAGTTAACCTCTGGTTTTCCAAAAATTGAAGTAAATGCTGAGTTTTCTCCTCCGGGAATCCTTAGGCTGAAATCCAAAAGGCCTCTTCCCTGTTGTTCTTCCTTTTTTCCTTCTTGTATCAGCAAGCGGGAAAGCTCTCTTTTCTGAGTTTCTTTCTTTTGAGCTGCATAATTCTCAAAACTATAAAATCCCGGAACTAAGACAGAGGTCCCACTGATCTGTTGTTGAATTTTATAGGTAGAAAGCGTGTCCCAGGAAACTCGGGTATTGAAATCATTTTCAGATAACCGATAAATTTTAGGGATTTTTCTACCCGAGAAGTTACTGACCGGATATGATTTAAAAGGAAAATAAAACTTAATTCCAATCAGAGAGGTATCAGCGACAACTTTGGACGTATCAATTACCGTTCTTTGTTGGGCGTAGCTATTCCATGAGGAAAAAAACACCGAGCCACAGAGAAGGATCGCTGAAGTAAATAAAAGCCTAGTTGATTGATTCAAAAGACAGCTAAAACTGTAGATTTAAAACTTAGTTTAGTAGCAATTTATTTATAGGCTGTACAACTTCTTTAGAATTCGAATTGGCAACGATAATAACATATATTCGCTTATCTTAAAAGTTTAAATCTACAAACCTTTATATATTTTCATCCAATAAATTCCTTTTCTTTACGTGTAGAAAACGAGATTAGTACTTTAAAAATATTCAATGCTGAGAAAATTTATCAACAAACTTCAAATTGACCTTTTAAAAAAGCATATTGGTCCCTTTTTGTTCTGTTTTTTTACATTGATGTTTTTGTTGTTGATGCAGTTTTTGATCCTCAACATCGACCAACTTATTGGAAAAGATATTCCATTAAGAATAATTTTTGAGCTTATTTTTACAAATTTAGCTTACATGGTTGTTCTGGCAGCGCCCATGGCAGTGCTTGTTGCAACTCTGATGGCTTTTGGGAAATTTTCAGAACTTCAGGAACTCACAGCTATCCGGGCTTCCGGTGTTCATCCGCTGAAAGTAATTCTGCCAGTATTAACAGCAAGCATATTGCTTTGTTTGGCTTTAGCTTGGTTTTCGAATGAATTGCTCCCGGAAGCAAACCACAAATCTCGATCTCTTTTTATTGACATCAGATTAAAAAAACCCGGATTCGATTTAAAGCCTAACGAGTTTTACGACGGTATAGACGGTTATATTATCTTAGTAGATGTAATTGATAACAAAACTGATAGCTTGTATGGAATAACTTTATTTCAGGAGGCTACAAGAAATACTGACCAAGCTTTTATAAAAGCGAAAAAGGGATACTTAATTTCCGAGAACAGCAGCATGCTTTCACTTTTTCTATTTGATGGAAATATGCAAAAATTTCCTTCTACCTCTAACCGAAGTAAAACTACTTTAGAGATTTCAAAATTTAAAGAGCATAGAATAACTTTTGATCTGGCAGATCTCGCGTTTGAGAAATCCGACCCTAATAGAAGAAACAGAAGTGACCGCACAATGAATATACAATCTATGAAAGTAATTGTAGATTCTTTGCATAAAGATATAGATAAACATTACACACAGTTATCAAACCTTGATAAAACGTTACCAATTTCCAGTCCGGAAGGGTCAAAAAATTATCGACGCAGAATAGAAACTAACCCTAATACAGATACCACTTTAGTTACTTCATCTGTTACTGCAAACTATCAGGATAACTACCTGAGCCAAATGAAGTTATTACAATCTTCTATATCTGATCTCAATGACTATAAGGCCAGTCTGCAGAACCTTCATGCCAATATATCCTTTAGGAAAAAAAGCATGAACAGGTATCTGGTTGAAATTCATAAAAAGGTTTCTATCCCTTTCGCCTGTATTGTGTTTATACTTTTGGGAGCTCCTCTTGGAATAATGACGAAACGAGGAAACTTTGGAGTTGCTGCAATAATTAGCACGGTGATTCTTACTTTTTACTGGATTTCTCTCATACAAGGAGAAAAGCTAGCTGATCGACTCTTTATATCACCATTTGTAGGAATGTGGTCATTTAATATAGTATTCTCGTTTATCGGAATAGTTTTGCTAATCCGTTTATCAACCGAATTTAGAATAACCGATATTTTTTCAAGAAATGATCAATAAGCTGGACCGATATATCATTTTCAGGCTATTTACCATTACACTTTTTGTAATTATGGTATTGGTATTCATTTTTATAATGATTGACTTTTCGGAAAACAGCGATGATTATACCGACAAAGGAGCTCAAATGAATGAAATTTGGGGCGATTATTATTTGAATTATATTCCTGAAATGACTCGCCTTATCCTCCCTGTTGCAGTATTCACTGCTTGTTTATTTTTAACAGGACAATTATCAGAAAGATTAGAGATTACTGCTTTAAAAGCGGCAGGAATAAGCCTTTACAGATTGATCGTTCCTTATCTCGTTTTTGCAGTTTTCTGTGCAGGAACTATTAGCTTTTTAGATTCAAATATTATCCCAAATTCGAATGAAGCAAAGAATTCTTTCGAAAAGAAATACTTAAAAAAGAGAACAGAGTCTATCGACCGAAATCATATCTACAGACAACTTTCAAAAAACTCAATTTTAAGTGTCAATTATTATGATTCGAATCAGGATATTGCTTATAGAATAGAATTAACCAACAGTGATAGCATTGGTATCAAAAAAACGATTTCTGCAAATCAAATGGTTTGGAATGATGAAGGTAAAGACTGGAAGTTGAAAACTGTCACAGTAAGGGAATTTACACAAGCCGGATATTCGGAATCTAGTATTTCCGAAATTGACACTACACTTAATATTTTCCCAAGGGATTTATCCAGATCTACCTCAGATATTTACCAACTGACGTATGCTGAAGCAATAAATTATATTAACTCCATAGAACGCAGCGGTGCAGGAAACGTAAATATGCCTAAGGTTCAGTTTTACGGAAGATTGGTATACCCACTCTCTATAATTATTGTAATTATTGTAGGATTCGCTGTGGCCTCGGTCAGGCGCAGAGGTGGCAAAGGCGTTTATCTGGCTGCAGGACTAGCTATTAGTTTTCTATATCTTGCATTTATGAAGATTGCAGAACCATTCGGATACTATGGAGCTATCAGCCCTGCTTTAGCAGCCTCTATAGCTCACATAAGTTTCTTTCTAGTGGGGTTATTTCTGCTTATTTCTGCAAAAAAATAATCAAGCCTCAGGTACAGGTCCTCTGTACATTGGTATATCTACCTTTTCCTTACTTGAATTAATAGCTCCATGCTCATCTTCAAATTTCTTCACATTATCGTTCAATGCATTTGCTAGTCTTTTTGCATGATCAGGTGTCAAGATCATTCTTTTTACTACTTTTGCTTTTGGAACACCCGGCATAACTGCGATAAAATCTAAAATAAACTCTGATGGAGAATGAGTGATCATCACGAGATTTGAATACGTCCCGGTAGCCTCATCTTCTTTGAGTTCGATCTCCATTTGTCCCGGGTTCATTGTTTGGTTTTGTTCTGCCATAATATTTTAATCTAAAAATCCTTGTTTTTCCATCCATTCATCATTGTAAATCTTACCAATGTAACGGGTTCCACTATCAGGAAGTATTATTACCATAACATCGTTCGATCCTAGCGGATATTCTTTTGCAAAATCCAGTGCTCCTTTTACAGCAGAACCACATGACCATCCAACAAATAAACCCTCTTCTTTTGACAACCTTCGGGTCATTAATGCAGAATCTTTATCGTTCACCTGAATAACTTCGTCAACATATTCGAAATTTATTGCTTCAGGAATAATATCCTCACCGATCCCTTCCGTCATGTAAGGCTTGATCTCATTTTCATCAAATTCACCTGTTTCAAAATATTTCTTGTAAACAGATCCTACACTGTCAATACCAATGATCTTAATATCCGGGTTTTTCTCTTTTAAGAATTTTGCAGTTCCTGAAATAGTACCCCCTGTTCCCATTCCGGCTACAAAGTGAGTGATCTTTCCTTCTGTCTGTTCCCAAAGTTCCGGTCCCGTACTCTCATAATGCGCCTGTGTATTACTCAGGTTATCGTATTGGTTAGGGTAATATGAATTAGGTGTTTCTTCACTTAAACGCTTAGAAGTTGAATAGTAACTGTCAGGATGATCTGCTTCCACATTGGTCGGACAAACGATCACTTCTGCACCCAACGCTTTTAAAATATCTACCTTCGACTGGCTTTGCTTATCCGTAGTAGTGAAAATACACTTATACCCTCTTTGAATGGCAACAAGAGCCAAACCCATTCCTGTATTTCCGGATGTACCTTCAATAATAGTTCCTCCGGGTTTGATCAATCCCTTAGCTTCAGCATCGTCAATCATTTTAATGGCAATACGATCCTTAATACTTTGTCCCGGATTGAAATATTCTACTTTAGCCAATACGGTTCCGGGTACATTCTTAGCTATTTTTTGAAGTTTTACCAGAGGAGTATTTCCTACTGCTTCAATTACTGAGTTGTAATACATTCTAATTATTCAGATTATTTATTTCCTTAAAGCTAAGGAATATTACGGAGTGAAATGAACTGCTAAACAGATTTTCTTATAATCCCTTTCCAAAAGACAAACCTCCTGTGATGAAAAACTCTTTATATCGGGTGGAGTAACCGGGAGAAATGAAAAACCTGACCATTCCATCTCCTCTTTGAAGATTTTGCTCACGAAAACCAAAGCTGGGCCCAAGCCAAACATCAAACTTTTGATCCATTGTGCTTAATGTCATAAAAGCACCAAGCTCTGCAAATGAATCTTTATCCATAGCAAGCAAGTCTGTAACAGACATCGGAAAAGTAAAACCGTTGAAACCCATATATCCATCGGAATTCAGATATGAGATTCCCATTCTTAAAACAGCTGGTCTGGCTGTTATTCGTTCAAAATTTAATGAATAAAGCCCACCATAGCCTAACACCTCAAACTGAAGCACGTGCAGTGGTTTTTCGGTATCTTCTGAGTTATCCTGAGAATGTGCGTTACAGCAAAAGATTATGATTTGAAATATAACAGATAATCAAATCTTCATAGATCATATAAACTGAGATTATGATTTATAATAGTTCAATAATTTCATACTTTTAATAAAACTTAAAATTCCTTCCAAGATGTTCATCGACCAAAAAAAACCAAAAGACTTTGATTGTGGCTATAATCTCGATCTGATGATTGCAGCACTTCCCCGTATTAAAGACGAACAGGAACGTATCAAATATGCTAAACGAGCTGTTGGGTTAATAAAGCAAAGCCATCCTACCTGGGTTGATGAAAACGGAAAAAGTGAAGCTGCCTGGGAATATTTTTTTGAACTTGCCGAATATGATCTCAATGAAATAGGTATTAAAAGCCCCTTCGCTTCCGGTGAAGATGATGACGCTCAATAGTTTAAACTTCTGTATTTAACTCTCTTGTTGATTTAATTCAGTAGTTTTTCTTGGGATTTGGCTTATCTATTCTTATTTTCAATTTAAATTGAAAGTTAATTACGGATAAGGCTTTTATGCCTCAAAATCGTTTGCAAAATCATTCTCTGACCTCCTTATTTGATTATCAGATAAGTAAGCAGGAACTTTCAATGCAGATCAGTAATGCTATTAAGTTATTCAGGAAAGGATCAAAAAAGTACTTTTCTCTTTCTTTTCCGATTCAAAGAGTTGATGTACTGGCTGTACTGGAGCAAAGCCCTGATAAATCATCATTTGAATATTACTGGGAAAAACCTTCTGAGGAATTTTCTATTGCAGCAGCAGGAGAAGTATCCCGAATCCAAACAACCGGTACTAACCGATTTAAAGATGCTTCTCAGTCAGGTAAAAAATTGATCAATGAGATTTTTCATTATTCTAAGCTTTCTCATTCCAAAACAGCTCCCCATTTATTCGGAGGATTTTCTTTTCACGATCATAACGTAAGCAAAGATTGGTCTGAATTTGGCGCAGCTTCCTTTACTCTACCTGAATGGTCTGTTATTGTGAATGGTTCACTTTGTCTGCTTACAGTTACATTCAAACTGAGTTCTGACGATACAGTCCAAAGTGTAGCAAACAATATTTACAAGAAACTGGATTATTTGAATGAATTATGTTCTACAGATACCTACGAAACGGAATCTGAATATGTAAATAATCAAACGGTTACATTGCCCGATACTGATTCTAAAGAATTCTTTGGCTGGAAGTTTGCTATTGAAAATGCAACCAGTCACATTGATCAAAATTTATATGAGAAAATAGTACTTGCAAGAAAACTAAATATCAAAACATCTAATTCGGTTTCTGATACTCACATTTTGAACCGTCTCAGACATCAGTACCCGGACTGTTATTCCTTTTTAATTCGACAAAGCGATAAAGCGAGTTTTATAGGTTGTACTCCCGAAAGACTCGCATCCTTTAATAAGGATTATATTCTCACCGAAGGACTTGCCGGTAGCACTCCAAGAGGAAAAACCGCGTCTGAAGATGCACAGCTCGAAAATGAATTACTGAAAAGCAAGAAAGACCGTAACGAACATGAATTTGTTATAAATGCAATTTTCAAAAATCTGAAATCTTATTCTGATTCCTTACATATTCCGAAGCTACCCTCTATCAAGAAACTCACTAATGTTCAGCACCTGTACACTCCTATAAGAGCTCATATAAAAGAAGGAGTATCCAAAACAGAAGTCTTAAAAAACCTGCATCCAACTCCTGCAGTTGGTGGTTATCCCAGAGAACAAGCAGTTCCGTATATTTCCCGATTTGAAGAATTTGACCGTGGCTGGTACGCTGCACCTGTTGGCTGGATAAACGCAAATGGAGACGGGGAATTTGTTGTAGCAATTAGAAGTGGATTAATTAAAAAAGATGAAGTGAATTTTTATGCGGGATGTGGTATTGTTAAAGGATCTGATCCATTGAAAGAATGGGAAGAGACCAATCTTAAATTTATCCCAATGCTCTCAGCACTTGAATATGCAAGAAAATGAGCCTCAAAATTTAGCTTTTTACTGGAGTACTCTTTTTGTCCGATCCCTGTTTGTGGAAGGTGTAAGAGATGTTGTTATTTCACCAGGATCAAGATCTACTCCCCTTACTTTAGCTTTTTCTGCACATCCCGGAATTAACAAAACAATAGCTGTAGATGAAAGATCTGCTTCATTTTTAGCATTAGGACAAGCTAAAGCTTCGGGTATTCCCAGTGTTTTGGTTTGCACATCAGGAACAGCGTTGGCTAATTATAGTCCTGCAGTTCATGAAGCTACCAACTCCGGTACACCCATGATCATAGCCAGTGCTGACCGACCGCCACACTTACGAGGTTTAGGATCTTCACAAACAATTGATCAAATTAAGATCTTTGGTACTCAACCCGTTTTCTTTCATGAGATCGGTGAGCCAAGAACAGAACCAAATAGCCAAAAAAGAGTTGAAGTTGCTGCAAGACAAGCTGTTCAATGTGCAACTGAATTTACAGGTGTTTCACATATCAATTTCTCTTTTGATAAACCCTTTGAGCCTGAAGCTGATTTTTTAAAACTTATTGAAAAGGAAAATCTTAATCATTCCAAACGAACTCAAACAGATTATTCTCAAACGCTCGAAGAAACTGCTTTAGGAGAAAAGTTCTGGTCTCAACTTATATCAGCTGAAAAACCTTTAATAATTGTTGGTCCCAAAACCAGCAGAACAGAACTTGGATTTATCACTCCTCTTGCTCGTGCTTTATCCGCTCCTGTAATTGCCGAACCGGGCTCTAACATTCCTAACTCAAAGCATATTATACCGGGATACTCAGGTTTTTTAAAAGATCCGGATTTCAGAGATCAACTTAAACCAGACCTGATAATTCGGGCGGGGTCATTTCCTATTTCAAAAGGCGTGCAAGAATTACTTTCTGAGTGTGATGATATTCACCAAATCAGCTTTGCAAGCATTAAAGTGCCAAATGACGGAGATACTCCACCTGACCGAACCATCCATTTAAAAAGTCCTCTTTCCATTCCTGATATTAATGGAAATGCGTCCCCTAAATGGCTTAAAGAATGGAAAAAAGTCTCAAAGAAATATTCTTCTTTTTTGGTAGACAATATACTTCCCTCAACTCCGCTTACAGATGGATATATTTTTAAGGAAGCCGGTGATCTGATACCCAAGAAGAGTTTTGTTATGCTTTCGAACTCATTTCCTGTTCGGGATCTGGCTCTGTTTACTGACTTTTCAGGACAGGAAATTTATGTAAACCGGGGCGCTGCCGGAATTGACGGAATCATTTCTACAACGGCAGGATTAAGCAGCGTTCTGAAAAAAACAGGAGTTCTGTTTATCGGAGATATCGCTTTTCTGCACGATGTTAACGCTCTGTTACTTGCAAGAAATATTGATGAGCCACTTATCATAGTTGTACTGAATAATGGAGGTGGTACTATTTTTCGAATGTTGCCCGTGTATAAATTCAAGAAGAAACATAATCAGCTTTTTGAGACTCCTCAGGATGTTCGGATCGTTTCTTTGTGTAGGGGATTTAATGTGGATCATACTCTTGTATCAAAACCCGAACAGTTTGCCAACGCTTTTGAAAGCTATGTTGATAAACCCGGTGTTCATGTAATTGAATGTATAACTGACGCTGATGATTCTATGATTGAACGACACAAGCTTTGGAATTTCTCTTTATCTTCGGAAAATGAAGATTAAGATCAGAGGAATTCAATATCACTATGAGATTCATCAAAACAAAGAACAACTACCTTTTTTAGTTCTTTTGCACGGCTTTATGGGTAGCCACACATCATTTCAGGAATTGATTCCTTCTCTTTCTGATTTTTGCAATCCGATTACCATTGATCTATTAGGACATGGAGAAACGGACGGCTCTGAAATGCATTATCGGTTTGCATCAAAAGAACAATCAGCTGATCTCATCAAACTAATTTCCGAACAATTTCAATATCCGCTCTTCCTATACGGATACAGCATGGGCGGAAGGCTTGCTTTACAAGTTGCTTTACAGCGCACCGATCTTATACAAGGTTTGATACTTGAAAGCACTACTTTTGGAATCGAGAATGAACAAGAGCGTCAGGCCAGACAAGCTTTAGATGGGCAACGTGCTGATTCGATAATGGGAAATTTCAATCAATTCCTTGAGGAATGGAAAAAGCTCCCGATTTTTGAATCAGAGCTTTTAACTGAGCGAATGAGAAATGAAATAGAGGAGATCCAAAAAAGACAGGATCCTGTATCAATGAGCAATTCCTTGCTGGGTTTCGGAACCGGAAGTATGCCATGCGTTAAAGATTATCTCAATATCTTATCAATGCCTGTGAAATTGCTTGCCGGAGCAAAGGATCAAAAATTCGTTAACGTTATGAGTACTATGCAAACTCGGATCAAACCGGCTTCTCTAGAAATTTTCGAAAAAGCGAATCATAGAGTACATTTAGAACAACCCGAAGCTGTTGTTCAGACAATTAAAAACTTTATACAAACCAATACGCTGAAATGAACTGGAATACAGTAAAAGAATACGAAGATATTACTTATAGAAAGCTTAATGGCGTTGCCCGAATTGCTTTCAACAGACCTGATGTTAGAAATGCTTTTCGTCCAAAAACTCTATTTGAGATGTATGAGGCATTTTCTGATGCAAAAGAAGACAATGACATCGGTGTGGTTTTATTAAGCGCTGAAGGTCCTTCTTCCAAGGACGGAAAATTTTCATTTTGTTCCGGAGGAGATCAAAGAGTGCGTTCAAAAACCGGATATCAGGCAGGTGATGGTATTAATCGTTTAAACGTTCTGGAACTACAAAGATTAATTCGGTTTATGCCAAAGGTGGTGATCGCTGTTGTTCCCGGCTGGGCAGTTGGTGGTGGACATAGTTTACATGTTACCTGCGATATGACCTTAGCAAGTAAGGAACACGCTATTTTTAAACAAACAGATGCAGATGTAGCCAGCTTTGATGGTGGATTCGGCTCTGCCCTTCTAGCCAGACAAGTTGGACAAAAACGAGCTCGAGAGATCTTCTTTTTGGGAAGAAATTACAATGCTCAGGAAGCTTTTGATATGGGAATGGTAAACGCAGTGGTTCCCCATGATGAGCTGGAAGCAACTGCATATGAATGGGCGCAAGAAATTTTAGGTAAAAGCCCTACTGCTATTAAAATGATCAAATATGCTTTCAATCTTATTGATGACGGCTTAGTTGGGCAACAGATATTTGCAGGAGAAGCTACCAGATTGGCTTATATGACCGATGAAGCTGAAGAAGGAAAGAATGCCTTCCTTGAAAAACGTAAGCCGAACTGGGATAAATTTGACAGAAATCCATCATGAACCAGCATAAGCAAGACACAACTATAGGTGGCTATTTTAAAGCCGCTAAGATTCTTTTCGGGGCTTTTATCCTTGGAGTTATCAATTTCGGAATTGTGATTGCTGTACTATTTTTTTTGAAAGTTCTTCCACTCGTTGAGTTCGCTCCGGAACTTATGATCTACTTTATTGCCGGGAGTATCATTTTTTTCCTTCTTATGACTTACCTGGGTTCTTTATTTTTCAATAAGAAAATTACCAAAGTTAAAAACAGTCAGGATTTCGCTAAAAAACTTTCCGCTTACAGAGAAGGTAAATTAATTCAGGCTGTTACTTTAGAAGCTGCTGCGTTATTGGCTATGGTCTTTACCATGCTTAATACACATATTATATTTGTAGTAATAGCCGGTCTGAGCCTTTTACAAATGATCAGAGTTTTTCCTAAAAAAGCAGAAATGATCGAAGTTTTAGAGCTCTCGTATTCTGACCAACAAAAATTAAATAACCCGGAGTACGATCTCAGATAGTTATAGCTTTAACCTGTAAATTTCTCCACTCTCCTCAACGATCATCACTGTTTCAGAATCTAAAAAAGCAACACTCTCCACCTGATCAGCTTCAAATTCATAATGTGAAATTTCTCCATCGAACATATCTTCAGTTTCATCATCATTGAAGATCCATAGCGACTTATAGGTGAGTACCGCAAGCTTACCGAATGCATACTCAGCGGCTGTAACTTCATCGTCAAAATCTATTTTTTGTACCAACTGAAATTCATTATTAGCCTCAGACTTCAGCTTTGAAAGCTTAAATAATTTTGTCTCACGTCCCCTGAATCTTTTCGTAAGCGCAAATAATTCTCCTTCTTTCCAGAAAACAGCTTCCACGTCCATTGAGTAATTTATGAACTTATACAGAAAACCTTCCGGTTTTTGATATGAAATTTTGAACACTTCATAATTCTCAGTTGATTGATCAGTTGTGGAGGATTCTTTTACCCTGATGATAGATTGATCAGATCTGCAACTACAATTATTACCTACATCTGCAATTATTATATTACCATTTTCATCAATTGTGATGTCTTCCCAGTCTCTGTTTTTTACCCCTTTGATTTCCAGCCCTTTAGATTCCTCGTCCGGCAGCACTTCGCCTTTACTGTTTATCGCATAGATTCTGTTTTTGGTTCCTGAATCTCCATGAACCCAAAATACATCCTCAAATCTCGGGTCTTTTACAATGCCAGACACTTCATCCCGGGCCGGTTCATCGATTCGTTTAAACTTTTCAAGCTCAATTTTTTTTGATGATTGTGAATAAGAATCACAACTTAGACCAAAGCTCAACGCTATTAATAAAAATAAGAAAGTTCTGAAATTCATTTAGTAGATTCGATTTACCGTTAATATGAATTTTATTAAGATTGATGATGAAAATACAACACGATGAAACTGAAACAAAAGGCTCATTTTATATTTTGGTTGGTGATGATAAAGCTGCAGAATTAACCTATTCCAAAGCCGGTAGCGATAAAATTATCCTGGATCATACTGAGGTTTCTGATAAGTATCGAGGTGAAAGCTTGGGAAAGAAACTTGTGTATCATTCTGTTGACTTCGCCCGAAAACATAATCTTAAAATTTTACCCCTTTGTCCATTTGCACGTGCCGTCTTTTCTAAGAATAAAGACATACGGGATGTAACATAAAAAAAGAGCTGCTATAAATAACAACTCTTTTCAAATTACTTATCTTCCTCTTCTGTTGCGGTTCCGGTATTCCTTAAAAGAGTAATTTATATCCTCTTTCAAAATATCTGCAAAATCTTCCATTAGATTCTGATGTCTTCTGGCTTGCGTGAAGAAATTTCTTCCATCATTCAGATACATATTTTCCAGTTTTACTACAATTCTGCTTTGTCTGTTCAATTGTCTATGCAGATCTTCTAGTGTCTTATAACTGACATGAACTGTATTTCCGTTTCTCTTACTGTACTCATTCTTTTGAGTTCTTTTCTTTCTTAGCCCCTTTCCGTAAGAATATTCGAGTTCATTTTTTACATACCCTATTTTCTTTTTGGTATCGTTAACCTCATTCCTCATTCTTCGGATGATGTCTTTTTTGATTCTTTTCGCTTTTCGAACCCTGTCCCTAAGAGCGGCTTCATAAAAATTATCCAAGTCTTTTTGAAAGGCATGAAACTCACGGATATCTTTGTTGGAATATCTTTCAGGTTTAGTATCTGTATAATAGGAAACTTTAAAAGAAATCCCTTTTTGTGCATTTACGTTTTCTAATCCAAAAACAAACATTATGAGTGCGATTAATGATATTAGCTGTTTCATGGTTCCTCCCTGTTTGTGATAAAGCTTTATTGCTTCAATCAATAAACGAGGAAATATCCACTTCATTAACCACATATTCGTGTTAGCATACTAATGCTATGCACCTTCTGCATATATCTGTAACAAGCTTTTGTCGATTAAATCGTCTAACAGATGACAACCCTTAATTTAATTGAATCAAAATTATGAAAATGAAAACCTTATCTGTCGCTTTATTGATACTCTTTATTTCGAGCTCAGTATATTCTCAAAACAGACAAAGACAAAACACAGCTACCCCACCACCCGTTGAAGAAAGAGTCAAAACTACTTTAGAAAAAATAACTTCTGAGCTTACTTTATCAAAAGAGCAGCAGGAATCTTCAAAAGAGATATTTACAGACTTTTTTACTTCTATTGATAGGCTCAGAACATCTGGAGGAAGGCCCGATAGAAATAAAATGGATTCCATCTCAAGGAAAAGAGATAAAGAGTTCGAAGCTTTGCTAACCGCTGAACAAAAAAAGAAATACGTCAAAATAAAAGATGAACTCTTCTCAAGACCAAGAAGAGTAAATCAATAAATTCTAAGGGGCAAGCGCCCCTTTTTTTATTCATTAACTTTATTTCACTTTTATGTAACATTTCGGAATCTTTTTGCATCTAAGCTGTAAATACTCCTATTGACCAAATCCAGAACTGAAATAGAACTTATTGAAGAAGCGTTGAATGGAAATCAACATGCTTTTAAGGTGTTATATGAACAGCATGTGGATGGACTGTATAGCTTTTTATCTCAGTTTTCTGATCAAGATTCTCATAGAGAAGAATGGACTCAAAGAGCCTTTATTAAGGCTTTTAAGAACTTATCCCAATTTGATCAAAGATCCGGCTTTAAGACCTGGTTATTTACAATAGGATTAAATGAAATGAGGACTGATATGAGAAAGAAGATCCATTTCGTAAATATTGAAGACAAACACATTGAATTTGAAGAGCAACAACCAATTGAAGATTCAACTATTTGGAAAAAAGCTAAATCAGCTATTCAACAGCTTGCTCCTGATAAAAGAATGATCTGCTTATTACATATAGCAGAAAATTACAGTCATGCTGAAATAGCTGAAATGATCGGAATTACCGAAGGAACGTCACGAGTTATTTTACACAGAGCTAAACAGGAACTTAGAACATTGGTCTCAAAATGAAAGAAGAAAATTTCTATTCCAAGAAAGACTTGCCCTCACATCTGCAAAAAGAAAAGATGTGGAATAATATTGAATCAGAGATTCTGATAAAGAGTCAACCAAACATACTTTTTCACTGGAAAAGTTTTTTAATCGGTAATGCTGCAGCTGTTCTTTTGATATTTTCAAGTATTGGAATCGTATCTACATATAACAACCTTTTCGATGATTCTTCCACTGAAGAACAGGTTTACGAAACTTTGAATACAGCTACCAAGCAATTGCAGAGTCTTACTCCTTTGCTGATTCAACAAGCAAGTGAGCAAAATAAAAATTCTATTGAATCAACAGCAGATGCTATTTCTGAAATCGACAAACTCATTGATGAGATCAAATCAGATATGCTTTTAAACGGAACATCACCGTCAAAAGAAGCAAGCTTGAAGCGTCTTTATGCTACCAAATTAGATTTTTACAAAGAAATTCTATTAAATCAAGAGGATCAATCATGAAATACTTATCAATCATTCTATTCATCTTACTACCAACATCCCTTTTGGCACAAAGTGGTGATAAAGAGGGCTCTTATAGTGCTCCCAACCTCGATCAGTTAATGATCAGAATTGACGCAGGTATGACCATCAATGTTACCGGTTCTGATACTGATGAAATTACTTATACATATGAATTTGAAGGTAATGATCAGGCATATAATCACTTATTTGTAAACTTTGATCCCAAATTCTCTGCCAACAGTGGGAATGGTTATTTGAATATTGAATTTCCTGAACACAAAAAGAAGAACGTTAATTACAGAATAAAGAAGAACATTCTTACTCTGAATATTCCCTCAGATTTAGAATTGGAATTAATAACCAGGTACTCTAAAATTGATGTTTCAAATATTGAAAGAACGGCAAGAATTGAAAACAGAAGTGGCTCTGTAAAACTAAATGACATTGGCCAGTCTGTTACTGTTTATAATGAATATGGTAATATTGATATAAGCTCGGTTAATGGAGATGTAGAGGTTACAAGTCGTTCAGCAACCGTAGATGTTAAAAATATTACCGGAAATCTGAGAGTAAACAGTAATTATTCAAAAATGAATCTTTCAAAGATCACAGGTATTCTGGAAATTGAAAATAAAAGTGGTACCGTAAATGCCTTTGATCTTGATTCAGATTTTATTGCTAACGGTGATTATACCAATTATGAACTTACTAATATCAGGGGCGATATTAAGATCGATAATAAGAATGGAACAATAGATATCGATAATGCAGAAAATGTTTTCATCTCCGGAGATTACTCCAACGTTAAAGCTTCAAACCTAAAGGGACAATCGGTTGAAATTCAAAGCAAGTCTGCAAAACTCGAATTAAGCGATGTTCTTGGTAAAGTAAACGTTAATGGCGGATACCTTAATATAGATCTTGAGAATATCGCTAATGATATTTTAATCTCGAACAGATCCGGAAAAGTAACCGCCCGAAACCTTAGTGGGTCCTGTGCTATTAACGGAGATTACAATAAGATCAAACTCGATGATTTTAAAGGCTCCGAAATTCAAATGGAAAACCGATCAGGTGATATAGAGGTAAATGCTGTAAATGAACTTGAATTCGTAAACATAGAATCTTCATACACAAACATAAAGTTAAACCTTTCTTCTCCGTTTACAGGAAGTGTTAAATTTAGTGTTACTTATGGCAAACTTGATCAGCCGTATACACTTAATAATGCAACTCTTGTTGATGAGCGAAATTCTACTGAAGTAGAAGGATCTGTTGGAACAGGTA
Organism: uncultured Balneola sp.; assembly: GCA_913058495.1. Lineage (GTDB taxonomy): Bacteria > Bacteroidota > Rhodothermia > Balneolales > Balneolaceae > Balneola. The sequence continues at coordinate 19,493 of CAJXQC010000021.1, read as the reverse complement.
ACGGACGGATGTTTATCGTATCCCGTAATGGAAATGTGACCATCAAACAAAAATAGATCTTAACTATTCGTGCCGAATTGCATCAACAGGAGTTAATTGAGCTGCTCGCCATGCAGGATAGGTACCAAAAATAATTCCAACAAACAGTGCTATAACTAAGATAGATAGCACTGTTCCTGTTCCGATTGCAGCTCTGAATTCTCCAATCTCTGTAAATGAATTTACAATAGGTACAAAAATAAATATCCCCACAATTCCCACTATCCAACCTATTATACATCCTACAAATGAAATAGTAACTGATTCAGCCATAAACTGAAGAACGATATCTTTCTTCTTAGCTCCTGTTGCTTTGCGAATACCGATTTCTTTTGTTCTTTCTGTCACCGATATCAAAAGAACGTTCATAACCCCTATTCCTCCTACCAACACAGAAATACCTGTAATGGCTCCCATTATCAGCTTAAATAATAATATACCCTGACTAAACTGTTCAACCCTTGCCCTGTTGGTGGAAATAATAAAAGCGTCGCTTGTCTCCTCAAAATTACGATCTAACCAATTTTCTATTTCTTGCTCAATTAAGGGAATTTCCTCTGCTTTACTAGCTTTGAGTACAATATTGGGATATTCCTCAGATAACTTTGTATAAACTGAAGTAGGAATATAAACTCTCTGAGTACTTTCAGGGCTTCCCTTCAGAATTCCCACTACCTGAAATCTAACACCTTCAATTTCTACTGTTTCTCCTATTAAGCCAACTCTTGAGTCTGAGAGCTTATCCGCAATCTCTGGTGATAGAACAATTGTTTTTGAACTTTTGATCACATCTTCTTTGGATATATATCTTCCAAAAGACAAACTATCTGTCAAAAACTGCAATCCGAATTCCAAACTTCCCTGCAAATATATTCCTGAAACAGAATCTTTGTAAGTGATTTCAGTAGATCGGGTTCCAGTATATTCTAAAAGTACTTTATTCTGAACCAAAGATCTCAATTCTTGTACTTTTTCAATAGTAAACTCTGGTCGGTTTTTTATTTGAATACGAATATCATCTACAGTCTTGGTACGTTTGGAATTAACAGTGATTATATTCAGTGAAGTAGTATTTGCAAGCTGCTCTCTACCCGTTTGTTCCAGCCCGTCTCCTAAAGCAAGAATACCAACCAAAGCGGCCACGCCTATGATGATCCCTAAAGTGGATAAAAATGTATGGAGTGGATTGGCTCTGATATTTTGCAGAGCAATTGAAATAGATTTAAAGAATTGACCCATAACCTCAGAAATTTTGAAAACAGTTACGTGTGAAACCTGAAGAGGTTACGGAATAAAAAAAGCTCTGCTTTAAAACAGAGCTTCAAATTGATGATATTTGCTTTTATAACCCTTCAAATCCTCCAGCAGCCATCATCGTTCCAAAGATTAATACAAATATTATGAAGTAAAGTACTGTGGAAACGGCTAACATTATTAAAGCCGCTCTTGCCCAGTTTTTTTTGTTTGGATTTGCTGAATCACTAAAACCCCACACAAACAACATTACAAAGCCTACCATTGGAATGAATGTAATAAGCATTGTTACCACCCAGTCTTTCAAAGACATAACCGGGGCTGTTTCATGATTTTCCATATAAATACCTCGAATTTTGTTAGTTAGCTAGTTATCAGATAATGAATAATCTGAATCAAAATTCAAAATTTTTAGATATGCTATTTAATATTTATGGAAGTAGTAAAGTAGTTGTCTTCTATTATAAACTTTGAATCTTCCCAGGAGGCAGGACCAAACCGTCCCCTTGCATTATTCGAAAAGCCATATTCCTCTTTCGGAATGCCCAAAAAATTTGTATCAATTTTGCCATTTTCGTTTTTATCATGATAAACAGCTATGGCATATTCCCCGTATGGAAGCATTTCCTGTGTCCATATTATTGTGGTGCTGTCAACAGGTAAAACTATGGCGTGTATAGGGTCTTTAGTGTATTTCTCCTTGGAATCAAACATTGCAATTCGAATTTCTCCCTTCAGCTCTTCTATCCCTTCAATATATAGCCTGAACTCTGTGACGTCCCCTTTTTCCGGATAGGAAATTTCCTGAGCTTTCAAACTCATTCCTGAAATTATAGTCGCCAAAAATAATGCCGCTACTATCTGTAATCGTCTCATGATGTTTTTGTTTTTTCAAAACTAAGCAGATTATTGCTACTTAAAAAGTGGATTATTGTTTCCTAATCTTCAGAATAGACGCTCACCATTTTTCACTTTCTGGTCGGGGCTAACCAGAATAACTTTTCCATTGCTATCGGGTAAGCCTGTCACTAAACACTCCGACATAAAAGGTCCGATCTGTTTAGTCGGAAAATTAACCACTGCAAGAACTTGCTTACCCAACAGAGCTTTTTTTGTATAATGATCAGTAATTTGAGCTGAAGATTTTTTGATCCCGATTTCCTTCCCAAAATCTACAGTTAGTTTATAAGCCGGTTTTCTGGCTTCTGGAAAATCTTTGACTTCTGTTATTGTACCAACTCTTAATTCAACTTTTTCAAAGTCATTCCACGAAATTTCATTCATAACATTTTATTGATTACCTGTCTAATGACAAAGCTAAAAATATCTGTGCTAAATAATATACAGGGAGACCTATCAGCTTGTTTCTAAATTCCGATTTGATAAATTTTTCTCTTGCTACAAACAAATCTGAAACTGCAAAAAGAAAAGCACCCACCAGAACTCCGTTTCTATAGTTGCCCTCCCATGCATAACCTGAAAGTGCGCACATAGCGCCAATAATTATAATATACATGGCTACTAAAGCCTTAAAATCAGTACTTATATTTGGTTTTAGCCATCTATAAGAACGAACCATCAAAACTAAAGCTGCGATCGTTGTTATTAAAAATAATAATCCAAAAGAACCTACTGATATAAACGCAGCGATAAATGCAATATGGGCAAGTGCAAAACTTACAATTCCAATCTTAAAAAATGTACCTTCGTCACTTTTTATTAAAAATACATCACCCAGAAAACTAAACCCAAAACCGATCAACATCCAATTTGAGTACGGACTGGAAACATCTGCCAAAGTGAGTGCTATTAAAACAAATGCTGAGGAAGCAGTTATTTTGAAAACCCATTTACCCCAACCAAAATTATGCTTTTCGAAATACAGAAGAATAGAACATGAAACAAAGCAGAGTGCTATTAGAAAAAGTGTAGTCATATAATTTATATAATACACAATAAAAAACTCTGCTAACTTTCGCTAACAGAGTTTTATGGAAAACTTCAATAAGTAAGCAAAGCTCTTAAGAAGCTGATTTTACAGTTTTGATTATTCTTGCAGCAGCAGTATAAGGATCAGCGTTTGAAGCTGGTCTACGGTCTTCTAACCATCCTTTCCATCCATTCTCAACAGTGGCAATAGGAATTCTTATAGAAGCACCCCTATCAGATACGCCATAACTGAATTCATCATGAGCAGCTGTTTCATGCTTACCGGTAAGTCTTTCTTCGTTATAAGCACCATACACAGCCATGTGCTCTTTTATAACAGGAGCAAATGCATCACAGATCTTATCATAAATATCTTTTGATCCTGCTTCTCTCAATAATGCATTCGAGAAATTTGCATGCATTCCGGATCCATTCCAGTCAGTATTACCAAGTGGCTTTGGATGCCAGTTAATAGTTAAACCATATTGCTCAGCTGTTCTTTCCAACAAATAACGGGCAACCCAAATCTGATCACCTGCTGAATCTGCCCCTTTTGCGAAGATCTGGAATTCCCATTGCCCCGCTGCAACTTCTGCATTAATTCCTTCTACATTTAAACCTGCTTCAAGGCAAATATCCAGATGTTCTTCTACTAAATCTCTTCCAAAAGCATTATCTGCACCAACACCACAATAGTATGGTCCCTGAGGAGCAGGATACCCACCTACCGGAAATCCATACGGCATATTTGTTTCCGGATCCCACAAAAAGTATTCCTGCTCAAAACCAAACCAAAAATCGTTGTCATGGTCATCAATGGTCGCTCTTCCGTTTGTCTCATGCGGAGTTCCGTCTGCATTCAAAACTTCTGTCATAACCAAATAAGCATTTACACGAGCTGGATCTCTGTAAATAGCCACTGGTTTTAGCAAACAATCAGATGAGTTACCTACTGCTTGTTGAGTTGAACTTCCATCGAAAGACCAAATTGGTGCGTCTTCAAGTTTACCGGAAAAATCGTGAAGAACTTTTGTTTTGCTACGAAGTCCTTGTGTAGGAGCCGTTCCATCTAACCAAATATATTCGAGTTTTGATGCGGACATTTTTTAAAAGAATTTTGAAATTTAAATTGACGGCTTAAGATAAGTTCTTTATCAAATAAGACTCAATTATTTTGGTATTTTTTTATTAACAATTAATTTAAAAAGGTTTGTAATTTTATAAACCATATTTAATTACGTTTTAAAAAAACAAAAGCGCTTCCAGACTTAAGAATTTAATGGCTTTGGATTTTCACTTCACTTTTTTAGGCTTCAACTAAAGTGGTATCTTATATTCAAAATGTTTCCACATAAATTTTCATGTAATTTTTAATTTTTGAACACATCTAATTTAAAAATTTGGGTAGAAGCTGCGCGTCCGAAAACTCTTGCAGCTGCTTTTGTTCCCGTTCTTATTGGTGCTACCATTGCTTATCAGGATGAACTTATTAATTGGATGGCGACCACCGTTGCTCTTCTTTGTGCTTTTTTAATTCAGATTGGGACCAACTTTGCCAATGATTATTATGACTTTGTTAAAGGAGCGGATACTGACGAAAGAATTGGTTTTGAGCGAGCTACTGCAAAAGGTTTGATCTCTCCCAAAACTATGTTGAACGCCACAATCATTTGTATGGCTTTGGCATTTATTTTCGGGCTTTATCTGGTCTGGATCGGCGGGACAGTTGTCTTGATCATAGGACTATTTTCATTGTTATTTGGAGTACTTTATACAGGAGGTCCTTTTCCTCTTGGTTATAACGGTCTTGGTGATCTGTTTGTCTTTATCTTTTTCGGAATAGTAGCAGTAATGACAACTTATTATGTTAATGCTTTAGTATGGTCGATGGATACTTTTTGGGCTTCTTTTGCAGTGGGAGCTTTGTGCACTAATATTTTAGTGGTCAACAACCTGAGGGATATTGACCAAGATAAAATAGCAGGAAAGAAAACCCTTGGGGTACTCTTTGGCGAAACAATGCTTAAAGTGGAATACACATTTATGCTCATACTTGCTTTCGCAATTCCTCCTCATTTTTATTTTCAGCTAGATTACGAAGTCTGGATCTTTCTACCATTTCTGATTCTTCCTGTTGCTTTGTTACATACCAAAACTATCTGGACTGAAACTGAAAAAAGGAACCTGAATCAACAGCTGGAAAAAACTGCCAAGTTCATGACCATTTTTGGATTACTTTTTTCTATCGGAATCATCTTATAATGCTCAAATTCTATTCTTACAAAATTCCTTTTCAAACCCCTTTTTCTATATCAGGAGCTGTTTATGAATTCAGAGAAGGTGTAATTATAGAATTTGATCATGACGGAATTCAGGCATATGGTGAAATAGCCCCTTTACCCGGATTTTCTGCATTTACCCTTGATCAGATCATATCTGTACTTCAAGTCAATAAAGAACCCTTAGAAAATGCACTTATCAAAGGTGAATTCCCTCAGTTTTTTTATGTGTTATCACAAATACATAATATTCCTTCGCTCAAATTCGGATTGGATACTTTATATCATGACTATTCATCAAAACAAAAAGGTGTTTCATTAGCTGAGTATCTGTTTCCGGAGTTATCTGGTTTAGAAATTCCTTCAAATGCAGTCTTGGGTATAACAGATGTAAAATCATCGTTGAATCATGCAACAAAGATGGTAAATGATGGTTTTAAAACCCTCAAGGTCAAGGTTGGCAATAATTTTGAAAAAGAATACCAACTTTTGAATGCCTTAAGATCTGAATTTCCCGCCGTTCAGATCAGAATTGATGCAAACAGATCGTGGGGTTTAGATGAGGCAATTTCAAATCTTCAACAACTTGAAGATCTAAATATAGAATACTGTGAAGAGCCTTTGATTTCTGAAGAAGTAGATCGGCTGAGTGTTCTTAAAAAAGAAACTACAATTAAATTGGCTGCGGATGAATCTATCCGGAACAAAAAAGACGCGGGGATACTATCAGTGCAAAATGGGTTTGATGTTTTCGTTTTAAAACCGATGATGATCGGTAGTTTTTCGGAAATTTACGTAACAAAGCAACAGGCAAACTCTCATTATATTGATATGGTGTTCACAACATCGTTAGAAAGTAAAATAGGAAGGATAATTACGGCAATATTAGCATTGGGTTGGGGCGCAAAAAAATATGCGCACGGATTAGCAACGGGTTCTCTTTTATCAAGCGATCTGAATGATGAAACTGAGATAAATTCGGGTTCTTATGTTATTCCCCAAAAACCAGGCATTGGAATTGATTTGAATTATAATTACCTCAAAGAGATTATATAAATAGTGTTTAAGTCTAGATTACATATGTTTGAATTTGGAAAATCAGAACCTCAAAAGGTCTTTCTGACTTCCGAACATGGAATGTATACCTATAGCGATCTGGAAAGGTTTACCGGGTTTTTCCTTGATACCATCAAACAAAAATCAGATTCATTAAAATGGCCAATCGCTTTTTTATCTGAATCTTCTGACTTATTGATATTTTCTATTGCCGCAGCATGGAAGCTGGGAATACCTATCATTCCATTAAGTCCTAAACTTCCCCAAAAAGAGCTCGAGGATGTTGTTCAGGAATTAAGCCCTTCTCTGATCTTTTGTGATACAGCAAATCGAAACAGACTTTCCGGTGAAGATGTTGTTCACATGGATGAGAACTTCTTTTTGAATGCATTCACTTTCGATATCAGAGAACTGGAATTACCCAATCCATCCAAGATCAAAGACAGCTCTATATTTGGGTATTTTCTGACTTCCGGTACAACCGGAAAATCCAAGATCGTTCCGTTAAAGAGACGGCAAATGATCTCAGCTGCAAAAGCTTCAGCAAAAAACTTTCAGCCTGAACCCAATCATTTTTGGCTGTTATGTCTTCCATTAAATCATGTAGGTGGGATTTCCATAATATTCAGATCGTTACTATACGGCTCAGCTATTTACAGAATGGGGCGCTTCAATGAAGAAATGGTAACTGAATTTCTTTCCGAAAATCCCAGATTCCAGGCTGCATCGCTTGTACCAACAATGCTTTCCAGACTTTTAAAGAATCCGTTATTTAAAACCCACAGAGATTTTAAAGCTATTTTATTGGGAGGAGGACCAACTACTCAACAACTGTTGAAAAGATCAGTTGAAAGAGGAATTCCTATCGTTTCCAGTTATGGAATGACCGAGACATGCGCGCAAATTGTTGCCAATGCAATGACTACACCTTCAGGGATGTATACTCCACTTAAAAGTGTAGGTAAACCGTTTCCTCCAAATCAATTACAGATAAGAGATAACAATGGTAAAGTATTAGGAAAAAATCAGTCGGGTATGATCTGGCTTAAAGGGCCTCAGGTATTTGACGGCTACTATGAAACAGATGAAAATGTGAATATTTTTGATACAAATGATTGGTTCAGAACCGGGGATTATGGTCATATAAACGGATTTGATCAACTTTTTATAGAATCCAGAAGAGAAGACCTGATCATTACAGGTGGAGAAAATGTAAATCCGCTTGAGGTTGAAGAAGCCATCCAACGCTTACCTTTGATAAAAGAAGCTGTTGTAATAGGAGTTCCTGATGAAGAATGGGGTCAAAAAGTTACTGCTGTAATTACTTTATTAAATGGTCAAACTCCTGATATTGATGAAATGAAGAAAATGCTTTCTTCAGAGCTCTCTGATTTCAAAATCCCTAAAGAATTGGTAGTGGTCGACAAATTGCCCAAAACTGTTATGGGTAAAGTAAAAAGATGGGAACTTGCCCAACAGATCATAAAAAAGTGAACTTATGATTAAGACTTAGGAAGCGATAACGTAAACGTTGTCCCCTTCCCTTCCTCACTTTCAAAATTGATTTCACCTTTGTGCAAATCGGTAAACACCTTCACGATCCAAAGCCCTAAACCTGAACCAACTTCATTTTTAGTTCCTTGTGATGAATCAGAAAAAGCACTGAAAATAGTTTCCTTTTGAGCTTCAGCTATTCCAACTCCATTATCTTTAACAGTAATTAAATATCTTCCTTCTCTCTCTTTGAGATTCAATTCAATCTTTCCATCTTGTTTGGTAAACTTGATTGAGTTTTGAACTAAATTATTTAACACAGATATCATTTTCTCGACATCAATATTTAGTTTTGATCCAATCGGAAGTTCAGAATTGGTAACAAATTCTATCCCTTTCATCTCAAAGTAGATCTTGTGGTTCTTTGCCAGTTTGTTGAAGATATCTTCCGGAGCTACTTCTTTTTTATTCAGATGAATTTCACCGTCATCAAATCTGGCCAGAGTAAGCATATTATCCAAAAACCTTGCGTGGCTATCCGTACTGATCTCGATCAACTCTATGTACTTGAAAATATCTTCAAGGTCAGGATTATCTCCCTGTAGTTCATCCTTGATCAACTCGTTTGCAATTTTTATGGATCCAATTGGTGTTTTAGAATCATGAGAAACCATTGCGATTAAACGGTTTTTCAACTTCAGCAGATCATCAAGTTCTTCAATACATTTTTGTGTATTCGCCATCAAAACTCCGGCTTCATCCTTAAAATGCTTTGGTAAGGACGGGATCTTTTTATCAGAATTATACTTGATGACTGCTTTATTAGTCATTAAAATGGGCGCAAGTAAACGGAAAATAAAATACAGCGTTACGGAAGCTCCAACCACTGTTGCAACTAATACTACAAGCAGAATGGATACTCTTTCCTCAACCGGAAAATAAATAGTAAGATAAATGAACAGACCTATTAACGGGATGTGTGTTCCAATGAAAGCGATCAGGAATATTTTCCCGGTATATCCTTTTGGCCATTTTAATTTACTTATAAGACTGTAGAATGATAATTTGCTATCCATGGAGAAACTTTACTTGATGAATTTACTAACCTTATCGACAGCATTACATGAATTTTAATCCTGTAATATTTGCAATTCCTATCTTTTTCGGACTTATGAGTTTAGAACTTATGTACGAAGCTATAACTAAGAAAAAAACCTATCGTTTAAATGACGCAGTTACGAACATCAATCTAGGTGTTTTGAATCAGGTGAGCAATATTTTTACCAAAATTGTTACTATCGGTATCTATTCCATTATCTACCAATACTTTGCAGTATATAAAATTCCTGAACACTGGATCTCTTTCATTATTCTTTTCTTTCTTTATGACCTTTGCTTTTACTGGAGTCACCGAATGTCTCATGAAATAAGTCTTTTTTGGGGAGGACATGTAGTTCATCATCAAAGTGAAGATTTTAATTTATCGGTGGCATTAAGACAAAGTTCTACTGCTTTTATCTGGAGTACTCCTTTTTATTTGCCATTGGCTGTACTTGGTTTTGATCCTATTCAGTTTGTTCTTATCGGAGGATTTAATCTACTTTATCAATTCTGGATTCATACCGAACATATAAACAAGATAGGCTGGTTTGAAAAGATTATGAACACTCCGTCGCATCACAGAGTACATCATGGTCGGGACCCGAAATATATCGACAAAAATTACGCCGGTGTTTTTATTATTTGGGATAAGATGTTCGGAACCTTCAAAGAAGAGGAAGAACGACCGAATTACGGGATAACCAAACCGGTGGGGAGTTGGAATCCTGTATATGCTAATTTCGCACATTATATTGATCTTTATCAGTATGCAAAGCAGTCCAGATCCTGGAGTGATACCAAAAACATGTTGTTCAAACAGCCGGGGTGGTTACCTGATTATCTTGGAGGAGTACAAAATCCGAAAGATGTAACTGAAGACTTTAAGAAGTACAATGCTGATGTATCTTTTATATGGATGAAGACCTATATCTTTGCTCAGTTTTTAATAGCTATTTCTATTACCGCTTATTTCCTATTCAATTTTTCTGATTTTACGATGGCATCAAAAATTTCACTTTCAGCATGGATAGTCATATCGACTGCTATGCTTGGAATCTTGTTTGAATCGAAAAGTAAGTGGCTTTTTGGAATAGAAATTATTCGATTATGTTTAATCCCCTTACTCATTTGGAATATTTTAAGTAACGGTCTTTAGTTTTAAGCTCTAAAAATAGATTCTATAAATCTTCAGATTTTATTTTTTTGGATTTATAAAGTATCTATTTAGATTTGTCGCTATCATTTTTTCAACTACTGATATCATGAATATTATCAAACTACTTACCGTACTATCATTCCTATCATTATTTGTCTTCAATGCAACTTTGTATGCTCAGGAAGCGGAACAAGAAACCGAAAAAAAACCTATTCAGCTAAAATCTAAATCCGCTACAGCCGGCTATTATTCGCCCGGATTTAATGGAATGGGCGGAGGCTTTTCCGGTGGAAGTGAACCTTCCTATACTTTTAGAGTTGGAAACTTTGGAATCGAACAAAAGGTGAGCTATTTCGGTGACAATTTAAAAGAAATAGTTAAAGATAATCCTGATGCTTTAGCGCATATGAATACCTTTGCAAAAAAAAGGAAAAATATGGTTACTGGATATGTAATTTCAGTAGGTGGAGTAGTATTAGCTGTTGCTTTGGGAGCTGAAAAAACAGGTGAACAATCTTTTGATCCAAGAACAGGTCAAAGTGGAGATAAATACGCCATAAAACCAATTGGAATTGTAGGTATCGGCGTGGCTCTTACCGGGATAATTGTAGCTGGAGTGAACGGTAACGGTGCTACAAAATATGTTGAGCGTGCTGTAAAAGCATATAATAAAGACTTGGGAGTCTCTTATGATGAAGAACAAACAGTTATGAAAATAAACTTTAATCCAATAATTACACCAGATTTTGTTGGTGCTGGATTTAAATTGAGTTTATTCTAACCTAACCCTACCCTTTCAAAAATAACATCTACATTTCTGGTGTGATGTTTCAGGTCGAATGCATCTTCGATCTCTTCTTTGCTGAGTTGTGATGAAATGAATTTGTCTTTATCGATCAATGGACGGAACAGCTTTTGATTTTCCCATGATTCCATTGCCAACGGCTGAACGGCATCGTACGCTTCTTCCCTGTTAATGCCTTTGTCAATCAACTTGTTCAGAATACGCTGAGAAAATACCAATCCCTGTGTTTTCCAGATGTTAGCTTCCATATTCTCTTCGAACACGACCAGATTCTCGATCACATTAGAAAAACGTGAAAGCATGTAATCCAGTAATGTAGTTGCATCCGGAAGAATGATACGCTCCGCAGATGAATGTGAGATATCACGTTCGTGCCATAATGGAATATTTTCGAATGCAGTTACCATATAACCACGAAGTACACGTGCACAACCTGTAATATTCTCTGAACTAATAGGATTTCTTTTGTGCGGCATAGATGAAGATCCCTTCTGCCCTTTTCTGAAAGCTTCTTCTGCTTCACGAACTTCACTGCGTTGCAAATGACGAACTTCCACCGCCATTTTTTCCATAGTTGAACCGATCAAAGCCAAAGTAGATATGTAAAAAGCGTGTCTGTCTCGTTGTAAGGTTTGGGTTGAGATCGGAGCCGGAGTTAATCCTAATTTCTCGCAGGTGTACTGTTCTACTTCAGGAGGAATGTTTGCAAAAGTTCCTACCGAGCCCGAAAGTTTTCCGAATTCAACATCAGCAGCTGCTTTTTCGAATCGCTCTAAATTTCTTTTCATTTCCGTATACCACAATGCACACTTCAACCCGAAAGTCGTTGGCTCCGCATGAATTCCGTGCGTTCTGCCCATCATCACAGTGTACTTATGAGCCTTCGCCTTTTCACCTAAAACTGAAATAATTCGTTCCAGATCTTCTCTGATCAACTTATTCGCTTGCTTTAAACGAACACCCCAGGCTGTATCTACCACATCTGTGGATGTCAATCCGTAATGGATCCATTTTTTCTCTTCGCCCAACGTTTCTGATACCGCTCGGGTAAAAGCCACCACATCATGACGAGTTTTAGCTTCAATTTCTTTTATTCTCTCTAACTTGAAAGATGCTTTTTCATACAGTTTATCCACATCTTCCATCGGGATGGTTCCCAACTTTGCCCATGCCCAACATGCTGCAAGCTCAACCTCCAACCATGCCTGAAATTGATTTTCTTCCGTCCAAATGTCTTCCATTTCTTTGCGGGAATATCGGGATATCATAAAAGTAGTTAGTTTGAAATTCTGAGATTATTCAAAGATACGGCTTATGATCAGAGAATGCTCTTCGTCTTCAGAATTTTTTCAGATTCTAAAATCTTAAGAGAAAAAGGTTGGAATAAAATTTTATTAATCGTAATATTGCAATGAACAAATTTAATAGCAATGGGACTTACCAAAACCGAAATTTTTACAGAGCAACAAAACAAGATCGCAGTGTTTGCAAAAGCCTTTGCTCATCCTGCCCGCGTTGCCATACTCCAACAATTATTTTCAACTGATTCCTGCATTTGCGGAGACTTAGTTGAAGAAATTGGTCTTGCCCAACCTACGATCTCTCAGCATTTAAAAGAGCTGAAAAATCTCGGGCTTATTCAGGGAAGTATTGAAGGAACCAGTGTGTGCTATTGCATTAACAAAGAAAACTGGTCGGAGATGAAATCAATCATTGCTCAATTTCTGGATCAGGATATCAACGGAACGAACTTAAACTGCTGCTAACTTTAAACACATCACTACAGAATCATGAAATTATCTCAAATTAAACGTGCTCTTGTCGATTTAGAATCTATCGCCTTCCAATTACCGAATGGTGAATTGGTTCCCCGACATTTTCACGTGACTGAAGTCGGAATGATTACCAAGAACTTCATCGACTGCGGTGGAACACTCAGAAATGAAGAAGTGATCAACTTCCAGTTGTGGAGTGCCAACGATTACGATCACCGTATCCATCCGGAAAAACTGCTACACATCATTGAGCTATCTGAAAAGACCCTAGGACTTCCTGATCTGGATATTGAAGTAGAATATCAGGGCGAAACCATTGGCAAATACGGGCTCGATTTTGACGGAACTAATTTCCTGCTGACTACCAAAGCTACCGATTGTCTGGCTAAGGATAGTTGTGGAATTCCTGTTTCCAAGCCAAAAGTAAAACTATCTGAACTACAAACCGCCGGTTCTTGTGCTCCGGGAAGTGGTTGCTGTTAATCTATTAAAGAGCTGAAAATGACCACAACTACATCTCCTCTTTTTGATAAGCTATTAAGCTACACCAAAGAACTGGAACAGAATTTTGATTCCATTCCCGAAGAGCGAAAAGATAAATTGCGTTCTTTGAGTGAATATCTTTCGGGAAAATGGAATTCGAATCAAACTCCGAAAGCGATTATCATTTGTACGCATAATTCCAGAAGAAGTCATTTGGGGCAGTTGTGGTTAGCTGCCGGAGCTGATCATTACGGACTTCCTGAGATCGAAACTTTCTCCGGTGGAACCGAAGCTACTGCTTTTCATCCCAATGCGGTAAATGCTGTCCTCAGAGCCGGATTTAAGGTTGAAGCCGAAGATCCCGATACCTCCAATCCTGAGTACCAAATTTCCTGGAAAGCGGATATGGATGCATATAAAGCTTTCTCAACCCGATTTGATGAAGCTCCGAATCCGGCTAAAGAATTCGCCGCCATTATGGTGTGTTCGGAAGCTGATCAAGGATGTCCTTTTGTGCCCGGAACAGATTTCAGACTGTCTCTTCCTTTCGATGATCCCAAAGCCTTTGACGGAACTGATCTTCAGGATGCAAAATACGATGAGCGCTGTAAACAGATCGGTACAGAAATGCTATTTGTAATGAGTAATGTAGTGTTGAAATGAGAAAATATGTTGCTGAATTCATTGGAACTTTCGCTTTAGTATTTTGCGGAACCGGAGCCATCGTGATCAATGATGTAACCGGAGGAACGGTAACGCATGTTGGAGTAGCCATTACTTTTGGATTGATCGTTACGGCGATGATCTATGCCTTTGGTAAAATTTCCGGAGCGCATATCAATCCTGCTGTTTCCATTGCTTTTGCAGTTACCGATCGTTTTAACGAAAAGCAGGTCGCTCCATATATCATTGCTCAGGTTGGCGGAGCTCTTTTTGCTTCCTTGATCTTAGCTTTTCTGTTTCAGGAGCACGAAGGATTGGGCTCTACCCTTCCGGCCGGAGACTGGCATCAAACTTTTATTCTGGAAATCATTCTTACCTACTTTTTGATGGTGGTGATCTTGTTTGTAAGCCAAAACAAAGCCGTTACTGAATTCACCGGATTGGCTGTGGGATTTGTAGTTTTACTTGAAGCCATGTTCGCGGGACCGATCACAGGTGCTTCTATGAATCCTGCACGTTCCATCGCTCCTGCTCTCGTTTCCGGAAATCTTACACATCTGTGGATGTATATCGTTGCACCGATTATTGGTGCTCTTCTTGCCAGCGGAACTTGGTTTTTGTTGAGAGAAGAAGACTAAAACCTTTCATCTTTATTTAGTCCCATTTTATTCATTTTATATTAGAATAAAATGATAGCCATATTTTGATAATAATTGGGTTTTATTCATCTTAGTCCTTCTTATTTAAGAATAAAGTGAATTAAACTTAAACATGAAATAGGGATAAAGTGAATAGAGTTCACTTTACTCTGTTGTTGTGTTTCATTGTATAAAAATGGCGAGAAGAAAAGAATTTAAAACTATTGCAGATGGACTTGTGAGTTCTTTCGTCAGTCGAAACAATGATGTTTATGGTTATTGGGGAATTGGAAAACTTTATTCTCATATGATTTCTTCTAATTCTATGACAGTTACTATCAATCTAAAAGATTGTAAAATCGAACCTCAAAACAAGGAATTTAGATTTCTAATTGAAGAATTTTCAAAACGACTCCAAACACAAATATTGAATAGGAGAATTAATTCGAAACATTTTAAAAGTGGACTATTAATTATCAAGGGATTTCCAAATGAACCGTCACCATATTTTGGACAGATGGCACCTCATAGAGTCAACTGTAGACTCGTAATTACGGATGATTTGGGAAAGGAACATTACAGCGAAGCGAATGCATGGTGCAGACCCCATAACCCTAAAACAGAATCAAAAAGTACAAGGGAGTATAAAAAAAACGAAAACACAACAATGGCTATACCCAATAAGGGGTTCATTGCAAAATTGAAAAGTTGGTTTTCATAGCAAGCCCGCCAAATCGTTGATTTGGCTTTTAAAATGAATAATATAAAAACAAAATAAAACCCCCAAGATCTCTGAAGTCTTTAGCGGAGCGGTGACTTCAGAGCAATAGTTTTGGAAGTCTGTGACTTCAATTTACAGCCCCCAATCTAGCGCAAGCGTCACGCTTGTGCGGGAATATTGGTCAAACTACCGAAAACTAAGCTCCACAAAGATCCTGAAACAAGTTCAGGATGACCCTGATTTTTAAATCTCATCAAAATCCAGTTGTGCAGATTCTTAGCAGGTTTGCTCAGAATGACCGGTTTCTGTACTTTTCCTCACCTTTGGATGTAATGTCATCGCCCCAATCATTGGAGCTCTCCTTGCCAGTGGGACTTGGTTTTTATTGAGGGAAGATGACTAAAACTTTCCATCTTTATTTAGTCCCGTTTTTATTACTGTATAGTAGAATAACATGATAGTTATGTTTTGATAATAACTGGGTTTTATTCATCTTAGTCCTTCATATAGATGAGTAAAACTTAAACATCAAACTGGGATATGATGAACTCAATGCGTCATATACTTATGTTGTACACAAGCTACCAAATGAAACGCAATCTGACTTTAATATTATTGACTTTGACTTTGACAAGTTGTTTTTTTAGCGATTATGAAAGCGAAAAAATTAAATCCTCGACTGGAAATTTTAAAATTAATGCAACTGTAAATCGGACTGACAAAAATGCGGATAATTATGCTGATGTTATCATTCATATATATAATAAGAAGAATGAAAAACTGACTGAACTGAATACTGGAGCTGGAGATGCGAATAGATGGGCAATTGGTTGGACTGAACTTGGAGACACAATTGTACTTCAGAGTAGTGATATTGGAAATAAAGCTTGGAGTTTAGAAAAACGAAGAACCGACTGATATAAAGATGACGGATGAATTGAATAAGCGCGCGGAATTTCTGAAATCAAAAAAATATGAATAAAGCCAGTGTACAACAACGTGTATAGCCCATTGCCTGTGCTTGGTAACGATGCCTTACACCAGCCCTTTGTACACCATTTAAGAAAACGCAGAATTGAATCAAGAAATCAAAATATCACGTTCGGACTTAATCGCAAAATGCGACCAATATCTGAATGGAGAAATTGAAGAAAGGGATTTTGAAAATTATGCTTGGAATCTTATAACCGAAGAAAATATTGATTGGGACGATGATGTAATATCTGATATCATTTATCAATGGGACAGTCCAGAAATCAATTTTCCGATTACTAAACAAAACATAAGACTTTGGAAACATCAATTGGTAACTGACGAGGATTTATTAGCTGATTACAATTTGTGGAACGCGCATATCGACCGACAAAAAGCGATTTGCGAAAAAAATGAGTCTAAATGGAATCCGATTAACAAAAAGCTAAAAATCGAAATTGGTTCTGACTTAAATACTGACCCAATTTACGGATTAAGGCATCCAAAGGTAAAAGGCACTACAGGTTGGTACATTTGGACAGGAGAATATTCGGAATCTGATGATTTTTTCCAACCAATATGTGCGGAACATTTACTTCAAAGAAGACCTGAAATAATAAAATATTTAGGTCTTGATGTTGGCTATAGATTTTTAATTGACAACAACGGATACGAAGATGTTTGGTATGACGAAAAACTTAAAAATGTATAAAAAAACGGTGTACCCCCAACCTAGCGCAAGCGTCACGCTTGTGCGGGAATATTGGTCAAATTACCGAAAACTAAGCTCCACAAAGATCCTGAAACTAGTTCAGAATGACCCTGATTTTTTAATCTCATCAAAAACCAGTTGTGCAGATTCTTCGCAGGTTTGCTCAGAATGACCGGTAGTTTTCGGATGTATAAGAAAAGGCTCTAGCCTGCATATTGACGTAAACTCAATCCATCGACTCAATCATTACAAAAGATCTACGTTCGTGTGATCTAAATTCTCGAACCATCCCGAGTTACTTTTTTTAATATTATCCTGAATAAGTTCGTGGTATAATATATCAGCAAATATTTACTTAACTCTACTCATGAATATAACAGGAAAGTCAATCAGGCCTTTTATTGGGGCAAAAAACTACACTGTTTCACGAAGATTTTATAGAGATCTTGGTTTTAAAGAAATAATCACATCCCCAAACATGTCTTATTTCCATATTGACGGTTTCGGATTTTATTTACAAGACGCTTACGTTAAAGACTGGATCGATAATTCAATGGTTTTCCTTGAAGTAAGTGACTTAGATGCCACATTAAAACAGGTACAAGGTTTAGCATTGCCAGATAAATATGAGAATGTACGATTGTCTGAAATCGTACATAATGATTGGGGAAATGAATTTTTCCTTCACGATCCCAGCGGAATATTATGGCATTTTGGAAAGTTTAAAACGTAATGCTTCCGATACCGCTCATTCACCCATCTTAGCGCAAGCGTCGCGCTTGTGCGGAAATATTTGGTCTGGTAAATAGAATCTAAACACCACAAAGATCCTGAAACAATACTGAACCAAGTTCAGCACATGGTTCAGGATGACCTATTCCCCCAAGATCTCTGAAGTCTTTAGCGGAGCGGTGACTTCAGAGCAATAGTTTTGAAAGTCTGTGACTTCAATTTCCAGCTCTTCCAACAAACAAGATTATAATTCTGCTTTCTCATACGATTATTCCTTATTGTAGGCGCAACTTAAAAATGAGGAATGAAAAAACTAATTTTAGTACTACTGCTTGTCCAGCTGGTTGGTTGTAGCGAAACCCGGAAAAATAATCCCGAAAACATTATTGAGGATTTCGTTATGCAAGTAGAATCTGATCTCCAAAGTGATAACATAAATGGGAGTATTTCGGTAGCCGTTATAAAATCTGATAGTGTTATTATTTCTGATACTTTTGGTTATCTGAACCATGATAAAACTGAAGTTTCTGATTCTGAGACACTTTATCGAATAGGATCTGTGACAAAATCATTTACGGGATTCCTATTGGTAAAATTACATCAGGATAGTGTCTTAAACATGAACGATCCTGTTGAAAACTATTTGCCTGAGATAAAATCTTTGATCGGTTATGATAAATATTCTCCTATCACTTTTAAGCAATTAGCTTCTCATACATCAGGCCTAGATCGCGAAACAAGACACAGGGAGTCGAATTTTGGTTCCGTTTCGGAATGGGAAGAAAAACTGATCAATGCACTTCCTCAAACTTCTTTCAGATCAAAACCGGGCGAGAGATTTAGATACTCAAATATTGGATATGCCATTTTAGGATTAGCTATGTCCAGAGCTACAAACAAAACGTATATAGAGCTGATTGAAGAACAAATTCTTTCTCCTTTAAACATGACGAATACCTTTTTTGTTGTTCCTGAAGAGAAAACCAAAAAACTTGCTGAAGGCAAGGCGGGCGGACCAACTGCTGAGTTAAACTTTCAGCTACCTTTAGATGAACATAACGGACGAGGTTACCGAATTCCCAATGGCGGTCTTTATTCCACAGTATCGGATCTATCTGAATTCATGAAAGCTTGCATGGGAGAATCCAAGCTGTTAAATGAAGAGAGTTTAGAAATACTACGATCAACGCAAACCCCGACAACAAGATTAAGAGCCAACTACAGCTTGGGATTTAATTTATACTCAGATCAGGGAATTAATACCGTTGGTCACGGAGGTTCAACTCCCGGGTATTCGGCTCATTTCGAATTTGAAAAGGACAGTAAATACGGTGTGATTCTTCTGAGAAACTATAATTTCGGAAATACCAATTTAGACCTCAGATCGAATGCGTTGTTAAGGACTTTAAGTATTTTAGATTGATAAAACTATAGCGAGACAACGTGAAGCATGATTCAGCATCTTCAGCGATTGAAAATCCGTTTCAGAAAAATCCGCCCTTAGTATTTAAGACGGAGAAGAGAACGTGATCCGAATGTGTCTGCGAAGCAGGAATAATCCTTTCAGGTGAGAAGAGAAGAAATGTATCTGAGCGAACGAAGACCTTTAGGATTATTCAGCGCAGGATGAGTGAACCCGTCTTAAATACTTCGGCTTGATCTTTTGCTACTTTTGTATCAAGAC
>CAJXQC010000020.1 GCA_913058495.1 uncultured Balneola sp. | reverse complement strand
TTGATATCCCGTTCGAACGGGACAAAAGATCAAGCCGAAGTATTTAAGACGGGTTTACTGATCCTGCGCTGAATAATCCTAAAGGCCTTCGTTCATTCTGAGATAATTAATACACTCTTCACCTGAAAGGATTATTCCTGCTTGGCAGACGCATCCGGATCACGCTCTCTTTTCCGTCTTAAATACTAAGGGCGATTTTTTCTAGTATTATTACAACTAAACTGTCATCGAATTAGCTGACATCTACAGTTCCGCAGCGAAGGCCGGAATCTGGATTTAAATTTTAGTCAAGGAATTTTTCCAAACTCTTTAGTTTTTCTAAATCAATACCCGAAATTCCGGACCATATTCTCATTCTCTCTCCATTTATCGCGTACTTTTACGTGGAGATCAAGGAATACTTTTCTTCCTACAAATTCTTCGATGGATTCCCGTGCAGCGGTACCGAGTTGTTTAATTGCACGTCCGCCTTTACCAATGATCATTCCTTTTTGAGAATTTCTGTTTACGATCACTTCTGCGTTGATGTAATCCAAGTCTTCCCGTTCTTCATAGATGATTATATCAACTGTTGCTGAATAAGGTAATTCTTCATGATACTGAAGGAAAACCTGTTCACGGATCAATTCAGCAGCAAAGAATCGAACAGGATGTTCACTCAATTCGTCTTTTGGATAGAAAGGAGGTCCGGGTAAAAGAAGTTTGGAAATACTTTCCATCAAACCGGGAACGCCTTCGCCATTTAGCGCAGAGATATAAACAGTATCATTAAAATCGAAGTAGTCATTTAGGTCTTTAGCTAACTTCTTGACCTGTTCCTGGTTAGATTCGTCGATCTTATTAATTACCAGAACCACCGGTTTTTTCATCTGTTTCAATGAATCAAAGGCGTATTCCGGCATATTGTTTTCCTTTGCTTCCACTATGAAAAGGATCACATCGGCTTCTTTCTCAGCTTTTTCTACAAACCTCATCATAGCTTTTTGAAGCTCGTACTTGGGATGGATGATCCCCGGTGTATCCAGAAAGATGATCTGTGAATTTTCCTCGGAATGAATTCCGATAATTTGGTGTCGGGTGGTTTGAGCTTTATGAGTAGTGATGGAAAGTTTTGTACCCAGAATCTGATTCATTAACGTCGACTTACCGGCGTTGGGTTTTCCAACTATCGCTACATATCCTGATTTGTGTGGGGTATTTGTATCACTCATAGTGATCCTTTTCTTTGTCTCCTCTCCCGTGGAGAGGAAGACTCGTTGATTAAATTTTGTTTTGGCTCAGAGAGTTTTCCTCCAGCTGTACTCTGATTTGCTTCGGAATGAACATCCTGAGCTTCCCCTCCGCCGGAGGGGGTTGAGGGGAGGGTCAGTGAACGCGACTTAATCCATTCCTCAATTTCCATCACAACATAGTCAGGATTTTCTTTTGTGTCTTCTTCCGAAAATCTTAAAAAGGTGATTCCCAACTGTTCCAATTTCTTTTGTCTTTTTTGATCGTACTCGACTTTATAGTAATGTGAACTTCCATCTATTTCGATTGCCAATCGAAGTTCCTTACAATAAAAATCTACTATATAATTTTTGATGGGTCGTTGCCTTCTAAATTGATAACCCAGTACTTGCTTATTTTTTACAAGCTTCCAAAGTTCAATCTCACCCGGTGTGGAGTTCTTTCTTAGTTTTCTCGCTTTCTCAACTAGATCTTTTCGGTATGTAGGGAAGTTTTCAGGAGACATCACGACCCTCTCCTTTGTTTCCTCTCCCGCAGAGAGGAAGACTCGTTGATTGAATTTCTACTTTTGTTAAAAAGCTTCATCTCCGCCGGAGGGGATTGAGGGGAGGGTATGTAACCGGTATCGATCATCTCTCAATAATCCTCAAATATTTCTTAACCGTAGTTTCCAATCCATCAAATATTGCATCACTGATTAATGCATGACCGATACTGATTTCATTCAAGTGGGGTACAGTTGCTATGAACTTCGGAAGATTTTTTTGATTTAAACCATGTCCTGCATTTACTTTTATACCGAGTTCATGCGCTTGCTCAGCTGCTTTCTTTAATCTTTCCAGCTCGTGGTCAGCCTCTCCGGATGAAGGAGCGTTCGCATAATTTCCGGTATGTAATTCGATGGCATCCGTTCCTAATTCAAAAGCCAGATTGATGTCTTTAGGATTGGGATCTAGAAATAGACTGATTTCAATATCGGTTTCCCGAATAGAAGGGAATACACGCTCTTTAAAATCATCAAAAACTACATTCATATTCAGTCCGCCTTCGGTAGTAAGCTCTTCTCTTCCTTCCGGAACTAAGGTACAAAGGTGAGGATTTATTTCTTTCAGAATAGAAAGCATTTCATCAGAAGCGGCCATTTCAAAGTCCAGTTTACCAGAAACGGATTCTTTTAAAGCAACCACATCTTCGTCTCTTATATGTCTTCTGTCGCCACGCAAATGAAAAACGATACCTGAGGCTCCGGCTTTCTCACATATCTGAGCTGCTACAACAGGGCTTGGATATCCCTCTCCTCTTGCATTTCTTAAAGTTGCAACATGATCTATATTAACCAGTAAATACATTAAATTGCTTTAATTTAGGGTAAATTTTTAGTTCATTTGTACTACATTAAGATAGTGATTTATAATCAGCTTTTTCATCAAAAGACGGCGAATGTCAGTTAAGCATCTTTTATTAATATGGGTACTTTTTGCTGCATGCGGCATGGTTAAACGAGGTGCGATTCCGTGGGAAGAACGCGCTAAAAAAGCTGAAGTAGAAAAAATTGAAGAGTCAGTCAGGCCCGAAGTCGCTATTTCTGTTTCTTCTTCTGCTCCTGCTATGGAATCAACTGCGTTATCGAAAGATGAGAAGAAGCTCAGAAGTAAGTTAGATGAAGCTTTCAAAGATTGGAAAGGTGTGCCGTACCTGTTGGGTGGAAATGGATATGATGGTGTGGATTGTTCGGCTTTCCTTCAAATTGTATTTGCTGATTATTTTGAGGTTAAGCTCCCACGCGTAACTGTCGATCAAATGAAAGTGGGGAAGTCGGTTAAGAAAAATAATATCCGTATAGGAGATTTAGTGTTTTTTAAGACGGGTAGAAAAACAATGCACGCCGGGGTAATGATCAATGATCAGCAATTCATGCATGCATCAACAAGTTCGGGTGTGATGATATCAGCACTTCAGGAGAGATATTGGAATGACACCTATTTAACAACCAGGAGAGTACTTTGAGTATAACAGATAGGCTTTCAGTCAAAAGTATCAGCATAATAGCTGTTTCTACACTTATAGTACTGATCGTTTCCAATCAATTGCTGATTCAGAAAATCTTAGTTGAAAAACGGGATGATGCTACAGTAATTAATTTAGCGGGACGACAACGAATGCTGAGCCAGAAAATCGCTAAAACTGTTTATCTGGCCGAGAACAAGGACATACAGCTGGAAGCGTTAAGAAAAGATGTAGAAGTTTGGTCTGTTACCCATGAAGGTTTAAAAAACGGAAATCAGGAACTAGGTATTGAAGCAAGTCAAGATGATCTGATTCAAACTCTTTTATCTGAAACAGAACCTCATTATGAAGCAATAAGAACCTCACTTAGTGATTTTAGCAGCAAAGAAGAAGTAATTACGGCTATTCCTGTTATTCGGAATCATGAAGAGCAGTTTCTTGAAAAGATGGATGAAATAGTGAAGACATTTGAAGCTATTTCCAACGAGTCGGTTCGTACGCTCATAAGACTGGAAGTAATACTTGGACTGTTTTCGTTGTTTATAATAGGAGGTGAAATTTATCTGATCTTCAGAATTTTCATAGCTCGGATACAAAATAAAAATGAAGAACTTGAAAAATCAGTTCAGGAATTGTCAGAATCCAAGGGTGATTTGTTCGAATATGTTCAACGATTTGATCTTTCACTTAAAGCCATAAATGCGGGATTATGGGATTGGTATTTAGAGGATAACAGTGAATGGTGGTCGCCCAGATTTTATGAATTGCTTGGTTATGAAGATGGAGAAATCGAGCCAAGCTACAATACATTTCTGAATATTTTGCTGCATCGGGATGATAAAGAAAAGGTTGTGGGTGCTGTTGAACAACACTTGAAAAGTGGAGCCATTTATAAGCTGGAAATAAGAATGAAGAATAAATCCGGCGAGTATCGATGGTTTGAAACAGTAGGTCAAGCGAGTTTTGATGCAGATGGTAATCCTGTAAGAATGGTTGGGTCAATTATTGATATACACAACAGAATATCAATTGAAGAAGAAAAGAAAGAACTATTCAATACGATATCTGAAACAAGAATAAGGTTGGAAGAAGCTCAGGAGATAGCAAAGATCGGAAACTGGAACTGGGATATGAAGGAAGATGTAATTACATGGTCAGATCAAAACTATCAGGTGTTTGGACAGACTAAAGATTTTACACCAACCTTTGAACAACTTAACGCACTTATTCCAGAAGAAGACCAAGAGCCCTTTCAAAAAGATGTAGAAAAAGCTATTGCCGAAAATAAGCCTCATGATTTTATACACCGTATTATTATAAATGAAGGACAAGAAGTCAGGTATATACACGAAAGAGGAAAAGTTTTTTATGACGATGAAGGCACTCCATATCGGATGGCAGGAACTTCTCAAGATGTAACAGAATCAGTGTTAAAAGAAAAACAGCTGGAGGCTAAAACCGAAGAAATTCAAAGAGCTATTCAACTATTGTCAGAAACTCAAAGCGCAGCCAAAATAGGTTCCTGGGAAGTTGATCTCGGTACAATGACAGCTTTCTGGTCAGATGAAGTGTATAGAATACATGAGGTAGAACCAGGAACGCCAATCAAGGTGGAGGAAGGAATAAATTTTTATAGGGAAGATTTCAGACCCGTAATTCAAAATGCAATTAATAATGCTATTGAGAACAGAAGTTCCTGGGATGAGGAATGTATTCTGTTAACAAAAACCGGCAATGAGATTTGGGTAAGAGCTATAGGGCATCCGGTATTTGAAGATGGACAGTTGACAGGTCTGCGCGGTTTGTTTATGGATATTGATGAGACGAAAAGAAAAACCTTGGAGCTGGATGAGACCTATGAGAAACTTCAATTATCAGTAGAAGCAGGTCAAATCGCTATCTGGATATGGGATTTGAAAACCAATGAGCTGGAATGGAATGATCAGGCTTATAAAGTATTTGGGGTGCCCGATAATTTTGAACCGACCTTTGAAAAATTTGGAACCATGGTTCATCCTGAAGATCTTGATTATGTTGTTCAAGAAACTCAGAAAACCGTTGAGACGGGAGAGAAATTGGACATCCAGTTTAGGTGGAACCGACCAGACGGTAAAGAGATAATTTTAACAGGTAAGGGAGATCTTGTAAGAGATGAAAAGGGTAATCCCGTTCAAATGATCGGTATCAATATGGATATTACTGATCGAAATGAAATGGTTGAGAATCTTAAGCGACAGGAATCTCAGCTGAGAAGTTTTGTGGAACAGGCTCCTGCTGCGGTTGCTATGTTCGATAAGGAGATGAAGTATATTACTGTCAGTAACAAATGGTATGGGCACAACAGAATTGAAGGACAAAGTATCATCGGCAAATCTCACTATGATGTTCTTCCGCAGGTTAAGAAAAGAAAAGATTGGTTGTCAATTCATAAGCGGGTGTTAGCTGGAGAGGAGTTATCTAAAGGAAAAGATCAGTTTACAAGGATCGACAACTCGGAAGTCTGGATAAGTTGGACAGCGATTCCCTGGCACAATGTTGACGGGGAAATTGGAGGTATGATTCTATATGTTTCTGATATCAGTAAAGAGGTTGAATATACCGAAGAGCTTGAAAACGAAATTGAGGCAAGAACACAACAAATAAGAAAGCAAGCTGAGAATCTGGAACAGGTGAACAAGGAGCTAGAATCTTTCAGTTATTCAATTTCACACGATCTCAGAGCTCCGCTGAGATCAATAAATGGTTTTTCTGATATTCTAATGGAAGACTATGCTGAGCAATTGGATGAAGAAGGAAAAAGGTTGATGGGCGTGGTTAAAGAAAGTGCCGTAACCATGGGACAACTGATTGATGACATACTTGAGTTTTCCAGATTAGGTAAGAAGAAAATCCAAAAGTCAGAGATAGATATGACTAAACTTTTTGAGAATGTTTGTGAGATAGAATCAGGTTCTTATTCTGACAAACAAATAGATCTAAAAATTGATGATCTGCCTAATGCCCAGGGGGATATAGCGTTAATCAAACAAGTGGTAGTGAATTTGGTTTCAAACGCATTCAAATATTCTTCAAAAGAAGATAAAATAGTTATAAATATAGGATGTGATAAAAATGTAGAAAATAAGACTACATATTTTGTAAAAGACAATGGTACAGGATTTAAGATGGAATATCATGACAAATTATTTGGAGTGTTTAATAGGCTCCATTCAAAAAATGAATTTGAAGGAACAGGAGTTGGCCTGGCAATTGTAAAACGTATTATCAATAAGCATGGAGGAAAAATTTGGGCAGAAAGTGAAGAAGGAAAAGGTTCAATATTTTTCTTTTCAATGCCAAATAGTTAACATAATATCAAAGAGATAGAGAAGAATGGATGTAAATAAAACAGTAGAAATTTTATTGGTTGAGGATAATGATCATGATGCAGAAATGGCGCTAAGATCCCTCAAGAGAAATAAGATAAGCAACAAAATAACACGCTTAAAAGATGGGGAAGAGGCTCTCGAATTTTTGTTCGGCACCGGAGATTTTGAAGGCAGAAGTGTTCACAACCAACCAAGAGTGATTTTGCTTGATCTTAAAATGCCTAAAGTAGACGGTCTGGAAGTTTTAAAAGCAGTCAGATCAAACAAAGATACACAGAACATACCCATCGTAATGCTTACCTCATCAAAAGAAGAACGGGACGTGGTAGATGGTTATAAACTTGGTGTAAACAGCTATATCGTTAAACCTGTAGAATTCAATTCATTTATGGAAGCCGTAAAAGAAATAGGTTATTATTGGTTGATACTGAATGAGTTGCCTTAGTAGCAAGCTTTAAATATTAAGATTAAACCTGATAATGATAAAAAAGATACTCATTATAGAAGATTCTCAATTTGACTATGAGCTTATGCTCAGAGAATTGAATATGATGGAACAGGATTTTGAAGTGAAATTGGCAACTACAAAGCCTGACTTCGAAGTACTGTTAAGTAAATGGGTGCCTGATCTTATTATTTCTGATTATGATCTTAAAACTTTTTCGGGAACAGAAAATCTGATTCATGCAAAAAAAGTAATTCCCGGAATACCTGTGGTTATTCTGTCTGGAGATATTACCCGTGAGGAGGAAATAGCATTGCTTAAAAACCGGGCTAATGATGTACTAACCAAAGATAATCTCAAACGTCTTCCATTTGCAATAAAACGTATCCTGAATGAACAAAAGGATAAAAAGAAACTTACCAATACTCTCGCAGAGCTTGAAGAAAACCTTAAGTTTCAGGAGGCTTTAGCGGAGATTTCTGTAAAACTGAATTCGCTGGGTTCTTTTACGAAAAAAATAAATCAGGTAATAAAGAAGCTTGGAGAAACGGTAAATGTTTCAAGGGTATACATTTTTGAGGATTTTAATTCCGGAAACAACACCAGAAATACTTTTGAATGGTGTGCCGACGGTGTAGCTCCTGAAATTGAGAATCTGCAAAATCTGGATTATAAGAATGATATGCCCTCACTTAAACCCTTGCTGGTAAATGATGGATTAATGGTGGCGGAAGATATACATGATTTGCCGGCTGATATGGTAGAGGTTCTGGAACCTCAGAATATTAAATCTTTGATCGTATATCCAATAAGCGTTGGAGAAGTCTTTTATGGATTTATCGGTTTTGATGAAGTCAGAAAGAAAAGAGCCTGGACAAAATCAGAAGACAAGCTCATAAAATCGATTTCCGGTTTGATCAGTAATGCCTTCAGTGAGTATAAATCTGAACAAAAACTTAAAAAATCCAATAAAAAACTGAATAGGTTACTAGATGAGAAGGAGTTACTTGTTGGAGAGGTACATCACAGAGTAAAAAACAATCTTGCATTGATCTCCGGATTCTTGCAATTGGATCAAATGGATTTAGGTATAAAGGATAGAGATGAGATTATTTCAGCGAATATTCTTCGGATAAAATCTATTGCGATCATTCACGAACTGGTATATGAGTTAGGAAATTTTAGTGATATCTCAGTATCTGAAACGGTAAAAAAAGTTCTAATTGTAAGTTTTATTCAGGAAAGAATTCAGGATGTTCAGGTAAATATTACCACGAGCAATAAAGGGATTAAGTTTAATATCAATCAGGCAGTGCCATTGTCGCTGTTACTCAGCGAGATGATCTTTGAGATTTTCCGTTTTAAAGGAGATAAGAAATATAAACCAGCAGAAGAATTGCGTGTAAATATTTTCCAGGATGATGTGAACATTCGTATCAATTTAATAGATAAAGAACTTGCCAGAGTTGCTGATTTACTATTAAAAGAGAATGATCAAAATTTTTCAGAGATATTTAATGTGCTCGCAAAGCAACTGGGAGCATCCATAGAGATCAGTCGGAATCGAGAATCAGTTATAATAGGTTTTGAATACAGAGATGTAAAAGGGTCGAGCAGCGCACTTACCAAATAAACAATTGTGGAATTTAGGCACTTCTTTCGTTAAATAAGTATCTCATCATGTGCTCGTACTCATCGCTGAGTTCAATTTTTCTTCTTGCCATCATCGCTTTCATAACTTCAAGAGCTTTATCAAATCTGAATTCAGGGTTTTTAACTCCATCAAGCCACGTGAAAGAAGGGATATATTTCGGGGGGAAATCAGAAGTAAAAATATTGGACGAAACCCCGCATGTTGTACCCGTAGATAGCATTGAATTGATAGAGGTTTTAGAATGGTCACCCATTACTGTTCCAAAAAACTGAAATCCTACCCGATAAAATTCTTTCGTTTCCCAATCCTGGATACGTACAAAGTCATAGTTGTTTTTTAAGTTGGATGTATTCGAATCAGCTCCCAAATTACACCACTGTCCGAAAATAGAATTCCCAACAAACCCATCATGAGCTTTATTGGAATAGGAGTGAAAAATTGTTGAAGAGACTTCACCACCAACTTTGCTAAATGGGCCTATTGTAGAAGAATCATATATACGAGCTCTCATTTTTACAGTGGCATTATTACAAACTGCAACCGGACCTTTCAAAATAGCTCCTGCTTCAATTACAGCATTTGGTCCGATAAAAACCGGACCTTTGTCCGCCATAAGGATTACTCCCGGTTCTACAGTTGCATCTTTTGCAATAAAGATATTATCTGGTTCAACCAATACAGTGCCATTAGCAATCTCTGATCCTTTAATTGATGGAATATCAAGAAGCTTGATATCTTCCATTATTTGTTTTCCATTCGACTCCAGCAATTCCCAAAGATATTCTACAAACACCGGCTTAAAGTCCAGTTCAGTTCTGTTTGCTGATTCCAATATCGAATAAGTTAATTCTGTATGCGGTTTATCAGACATAAAACAAACCGGTTCGTCATTATAGTAAAATGCTTCATTGATTTGTGCCTTAGCCAATAGATCCAATAACTTTTGAGAGGGAAGGAATCTGGAGTTTATGTATAAACATGCTTTGTCTTTATCCGGGCTTGGGGACGGGAATAATTTTTTAAGATACGGTTGTGCTTCCCAGGCTAATGAATCAGGGTTTAGAGAGTATTTCCATTTTTCAAAAATAGTCAAAATTCCAACTCTGAGATCCCAAAGAGGTCTTGTTAAAGTTAGAGGCTTAAACCTTCGGGCAATAGTATCTTCAAAAAAAATTATCTGCATCGTAAAATTATTAGAGACTTATATAAATAATGTAGTAGTTAATATCTATATTTACATGATAGGGTTAAAGCACTAAAAAAAATACTATGTGTGGAATTGTTGGATATATTGGGAATAAAAGGGCTAGCGAAGTAATTATAAAAGGCCTTAAAAGGTTGGAGTACAGAGGGTATGACTCTGCCGGGATTGCTTTATTTAATGGTAAGCTTGACATAAAAAAAGGAAAAGGAAAGGTTGCAAAACTTGAAGCTCTCCTCTCAGATGAAGACCATTCGAGAATAGGAATTGGGCATACCAGATGGGCTACACATGGAGAACCCAATGATATCAACTCTCACCCGCACACAAGTAGTTCAGAGAAGTTAGCACTTGTTCATAATGGAATAATTGAAAATTATAATTCGCTTAAAAAAGTTTTAGAATCGAAGGGACACACTTTTTATTCTCAAACCGATACTGAAGTTTTGGCAAAACTGATTGAAGATGTTTATTCCAAAAATCCGGGCGACTTCAAAAAAGCGGTGCAAATCGCACTTGCTCAGATCGAAGGAACTTATGGTGTTGCGATCATCCATGCTGATTTTCCAGATCAATTAATTGTTGCAAGGAAAGGTTCTCCGTTGTTATTAGGAGTGGGAGACGGTGAAATGCTTATTGCTTCTGATGCATCGGCTGTGGCGGAATATACAGATCAGGTAGTTTATCTTGATGATGGTGAAATTGCAGTGATCAAGAAAGATGGATATCAGGTTCACACCTTGAATGATGATTCTTTAATTAAAGAAGTTCATGAATTAGCACTTAGCTTGGAGGAGATTGAAAAGGGGGGATATGAATTTTTTATGCATAAAGAGATCTTTGAACAGCCTAAGGCTATTTCAGATTGTTTAAGAGGTCGTCTGGATGTTGAAAGCGGAACTATTACACTTGGTGGTATTAAGGATGTATTAGAGAAAATTGCAGACGCTAAACGATTGGTAATTGCAGCTTGTGGAACAAGTTGGCACTCAGGAATTGTAGGGGAATATTTATTTGAGTCATTGGCTAAAGTATCTGTAGAGGTTGAATATGCATCTGAGCTGCGTTATAAAGAGTCGTTGATTGGAGAGGGAGATGTGATGATCGTTATATCTCAAAGTGGCGAAACCGCTGATACTTTAGCAGCATTAAGGCAAGCAAAAGAAAATGGTGCTCTTGTAATTGGAGTGGTTAATGTAGTGGGTTCTTCCATTGCCAGAGAAACAGACGCCGGAGTATATATCCATGCAGGTCCGGAAATTGGGGTGGCGTCTACTAAAGCATTTACAGGTCAGGTAACAGTTCTTACTTTGATGGCTATAAAACTGGCCCAGGTTAAAGGTACCATTTCAAAGGAAAAAGCTAGTCTATTGATTAAAGAATTGAGCAAAATTCCTTCTAAAATCGAAAAGATATTAGAGAAAAGTAGTGAGCTGGATGAGGTTTCTAATTTGTTTTCCTACGCTCCCAATTTCTTATATCTAGGGAGATCTTTCGGATTTCCAGTGGCTCTTGAAGGAGCGCTCAAGCTTAAGGAAATATCTTACATTCATGCAGAAGGATATCCTGCAGCGGAAATGAAACACGGACCAATTGCTTTAATAGATGAAATGATGCCTGTTGTTGTAATAGCGGGAACCAATCATACCAATGATAAAATGGTGAGCAATATAGAGGAAGTCAGAGCCAGAAAAGGAAGAATTATCTCAATTGTTACAGAAGGCAACGAAGAAGTGGAAAACTTATCAGAGTTTAGTTTTTCAGTACCAGAAACAGAAGATGAATTATCACCGTTGTTAACAGTTATTCCACTACAGATTTTATCTTATAATATAGCTGTAAACAGAGGTTGCGATGTCGATCAACCCAGAAATCTGGCAAAAAGTGTAACTGTGGAATAAGTATCCGTTGTTAAATTTTTGAATAAAAAAATAATGTGGATAACTTGTTTTTAATTCAGGAATTTGTTTCTTTCAATTCCTTGAATGTTCATGGTTAGTAAATAAAGAAAATGAAAAACTGGAAAGCTCTGATTTTCAAAATTACAGTTTTAGTGCTGGTTGGGATCGTAATTTTTACCGCTTAATTGAGAAGTTTGAAAATTGAAAAGACTTATTAAACTCTACTTAATTCTGAATTATTTGTGATGAATAGCGACTTAGATTTGTCATATTTAGAAGAAGTTACAGGAGGAAGTTCAGAGATGATTGTAGAGATGCTTCAACTTTTTATAAATGATACTCCTGATCAATTATCCAATATAGAATCAGGCGTGAAGGAAGCAGATTGGGATGCTGTCAGAGCAGAAGCGCATAAACTAAAACCTACTTTTCAATATGTGGGGATGGATGATACTCATTTGCTGGTTGCAGAGGTAGAAACAAAAGCCAGAAACAGAGAGCAACTTGAACGTATACCTGAACTTGTTGATTCAATAAAACGAAATTTCAACTCAGCACTTGTTAGTTTTGAAAGCAAGATAGAAGAGCTTAGTTCTTAGCTTTGTAGACCATTTGCAGATGGTCGATCCCGTCAACCAAATAAACATCACTATCTTCAATAAATCCAAGATGTGAGTAGTAATTCTTGAGCTTTGCCTGTGCTTCGATCCTGATATTACTATTCGGAAAGTTTTTTGTACAGTAGTTGATACTTTGTTTAATTAGTGTTTCTCCTAAATTTCCTCCTCTTTTTTCTTTCGATACTATAATTCTTCCAATGGAAGTTTCTGCATCATACTTAATATCAGGTGGGAAAATTCTGGAATATGCTACGAGTTCTTCCTTTTCATAAATAAGAAAATGAGAAGCTTTTTTATCATATCCATCAAGATCTGGATATATACAATTTTGCTCTATTATGAACACATCCTGACGTAACTTTGTCAGGTCATATAATTGATTAGTTGTTAGTTCTTCAAAGCTGGAAATAATTTTTTTCATGAATTTCTAAACAAAATAAGTAAACTCGCGTAAGCAAAATTGAATTTTAACCAAACTATACCATTATGATTTGGGCTTGGCTTTTAAATAGCGTAGCTGTTTTTGCTACATCAAAAATACTACCTGGCGTTGAAATAAAAAACTTTTGGAGCGCTATTGTTGTGGCTGCTCTGCTTGCCATTGTAAACACCTTTCTTACACCTATTATTCAGCTAATCGCACTTCCGGTAACATTGATAACATTGGGGTTGTTCGCTCTTGTCATAAACACATTGATGATTATGCTGGTTGATGCATTAGTTGATGGATTTAAGATCAAGAATTTTTGGTGGGCACTTATCTTTGGAATCGTAATGTCGTTGGTAAGCGGAATTCTTTTCAGAGTATTTTAAATAAAAAAGGCAGAATAATTTCTGCCTTTTTGTGATCCAGAGTTATTTAAAATCTCAAAGGTTGCTACAAACCGCTTCAGTAAATGAATCTGTAGTTCCTTTACCTCCAATATCCATAGTGCACTTAACTTTTTTCTCTACTAAAGTTTTGTAAATAGCTTTTCGGATATTTTCAGCAATGGGCTTCTCATCAAGATGTTCCAGCATCATTAGCGATGAGAAAAGTAAAGCAATCGGGTTAGCTTTATTTTGCCCTGCTATATCAGGCGCAGATCCGTGAACAGCTTCAAACATGGCAGCGTCGTCTCCGATATTAGCTGAACCTGTTACGCCAAGTCCTCCAACTAATCCAGAAGCTAGATCGGATAAAATATCTCCGAATAGGTTTGTGGTAACTACAACATCAAATTGTTCAGGTCTCATTACCATTTGCATGGCCATATTGTCTACGATCAAATCCTGAAATTCAATATCAGGAAAGTCTTTGGCTACGGTTCTCCCAACTTCTAAAAATAAACCGGTAGTCAGTTTCAAAATATTTGCTTTATGGACAAGAGTAACCTTTTCCATTTCTTTAGTACGTGCGTATTCAAAAGCTGCAGTAATAATTTTTCTACTGGCTTCTTCTGTTACTACAGCAATACTTTCGGCGTGTTTGTTTTCATCGATCCAATGCTCTTTACCGATATACAATCCCTGTGTGTTTTCTCTGAATATCACCATATCCACTGATTTGAATGGAGTATCAACATTTGGAAGGGTAATAGCGGGACGAATATTGCTGAAGAGGTTGAACTTTTGTCTCAATGCCACATTAATAGATCTGAAACCTGTACCAACTGGAGTTGTAAGAGGTCCTTTTAGAGCTATTCTGTGTTCTTCTATCGCAGCAACAGTTTCATCAGGTAATGGATTACCTAGTTTACGATATGCTCCTAATCCGGCTTCACATTCGATCCAATTAATTGGAGCACCTGCAGTTTCTAAGATTGTTTTTACGGCAGCTGTGATTTCAATGCCAATTCCGTCACCCGGAATAAGTACAACGTTCTTCATGAAGAGATTTTAGATATTCAATGTTCTTTTGTTAAGCAACAAAGATAAGCACTAAAAACGTTCTTTGTGATATATTCTGAAAAAGAATCTAGATGGAATATGTGACTCTGTATATTTTACCGGAATCATCATCTGAGATTAGTAAGGACCCATCGTCTAACTGAAGAATGGAAACGGGGCGACCTTTTATATCTTCCTCTCCAGCCAACCAACCTGTAATAAATGGTTTATACTCTGTTGGGTTTCCTTCATCATCAAAAATAACCTGAGAAATTTGATATCCAACTTTTGAACTGCGGTTCCAGCTGCCATGCTCTGCAATAAGAGCTCTGTTTTTATAACTGGTTGGAAACATATTTCCGGTATAAAAGATCACACCAAGTGGAGCAACATGCGCACCTAGTTCCTGAACAGGTTTTTTAAAACGATCAGCCATAGGTTTTCCATCTTCTCCAAACTTCGGGTCCCATACATCATTTCCGTGTAAATAGGGATAACCAAAATGCTGATCTTCCCCTGTAATTTCATTTAGCTCGCAAGGAGGGATGTCATCTCCTAGCCAGTCTCTGCCGTTATCTGTAAACCAAATGTTTCCTGTTTCAGGATGCCATGTAAATCCTACTGTATTTCGGATTCCTTTGGCGACAATTTCATGCTCAGAACCGTCTGCATTCATTTTGGTAAGAGTAGCAAATAGCGGATTGTCTTCTTCATGATTACAAATATTACATGGCGCACCAATCGGGACATAAAGCTTTTCATCCGGACCAAAAGCGATGTATTTCCATCCATGATGTCCTTCAGTCGGCAGTTCATCGGTTACTAAAACCGGTTCAGGAGAATCAGCATAATTTTGATCGATATTATCAAAGCGCCAGATCTTACTGACTTCTGCTACAAAAAGAGAGCCGTCTTTATATGCAACTCCGTTTGGTAAGCGTAATCCCTCAATGATCGTATAGACAGAGTCAGCCTGAAAATCATTGTTGTTATCTACAACAGCGTACACTTTACCTTCGCGACGCGATCCTACATAGAGTATGCCGGAGTCGCTCATCGCCATTTGTCGGGCATTAGTAACACCTTCAGCAAATACAGAAATCGCAAATCCTGCAGGAGCTTCCAGATATCCTAAAGAAATGGAAGGAGGGCCACTTTTTTCAGGGATCAGGTCTTTAGATTCTTTTGAAGAACAGCTGATTAATAGTGTAGCTAGTGCAAAAATT
This sequence comes from uncultured Balneola sp., assembly GCA_913058495.1. Classification (GTDB taxonomy): domain Bacteria; phylum Bacteroidota; class Rhodothermia; order Balneolales; family Balneolaceae; genus Balneola. The sequence goes on along the minus strand of CAJXQC010000020.1, from coordinate 42,151 downwards.
AGAATACGCATAGTGAAATATTGTTAGTTTCTCAGAATCTAAACAAAAATTCCATTTTGATAAGTAAAACTTTAGATGCGATCCCAAACAAATTGAGGGGTTAGTCGCGCCAGCCATGCAACAAGCACCCATCTTTTTGTGATGTAAACAATATTCCTCTTTTTATCGAGTCCTTTGATCATTTGCTTAACGGCTTTATCTGTTTCGGATACCCAAAACATGCGTGGCACATTTTCGGTCATTTCAGATTTTACAAACCCGGGTTTTATATCAGTTACTGTAATATCAGCGGGTATGCGTTTTGCTTTTTGACGAAACCCGGTCATATAATTAGACACAAAATGTTTTGAAGCTGTATAGACAGCAGCTTTATACGAAGCCAAGTGTGAGGCAATGGAAGACATTCCAACTATGTGTCCATGTCCTTGTCTTCGGAAGAAATCAAACGCAAAGTGAAGCCCATGTGAGAATGCGAGAACGTTAACTTCAATAGTAAGCTTGTCTGCTTTCCATGGGGACATAATTTTATCTACTCCCACTCCGGCATTCAGGATCATCATATCCATTCCGCCCATTTCATCAATAAGATCTCGATAAACATTTTCAGCTTTTTCAAGATCGGTGACATCTAATGTCCTAATGAAAGCATTCTCACCAATCTCTTTTTGGATTGATTCAAGCTTTTCAGTTCTTCTGCCCATCAAACCAACTTTGTTACCTGCTTCTGCTAGTTGTAGTGCAAGTTCCCGGCCAATTCCGGAAGTAGCACCTGTAATAAGTATATTTTTCATTCGAATGTTTCCAGGCTTTCGGAGAGATAATTTGTAAGCGGAAGTTGGGTAAGCACATTAAACGTATTCAAAAACTCAATATATTGTTCCACCACACGTCTGTACGATTTAAGCTCTAATTCCTTCAATTTTAGTATTCCTTCTTCGAGTTCTAGAATAGTAAGCGGATTATTATTCTCGATTTGACTAAGATTTTTTTTAAGGGTGATCAGATCCAATGCGTTTATTCTATCAGTGAGAATTTCATGCTGAGTTATCAGGCTTTTCAGGTATTCGTATTCAGTAATTCTTTTTACTGAATCCTGAAATTGTTCAGCGGCAAGCTCACCTTGAAGTTCAATCTCGTCCAGCTTTCGCTCAGCTATCTGATTTTTGTTAGATTTGAAGATCGGAATACTTATACCAAACGCGATACCGAAATCAGAGTCCCGGTTTTTTTCGGGATAATATTCAGTTTGGAAATAGCCTACATTAAAATCGGCTTTTTCTAATTTTACTTCGCTTTTTGCTACTTCAATTTGCTGAGAAATGAGATCCAACTCTAAAGAAGAAAAAGAATTTAAAGCTACTTCATCAGAAATGTTTTCAATTGCAGTTACAGAAATCAACTGCTCATGGCTCCATTCGATATCCGGTTGTTGAAGTAAAGAAGTAATCTCTCTTTTAGTTTGTGAAATAGAAACATTAAGATCTTCCTGATTTGTAATAGCATCCACTTGATCTAGTTTCGCTTCCACGAAATCTTTAGCAGTAAAAAGAGAACTTTCCATATTTGTGCTAAGAATGTCGACCCTCTTTTGAATTAATGAGTACTTCTGTTCCTCAATTTCCATTAATTGAATATCAAGGAGATATTCAGCAGCAAGTTCGTATCGCGCCTCCAGGTTTTCCTGATACTGGATCTTCTTTCGTATTGTTAATTCCTTTTTGGTAGCATTAAAAAGAGCATTATTGCGACGTATTTTCCAGGGATTACCGGGTCTGAACCTTAAGGCATACTGCTGATCTTCTAAAGTAAATTCATCGTTACTGAAACGGAATTCGAGATCTTCTACAACAGGCAGACGGTAATTTCGCGGAGAAATAAAATCAATGGAGGCGTCGTACCCTTGAGTATTAATATCTTCAAAAGCTGTTAATAAAAAATCGGAGACCGAAGTTTGGGCAAAGACCGCATTCCAACCTGAAAAAAGGAAAGCTAAAATGAAAAATGTAATACGTTTTGCCATTACTTAACGATGATCTGCTCACCCACAACGAGTGGATTATCCTCAGGAATTTCAATGAAGATCTCGAGCCCGAATGTAGTAAGGGAATTATCTTTTTCCATGATTTGTGGAAGTTCCACAACGGCGCCAAACCCAATGATCTTTCCCTGAATTTGCAGGTTAGGTTGTTCCAGAGATTTCACGGTAACAATTTCACCCAGTTCTCTGTCTCTTTCTTTTTTACCAACTAAGTAACCAACAACTGAAGTAGGATGTTTAGGATTTATTGAAACAAGGGAGGTAAAAGCTTCTACTTCTTCTCCTTCTTTTACGTATACATTTTCAATCACTCCGGAGAAAGTAGCGAACTTATTCAGTCGTCTTTCTTCACGAAGTTTCCATTCCAACTCTTCATTTGCCAGTTCTATTTTAGATTGAATTTGAGATTGATCGAATTCGTCTTCCTGTTTCAGATCCAGAATTCGGATATCTAATCCCTGAAGTTCCAGGTTTCCTTTTTCCCTGATAGACTTGATCTGAAGCTTAAGAGCTGTTAAAGAATCGGTAGATACATCTTTTGAGATCGTTCGAGTAAGCTTATTGTTAAGGTCTATTTCGTTTTGAATAAGCCTTATATCATTTTCAATTTCACCTTTGAGGATAGATTTTTCAGACTCTAAAAGCTTTATTTTTGAATCAAGTAATGCTTTTTTCTCTCTTTTTTCTGATTTGAAAAGCTCAATTTCTTTACTGAGCTTCTGGATATCCAGATTTAGTTGCGGGCTTTCTACTTCAATGAGTTTGTCACCTTTTTGGACTTCCTGACCGGGCACTACAAAGAGGCTTTTTATAATTCCGGATTTTTCCGCATTGATCTTATATGCTTTGGAATAGGTTACCCCAAGAAAAGAGCTGCTTCCTTTAAAGTAAAAGGAATTGACGGTCATCAGCGTTGCAAATGCTAGGAAAATGAAAACATAAAAGGAATTTACTTTACGCATAATTACCTCTAATTAGCTTCCTGAATGTTTTTGAATGTAACCCGAACTCTTGTAAGAGATTCAATTTTCTGGAGGTCGGTCAAAAAAGCTGTATTGTCAGCGTCCAGATTCATTTCGATTTCATATTCATAATCAAACCGTCCGGAATTTCTGGAAGTAACTTCAACATCATGAAAATCTGCACAGTACTTTCCGATTACACCGGTAACTTCTGCTAATTTTGTAGGGTCAGAATCACTGAGCCTGAAAATTAAACGCCCGCGCATACCGGTTTTTGTGCTGAAAGGGGTAAAATGAAGGATCAATGCCATGGTACAGTAGATAATGGTACCTGCAAATGCGATCGTATAGCCAAAGATCCCAATAGCCAGACCAACACTTAAAGCTGCAAATATAAATAAGATGTTTCGGGCATCCTGAATTCTGGTTCTGAAACGAATAATAGCCAGAGCACCAAATGCTCCAAGACCACGGGCTAAACTATCACCAATTGCCATCATTACCATGGCAGAGACGATTGAACCTAAAGCCAAAGCCTGAAAGAAGTTTTTAGGATACTGATGTCCGGTAAAAGTTACTTTGTGGGTAATAGCAATGATTGATGAAAGCACAAATGCCCAAATCAAAGAATATGTTACATTCAGTAATGTAGGATAGTCATAAACCGGTTGATCCGGAAACAGTTCAAACATCTAAAAGAGGTTATGCTGATCTTATAGTTAACTCAAAGAGTATAACACTCTTTTTGACTTTAAGAAACTATGCTGCTTTTAATTCAGGAACTTTATATTTAGCAAATTCAAAGAGACCAAAAAGAGCTCCGCAGTAAAATAGATCTCCTAATACCGTCATATGGAAAAAGGGAATAGCTGCAACATAACAAGCAATAAAGCCTGAGAGAGACAGATCATAAGTAGGAGTACTGATCCATACTCCAAAATTTGAGATTATAAAGAACAGAACAGAAGCAGATAAGGCACCTCCAACGACTCTTTTGAAATTTAATTTTTTGAGTATGAAAATACCTGCAACTACAATTGCGATCATAGCACCATAGGTCCAGTAGAAGCCCGGAGAGATCAATACAAAGCTTGAGTAATAATCAGCATAGAGTATATTATTCACCAAAAGATCACTTACGAAAAATGCCAGTAGAGGAAGTATAAAAGCTAATCTTTTATTTGAAAAATAAGCTGCTCCGAATAATGACATTGCTCCTATAGGCGCAAAATTGTACGGGTGAGGAATCATCCTTGAGATTGCAGCTAAAAGTAAAAGTCCGGTAATTATAAGTAATCGCTTATTCATATAAATTTTTTTGAGTGATCCCCTAAAATAAAAAAAAGCATCGTCTCAATGAAACGATGCTTTCAATTCTTTTGAAAAAATTATTTACTTGCTGTTCAGCTCAAGGTTTAGTGTAGCTGTTACTTCCTTTCCAACAACTGCATCTGAAACCCAGTCACCGGTTCCAACACCAAAAACATTACGGTCGATCACAAATTCAGAGGTAATACCGGCTACTTTACCGCCTCTTGGGTGATCCATAACGCCCAATAAAGTGAAAGGCATTTCGATTTTTTTAGTAACATCTTTAATAGTTAAATCACCATGAGCTACAAATTTATTGTCTCCTTTAGATTCAATCTTGGAGCTTTTGAAAGTGATTTTCGGATATTTTTCTGCATTAAAGAAATCGGCTGTTTTCAAGTGACCGTTTCTTCTTTCATTTCTTGTATCAATACTGTTTACCATGATTTCTACATCGATCATGCTTTCTTCTAGGTTAGCAGGATCAAAATTTACGGTTGCATTGTAATCATGAAAAGTTCCGTTAACAGGTGTAAAGAAGTGACGTACTTCAAAGTCAATGTTACTGTGAGATTTGTCGATTGTCCACTCAGTAGCTATGTAATTAACTGCTGCAGCAGACATTACTCCAAAAAGTACTAAAGATAAAAGTTTAATTGCCTTGTTCATTGTTCTAAAATTTAGGTTGATATTAGTTTCAGTTCTAAAACCAAAACGATTTTTAAATAATTCATTTAATGTTAAACTATTTTTTAACTAAACGTTAATTAGTTGTAGCTATACAGTTGATAGAGAAGTGAGTTATTACCTTTGATTATATGTTAGCGTATTTAACTGTTTTTATAGCGGTCAATTAGTTGAGGCATTTCTTCGCTTAAAAAAGAATAAAATTTATTCATTTCCTCCAGTCTGAGTGTATTGAACTCATCTTTATTAGCTAAAAGGTCTATTCCTTTTTGAGAAATCTTCATCAAATCAAAGACTTGCTGAGTTTGAATTTCTAGCAAGTCAACCCAAGCCTGATTTTTAATTTGGAAGTGAATTTGACGCTCTCCATGTATCCTTATCTTTTCTATTAAACCCATTTGCATTAATAAGCGAGTCATATTACTTACCGATGCTTTACTGATTTCCAGATTCTCAATTAAATCTGAAAAAGATTGATGGACAGGCGAGCAGATCATTAACCAACTTAAGATTTGACAAGCAATTCTTGGAAGTCCCGTTTCTTCCATTTTTAAAGTCATTTCCTCTATAAAGTCAATTTCGGTTTGTTCTAGTGGAGTGCTCATAGCAGAAGATTAAGATTAAATAATAAAAAGACGATTGTATGATATTCATTTTGTTTATAAATTACTAAACAAAATGAATTATTTGATATAGTTTTAATAAATTATACAAAACAACTGTAGTCAACTATTAAAAAGTACAATGAAAACCGGTAAAAGATTTATACTACTCTTGATTATAGCAGTATCAACATTTGGACTGCTCTCTGCTCAGCCAACAAAAAAATCGGTAAAAATTGGAGTTATTACTGATTTTTCAATTGAGAATGCCTCTTTTTCATTTGTAACTCAATTGAAAGAGGATATCATACAAACGGTAGGGAACTCAGCGACAATTACCTTTAATAATGCAGATATACTTTCGTCTGAATACGATTCAAATCTTGCCAAAACACACTACCAATCACTTTCAGAAAGAGTAGATATGGTATTGGTTATAGGAGGGGCATCATTAAAAGGTGCGGTTAGTTCAAATTTTTATCCTGTATCTACTCTCGGGATTGGTGTTTTCGATCCAAAGCTTCAAAATATACCTTATACAGAAAGCGGAACATCCGGAGTTAATAATTTAAGTTATATCCTTACATCCAATTCATTGGAGAAGGAACTTTCTACTTTTCAGGATCTTGTGGGTTTTAAACAGATCGCCATAATGATGGATGCGCGTACCGCCGATATTTATTCTCAAAGCAGTTACCTGAATGAACTTACCCAATCTTTAGACGCGAACTTTGAAATTGTACCTGTTGGAGCTTCGATGAAAGACGCTGTTTCCGGATTTAATTCTGAAACAGATGCAGTTTATATTGCAATAACTTACGAAAAGTCACCCAAAGAAATAAAAGAACTGGCAGATAATTTAATACAAGCTGACATACCATCTTTTTCAGGCCTTAGAGAGCATGTGGATTTGGGTATTTTAGCAAGTTTATCAGATGATAACGGTATAGATCAATTAAGGCGTAAAGCTTCTTTGATGGTGGAAGACGCCATTGCAGGTAAAGAGTATGCTGATCTGGCGGTTGCACTAAATTTCAAAGAAAAATTATTTCTGAATATTGCTACGGCACAAGCCATTAATTTTTCACCCACGTTTGAAACTCTTTTTACTGCAGAAATTGTAGGACAGGAATCCATAGCTAAAGGATCAATTTACACTTTGAATGAGGTAGTTTCGTTGGCGTTCAGAAATAACCTTAATATTCAAATCAGCGAAGAAGATCTCGAATTATCTGAAAATGATATTGCCTTTGCTAAATCTCAGTTCTTACCACAAATTGAAGCTTCTGCAACAGGGCTTCAAATAGATCAGGATAGAGCCAAAGCTTCCTTTGGTGGACAAGCCGAACAAACTCTAACAGGATCGGGCTCTCTTTCACAGTTGATCTATTCAGAGGATGCATTAGCCAATATTCAAATTCAAAAGTATTTAGCAAAAGCTCAACAAGCATCGCTCGATCAGCAAGCTTTAAACGTAATCCTAGATACATTTGAAGCTTACTTTAATGTACTTAAAGCAAAAACAGGTTTGCAAATACAGCAGGAAAACCTTGAGAGTTCTAAAACCAATCTTGAGTTTGCAAAAGTGCGTGTATCAATTGGTGCAAGTAATAGAAGCGATCTATACCGATGGGAAAGCGAAGTTGCTAATGCTACACAGTCAGTTATTGAGGCTCAATCAGCGTTTGTTCAAAGCAAATTACAATTGGGACGTATTCTAAATATTGAATTAGATAATGAGTTCGAACTTGAGGAAGTTTCATTAGATGATGAAACCTTCCAAAACTACACTGAAAATAGTCTTGGTCAGTTTATCCAAACCCCGGCTCAGTTGGAAAGATTTACAAATTTTCTTGTGGCTGAAGCACAATCTCAAAACCCATCCATTCAACAAATTGATGCTAATTCCTCACTTTTAGACAGACAATTACTATTAAATAAAAGACGCTTTTTTACACCTACTGTTGCTCTGCAAGCAGGTGTTGATGATAAGTTATGGACAGGTGGTGCGGGATCAGATGTAACTCCTAATCCTGGTGCGCCTACTCAAAATGATATTACATGGAACATAGGGGTTAATGTTTCTCTCCCTATTTTCTCAGGCGGTCAGCGTAAGCTGGATGTTGAGAGAACCATGATTCAGAAGAAGCAAATTGACTATCAAAAAAGGGATATAGATCAAAGCTTAGAGCTTGGTATTCGGGCACAACTTATCAGCGTTGTTTCGGCTTCTACAAATGTAAATTACAGTCAGGTTTCGTCTGATAACGCTCAGAAAAACTTTGAGATAGTTCAGGATTCTTACAAAAAAGGACTTGTTCCTATTAATCAATTAATTGATGCACAAAATGCTGCTTTTTCAGCGAGTCTCAATTATTCTAACTCGGTCTACAACTATTTACTGTCTTTTATCAGGCTCGAAAACATCATAGGACGCTATACACTTCTATCTACTGATGAAGAAAACCAGGCTTTTATTAACCGTTATTTAAACTTTATTCAACAATAAAATCTCATGATCAAGATGCACAAAACTTTATCAATGGCTGTTTTAACAATTGCCGTCGTACTCTTTTCTTCTTGCGGAAAAGATGTAGAAACTGAGACAAAGGAAGTAATTAAACCGGTAAAGTACGGATCGGTTACTTATCTCGGAGGTTCGCAGTCCTATACTTTTTCTGGAATGGCGCAGTCCAGTGCCCAGGCTAAATTAAGCTTTAGAACCAGTGGATTGGTTGAACAAATTAATGTAAAAGCAGGTGACAGGATCCAGTCAGGAATGGTTATTGCCAAACTTGATGACAGTGATGCACAGTTGTCTCTTCAGCAAGCAAAAGCTTCGTTTGATAATGCTGGTGTACAGCGCAATAATGCTGAATCAAACTTAACAAGAGTGCGGGAGCTTTACCAAGTTGGAAGTGCATCATTGGCTGAGTATGAACAAGCAAAAGCACAGTTTGCAAGTGCGTTATCTCAGTTCGAGTCATCAAAAAAAGCTTACGACCTTCAGCAGAGCCAACTTAGTTATTTTACGGTTAAGGCTCCGGTTTCGGGTATCATCTCAAATGTGACTATTGAAGAAAACGAACTTGTTCAAGCCGGTTCACCTATCGTTACACTAAATTCAGGGAATGATATTGAACTTCAGGTCGCTATCCCTGAAGTGTTTATCAGTAGGGTTGTCGAAGGACAGGGAGTTTCTGTTACCTTCTCCACACTTCAAGGTCAAACTTTTGAAGGCAACGTGATTGAAGTTCCGTTTTCAGCTAATAATTCGAGTACTTATCCCGTAAAGATTGCAGTACTCAAAGCATCCAGCCAAATAAGACCGGGAATGACTGCTGATGTAACTTTTAATTTCCAAAACGAGAGTAGTGCAGAAACACTCATTGCTCCAATAGAGGCTGTTGGGGAAGATAATACGGGTCATTTTGTTTATCTGCTTACAAAAACAGAAAATAATTATACAGCTGTAAAAACAGCAGTTGGAATTGGTGAAATAACAGCTGAAGGCTTTGAGATCAGGTACGGATTACAGGATGGCGATCTTGTTGCAACTGCAGGAATCCCATCTCTGTTTGACGGAAGAAAAGTTACCCTGCTGAACTAAGACGATCACTTTACAAACCAAAAAAAGAATCCAATGAATTTAACATCGTCTTCAATCAAATATAATCGGGTAGCTTATATGGTACTGCTCGTTATAGTTATAATGGGTGCACTGGCATACAATAAGCTTTCAAGGGACAGTATGCCTCCATATACAATCAGGGCGGCATCCATTGTTACTGTTTTTCCAGGTGCAGGTCCTGAACGAGTAGAATCTTTGATTTCCGATAAAATTGAGAAAGTGGCTCAGGAAATTCCGGAAGTAAAGACCATAACCAGTGAGTCAAGAACAGGACTTTCAGTTGTAACCGTTTCTTTAACTGATGATATACCACAAGCTGATCTCCGCCCGATCTGGGATCGCTTACGTAGAAAAATTGACGTGCTTACTCCCACTTTACCTGATGGAATTACCGGACCAACCGTTAATGATGATAATCTCGGCGTTGTGTTCGGAATTGTTCTTGGTTTACAAAACGAAGGCTTTAGTTATAAAGAACTCAAAGATTATTCCGATTTCATAAAAGATGAACTTATTCGATTGGAAGGCGCTTCCCAAATTGAAGTAGCAGGGTTACAGGAAGAGCGAGTATATGTGGAGTTTGATAATACGGAATTGGCAAGATATAACCTGAGTTCCGGTCAGCTTCAAAATATAATAGCTACAACCAATATTATATTCCCCGGTGGAGACGTAAGCTTGAATGACAAGCGTGTGATTCTGGAACCCACAGGAAATTTTGAGACACTTAATGATCTCAGAAATATGCTTGTGCCTGTCGGTGGAGGAGAAACTGTAGCATTGGGAAATATCACAACTATTAGAAAAGACTATGTTTCGCCTGTAGATCAGCTTGTAAAAATTGATGGTGAAAGAGGAATTTCGATTTCTATTGCTCTTAAAGAAGGAGCAAACATTATTGAGCTGGGTGAGAAAGTAAACGCCAGAGTAATAGAGCTGAACAAAGAACTACCCGTTGGATTAACTTTAAATCGTATTTCATCTCAGGATTATGAGGTAGATAAATCGGTAAAAGATTTTGTTTCTAACTTGCTTCAGAGTGTCGGGATAGTACTTGTTGTAATGTTTCTGTTTTTGGGATTCAGAACAGGATTTGTAGTAGCCAGCCTGATTCCAATGGCGATTATACTTACTCTATTCTTGATGGACTTTTTTACCATCGGGCTCAATCAGGTTTCATTGGCGGCGCTTATTATGGCTTTAGGCATGTTGGTTGATAACGCCATAGTTATGGCTGAGTCCATCATGGTAAAAATGGAAGAAGGTAATTCTGCAGTTGATTCTGCTGTTCAATCAAGTTCTGAACTAATGGTTCCACTCTTGATTTCATCACTAACAACCTCGGCGGCTTTCTTAGCTTTCTTTTTGGCAGAATCTATTATGGGTGAAATTGTAGGGCCGTTGTTTTCTGTAATAACAATAGCTCTTTTATCATCATGGTTGTTGTCACTAACACTTATTCCTTTGTTAGCAGTTGCTGTTATCAAGATCAAAAAAGTAAAAGCCGGTTCTGAAAAAACATCCATTTTTGACAGATTCAGAACTCATTACAAAGGTTGGTTAATGGTAGTTCTAAAAAGGCGATTGTTATTCTTAGTCATCATTGTGGGCTTATTCTTCACTGCTATTTTCTCATTCGGAAATATTCCCTTCATCTTTTTTCCGGACAGCGAACGTAATTTAGTGACTCTTGATCTGAATCTTCCGTTAGGAACTAAGATCGAACGCACCACCGAAACAGTTGCTATCATTGAAGAATATATTCAGCAAGAATTATTGGTAGATGAAGAACGAGAAAAAGGGATTACAGGTTGGTCGTCATTTATAGGAAAAGGTCCGTCATCTTACGATCTGGGTTACCAGCCCGGAGAAGCAAACTCCGGCTATGCGCACATGCTTCTTAATACCAGCTCCGGAGCAGATAACGAGTACGTAATTGCTCAGCTTGATGAGTTTGCATTTAATAATCTTCCAAATGCGGAAGTGAAAGTAAAAAAACTTGGCGGAGGTGGAGGTGGGGTTCCTGTTGAAGTTCGTATTTCCGGTCCGGAAGCAGAGTATTTAACAGGTCTTGCTGAACAGGTAAAAGAAAAGCTCATAAATATTAAAGGAGCTAAAAACGTAAGTGATGACTGGGGACCAAAAATTATCAAACTGGTAGTAGATATTGATCCTGTAAGGGCAAGAGAAGTAGGTCTAACCAATCAGGATATAGCAATTTCTTTGCGAACGGTGCTTTCAGGATTTAATGTGGGAGAATTCAGAGAAGAGGATAATAGCATTCCAATTGTTATGAGAGACGAAGTTAATCAGGATCAAACCATTAACTCTCTTCAGACATTAACTATTTTTTCCCAAAGTAGTGGAAAACAAGTTCCATTAGCTCAGGTCGCAAAAATCAGATCAGATTGGCAGTTTGCAAAAATCAAACGAAAGGACTTAAGCCGAACCATTAGTGTTACAGCTTTTCTCGAAGCAGATTATACAGCTACAGAAATCACAGAGGTATTAAATCCATGGCTAGAAGAAAATTCTAAAAACTGGGAAAGCAGTTATTCCTATGAATTAGGGGGTGAAGCTCAAAGCAGTTCCGAAGGGATGAAAGCTGTTTCTGATAAACTGCCACTTTCAGGCTTTATCATACTGCTGTTACTCATCCTACAATTTAATTCTATTCGAAAAACAGCACTTGTTTTAAGCACAGTACCATTAGGTATTATTGGAGTAGTATTCGGGCTAATTGTGGCTCAATCCTATTTCAGTTTCTTTGCGTTCTTAGGGATTATTTCACTAGCAGGGATTGTCATCAATAACGCAATTGTTTTGATTGACCGAATTAATATTGAAAACCTAAATGTGAATCAATCACATTCGGAAGCGGTTGTGAATGCGGCGCTACACCGCTTCAGACCTATTCTGCTCACAACAGCAACAACAACGTTTGGGCTTTTACCTTTATGGTTTGGTGGTGGAATTATGTGGGAACCAATGGCGGTGAGTATTATTTTCGGATTGCTCTTTGCAACGGTAATCACCTTATTCTTTATTCCCGTTTTATACAGCTTACTGTTTAGAATAAAATATTAGTTGTTAAGGGATCCATTTGAATTACAATGAAGTTGGATAGCTAATTTTCCAACTTCATAATTCATATATCTTGAACGAGAATCCAAAATTAAAGGATCACTTAGCAGGACTAGTAAATTTGTTTGCCTTAATTCTAAACCTCCAAGGTAGTTTCGCATCCTCTCCGGCGTAATCAACTCCAACTCTTGGGCTTGAAATAATTTGGGATGGTTTGACTGAGATTCTTCTGTCTTCAATCCAGATAAGATCGCCTTGAAGGTCTTCTCCGTAGTTTTGGGTTGTTATCCCCAATGCCTGAGATACAATTCCGGGGCCGCCACCTACTGAGCGTTCCAGTTTTGACTTACCGCGTCGTTTTAGAATAGTATCAACTCCATCTATGGGTTCTAACCCTCTTATCAGAATGGCGTCAGCATTTCCTTGGGTGTTTGTTACGACGTTAAAAAGATGATGAATTCCATAGCAGAGATACACATAAGCAATACCGGGTTCTCCAAACATGATTTTCGTTCGTTCTGTTTTTCCATGAATATGAGAGTGGCAGGCTTTATCAGTTCGTCCGTTATATGCCTCAGTTTCAACGATCATTCCTGAAGTAAGAATTCTATCAAAATTTGTACAGAGTACTTTTCCTAAAAGGGCTTTAGCTATTGGGACGGGATCGTTTCCTGAATAAAAACTTTGGTCTAGTTTAGAACCTGACATCAATCCAAATCAGCGTAAGGGTTATCGGTAACCGTTGGTTTATGACTTTTATAGGTATCGTAAAAGGCTTTTGCTATAGTAGCTGAAAGAACGAAAAGAAAAGCGCTGTAAAAAATCCAGATCCCGATTACAACAGCAATAGCGTATCCCTGATAAAAATAACGATACGAACTGAATGCATATTCTAAGTAACCACTGATTATAAATCGGGCGATTTCGAATAACATTGTATAAGCCAATGCTCCGATCAAAGAAATATTTCTGTCTATTCTTCGCTCACTGAGATATCTAAATACGATATAGATAACTATAAAAGTAAAAAGTATAGGGACTAGAAAGTTTAGAAAGTCGTAAATCCAGGGGAGCTCAATAACTATTTCGGTAAAGGGAACCTCAAATTGGCTGAGGTTGATGAATGAAACAAATGATATAATCAAAGTGAGAAAAAAAATGAGGGCACCAAAAATTCCAAACCAGAAAAAATTGTAAACCACCTGCATTAAAGGATGTTTACGTTCTTCGATCTCAAATATATCAAACAAAACATGTTTAACAGCGTGCATTAATCCCTGTGTAAAAAACAGCAGTATTATGGTACCAACAATCCCAAAAACCTGACGGGCACTTACTAATGGGTTTAATACATTTTCAATAGTTTGCGAACCCTGAATTACATCTGAGGTTTCAGCTTCGTAGGAGAAAGTTGGTAAAAACTCACTACCGTACTGAATGATAAGATCCAGTGCTTCATCATAATTTAGCACATAACCTACTATTGAAATCATGATCAAAACAAACGGAATAGAGCAGATAAAAAGATTGAAGGTGATAGCTGAGGCACTGAAAAAAAGATCTTTCTTACCTACTATCTTTACTAATCTGTTCCAGAAATCTTTGAAGTTATCCAAGCTTACCAGGTTCGTTTGTCAAAGGTGTACCTTTGAATCATAAAATATACGTGTTAGTCTTCTAATTCAAAGCAATAATGTAGCATAGTTTTTAAGTCAATTCATTGGTATGTTTAAAGCCGGAATTTTACGGATTGTTAGTATAAAAGAAGTTTAAGCAAAAAATGGCAGCAAAGAAGCAAACCCCTTTAATGAAACAGTACTTCGAGATCAAGGATGAACATCCGGGTACTATTTTACTATTCAGAGTTGGGGATTTTTATGAGACTTTTTCAGATGATGCTGTTTTAGTGAGTAAAGAATTGGGGATCACACTGACGAAAAGAAATAATGGTGGAGATCAAACTCCCTTAGCGGGTTTTCCTTTTCATTCATTAGATAGTTATCTGCCCAAGCTGGTAAAGAAAGGATATAAAGTTGCCGTTTGTGATCAGACTGAAAGTCCTGATGAAGCAAAGAAAGCAGGCCGAAAGATCGTAACCCGTGAAGTGACGGAAATAACCACTCCGGGGGTAACACTTTCCGAAAAACTACTGGAACACAAACGAAATAACTATATCGTATCACTTCACTGGACAAAAGACAGAGTCGGTGTAGCATTTTCGGATATCTCAACCGGGGAATTTGGATTAAGCGAAGTAAGCGAAAGGCAACTGGATAGTTTATTGGCAGCTATTCAGCCTTCAGAAGTACTGGTTTCTTCAAAATTGAAGAATAAGCTGGAAGATGCTTTCCTGAAGTTCAATATCACTTATATAGAGGATTGGGTGTATGAAGGTGATTACGGATATAAGATCTTAACAGAGCATTTTGAAGTTCATTCGTTAAAGGGATTTGGAGTTGAGGAACTGAAAACAGCACATGTTGCTGCAGGTTCACTAATGCATTATATGCAGGAAACTCAAAAAGCATATTTGAGACATCTGCGAAGATTATACGCGTATGAGAGTAATGAGTACATGTCTCTTGATCCTGCTACAAAAAGAAATTTAGAACTTACGGCTAGTATTCAGGATGGAAATGTAGAAGGGACGTTGATCTCTATCATGGACAAGACGTGCACTGCCATGGGCGGGCGACTTCTTCGAAGATGGATCATGCGTCCTCTTAAAAGATTAAAGCCCATTCAACAGCGTCTGGATTCTGTTCAGATTTTCTTTTCCAAACATGATGTGAGATCTCAACTTCGGGAAGAATTAGAACAAGTTGGAGATCTAGAGCGACTGATTTCCAGAATTTGTGTTGGAAGAACCAATGCACGAGATATCGTTCAGCTGAAACTTTCACTGGCGCAGATTCCGGTTATCAAAAGTCAGTTTGCAGGTTTTGATGATCCGCTGCTGAAAGATATTTCCGGAAGATTGAAATTGTTGATCGATCTTCAGGAGCACATCACTAAGACACTAGCTGAAGAACCTCCGGCGAGCATTCGTGACGGAAATATGATTCGTGATGGTTATAACGAAGAGCTAGACGAACTTCGGGATATTGCAAAGAATGGAAAGAAATACATAGCCCAGATCAAAGATAAGCTGGCTAAAGAATCAGGAATTGCTTCGCTGAAGATCGGTTACAATAAAGTGTTCGGCTATTATATTGAAGTGACGAATGCTCATAAAGATAAAGTGCCTGAGCATTTTATCAGAAAGCAGACATTGGTTAATGCCGAGCGTTATATCACTCCGGAGCTTAAAGAAATTGAAGAGAAGATCTTATCAGCTGAGGAACGTAGTAAGACACTCGAATATGAGCTTTTTGAAGAAGTACGATTATATGTTTCTGAGTTTGCAGATGATATTCAGCAAATAGCTTTTGCGCTTGCTGAACTGGATTGTATTCAGTGTTTTGCTGAAGTAGCTTTCAAAAATAATTATGCTAAACCTGAAGTAAGAGATTCTGAAGAGATCTCTATCAAAAAAGGGCGACATCCTGTTGTGGAAGAAACCCTGCCGATGGGCGAACCTTTTATTCCAAATGACATCGAGTTGAATAATTCTGATCAACAGATCATGATCATTACGGGACCGAATATGGCGGGTAAGAGTATTATTCTTCGCCAAACGGGATTGATCGTTTTGCTTGCTCAGGTCGGGAGTTTTGTACCGGCTGAATCTGCTACCATCGGAATGGTTGATAAGATATTTACTAGAGTCGGCGCTTCGGATAATTTAGCAGCCGGAGAAAGTACATTTTTGGTTGAGATGAATGAAGCGGCAAACATTCTGAATAACGCCACACCAAGATCACTCATTCTGTTGGATGAAGTTGGTCGCGGAACCAGCACATTTGATGGATTGAGTATTGCATGGTCATTAGCAGAATATTTGCATAATCATGCTCCGGTTGCCGCAAAAACACTATTCGCTACTCATTATCACGAGTTGAATGAGTTGGAGCAAATGTATGATCGCACCAAGAATTTCAATGTTCAGGTAAAGGAGCATGACGGAAAAGTGATCTTTTTGAGGAAATTGGTTCGTGGCGGGGCAGATCACAGCTATGGAATTCAGGTGGCTAATATGGCCGGACTACCGCAGATCGTGATCGATCGGGCAAAAGATATTTTAAAGAACCTGGAAAGTCACAGTCTGGACATCACCAATAAAAATGGTTCTCTGGAAGGGAAGGCATCCGCACAAAAAGATGCCGCAAAAAACTTATCAGACAAAATTGAAAAGCAGGACGAGATCGATCAGATGAACTTATTTGCCACTCATGTGGACCCGAGATTGGAAACGGTGCTTAATAAACTGGAAGCCAGCGATCCAAACCGAATGACACCGATCGAAGCTCTGATGATGATCACAGAATTGAAGAAAATTGTAGACAAATAGACTTAAGATGAAAGATTTAAGACATAAGACTGATTTGCATTGACAAAAAAAGCATCTTAAATCTTATGTCTTAAGTCTCAAATCTAATTATGAAAACCTCCGCTAAACATATCGCTGATCGAATTCGGTTGATGATCTCCACCAAGCAATTTCAGGTTGGGGAAGTGTTGCCGTCTACCCGGGAATTGGGGCAACAGCTGGAAGCAAGTTTTCATACCGTTCGCAAAGCATATCATATTCTGGAAGAAGAAGGATTGATAAAAGGGGAGCAGGGAAGAGGCTTCACAGTTACTAAACAGACTTCCATGCTGGATAAAGCTGAACGTCTAGAAATTGGTGGTGGAAAAGTTCAGGCATTGATCGAAGAACTGGTTGGGTATGGACTTGATGATTCCGAAATAGAACTACTGTTTCAGGAACAACTGGATTTTATGGAATGGCCGGAACGAATTCAGTCGTGCGCTACCGTTGGTGATAACAAAGAAATGGCTTCAATGCTTTCCAGTGCGATCAAGAAACAGGTTGGAGTAAAAAGTAAGGTTCTGGATATTACCGAAATTGAAAAAGCAGCTTCTTATGATGCGCTGTTTGTGCCTATTAAATTCATGAATAAGTTCAGAAGCCTGAGCGAAACCATGATGATCATTCCCATCGTGCATATGTTTGATCCGGAAACATTGTATAAAATTACAGAACTTGCTGCGATTCAAACCATCGGTTTGGTTACTTCTGATGACGAAAGTATTGCAAAGATCATCAATGAATTGAAATTGATGATCCCGTTTGAAGGGTCGTTTGTAGCAGGAAGTATTTATGGGCGATCATTACCGCTTTTTGTTAGGGAGACAGATCTTATCTTATACACTCAGGAAAGTGCGAAGCTGGTTGAGCAGAAAGTGCCGGAGAAAAGCAGGATCCAGTTAAATTATAAGCTTTCAGATCGGAGTGCAGAAATGATTCGCTCGGAGCTTTGGGATCAGTAAAAGACAATTAAGAATTTTAGAATTAAGAATGAGCAATATATTTTGTCATTTCGAGTGAATACGAGAAATCTAAATTTATACTTCGAAGAGATTTTTAGATTTCTCTCTCCGTTCGAAATGACAGAGATGTCCATTCTTAGTTCTTCATTGAATCATTGATAATTGAATATCAAAAAGACTATAAAAAAAGCCATTTCGGCTATTGAGAAAGAGATTGAAGCGGTACGGGAGACGCCATCCAATGATGTGTTGACCAATGGTGTGCTACAAAAGCAATCCGAGAGTCATATCTATGTTTTTGAAACCACGAATCAGGGATTACGATTTGCGGAAGAGATCAGAGCCAAGCTTCGTAGTAAAGAACTGGAAGTTCATGAGATAGATTTTAAAGAAGGGAAAGTATGGCTGGATTTCCCCGAAGATTTTGGCCCAACGATCGATGAAGTTTATTTGGAGTGGGAAAATGATTTTGTGCTCAAGAAAATGGAAGAGCATTTATATACACTGGAAGATAAATATAAGAAAGTCGACCAGCTGAAATCACTATTAGAGCCTGCGAAGCATTTCAAGGAAAACAGTTCAGGTTATTCAGTAAAAGTGGATGAACTCAGAAATGATTCTCAAACTGAAGCTATCGAAAAGGCAGTAAAAAATAATGTGCTGTATGTTTGGGGACCTCCGGGAACGGGTAAAACAGCAACACTTGGATTTATAGTCGCCAATCTTTTAAGAGAAGGAAAGCGTGTTCTTTTTGTTTCCAACACTAACAGAGCAGTAGATGTGGGTTTGATGAATGTGATCGAAGCATTGTATGAGATCGAGCCGATGTTCGATCTTCAGCAAACAACCAGATTTGGAGAAGCGGCTCTTCAGGATGATCGGTTGGAAAGCATCTTATTCGAAAATCAGGTAAAGATAAAACTGGACGGAAGAAAAGCAGACGCCGTGCAGTTGAGTACATCATTAGAGAATTACAAAAAGCTTCAGGCTCAGATCGACAAAATGATGTTGGAAGATGAAGAGGTTCCTCAAAAAATGGACTTGGAATGCCAGCTTCTCGGCGAGAAAGTAGATCGTGAAGGCGGTATTGATGCAATGGAAGAAAAGATCGATAAACTGCTGAACTTGAATGAGCGTTATGAGCTGAAGAAAAAGCAATTAGTTGCCACAACAATGGCGAAAGTGTGTACTTCAGAGCTTTTCTGGAATCTCAGTTATGATGCCGTAGTAGTTGATGAAGCTTCCATGGCAGGCGTTCCTTATTTATTATTGATGGCAGCGAAGAGTAAGGAACATCTGGTTATCGCCGGTGACCCGATGCAGCTTCCGCCAATCGCAATTACTAATGATCCGGAGTCCAGAGCTTTTTTAGAGCAAGATATTTTCACTTTTGTTTCCGGCGCCGAAACCACGGAAGACCTGTTCCTGTGGCATGATGAAAATCCTGATTTTACTTGTTTCTTTGATACTCAATATCGTTTAAGATCCGATCTGGCCGGAGTGATCAGTTCGGTCTTTTATGATGGAAGACTGAAATCCGGAGAAAAAATTCTGGAACGGGGTACCAACAAAAATTCGGTGGCCCTGGTAGATTCCTCAAAGTACGGTCCCTATATCGAGCAGGAAAAAGGCGGGAGAAGTTTTAATCCTTCCAATGAAGTTCATTTAAAGCTCATCGAGCAAAGCGTTAAAAAACTTTCTCTGAAATATGCAGATGACAGCATCGGTGTGATCGTTCCATTCCGAAGTAGTGTATATACCGTTCGTAATCATTTGAGAGAGGAAGGTTATCGTTATGTGGAAGTTGGAACCATTCACACATTCCAAGGGAGAGAAAAAGAGGTAATTATTTTTGATACCGTAATGAGCGGTGAACTTCAGAACGGAGCTTTACGTCATTATTCTGTTCGTCCTTTTGACGAAACCAAAAACGGATTGAGCGTTCCAAGATTACTGAATGTGGCTTTTTCCAGAAGTAAAGAATTGCTGGTGATCATCGCCGATCTTCAACACGTAGAAAGAGTGTACGGAAATAAATTTCTGGGCAAACTGCTTGGTTCGGTCAAGGAGATATCGCTTTAGGAATTAAAAATGTAAGATTAAAGATGAAAATGGTTCTCTGTCATTTCGAATGAATATGAGAAATCTAAGTATCTTGTTGTTAGCAATTTTTAGATATCTCGCTCTGCTCGATATGACAAAAGGAAATTCTCAATTTTTCATCTTTAATTCTACAAATAGCTTTGTTTCCACTCTTTGGCAATCAGAAATGCTAATTCTAAGCTTTGCTGATAATTCAGTCTTGGATCACAGAACGTTTCGTAATTATGACCTAAGCCCGATTCGTTCAACCCTTCAGCTCCACCCACGCATTCAGTGACATTGTCGCCGGTCATTTCGAGGTGAACGCCACCTAAGTAACTGCCTTCGGCACGATGGATCGCAAACGAAGATTTGATCTCTTCCAGTATATGATCAAAGTTTCTTGTTTTGACAGCATCTTCTGTTGAGAACGTATTTCCATGCATAGGATCTGAACTCCATACTACAGGAAATCCTTCTTTTCGGATAGCTCTGATCAAAGGGGGCAATTGATCTTCAATTTTGTCCTTTCCAAAACGCCCAATGAGCACGATTTTCCCGGCTTCATGAGTAGGATTTAAAGTCTCGATCAATCGTAATGTTTCGTCAACAGTGAAAGGAGGTCCAACTTTTACGCCAATCGGATTCTGAATTCCACGGAAATATTCCACATGTGCTCCATCCAGATCACGAGTACGATTTCCTAACCAAACCATGTGGGCACTAAGATTAAAAAATCCGGTTTTACGAGGTACTTGTCGGGTTTGAGCCGCATCGTAATACAAATTCAGAGCTTCATGAGAAGTATAAAAATCAGCTTTTTGAAGATTATTCACTCTGGTTGGTGAAATAGACTCCATAAAACGCACGGCTTTGGTAATGGAATCAACCATGGCTTCATATTCTTTGTAATACTCATTATTGAGCATGAAATCCATTTCCCATTGTTCGGGATGACGCAGATCAGCAAAGCCCTCATCAGCGAGAGCGCGTAGAAAATTGAGAGTTAAACCTGCTTTATGATATCCTTCTATCAATCGGTTAGAATCCGGCATGCGAGCTTCTTCAGTAGCTTCAAAACGATTGATAAGGTCACCACGGTAGCTGTGAATTTCTTTTCCGTTTACATTCTCAAAATCATTTGATCTTGGTTTAGCATACTGTCCGGCTATTCTTCCAACCCGGTGAACCGGAACACCCATTTCATGGATCAGGATGAAGCTCATTTGCAGCATTACCTTCAGCATATTTACGATCTTAGGCGAAGTTACCAGATCGAAACTTTCAGCACAGTCGCCACCCTGAAGTAAAAAGCTTTTTCCTGCAGATACTTCTGCAAGTTTGGCTTTAAGTGCTTCGATCTCCCAGGATGTGACCAATGGTGGAAGTCCTTTTAGTTGAGAATAATTCTCTTCCAGAAGCTCAGAATTGCTGTAGGTTGGTAATTGTTTTACTGTTTTCTCCTTCCAGGAGGTTGGAGACCAAGTGTTTTTGATTGTCTTTTCCATGAAATAATTATTATACATCAAAGGTATAAGAAATTTTAAGCTAATGCTTTCTAAATAATCCCTAACGCAAACGAAAAAAAAATATCTATATATTCTAAAAAATTAGTTCAATAAGGGTTGTTACCTAATGATAGAAACAAAATATAGAATACTTGTTGTAGATGATCATCCTGCACTGGTTACATTAATAAAACACAAGCTTATTCACAGAGGCTTTGAAGTGCTGACAGCACAAAACGGTGAAGATGCATTTGAGCTTGTAGAGAAAGAGAGTCCGGATCTGGTTATTACAGATGTTGAGATGCCGGTTAAGAATGGCTATCAATTATGTACAGGTATAAAGGAAAATGAAAGGTATAACCATATCCCTGTAATTCTGGTTACTTCGCTAGTGACAACAGATTCTTTGATGAAAGGCATCTCGGCAGGAGCAGATAACTACCTTACGAAGCCATATGATGATTACACACTGTTTAAAAAAGTTGATGATCTGTTAAAACAGCCGCCCTCAAAGATCAGTGAAAGGGAACATGTTAAAGTTGAAGTAGAAGGCAAAGAATATGAAATAAAAGCGGATGTAGAACACTTAATTAATTTATTGGTTTCTACGTACAAAAATACGCTTGCCCAGAATGTGGAACTTGAAACGATAAAACAAAAGCTAAAGGCAATAAATCAGGAATTAGAGCTGTCTAAAAATGAGCACCTTGACCTCTTACAAAATATTTTTCCGGATAAAATAGCTGAAAGTTTATTGGCTTACGGAACAGTTACCCCAGAGCGTTTTAAAAATGTTACTATCATGTTTACTGATTTTGATGGATTCAGTAAAGTTGTTCCAACCTTAAGCCCTGAAGAATTGATCCAAAGCCTCTCTTTTTATTTTGATAAATACGATGAGTTAGCAGAAGAGAATAATCTCATAAAGATCAAAACCATTGGCGACAGTTATATGGCTGTTGGCGGTCTTCCTGAAGTTAACAATACTCATGCTATTGATACTGTGCTAACGGCATTGAAAATGAAAAAATTCATGAGTCAATTCCATGCCAAGAAAGATGAGTCCATTCCGGTATTTCCTTTAAGAATTGGAATTCACACAGGATCAGCTGTAGTGGGGGTAATTGGTAAAAAGCGTTTCGCATACGATATTTGGGGAGATGCAGTTAATCTTGCCTCGCGTATGGAACAAAGTGCAGATCAGGATTACATCAATATTTCTGAAAGCACCTATAATGAAGTGAAAGAATATTTTGTCTGTGAAAACCGAGGAAATATTGAAGTCAAAAATATGGGCACTGTCCCAATGTATAATTTGAAGAGGATAAAACCTGAATATTCAGAAGATGAAGAAGGGTTTGTACCAAACAGAATGTTTGTGCGTGAATACAGAACTTTGGGACAGAAATTCGAAAGTGTAAACTAACCTTCTCAAAATTGAATGAAGGTTCTCTGCAATCTGTTTCGTATACTTCAAGTTGGCTTAAACCCTAAAAAGTAGAGTTCATTGCAGCAGAATATTATAGTCAGAGGCGCGCGCGAGCACAATCTTAAAAATTTTGATATAGACATTCCCCGGGATCAGTTTGTGGTGATTACGGGTTTGTCGGGCTCAGGAAAATCTTCCCTGGCCTTTGACACTATTTATGCTGAAGGTCAGCGCAGATTTCTGGAATCACTTTCTGCTTACGCCCGCCAGTTTTTAGGAATGATGGAGCGTCCGGAAGTAGATTTTATAGACGGACTTTCTCCGGTAATTTCCATCGACCAGAAAACCACCAATCGAAATCCACGCTCAACAGTAGGTACGGTTACAGAGATCTACGACTTTCTCCGATTGCTTTACGCCCGAGTTGGAATTCCATATTCTTATGTTTCCGGAAATAAGATGGAAAAGCAATCTGCCGATCAGGTTGTAGCATCAGTGATGGATATGCCTGAAGGAAGCAAGGTTTATTGTTTAGCTCCTGTGGTACGTGGACGAAAAGGTCATTACAGAGAGTTGTTTGAGCAGACGATCAAGCAAGGGTTTTTAACTGCACGTGTTGATGGCGAGTTGGTTGAGTTGGAGGAAGGCCTCAAGCTGGATCGATACAAAACTCACAATATAGAAGTGGTTGTCGATCGGTTTGTGATCAGCCCTAAAAGTGAAAAGAGAATTTCGGAGAGCATTCGATTGGCTCTGGAAATGGCTGACGGAAATGTAATTCTTGCTACAAAAAAGGGAGATGAGTTTGAAGATCGGTTATTTTCTCAGAAGCTGTTCGATGCAGAAAGTGGAATCGCATATGAGGATCCTGCCCCAAATCTTTTTTCATTCAATTCACCGTATGGCGCTTGTCAAACTTGTGATGGTTTAGGAAGTACTTATGATGTTAGTTGGGAGCTTTTGGTTCCGAATAACGAGCAGTCGATTGAAGATGGTGGCCTCAGATATTTAGGAGCGCCCAGAGATGTGTTTGTGTTCAAACAATTGAAAGCTGTTCTGGAAAGCATCAACAAAGATTTCGAAACACCTTTCAAAAAGTACTCCAAAGAAGATCTTGACTTGTTGATGAATGGGGGTGGAGACCATAAATATTCAGTCAGCTATGAATTCAAAGACAGCAATGTAACCTATAAGCATAAGTTTGAAGGGTTGCGAAAGATGATCATTGATCAGTATGAAAACAGCAAGTCTCCAAAACAAAGAGACAAAGCTAAAGCATACATGAGTAAGGTCACCTGTCCAAAATGTGGGGGCGGACGATTAAACCAGGAAGCTCTTTCCTACAAGATCGATGGATATAATATTCACGATCTGGTACAAATGGATATTGACGGAATACGTGATACGCTTTATGGAATCAAACTTAGCGAGCGTCAGCAGTTAATTGGAAGTCAGGTATTGAAAGAGATCAGAGACCGACTGGATTTTCTGCTCAATGTGGGATTGGATTATCTGAATCTGGATAGGGAAGCACAAACGTTGAGTGGTGGTGAAGCACAACGTATCCGGTTGGCAACACAGATTGGAACGCAGCTTGTAGGTGTTCTCTATATTTTGGATGAGCCGAGTATTGGTTTACACCAGAGAGATAATATCAAGCTGATCAAATCTTTGGAAATGCTCCGTGATCTTGGAAACAGTGTTTTAGTTGTGGAACATGATCGTGAAACGATTGAACATGCAGACTTTGTAGTTGATATGGGACCGGGAGCTGGAGTTAATGGTGGGCATATTGTTTCAGCAGGAACGCCGGATGAATTGGCTAAAGATTCAA
This sequence comes from uncultured Balneola sp., assembly GCA_913058495.1. Lineage (GTDB taxonomy): Bacteria > Bacteroidota > Rhodothermia > Balneolales > Balneolaceae > Balneola. The sequence continues at coordinate 17,550 of CAJXQC010000020.1, read as the reverse complement.
TGACGGCGAAGTTTCTTCGTGATGAAGAGATCATCGATATTCCGGAAAAGTATCGAAAAGGAAATAAGAAAAAGATCACCATTAAAAATGCCCGGGGACACAATCTGCAGAATGTTGATTTGAAGGTGCCTCTTGGGAAATTTATTTCGGTAACCGGAGTAAGTGGAAGTGGAAAGAGTTCATTGATCAATCAAACGCTTGTTCCGATTCTTTCCAATCATTTCTATAAATCCAAAAGTGTTCCCCTTCCTTATGATACGGTGGATGGCTTGGATAACATTGACAAGATCATTTCTATAGATCAAAGTCCGATCGGCAGAACTCCAAGATCAAATCCGGGAACATATACCAAAGTGTTCGATCATATCAGAAGATTGTACGCCGAACTTCCCGAATCTAAGATCAGGGGATACGATCAGGGAAGATTTTCATTTAATGTGAAAGGCGGAAGATGTGAAACTTGTCAGGGAGATGGAGTTCGTAAAATCGAAATGAATTTCCTTCCCGACGTATATGTGACTTGTGAAACATGTAATGGAAAGCGCTATAACCGGGAAACGCTGGAGATCTTCTATAAAGGAAAAAGTATTTCTGATGTGTTGAAGATGCCAATTTCTGAGTCGGCTGAATTTTTTGATGCACAACCGGCGATCAGCAGAATTCTGAAAACGCTCACTTCAGTGGGATTGGGTTATTTAACACTCGGTCAATCAAGTACTACACTTTCCGGTGGAGAAGCACAGCGAATCAAGTTAGCCAGAGAACTTTCCAAGATTGGTACCGGAGATACACTTTATGTGATGGATGAGCCAACTACAGGATTACACTTTCAGGATGTAAGAATGTTGGTTGATGTAATTCAAAAACTGGTTGATAAAGGAAATACTGTAATGGTGATCGAGCATAATCTTGATCTTATAAAAGCCGCAGATTGGATCATTGATCTTGGTCCTGAAGGCGGGAAAAGCGGTGGAGAAATTATCGCGGAAGGAACTCCGGATAAAATAGCTAAAGTTGAAAAATCACATACCGGACGGTTTTTGAAGCAAGAATTTGAGAGGTTGAGTATTAAGCATGTTGAAGCTTAAATCTTTATTGATATAAAGTCTGATTCTTAGCTATATTAAACACTGTGAAAATTTTCAGAACACATATCACTAAAACATACAGTCTGGTAGTAATACTACTTGGATTTGCGCTTCATTTTGTTGCTCCTATTCAGGAAAGTAAAACTCATTCAGAATTTACTTCCTGGTTAGATGCCAAAGTAAAATCGGAAGAGAATGCCGAGATCAGAAAGCTTATTTCAAATTTAGCTGATGACGCAGACGAACTGGATTCAGTAATAAGGAAAGCTTCAGAGATCGTATCAAAAAACAGTGAAGATTTTGAACTGCCATTTGGTAAATCAGATGATTCGAATGTTTTAGAAGTGATCATTGATGAGTGGAATGCTTATCAGAGTTCTTCCAATGGTATGGGCAAAGCGGTTGTAGTTGAGAACGTTAAACCAAATGCTGTTTCTCAAAAAGAAGTCGCCTCTCTGAAAAAGACTTCAAATTCTGTTTCAGAATCCTGTATGAACAATCTGGTTAACATTGAAGCCGGATGGAATATATTTTCACAAAACACATCTTCGATCCCATTTGAATCAGGGGTAGCGATAAACGCACCTTAGTACCCTTCGGGTAAATATCCAATACCCAATTCCAACATTCAAAAAAACAAATTACAGAGTTCAAATTTTGAGTTCTATTTAGACTATGAGTAGATGATTTATCTCAATTCTTATGTCTTAAATCTAATATCTAATTACAAACAATCTAAAATCTAATCTTATGCAAGGAAACGGATTTAAAATCGGTCTCATATTCGCCTTTTTGGCTTTGACTTTATGGTACCTATTTCCAACCCTCCAGTATAATCTGGAACAGAAACAAATAAGTGAACTTTCTCCATCTGACAGTGCTCAATATGTAGATGAGAACAGAGAAAAATTAGCAAGCATTAAAGAACGAACATTAAACCTTGGTCTTGATCTGCAAGGTGGAATGTACGTTATGCTTGAAGTAGGAACACCTCAGCTAATACTTGAATTGGCCGGCGAAAATAAAGACGATGCTCTTGAACAAATCGTAGCGGATGCCAGAACAACAGCCTTGGCCAATGACTCAGATTTTATCGATGAAATGGCAGCTGCTTTCTCCACAGAGAACGAAGGTGCTCGCTTAAGCCGTTATTTCAGAAACGACGCTGCGGAAATAACCCGACGTTCATCTAACGATGAGATCGTAACATTTCTTAAAGCACAAAGAACAGAAGCACTCGATAGAGCTATTGAAATTATCCGTACACGTGTGGATAGATTTGGTGTAACTGAGCCATCTATCGTAAAGCAGGGAACAGATAGAATCGTAGTTGAGCTTCCGGGTGTGGATGATAAAGAGCGAGTTCGTAACCTTCTGAAGGGAACCGCTCGTCTGGAATTCAGATTGGCAGCCAATGCAAACGACTTCAGCTCTTTCATCAATCAGGTGTATGATTATTTCGATCAGAAAGCTGCCGGTGATGAGGGAGATTCTTTGGATACTATTCAGCCAAATGCTTTGCTGGAAGTTCTTATTCCAAGCCAGGGAAGTCCATATGTTCTCGGATATGCTGAAGAACAAGACACCGCAGAAGTAAATGCATTACTAAACGACCCTGAAGTAGATCGTATGCTTCCAAGAAATACTACCATTATGTGGAGTGCAAATACACAGCCATACACACAGGGTGGAGCAGAAGTTTTTTCTCTTTATGGAGTAAAAACAGATATTGAAATGACAGGAGATGTTATTGAAGAAGCAAGCGTACAGTTTGACCCGGCGACCAACGTTCCGGAAGTTTCAATGACAATGAATGCGGAAGGAGCCAGAGACTGGGCAAGAATTACAGGAGCCAATATTGGTAAACCTGTGGCAATTGTACTGGACGGCTTTATATATACCTATCCAAATGTGATTTCGAAGATAAGTAACGGTCGTTCATCCATTACCGGCGTTGAAAATGTAGGCGAAGCGGATGACTTAGTTAACATTCTGCTTTCAGGTGCACTTCCTGCTCCTTTGGAGATTGTTGAAGAGCGTACTGTCGGTGCTTCACTTGGTCAGGCTTCTATTGATGCGAGTTTAAACTCTGTATTAATTGGTTTGTCGATCGTGGCAATTTTTATGATCGTGTATTATCGAACAGGTGGTGCAGTTGCTGATTTGGCATTATTGCTGAATATCGTATTCATCTTGGGGATTTTAGCCGGCTTCAAAGCCACGTTAACACTTCCGGGAATGGCAGGTATCGTTCTGACCATTGGTATGGCGGTAGATGCAAACGTGCTGATCTTTGATCGTATTCGTGAAGAGCAACGCACAGGAAAAACCATCAAAGCTGCAATTTCAGCAGGTTACTCAAACGCGATGAGCGCAATTTTTGATGCCAACATAACTACGGGTTTTGTAGCCTTGGTTCTTTTGAGTTTCGGAGTTGGTCCGATCAAAGGATTCGCTGTAACACTGCTTGCAGGTATCTGTTGTTCATTATTTAGTGCAATTATTATCACACGTGTAGTGGTAGACTATTTGACTCGCGCTAAATCAGACGCAGTAAACTTCGGTTAATCAACAAAGAAATTTAAAAGAGTAAAAAGGATATAATTATGAGATGGTTTGAAACACCAAATTTTGACTTCGTTAGTAAACGAAAGATAGCTTACGTGATCTCCGGGATATTGCTTGCGATTTCCATCGGGGCTATTGTAACGAAAGGATTACAGTACGGAATTGACTTTAAAGGCGGTAAAGAAATAGTCTTGAAGTTTGAAAGTGCTGTAGATGTAACTGAGATCAGATCAAGTTTAACTGATCCGTTGGGTTCTACTCCGGAAGTGAAGCTTTTCGGTTCTGAATCTGAAGTGTTGATCAGAACAGATAACACAAACACAATCGAAGAGATAGAGACCGTAGTTCGCTCTACCATGTCTCAGCTTTACCCTGATAACGACGCAATAACGGAAAAAACTGACAGTGTAGGACCAAGAATTGCAGAGGATCTTAAATCAGGTGGTTTACAAGCAGTGATCTACTCTATGATAATAATCTTTGTGTACATTCTGATCAGATTCCGTAAGTGGACATTCTCGGCCGGAGCGGTTGCAGCATTATTCCATGATGTGATCATAACGCTTGGTGCATTCACATTGTTAAGTGATGTGGTGAACTTCAGCTTGCTGATCGATCAGAATATTATTGCAGCATTCTTAACTATTGTAGGTTATTCTTTGAACGATACGGTGGTAGTTTTTGACCGTATTCGTGAGAACAGTATCGTGCATAAAGGCATGGAATTTATTCCAATGGTAAATAAAAGCTTGAATGATACGCTAAGTAGAACTATTATCACTTCGGTTACCACCTTGTTTGTGGTTGCTGTGCTGTTTATTTTTGGCGGCGAAGTGTTAAAAGGTTTTTCTTTTGCACTGTTAATTGGTATTGTACTTGGTACGTATAGTTCTTTATTTGTTGCCAGCTCTTTGGTAGTAGAATTAGACTCCAAAACCAATAAATAATAAGTTTTAAAAAATAGGATTATGAGCTTTAATACATCAGAACGCTACAGTAGCGTGGTTATCGAATTTAAAGGTAACGTAATGGGTGGACCCGATGCGGTTAGCCTGAACGAAAAACTTCATGAGCTAATTGATGCCGGAAAAACCAACATTGTAGTTGATCTGGGGAAAGTAAAGTTCATGAATTCATCCGGACTTGGAATGTTGATCGGCGCGCTTACAACTATGCGCAAAGCCGGCGGTGATCTTAGGATCGCTAATGCTACTGATAAGATTGAGAGTTTGTTGATCGTTACAAAATTGATCACAGTTTTCAAGCACTACAAATCAGTAGAAGAAGCAGCCGAATCATTCAACGAAGGTTGAAAAGTGTTTTCTAAATAGAACCTGAAAGGGGTGTAGATAACTACACCCCTTTTTTATTGTTAATAGTTTTTTAAAAAAGATATGTCAGTAAGAGTAGTAATTGGTGCCCAGTGGGGCGATGAAGGAAAAGGAAAGATCGTAGATCTGTTAAGCGATAAAGCGGATTTTATTGTTCGCTATCAGGGCGGAGCAAATGCAGGTCATACGCTTAAATTTGATGACAAAACATTTGTATTGCATTTGATCCCTTCCGGAATCTTTAACGGTTCCGGTGATTGTGTGATCGGAAATGGTGTTGTTATTGACCCTATTGCTTTGGTTAAAGAGATCAAAGATGTGCAGGAAATGGGATTCAGTTTAGAAGGACGTTTCTTCATCAGCCAAACAGCGCACGTAATTCTGCCCTACCATAAACTTCTCGATCAACTCAAAGAAAAACGACGTGGCGGAGATGCTATCGGAACAACTGGACGTGGAATAGGTCCGGCTTATGTAAGCAAAGTTTCGCGAGTTGGAATCCGAATGGTAGATCTTTTGGATAAAGAAGTATTGAAAAAGAAAATTGAGCAGAACATCAGAGATATAAACTTTGCGCTGGAGAATCTATATCAGGAGCCAACACTATCTGTTGATGATTTGATGAATGAGTTGGAAGACTCCATCAATATTTTGTCTCCGTATATCTGTAATACTACCAATTTATTGCACGAAGGTTTAGAAAGTAACAAGTCTATTTTGCTTGAAGGAGCTCAGGGTTGTTTACTGGATGTTGACCACGGAACCTATCCGTATGTAACTTCTTCATCACCAACATCAGGCGGTGCTTGTACAGGGTCAGGAGTTCCACCAACGGCGCTCACTCATGTGATGGGCATAACCAAAGCCTATTGCACACGAGTTGGAAACGGACCTTTCCCAACTGAACTTTTGGGAGAAACGGGAGAAGAACTTCGCAAAAAAGGTCATGAATTCGGCGCTACTACCGGCCGACCAAGACGCTGTGGATGGTTAGATCTGGTTGCTTTGAAATATGCATGCAGAATTAACGGTATCAACGAACTTACGCTTACCAAGATGGATGTAATGGACGGCTTTGATGAGATCAAAGTGTGTACCGGATACAAGATCATTGGCGGAGAGGAAACCAAAGTATTCCCGCTGTGCTTAGATGAGATCGAAAATGTAGAACCGGTTTATACTTCCATGCCGGGCTGGGATAAAGACATTTCCGGAATGACCAAATGGGATGAACTTCCTGATGCTGCAAGATCCTACATCGATTATATCGAAAACTATCTGGGAGTGAAGTTTACGATCATTTCTACAGGACCGAAGAGGACTGAGACGATAGTTAGGTAGGTTTAAGACGTAAGATTTAAGACATGAGACTACTAATAAGTACATTTCTAAATATCTCATTATTAGTAGTTTTAACGTCTTGTTCAAAGAATAATGCACAGTTCGAGAGAGTCCCGGATAGTTGGTTTACGATTGAACCAATACTATTAGGATTCGAAGAATATGATCTTTGCTATGAATTATTTGTAAGAGAGGGCTTTGATCAGTATTCGATTGGCAGAGAAAACGAATGTTTAGTTCACCCTGGAATATTACAAGAAGAAGATAGAGGTGATATTATAATTGGTTATGATGATACAACAATACGTTTGAGAGAAATTGAAGGCAAAATTAAAGCTTTTTATACAGAATTTGATAATGGCGGCATGGTCATTGGCTCTCCATATAAATGGTACTCAACAATTGACAGTTTAGAGTCTTTAAAATGGGTGGAAGGAATCAGCTATGAAAAAATTGAAATCAAAGAACTAATAATTGATTTCCGCAAAGACTTTTTGACTAGAGAATTTTTTGATGGCATAAAAGTTAACTAGCACTTTCTGGGTCAAGTAAATCCTCCCTCGAGGGAGGTTCGGTTTTCGGCTTGCCGAAAAAGCAGAGGGTGTTGGTGAAGTTTACAAGCAAGTAAGCTTCATCAACACCCCTCGGAAAGCCCAAAGAACTGTTTGGACTTTCATCCCCCTCATGGCTTGAAATTATTCCAAAATCTATAATTCTGTTTAATCAATTACTTCCCACAAAAGAAATGATGGTGGTGATGACCGAACACGGCATGACTTACATACGGCTCAGCGTAAGCAGTAGCAGTTGCCAGTAACAAGACGATAATTAAAGCGCTTTTTTTGTATTTCGGATTTTCAGAATTTTTGAGTTTCCAGGCTACAAAACCAAGAATAGCTGTTAACAGTATCTTAAAGAGTCTGGCTTCCCAACCTATGTAAGGGCTAAATCCACCGATGATCCAAAAGAACAGCAGAACTGATCCGGCAAAAAAGAAGGCTTTTGAGTTTTTCATGATCTCCCCATTTAAATAACAGTGACTATAATAGCACGGATAATTTTCATGATGGTTTCATCTGCTGATGTATATCCATCTGCGAGGAACGCAAGTGACGAAGCAGTCTCCTTGTCGGTTTAAATTGTAATATTTTGACCTCCTCTGTCTTCTCCTTAACCAAGGAAAAGGACTCGTTGATTAAGCTGCGAATATATTTAGAAATTCATCTCTTTTTGAAAGGAGGGAATCAATCGGGGGGATTACTTCGCTATCGCTCGTAAATTAGAGTGTTTAAATAGATCAGATAAATTTCTAAATGGAAGTAAAAATTCGAAATGCACTAATGAGAAGTCAATTCAATTTGGTATTATCAACCGCACAAAAAAACTTGTTATGAAAAAGCTTTTACTATTTACTCTCTTATCAATCTTATCAACTTCTGTGTATGCTCAATGGCCCGCTGAATTGATAACAACTCCTGAGAAAACCAATTATCAGGAAACATCTACCTATACGGATGTGATGAACTTCATCAAAGCACTTCAGCCTAAAACAGATCTGATGCATCTGGAATACATGGGGGAAAGTCTAGAAGGAAAGGATATCCCGGTGATTGTGATGGCCGATCCCAAAGTGAGTTCTCCTGAAGAAGCGGAGCAATCGGGAAAGCCGGTAATGTACATACAGGGAAATATCCATTCAGGAGAAGTGGAAGGAAAAGAAATTCTTCAGATCCTGATGAGAGAAATTCTTCTTGGTGATAAAAAGCATTTACTAAAAAATCAGATCATTATTTTTGCCCCAATCTACAATACAGATTCCAACGACAAGATGGATGTGCAGGTGCGAAGATCACAGGAAGGAAGTCCGCAGAAAACAGGAATTCGTGCAAACAGTCAGGGTTGGGATCTGAACAGAGACGGAATGAAAATGGAAGCACTGGAAACCAACGCCATGATCCAGAATGTAATTTTGAAATGGGATCCCGAAATATTCGTGGACCTTCATACTACCAATGGTACATGGCATGGATATTCGTTGACTTGGGCTCCGAGTTATCACTCTGCAGGAGAAAAAGCTCCGTATGAGCTTACCTGGAACGAGATGCTACCTGAGGTTATACAAAAGGTTAAAGAAGAGTATGGCGTATATTTGGGTCCATACGGTGGTTACAGCTTGAGACAAGGATGGCCACCAAAAGCTTTATACACGTACAATCATCATCCGAGATATTTGGTCAATCAAATGGGATTACGAAATAAGATCGGGATTCTAAGTGAAGCATTTGCTCATGAGCGATTGTACCAAAGAATGAACTCAACCAAAGCTTTTGTGACGGAAATTCTAGAGTACACCAATGAGAATGGAAAGCGAATAGCTCAGATCAATGAAAATGCAACTAAGTCTGCTATTCAAAATATTCTGGATAATGCAGGTAAGAAAAAGAAGGGCGTTCGATTCCAAATGGTTCCTCTTGAAGATACTTTTACGCTCCGAACTTATAACTACATTCCATATGTAACAACTGAAGGTGATACAAGCTACATCAGGTCAGGGGAGATCATTGAAGTTCCTGATGTGCAGAATTACAGCAAGTTTGAAGCAACAGTAGAAAGTACGATTCCAAGAGGGTATATCATCCCAAAAGAAATGAAAGCAATTGCAGATCATTTGAAAAAGCAGGGGGTGATCGTCTCAGAGATCGAAAATCAAAAAGAATACGAAGGAGAAGTTTTTGAGATCTCAAAATTCGAAAAGTCGCAGCGACAGTTTGAAGGTCACAATATGGCGAGAGTTGAAGGCGAATTTAAAGAATCTACTAAAATGGCCAATGAAGGAGATTTTTTAGTGGATATGGCTCAGCCTCTCACCAATCTGATCTTTTATATGCTGGAGCCACAATCCGATGATGGACTGGTTACGTGGAATTTCTTTGATGAGTATTTCGAGAAGAATGGAGTAAACGAGAAGAAAGTGATCTATCCTGTGTTTAAATATTTTTGAAAATAGTAGTGAGATATAAGACATAAGATGTAAGAGGGAAGACGATTCTTACATCTTATGTCTTGCTTCTTAAATCTATCTCAGCTCATCCTATTCACATCATCTTCATTCAGCATTTCTTCATACGGTCCGTCGAAGGGTTCCCAGAGTTCGATCTTGTACCCATTCGGATCCATGACCCAGCCGAACTTTCCATATTCTTCGACCTGCATTTCTCCTACTATTTCCACTCCTTCTTCTTTTAGAATTTTGAGAAGTGTTTCCAGATCATCCACCCGGTAGTTGATCATTGCATCTTTCTTACTCGGATTAGTGTAGGTAGTATCATTTTTGAAAATACTCCAGGCGGTGTAGCCCATTTTTTCTTTGTCTTCAGCGTGTCGCCAAATGAACGTTCCACCCCATTGTCCCGATTTGATACCAAGATGCTTATCATACCATTCATTCGTTGCTTTCGGATCTTCTGCCTTTAAGAACACTCCACCAATACCTGTCACTCTTTTTTTCATATAAGCCTAAGTTAAATATTCATTTTTGGATGTTGGATGTTGGATGTTGGATGTTGGATGTTGGTTAGTCATTATGCTGATCAAACAATATCTGGTTTCCATCCGGATCTTCAATACAAAAATGACACGGTCCTTTTTCTTCTTTGATAGATTCCGATTCCATTAGAAATTTAACTTGGTCATCACTTTTAAGTTTCTTGTACTCAGATCGAGCATCCGTTGGGTTAAAGGTGATAATATTTTCATCAAACATTCCCTGAAACAGACCAATTTTAGAATGTCCGTTTTCCATAATGATCCAATTATGTTCGATCGGTCCGGTTCCCTCAACAGGAGTAAATCCGAGCTTTTCGTAAAACACTTTTGAGGCATGAATGTCTTTCACTGCAAGAGAAAGAGAGTGGTTGTTTGGGTTTACTGATTCTGTACTCATAATAGAATTGAAATAGGTTATTTTTTTATAGCAGATTCATATTTATCGATCCAGTCCTGAACCGACATCTTTTGAACCAACTCTCCAATTAATTCAAAAGGTATTTGATCCGGTTTTTTGAAACGGATACAGCTCTTTCCCATATCAAGTTTCGTTTTTACATGATTGGGATATTCTGAAGTAAACCAATTCAGTAGTTTTTCATCGGAATAAATACCCATATGATATAGCCCGACAAAGTTCTTTTGCGAAGCAATACTTAAAAATGGAAGTGGTAATTCAGGTGAACAATGATAACCGTCGGGATAAATGGAATGTGGAACTACATAACCGATCATTCCGTAACTCATGGTTTCCTTAAAGCCTTCAGGAAGATTATCATTTATTGTTTTTCTGAGTTTTTTCATTGCTGAAACTCGTTCTTCGGGAAGCTCTGCGATGTATTCGTTTGGTGTGGATGCGTTGCTTTGCATGATAAAATATTTTTAAGCTGTTGTTTCTTCTTTTTGGGAAGAGAGGAAATTTTGATTTCTGAAAAGTGCCGCACTTATCAAGGATAAAAGTAATCCCACTGGAAAAATTTCAGTAAATGTGAGAGGAAGCCTGTACCAAGGATTATCGTATTTCTGTTTCATTTCTTCCATTTGTTCAATAGTAGCTTCCAGCTCTTCAGCCGAAGCTCCTGACTCTCTGGTACTGTTAATAATAGAATTGGTGTATTCACTAATGAACTCATAATCAGTCAGATAAAGATTGATTTCCCAAACAATGACATACACGATACCTGCCATCAATGAAATTCCCAGACCTATCTTTAAAGCGGTACCGAATTTTATAATGCCACCCAGATCTTCGTCTCTGTATTTCTTGGTCGCGACAAAGATCATCGAAAAACCGATAAGCATGATGGAGTAGCCAAGGGCTTCGGAAGAAAAGAAAGCGTTGCCTCCATATTTGGCTACATAGATTCCCAGAGTCATGCTAAGAATGATGACTGCTCCGGTGATGGAACCATAAACAAGAATGATTTTTTTCATAATGTGATTAGTTGATGTTAATGTACACCAAAAGAGTAAGCAATTAACATAAATCAGGAATCACCCGAAAGTATGATTTTGAAAAAATCGTAGGAATGGGTGAGTAAATTATTGTCATCCTGAACTTGTTTCAGGATCTTATGGGGTGGCTATGATTATTATCTCTGCAAAGACAAGATTAGAAACCTCACAAAGATTCCGAAACGAGTTCGGAATCACCGAAACTTAAAATCACTCAATAAGCTTCAGCGACTTCGCTTTTTCTACTGCTTGGGTTCTGCGCTTTACATCCAGTTTTTCGTAGAGATGAGACAGATGGGTTTTGGTTGTGTTCACAGAGACAAAGAGTTTATCGGAAATCTGCTTATTAGATAATCCCTGAGCAACCAATTCCAGAACCTCCAATTCCCGCTCACTGATCTTTAAATACCGGATGGCTTTTTCGTTTTGCTCAAAAGGAGGAGATTCAATTTTAGTTTGATTGGTCAGTTTTTTTCCAACCCACAATCCAAGTCCGGTAAAGATAAGTGCAATCAGAAAAACGAAAACTTCGGTAGACAGCTCATGCACAAAATACCGATATTCGAAATATTCTAACAAGAACACAAGTACTGCTAATGAAAGACCATATATGAGGATGGTTTTTTTCATGGATTTAAATACTAATTCGTAAAAACCCACCTCTCAATCCCCTCCGGGGGAGGGGAAGCTTAGTTAATGTACTACCAAACCTGAAATACATTTTAAGTGGGATTTTAAATTACTTCAATAACTCTTTCGGATTCAACCTTTTCAAATCATCCACTACAAACTCACGCCCTTTGCGAATGAGTTCTCCATCCAGGAATACATCTGCACCGATACAAACCAAATCCCAGTGAATATTACTCGAATTTCCGTTTGGTGCGATCTCATAATCTTTACCAAGTGTAAGATGATTGGAACCATAGATCTTTTCATCAAAAAGAATATCGTACATGGGCTTTTCGATCACAGGATTGGTTCCAAAGCTGAATTCCCCAAATCGACGAGCACCTTCATCGGTATCTAAAATATCTTTCAATGCATCATTATTGGATGAATCAAAATCCACAACTACACCGTTTTCTACAACCAGCTTCACAAACTCAAAAGGTTTTCCCTGATATACCGATGGAGCATAGGTAATGTGACCATTTACAGAATCAAGGATTGGTGAAGTGAAGATCTCTCCATCAGGAATGTTGTGAGCACCAAAGCAAGGAACCCAATTCTGTCCTTTTACCGAAAACTTGATATCTGTTCCTTCACCTTTCAAATGAATTTCATCAGTAGCACGTAATCTTTTTTCCAAAGGCTCCATAGCTGATTTCAGCTTCGCATAATCAACTAAACAAGCATCATAATAGAATTTGGTGAACTCACGGGTCGGGAGTTTTGCATTCATCGCAAAAGCCGGAGACGGATAGCGCATGATACACCATTTGGTGTTGTTCACTCTTTCATCAAAATGAACAGGCTTCAGGAAGTTTTCTGAATACGCTTTATTTGCTTCTTTACTTGCCTGAGAGTTCTCATAGATGTTCTCAGAAGCACGAATTCCAATAAACACATCCATCTGCTTCATTAGCGGAAGTTGATCCACAGAAGCCTGATTCTGCCAAAAGTCGGTATCGCCTTTCTCAACTAACAAACGCTGCGTTTCTGTATCCTCGATCTGTACAAAAGGATGCGAACCTTTATCACGGATCTGTTCTACCAAAGCTCTTAATAAATCAATTCCATTTAAGCCTATGAGTTGAACCATTACATTCTCACCTTTCTGAAGTTGAGTGCTGTGTTCAAGAATAAGTGTTGCGAGGTCTTGGTCTTTTTGTGAAATCACGTTTGAGATTGTAAATGTTAATATTGAATATGGAACTTATCCAGATATTGAGAGAATAGCACTTCTTTTAAATAATGGTCCTTTCATTCCAAAAACTCAACAAATTTCTGAACGGCTTTTCCACGATGACTTATTAGGTTTTTGATATTGGGATCCATTTGAGCAAATGTCTCAGCAAAATCATCAGGCATGAAAATCGGGTCATAGCCGAAACCTTTTTTACCAATTTGTTCGTTGATGATTTTCCCTTTACAGACTCCTTCAAAAGTCCACTCTTTCTCTCCATCAACTAAAGCGACAACAGTTCTGAATTGTGCAGCCCTGTTTTCCTTTCCATTTAAGGCTCCTAATAACTTTAGTACATTGTCTTGATAAGTGGCATTTTCTCCGGCATATCTTGCAGAAAAAACTCCGGGAGCTCCGTCTAATGCTTCTACCTCTAATCCCGTGTCGTCAGAAAGAGCGGGAATTCCGGTTTGTTGATTTACATAACGTGCTTTTTTGAGTGCATTTTCTTCAAGCGTTGGTTTATCTTCTTCTACTTCTTCAAGATCGGGGAAGTCGAGAGCAGAAAATACATCAATTCCCAGATGAGCAACTAATTGCTTCATCTCTTCGATCTTATTCTTATTTCTTGAAGCAAGAATCAGTTTATCCATCCAAGAGCTCTTCCTTTCGGGGGTTTAGCTTGTAGTAAAGATTGATAGCACTTCCTACGGTCAACATCGCATTCAGAACGGTAAATATAAGATCTTCCGTCAGGATCGAGTAAACGGTAAGCAGTAAACTTGAGGATACATACATCAGTATAAAAGCGAGACTGATATCCGTTTTACCCATTTTGATTGTTTGCCAGGTTTGTGGTATCCACGCCCCGATCAAAATGGCAAATCCTGCCCAACCTAATAGTTCAATTCCGCTCATAATGTATGATTTTGAATTTCTTTGATTGCTTTCATATCTAATCTTGGTCCGTATTGAGATACGATTTTGGAAGAAGCTAAACTAGCTAATTTACCTGATCCTGCATAAGTGTGTCCATTGGTGATCCCGTATAAAAAAGCACCTGCAAACATATCACCAGCCCCGTTAGTATCAGCGGCATTTACTTCATAAGGTTCGATATCAATAAAAGTATCACCGTCAAAGATCATAGCACCGTTCTTTCCTTGGGTGATCACAAAACGCTTTGCGATTTTCTTCAGTTCTTCTCTGGCAACATTGATATTAGAACTGTCTGTGAATTTGAGAGCTTCTTCTTCATTACAAAAAAGGAGGTCTACAGAATTTCCAATAACCTCATGAAACAATCCTTTAAATCCTTCCACAATTGACGGATCAGATAAGGTGATAGAGGTTTTTACACCATGTTTTTCGGCTAATTGTTTGGTGAGCTTCATGGCTTCAAATGCTGTTGGTGAAGCCACCAAATAGCCTTCCAAGTAAATGTATTCCGATTCTTTTATAGCGTCTTCGCTTACTTCGTCAGTTGAGAGCGAAGTTGTGATTCCCAGAAAAGTATTCATGGTTCTGTCGGCGTCATCGGTAATCATAACAAGACATTTCCCTGTGATTCCCTCTTCTCTTTTCATACCATCCAGATTGGTTGTGATACCTGCGTTAGCCAGATCTTCTAAATAAAAATTGCCGAATTCATCATCAGCAACTTTACATGAATAAAATGCTTTACCTCCGAACTGTGAAACAGCCATGACCGTGTTAGCTGCCGAACCACCTGATTTCCTGTTTGATTGTTCAGGATTGATAGCTCTGATGAGACGGGCTTGCGTTTCTTCATCAACTAAAGTCATTAAGCCTTTTTTGATTTCATGGTCAGTGATGAAATCTCTGCTTACTTCAAAATCGATATCAACAAGTGCATTGCCAATACCATATACATCATATTTTTTTGTCATGTGCTGTTTTAGAGAACGTTCAATTTTCAAGAGATGGAAAGTACGGACAGTTACCGTTCTTTAAAAACCGTTAATGCAAGAGCATTTAGTTGTTGAAATTCTTTTATAAATAAAAAAGCACCTTTCGTTTGAAAGGTGCTTTTAAAGTTTTGCAGTTGTTAATTAATGAACAATGATCGGATCTGCATTTCCATCAGGATCGCCGAGTACATTTCCATCTGTACTGGCATTTCCAAGTAACAAAATACCAGCGGCGTGTGGTGCAGCCATAGAAGTTCCGCTTATAGTATTATAACTTCCATTTTTCCAGGTAGATCTTATTGATACACCGGGTGCGGCATAGTCAACAGGAGGGTTACCGTAGTTTGAAAAAGAAGCCCACGAGTCGTTGCTATTCATTGCTGAAATAGTATAAATGTTATTTCCATTTGCACGAGCAGGAGAGTGATTGTTAGCGTCATCACTTTCATTTCCTGCGGCTAGTACGAATTTAACACCTGATGATTGAGCAGCATTTTTGACTGCATCATCCAATGCCTGTGAAACGGGACCTCCAAGACTCATATTCGCAACATCACCGGAAGACCCATTAGCTCCTACGTGATCAACCCCTGCAATAACTCCTGAATAAGAACCACTGCCACGGCTGTCTAAAACTTTTACAGGGATTACTGTAGCACCGGCCGCAACTCCAATAACTCCTTCTGTGTTATCTATTGCAGCTACTGTTCCGGCTACGTGAGATCCATGTCCATTTCCATCATCAAGAGATTTGCCGTCTTTGCCTTTTGTAAAAGCATTAAACCCTCGGCTGGCATCTACATTCAGGTCAGGATGATCTAAATCGATTCCCGTATCAATGATCCATGCAACTCCGCTACCTGTATAACTTACACCGCCATTGACGCGAGTAATGCCATAAGGGGTTTCCTGTGAGTCAGATCCACCTCCTCCGTCGCCATCACAAGGTCCACCATTAGGCGTTCCACATGGAGGAGCAAAGGATACAATTCTATCCTGCTCGATGTAAGATACATTCTTGTCTTTTTTTAGCTTTTCAAGCTGCTCATCACTTAGTTCTGCTACAAATGCAGGTAATGCGTGGTTAAATTTATTTTTGATTAATTCACTAGATATTCTATTTCTATCTATGATTTCATTTCTTACTGTCTCAATTTGGCTTATTTGTCCAGGAACAAGCTTGTTCTTTCCTGACCCTTTTAATACGACAATATATTGCCCTTGAATTGGAGAAGGTTCTGTTATGTTTTCTTCAGTTTCTGGAGCAATGGAAGTACTATCGGAACAACCAATAATAGCAACTATTGCTAACACGCTTAATACTAGTCCTCGTAATAAATATTTCTTCATTCTATTGTAGTTAAGTTAATAATTGTTACAACCGTCAAGTTGTGAAATGCCCTAATTTATTTACACAAATTAACACAGCTTTCATTGTACTTTAAAAAAAGTGGAAAGGCAAAAATATATCATTATAATTATAAGGGAAACAGATAGTTAGCATTTGTAGCTTTAAATAAAAGACAGTTTAATGAACAAATTGTTACATTTTTATACATGAAAAATTTCAAGAACTTTATAGAACAAAGACTGAGAGGATCACTTCCGGGAAAAAATGCACAGAATTTGATGCGTCCGGCTCCAAAGATTGAGCGTAAAAATGATATGACCTACAAACCATCTTCCGATAATTTCAGAAACAGCAGCGTTTTAGTTCCTGTAATAACATGGACGGAAGAACCCGAAATTATGTTTACTCTAAGGACAGCCGGGATAAAGCACGGAGGTCAAATAAGTTTTCCTGGCGGAGGAAAGGAGGGAGATGAAAGTATAGAGGAAACCGCTTTACGTGAAGCGCATGAAGAAACGGGTATAAAACCGGAGAACGTAGAAGCAGTTGGTCGTTTAACTCCTCTTTTTATAAATCATTCAGAAAATATGGTTACTCCTGTAGTTGGTTTCATAAAAAAAGAACAGGAATTTTGCGCAAACCCGAATGAGGTCGATGAGATCTTCTCAGTACCAATTTCAAAATTGGTTAATGGAGAGTTTTCAAAAGTTGAGGATTGGAAGCTACGCGATCTGGACTACAGCATTCCTCTTTGGGATGTGCATAAAGTGCCTCTTTGGGGAGCAACGGCTATGATGCTAAGCGAATTTGTAGAGCTGTATAAGGAGTTTTTGGAAGAATAGTGATTGTCATTTCTGTGAATATCAAGTAATTTGGTGACAGTTTAGAAGCGATCGTTCCTGAAAAACTCGCCCTTAGGATTTAAGACGGAGATGAGAACGTGATCCGAATGCGTCTGCGAAGCAGGAATAATCCTTTCCGGTGAAGAGTGTAATAACTTTCTTAGAATGAACGAAGACCTTTAGGATTATTCAACGCAGGATCAGTGAACCCGTCTTAAATACTTCGGCTTGATCTTTTGTCCCGTTCG
>CAJXQC010000019.1 GCA_913058495.1 uncultured Balneola sp. | reverse complement strand
GAGATGTAGAGAGGTCTCGTGGGCTCGGAGATGTGTATAAGAGACAGATGTATACTCCGTTCGATAATCGGGAAGCATCAAAGGAAATTTGATGACTTCCAGCGGTTTTAGTAGCATGAACTAATGTCTGTACTTTCCTCCCAAGCATGTTATACACCACAACGGTTACTTGGGCTTGTTCCGGTAAGTCGTAGCTAAGTTGAGTAGTTGGGTTAAAAGGATTCGGATAGTTTTGTCCCATCGCATATACTTCTGGTAACACTTCTTTTTCGTCAGCTATTCGTTTAAACGGGGAAGCATCGTCTCCTGTTACCGATACAATGTTGGACTTGGCGGAATGAAATACTCCTTTCTCCGCCACTACATGATAGTCAAACGTTTCGGAAGTTCCGTTGATGGCTACATTTATATCGGTAAACTGGCTAGAAGTAGTACTCCCAATCTGTTGGGTATGAGGCTGACCTTGTGGGGGATCAGAGCGGTACCGAAATACGAGGTAGTTATCCACTGAGCCTGGATGATCGTCCCAATCCAGTCGAGGCCCTCCAAAGGTGGCGCTTTCATTAGTTACTTCCAACCCAGTGGGCGCATTAATGCCTAAAAATACAGTAGTGTAATTGAGCGCTTCACCTGCCGCGTTAAAGGTTCTGATCTGATAATTTCCTGAGAAGGCACTGCTACCAAAGGAATAAGTTGTTGAAGTTCCGTTGTAAGAAATCTGACCAGATAGTGATTGCAAGCCATCTTCGTTATCCACATACAGCTCATGATAGGCTCCGCTATCGTTACGGTAATCTTCGCTGCTCCCATAACTTTGGTTCTCCCAATCAAAATCAATAGTTCCGCTGTTTTGCTGGGAAGTCATATTTTTGGCAGTTATTGGACGCATGGCATCGCCAGTTGGGTCATCGGTAAAGTTTTTAATACTTGTGATGGAGCTTTGTTGTTTTAGCGTAAGCCCGCTTATGTAGTCATCATGAAAGTCTGCATAGGTTTGCTCGGTGGCATCAATATTTTGCATAATCGTAAACACGCGAATTGGATCAACTTCCACATCATCGTTATCCTTTCCGCTGTACTTGGGTGCATGAAAATCTCCAGAATTCGGGCCGTCATACACATTCCACATATAACTGGCTGCGCGAGGTGCATCAGGAATTGTACTTATATATGGATTTCCTGCATAGGGGGTAAATTTAAATGGGTCTTCTTCCATATTGTCATCGTCGTCTTCTAAAGGCTCGGCGTACATATTATTTGCCCAGTTACGAACCGCGAACGAGTAAAACTGAGCCCAACCTTCGATTAACCCACTTTCTACAGTGCTTAAGTTGGCAAAACGGAGAGAATTGGCATTCCACATACGGTGATTCACATAGTGTCCATATTCATGGGCTACTGTAGTTAAGTCCAAATCTAAAGATTTAAGGGAAATGTCTACTGGGCTTCTTTGGGGTCTAAATTGTCCTTCATCATTTTCTGGATTTTTACCAGGATCATCTAAATCAAAATTTATACGAATCGGTGGCAATGAGTAACTTGGGCTGCTTGTGCCATAACGCTCCAACAGGTACTCCCGAGACAGCATAGCTCCACGTAGCGCCAATCCCACTTCATCTTTCAATTTTCCATTTGCATTGGTTACCGAAATGGTGGAACTACTGCCATTAATGCCTCGTTTAATGCCTGTAGCAACTGCAAAAAAACCAATGGTATCCATGGGAGTGGCGTTATAACCGCCTCCGATCTTAGGCACGACTTTATTAGCACACTCCATTCTCGGATCTTCAGGCTCACAACTTCCCCCGTCTACAACCCCTGCTTCACCTTCAATTATAGCTGCGGCATTTTGGGCGGAGGACAACACCACTACTGAATCATATTTACTTAGATCACCGGAATAATAAAAATCAAAGGCAAAGGACCCATCTTCGTTCACTGTATCAAAGGTTTTTCCTTCAATGTCCTCCGTAGGAAATAGTAGCTCTGGTCCCACAGTATCGTCAATGTCCTAAAAATATTAATACAACCGTAAGCCATACACTCCATATTGTTGAATACCATTGTCAAAAATAAACTCCCCACTTACCTCCACAGTATGCTGGGCAGTTGTGGTGTTTGGCATGCTAGCTAGTAGTAAAAGCCCAAAAACCATTGTTGTTAGTCTTTGTAAAAAATTCTTCATCTCTGTGTGGTTAGTTAGTATTCTTATTTTAGGACGGAAGTTTTTTCTTTAATCAACTCACCGTTACTCTTCCTTCATATCCATGGTATACACCGAATATCTTCCAATGGAAGTACTGTTAGGATTCACGTGCGTACTACTATAAATCAGATAATTGCCGTCAGGGCTCCAGTCGGGAAAGATGTCGGCTGTGTAGTACTGATCCCAGGTGCGGGTGTTAAGGGGGCGACGATCGAAGGTATTCAAATCCACGATGTACATGGAATCCACATCTACCGATTTTTTAGATATCCCCACTATATTACGTGGGTAGTTGCTAACTACCAATTTTTCGCCACTCGGATGGTAGCGCGCCCAAAGAAACTGTTGGCGGTTAAAATCCACAGGAAGGATTTCTTGAGCTCCGGTTTCCAAATTTAACGTCGCAAGTTCCGGTGGCGGACCGCCATAAGCGAAGCCCGGGACAAAAGCGTGATGAATCGGATAAAGCAAAGTCGATCCATCAGGAGACAAATCAAAGCCGTTAATCGTTTCTCGAGGGCCGTTCGGATTGGAATGTGCAAGCAATAATTCATCGGGCGGGCCGGATTCACGCAAACGATAGTAGCCTGCTTCTAAGCCCGTATCGGCGTTTCCATAACTGTAATAGACTTTGAGCAGCGAGCTGTCAGAAAGCTCTCGAATGCGAATGGAGGAAATGTTATAGGTGCTATCGCGAATGGTGGTAAATGCTTTGTCCTCATGACGGACATATATTGGGAACCCGTTGCTGTTCTGAACAGCTTTAGACTCCTCAGCCGCTAGATTATATATGTTGAGTCGCCCTACCGATTCTCCATACTCCGTTACTTGTATTGCATATAATATATTCTCAGAGGTGCTTTTAGTCATGTACATCACATCCCCACCGAAATATTCCTCTGAAATCACAAAAGGAACCGAGGTTCTGGGTTCCAGGGTTAAGCGACGCATTTGTAGTGCGGTATACACTTGCCCGGGAGTCCATTCAGCCAGATGGAAATTTTCATACTCCGGTAGGGAAGTATTACAACAGTTACGTAACAGGCTGATTTTCTCATTAATAGGAAGAGGGAATTCAGGGTGCGGAGGCCCTTCTTCAGCAACTGGGGAATCACAGGTTGCGACTAAAAAAAGGATTACTGAAAGAAATAAAAGTAGGTAGGAATTCAATTTCATGACGGTAAGATACTAACTTTATTAGTCTTTTTTAGACTATCATTTGTTGAGGGTATAGAAAACGTGCCTTTTTGGGTTTATATCCTCTTAAAATAAGCTGTGTAATTACAATTACTGGTGGAGGAGCAAGCTTGGAATATCTTGAGGGTAAAGACCTGCCTGGCGTTAGTTCTTTGACGGATAAGCAATAAATAAAAAAGTAGAACCTATGAACTCTGCTTTTTTTTTAATCTATATTTTAATTACTCCCCAAAAATATCATTCAGAAATTCAGCCATTCTGTAGCCGGAGAGAGCCATTCTTTTTTGGGCAATTTTGTAAGCCATTTCTTTGTATTCCTGAGAAGGCTGCTCATTTTGTTTCAGCTCTTGCGGATACAAATTCTTCATTGTGATCTCTTTTCCTTCTTTATTCCAAACTTGGGAATTCTGAAGATCTATCAAATCCTTAAACTCTGACTTAGGATGCTTTTCTTCAATCATTTCTGCATTTTTTAAATAATAATCGAAATCTTCAACGTCATCATCTTTAGGATTAGCTACATCAATAATTCCATCCCAATAAGCATGTAAATTCCATGGCCAGCTGTCGCTTAATTCAAAGCTGTTTCCGCCTCGATCTCCGTCAGGAGTTTCTTTTGTAACACGTGAAGTATTGTGTAAAGGCATATGGATATCGCCAACCAAGTGAAGTACCCATGCTATCTGAATAGCTTTTTCTTCAGCAGAGGTTTCGTCGCTGTTCAAAGTTTCTCTGAATAAAGAAATCCTTTCCACAATATGTTCATCGTCTACAAAGCCTTCTGCATCCACAGGACCGTTTTCTGTTTGCCTCCAGTAACTGCCTACGTAATGCCACGGACCTTTATGGTATTTATCATAACGTGCTTTCTCATCTCTGTCACGAACTACATCAGGCCAGTAAGCGGCATTCATGAAATAAAATTTATCAGCATGTTCGCTTTCTTTGTCATAGAAGTCCATAAGATCGGAATCTTCCGGTGCTTGTTTAAGAATGGTCATGATATTTTCTTTAGCTGTGGGAGTAAGATTATCCCAGGCTATGGCTGCAATTACACGATGTCCCGTTGCATTCCATGAAATCCCGGAAGCCGGATTCAAAGTTAGCGTTAGAATAAAAGAGAGTACAAGGGTAGAAGCTAGAATTTTTTTCATGGACCTGATTTAATTTCAATTTTACTAAGGATACGAAACAACCATTATCAAAACATTAAAAGAAGGCAAAAATTATATAAAAAAAGCCCATTGTTTTCACAATGAGCTTAAAGGCATTGATCAAGAATCAATTACATCGCATTCATTTCAGCAAGTACTTCCTGCATTTGGAATGTATGTCTTTGGCTGTGAGACGCTATAATAAGAATGATCTGATATACATCTACTTCTCCAACAGGGATCGTTGTAATATGACCTCTAAGGTCGGCATCTGTTGAGCTTAAAAATTCAACAATTTTAGTTCTGGATTTTTCAAGTTCAGCTAACATTTTAGCTTTGCTGTCCCATTTGCCGGATGGTTCGAATGGTGCTGCCGTTTTAACCTTGGTGCCTCTGTTAGCTAACATTCCAATTAATACACCGTCTTTACCGGAAAGGTCATTTTCAGACATTGATTCGTCATTGGCTAGTGTACCTTGCGCCATTCCAAAGAATGCAGTTTCGGTAAGTAGTATATGTTCCAGAGCATTTGAAACTGACCAACCACCTTCTTTTGGTTTATAGTTAAAAGCATCATCAGGAAGACTTTTCACCGTTTCAACAATATTGCTATGTGTAGCTTTTAAATAGCTGATCGCAAAATCCCGTTCCGTTTGTGTGAGTTGAGCTATTGCAGGAAGTGCAAATACACTCATCACCAGAATAAGTAGTAGTTTTTTCATGGTTCCGTATTTGG
Source organism: uncultured Balneola sp. (assembly GCA_913058495.1). Lineage (GTDB taxonomy): Bacteria > Bacteroidota > Rhodothermia > Balneolales > Balneolaceae > Balneola. The sequence goes on along the minus strand of CAJXQC010000019.1, from coordinate 56,842 downwards.
TTGATAGTTACTCAGATAACAATTCAGAATACAAAAAGGGGACAAACAAAGAAAGGAATGTTCAACTCTTTTCAATTGGCGGATAATGAGTTATTAGATTGGTGTTGACTGAAAATTTTGGTCAACAAAAGCATCATGAAATACAGCTTTAAGTTTATGATAAAAAACGGATAAACAAGTTTATAAATTATTATTTACATTCGACCAAAGATTAATAAAAAATACATTTTTATGACTGGGAAATTTTTCTCTTTGCTTCTATTCACCTCATTATATCTTCAAATATTTGCTGTAGGTCAGCAACAGGATTTTGGTGATATTTCACGAGCCATGCTTGAGATGGAGGTATACGAAAAGGATTCCACAGCGGATGCCGTAGTTTTGTTTGATGTTGGCGAAGTATATGTCACAGAAAAATTAGAAGTCAATTATGAAAGGCATATTCGTATTAAAATATTAACTGATAAGGGGCTTGATGCAGGTGATATTTCAATCAGTTTCCGGGATGATTTTCCTGAACAAGAGATAAAGGGTATTAAAGCTGAATCACAATATATTGATGAAAACGGTAAGGTTATTAAAACAAAGGTTGGCAGAAGAGACAGGTTCGAAAATAAGATTTCAGATACCTGGAAAGAAGTAAAGTTTACTATTCCCGGTTTAAGGAAAGGTTCAGTACTTGAATATAGGTATGAAATGAAATCAGAATCTGCCATAGATATTCCGGATTGGTATTTTCAAAAACAGTATCCGGTAATCTGGAGCGAATATACACTTAGTATTCCTGAATGGTTCGATTACTTAACGTATACCAGAGGTTATCATCCTTTTTATGTAAACGAGGAAGAACCCTATAATGAAATTGCAAATAACAGCTGGGGAGGAGGCTTCGGATACTCAGGAACAAAGTATCATTATATAATGAAGGATGTTCCAGCTATTGAGGCAGAACCTTTTATGAAGGCTAAAGTCGATTATCTTGCTCAAATCAGGTTTCAATTAGCTTCTTATAAATTTCCAACAAGTGCCAGAGAATCGGTTTTGAATTCATGGGCTACAGTATTAGAAGCTATAAACGATTCTGATAACTATGGGAAACGTTTAAAATCAAGTTCTTTACTTAAAGAGAAAACAAACGACGCAATTGAAGGGACAGAGACGGAGCTGGATAAAATGATTGCGATCTATGATCACGTAAGTTCTGTTATGGATTGGAATGAAGATCATAGGTTTTACATAGAGGAAGATCTGGATAAAATATATAAGAAAGGAACAGGTAATGGCAGCGAAATAAACCTGATACTAACTCAAATGCTGAAAGAAGCAGGCATAAATGCAAAACCGGTAGCGATTAGTACTACCAACAATGGTGAAATCATTGGGATATATCCTCTGGATAATCAATTTAATCACACGATTACTAAAGTAGTTATTGATGATAAAGTGTATCTGTTGGATGCCAAAAATGAAAAAAGACCCTACACCTTATTGCCGTCTTCGGCTATAAACGGAAAAGGATTTGTTATCAATGAAAATAATAAGATCGAATGGATAGATCTGAAAAATAATAGTGATAACAGATTAGTTAATTTTGTAAATGTTTCTATTAATGAAGACGGTGAAATTACTGGTAATCTGCAATCTAAAAACTATGGTTACCTGGGTTATTTGTACAAAGAAATTTTGTCTCAGGAAGATTCGGTAATGAGCAAAGAAGTTGAAGAAGTTGTTTTTACGAATGCAGATAATCTCAAAATTGATTCAGTACACGTTGATGAAGAAACTGTAAATGAGTTTAATTATTCTGTTGATTTCAGACTTGAAACTGATAATTCGGAAAATGTCATTTACCTGAACCCAATGTTAATTGAAGCGATAACCGAAAACCCTTTTAAAAAGAAAACAAGAACATACCCCATTGACTATGATTACACTTTTAATAAAAGAGTTATCATAAATTTTGAAATACCGGAAGGTTGGGAAATTGCGGAGTATCCTGAATCAAGAGGATATAAATTAACAAAGAATGCAGGCGGGTATGTTAGACTGGTTCAGGTATCCGGGAATAAATTAACCGTGAGATATGACTATATAATTTCACGAAAAAGATTACTTCCAACAGAGTACGACGAACTTCGGTTTATGTATGATGGGATTGTGAAGGATAATACGGAACGCGTTGTAATTAAGAAGGTAGCAGAATGAAAAAAGTATTTTTTTTAACCATACTTGTTGTATCGATTTCCTGTTCAAGTAATAAAGAAATATTTACAGATCATAATTTTTCGGAAGAACCTATTTCAACTATACTTAGCATGAATGCACATTCTGTGATAAGAAATAGTGAAACGGTGGTTGAAATTGTAGATGAAGGTACTGCCTACTATACAGTTAAAGAAGCGAAAACTATTTATGATAAAAGTAATAAAGAACTGGCCGAGCTAGTAATTTTTTATGATCAACTAAGAAAAATTGAATACATAAAAGCTAATATTCTCGATAAAGAAGGAAAGATAATAAAATCATTTACAGAGGATGATGCGTTTGATTACAGTGCAGGTGATGGATTTAGTTTTTTCTCTGATAACAGAGTTAAGGTTTTAGGTCTTTATCATAATTCTTTCCCATATACAGTAGAGTTCGAGTATAAAATGAAATATGATGGCACAATGTTTCTACCGACATGGTATCCTCAAATGCCTGGACAATCTGTAACAAAAGCCTCTTTGAAAGTGATTGATAAAACTGGTAATGGAGTAAGGTTTTTTTCAAAGAATTTAAAAGATACAGTAAAGGTTAATTCTGTAGACGGTAATAAAGAATTGTCATGGGATGTCAATTTTTTAACAGCTAAAGAACGAGAAGTTTTAGGGCCACCTGCTCAGGAAATACTTCCGGTAGTTATGATTGCTCCGACTAAATTTGAAATAGAAAATTCATACGGAGATGCATCAAATTGGAAAGATTTTGGAAAATGGTACTATGAGTTAGGAGAGGGTAGTCGTGTGCTTTCAAATGAAGCCAAAAGAGAAGTTCTGAGTAAAATTGAGGGGCTTACAGATGAAAAACAAATTGTATATGCTTTGTATAATTATCTTCAGACTAAGACAAGATATGTAAGTATTCAGCTTGGTTTAGGAGGCTGGAAGCCGTTTCCTGCAGAATATGTATATGAAAACGAATATGGCGATTGTAAAGCATTAACAAACTATATGCTGGCCATTCTGGAGGAAGCCGGTATTAAATCAAATGCTGTTTTGATCCGAAATGGGATTTCCTCACCACCAATGATTTCAGAATTTTCAAGTAATCAGTTTAATCATGTAATTCTCAGAGTAGAACTCTCAAATGGTGAAGTTATCTGGTTGGAATGTACAAGTAAGTATTATCCTCCGGGACATATTGGTGGTGGAAATGAAGGAAAAGAAGCGCTTATGATCAGCGAAAATGGTGGGGAGATTATTAAAACTCCGGAAAGTTCTGAAGCAGAAAATGTATCTGCAACACTTTCTAAAATAAAAATAGATGCTGATGGTACCGCAGAACTTGAAGCTACACGAAAGACAAAAGGAATTATACAAGGAGATATATTAAATACATTAAAACCTATTTCAGAGAAAGCAAGAGAAGAATGGTTAACCCGGCAGTTAAACTTTAATGATTTCAACATCGTTGAAGCCAGTTTTGATAATATTGTGAACTCAAAGGACGAGTCTTCATATTTCTTTAAACTAAACCTGAAAGACTATGTGTCCCAAACATCTTCGCGTTTATTTGTACCATTAAATAAACTAAATGCATGGTACTTTAAACCGGAAGTTCAAGAAAAAAGGAATCAGGAAATATGGCTTCCTTATTTGTTTACCGAAGAAGATATTTCAGTATTTGAGCTGCCTAGTGGTTATGAAATAGAGTCTATTCCAAAAAATTTCAGGGTAGATAAAAACTTTGGAAATTACTCAGTGGATTACTCGATGTCTGAAGAAGGAGAAGTAGTGTTAACAAGAAAATTGATGATTACCAGTAAAAGACTACCTGCTGATTCTTATGATGATTTTCGAGACTTTTTTACTGCTATAACTCAATCTGATAACAATAATCTAGTGTTGGTAAGAACAGAGTAAAGATTTTCATTTATTTTATAAATGATGATTTTTTTAAAAGTTTTTTTGTAAGGAATTCTTCTGAGCTTGTCTTACTTTACAAACAAAATAACTTAATCCAATACGTAATGAGTTCACTAAATAAAGCACAATTAATCGGAAGACTGGGACAAGATCCCGAAGTAAGATACACGCAAGCAAACACAGCTGTTGCAACATTAAGCATAGCTACAAGCGAGCGTTATAAAGATAGTAATGGCGAGCAACAGGAAAAAACTGAATGGCATCGCGTGGTTGCATGGGGTCGATTAGCTGAAATCTGTCAGCAATACCTAACTAAAGGATCATTGGTTTATATTGAAGGTCCTATTCAAACAAGATCATGGGAAGATAACCAGGGTCAAAAAAGATATACTACCGAAATCAAAGCACTCCAAATGACAATGCTGGATAGCAAAGGCAGTGGAAGTGGTGGCGGTAACCAAGGTGGTAATCAAAGTTCCGGAAATCAGAATCAACCAATGTCTAGTAATGTGGAACTTGGCAAAGATTTTGATAATATGGATGATGACCTTCCATTCTGATTTTTTATCGAAATAATATGAGCGGTGCAAGGTCAAACTTTCACCGCTTTTTTTATTTTGTTAGGAAGTGTTCTCCTCGTTAAATTCCCATCAATTAAAATATTACATAATTGAGCACACTCATCGAGTTACATAGTTTTATTCTGGCATCCTTAATAGACTTTACAGTCCCTACTATTTCTTCAGAGATAGATTATGTTGTGATCTCGATTCAGTTTGTTGTAATGATCATCGGTTTAGCAGTTTCAGCTATATTTTCAGGATCTGAAGTTGCATTCTTTTCTCTTTCGTCAAGACTTGAAAGTCTTACAAACGCAGCGCTTCCTCACGCAGCCGACTCCCGCATTTTAACAATGCTGGATAAACCACGTCGTTTATTGGCTACAATTTTGATCGGAAATACTTTTGCGAATATTATTGCATCAGTAATGGCGGCCGTAATAACAGGCTCTTTTGTTGCTCATTTTGGTTTGTCGGAAGTAGTTGTGTTTACTGCCGAAGTAGTAGTACTGACGTTTATGATACTTATCATCAGTGAGATCACTCCGAAAATAATCGCTATCAATGATCCTTTAACAGTTTCAAGAAGATGGAGTACATTTATCTATGTTCTGTTTTTGATGCTAAAACCATTCTCAAAATTAATTGCTGACAGCACTATTTTTATGGAAAAGTATCTGCCAAAGCCTTCTAATAAAATGACTACAGATGATATAAGAACGATGGCTGAGGTGAGTGAACAGGATGGGTCGATAAAAGAAGACGAAAGGGAAATTATTGAAAATGTGATCGAATTCGGGAATATTACAGTACGTGAGATCATGACCTCCCGCGTTAATATCATTGCTGTTTCAACTCAGGATTCACTTTCAGATATTTTGGGGACAATTCAGGATAAAGCATTGTCCAGGATGCCATTGTATGAAAATGATCTTGATAATATTCTTGGAGTAATTTATGCAAAAGACATTTTGCCATACCTGAATGATCAGAGAGAGGAGCCCTCATTTAATTGGAAGACTATATCCAGAAATGCTTTGTTTATTCCAGCAACCAAAAAGCTGGATGATCTATTGAGAGACTTTCAGCAGGAGAAAACTCATATAGCAGTCGTTGTAGATGAATATGGAGGAACGGAAGGAATAGTTACTATGGATGATATTCTTGAAGAGCTGGTTGGGGATATAACTGATGAATCGTCTGACGATCAACAATTATATACTCAATTTAAGAACGGGATCTATATTTTTGATGCTCAAATCGATCTTGATGATATGGAGGATGTTGTAAACCTGGAATTAAGTACAGAAAATGATGATTTTGAAACGTTGGGTGGTTTGATCTATCATCTCACCGAAAGCCTGCCTACAGTCGGGGAAAGAGTTACTTATAAAGGATTAGAATGCACAGTTCATTCCGTTCAAAATAATAGGATCAAAAAAGTCCGGGTGAAGTTAACAGAGGATCAAAAAGAAACCTCTGACAAAAAAGATTAACTCTGATGCCTACTGAACTAAGTATTCACAAAGATTTTGATCTTAGTACATTCAATACAATGGGTGTTTCTTCCAAAACGTCTCATTTTGTAGAAATCACTTCACTTAGTGAATTAGAAAAAGCTGTACAATTTGCTCAAGAAAAAAACCTGGAGATATTAATACTGGGTGGAGGGAGTAATATACTCTTCAAAAAAGATTTTGATGGGTTGGTCATCTATAATGGTCTCAAAGGAATAGACTTTTTATCAGATACAGAGTTAAAAGTAGCTGCCGGACAAAATTGGCACGAACTGGTTTTATTTTGTGTACAGCATGGACTAGGAGGGATCGAAAATTTATCACTGATCCCGGGATCAGTTGGAGCAGCACCCATTCAAAATATCGGAGCTTATGGTGTTGAACTGGAGGATGTTTTTGTAAGTCTGGAAGCTTTCATGCTTGAAACATATGAAATCCGGACATTTAACAAAACCGAATGTAATTTTGGGTACAGAGACAGTGTCTTCAAAAAAGAACTAAAAGGGAAAGCAGTTATTATTTCTGTAACTCTGAGTTTGACAAAGAACCCGACAGTAAATACTTCTTATAAAGCCCTTGCTGATTTAATCAAAGATAAAGGAATTCAGAATCCCGGTATCAAGGATATCAGTAATTGTGTAATTGAAATCCGACAAAGCAAGCTTCCCGACCCCAAAAAAATAGGTAATACCGGTAGCTTTTTTAAAAATCCGGTTATTTCTGTACAACTTTTTGACCAGTTGAAAGCAGATTATCCCGATTTGCCCGGCTATCCTGTTACTGAAAGACAAGTTAAAATTCCTGCAGGTTGGTTAATCGATAAAGCGGGTTGGAAGGGCAAAAGGATGGGGGAGGCAGGTGTACATACAAAACAAGCGTTAGTGCTTGTGAACCATGGGAATGCCACCGGAGAAGAAATATGGAACTTAGCGACAGAAATTCGCCTTTCAATAAAAGAGAAATTTAATATCTCGCTTGTACCGGAAGTAAATATAATAGGCTAAAATTAATAAAAGACTCATGGACTCATTTATTAAAACGACAATATTAATAGTAGTTACAGCACTTGTTTTACCAAGCTGTGTTTCTATTCAAACCAGTCCGGTTTCCGGGAATAAAAGAGCATATGGATATTCATGGGAGCAGGAACTGAAATTAGGAAAAGAAGCTGATTCGGAAATAATTGCACAATATGGTTTGTACGATGACGAAGAGCTTTCGAACTATGTAAGTAAGCTTGGAAATGAATTGCTTGAGGTTAGCCATTTTAGCAGAGAAGACACACCGGAAGAATATAAAAACACTGATTTTACTTTCAGAGTGCTTGCAAGCCCGGTAGTAAATGCTTTTGCGCTTCCAGGAGGATACGTTTACGTAACCAGAGGTTTATTGGCTCATCTTGAAAATGAAGCTCAATTAATGGTAGTACTTGGACACGAAATCGGTCATGTAGCAGCAAGACATGCATCTCAACGAGCCGCTGAACAACAATTTGGCCAATTGGCAATTATAGGAGGAGCTGTTCTTGGAGAATCCGTTGGTTTAGATGGGGGTAATATTTTACAGTTGAGTAGCCAAACTGCACAATTATTATTTCTGAGTTACAGCAGGGATGACGAAAGGGAATCTGATCAACTTGGGGTTGAGTATTCTGCAATGAAAGGATATAAAGCTGCGGAAGGAGGAGAGTTTTTCAGGTCACTGGAAAGAATTTCGGAAAAATCAGGATATAACATTCCATCGCATCTATCTTCTCATCCTGATCCCGGTGAAAGAGAAGAAAATATTCCTAAACTAGCTGATGAATGGGCTAAAAAAGGGTACGAACAAACAATAGTTGATAGTGATGAGTACTTAAACCTGATCGATAATATCATGTTTGGACCTAATCCTCGTGAAGGATTTGAACGAAATGGAATATTTTATCACCCGGATCTGAAATTTCAATTTCCGGTCCCCTCAGGATTCAATGTAATTAATCAGGCATCAGCTGTAATACTGGTAAATGAAGATCAGGATGCCATTGTTCAGTTTTCAATAGACAGTAAGAATTCAACTCCGGAAGCTTCTGTAAAAGAGTTTTTAAATCAAGAAGGAGTAAACACGACTGAGCAAAATTCAATCAACCCGAATGGCTTGAACGGATATGAAGCCGAAGCTAACCTCCAACAGGAAGACGGAACTTCATTGACGTTAGATATTACGGCTCTGAGTTATAATGGAAATATTTACAGGTTTCTGAGTTATACTACATCTCAGCAGTTCGGTGAATATGAACAACAATTTGCAACAGTTCCTGCCGGTTTTGATCGACTTACTGACTCGTCAATTCTGAATATAAAACCTGTAAGACTGAAACTGGTTAAAACAACAAGATCCGGTTCTTTTTCAAGCTTTTTACCCTCAAACCTGCCAATGAATATTGAACCGTTAGACATAGCAATTATTAATCAAGTTCAATTGGACCAGAATATCTCAGCTGGCAGTTGGATAAAAATACCAAAGCAATAAATGAGAAAACAATATCATATTCGAGAAGTCAATGGCGATACTCTGGCATGGGACGTAGATAAACTCGTAAAAATTTCAGAACATTATCTACCAAAAGAAGTGATGATCGAATCGATTGACGATATCGACAAAAATTTTTGGTTTCAGGGTAAAGATGATGTCCCGTCAGTTCGGGAAATAGCAAAGCACATAGAGTATGCAGAAAAAACAAGTTTCAAATACCCGGTTATTCTTTCAGCAGATGGAAGGGTAATGGATGGTATGCATCGTATTCTGAAGGCTATAATGAAAGGGAAAGAAACAATCAAAGTAGTTCAATTTCTGGAAGACCCTGAGCCGGATCACAAAAACAAATCTTTGAAAGAACTTAAGTATTAGTTAGAGATTTAACGCCCAGCTTTTTAAGCACATTAAATTCATTCAGCAAAGTTTTATCCAGACTGATGTACGGATATTCGTATCTGTAAGGACGATCTGTTCTAAGCTTCTGAAAGAGGATAGATTTATCCGGGCGTAAATTCAGATTTCTGAGATCGGCATCATATTCTCTCAGAGGATGTAATCTGAGAAGTAACTCATAAGCTGTGTAATTTAACTCAGCCAGCCCTATTTTCTTTGACAGGTAAAGCACAGAGGAATCGGGAACTTTTACTTCAAAAAAATCAGAAAACTGTTCAACAAGCATTTTTGATGCATTTAATTTTGCTTGTTCTGAATAGCCGGCTATATGAGGAGTAGCAATAAATGCTGCTTCAGCGACTGCTGTATTAAAGTCCGGTTCAGCTTCCCAAACATCTATAATTATATCTGAAACTGTATTTTTGCTGATGGCATTAAGAAGAGCTAGTTCATCAATTACTCCACCTCGCGATGCATTAATGATCAGTTTAAAAGAATTAACAGAGAGTTTAGAGTCATCTAACCAGTGAAATGTGGGATGAGTCCCTTCTTTCTCCAGTGGAACATGAAAAGTAAGGATGTCGCACTCAAGAATATCGTTAAGAGAAGCTGAGCTAAAGTTTTTGTCTCTTTGTTCTCTAGGAGGGTCATAACTCAGGAAAGGAATCTCAAACCGAGAAATTTGATCAGCAACTGCACTTCCTGTTGCTCCGGCTCCGATAATTCCAACTGTCATTTCTGATAGTTCAATTTCTCTTTTTATAGACCAAAGTAAAAGTGATGTGATCACATATTCACTAACCGCATCTGCATTTGATCCTTTAGCATCAATAACCTGTACGCCTTTTGACCTGAAATACTCTTTCTCAATATGATCGCTTCCGGATGAGCCTGTTCCAAGTAGCTTTAATGATTCGGGTATTGTTTCTATGTTTTTGGAATTGAGCTTTGTCACAGTTCTGACAAAGAGAGCATCGTATGTTTCCAAGCCCGGTAACGGATCATTTGGATCGAATGTGGTTAGTTCCACAGTTCCGTTCAAAAATTGATCTAACTTGTAAATGTTTTGGTCGGCGAGAATTTTCAGCAAATTAACACTGTTGAGTGAAAAGATTATTTTATGATTACAGATCCCGGGCAGGCATCAGAAGATAGATTTTCAAAATCACACTCTTCATAATAATATTGAATGTTGGTAAGATGCCAATAGCCTAAAAATACGATTATAAATTCAGATTTAAATTCATCGGAAAGTTCAGTATTAGAAAATAACGTAAAAGACTGTCCATAATTTGCTTCCGTTCCCAATCTTTTTTTAACAGGACTTCCCTGAACCACAAGATATTGTTCATTCAAGTCATCAAAGTACTCCCAACTTCCCCCAAAAGGATAGTGGTGCCATTCATTTCCATTCTCAGTTTTTACTTTCTTCACAGAAGGAGGCCAGAGATCCTTAGCAACAATTTGAATAACAGCAGAATCGGATCTTGCTATAGTTGCGTTTTGAGAAGTACCTGTAACTATATATTTGTACTCTGTGCTTTCTTTTTTTCGAAGCGTTACTTTGAACACATCTTCTCTCAATTTGTCATCAAAATATGCTTCGGAAGTCACAATGAAACCGAAGTTCATAAAAGGGTCTGAAAATAGATCTTCTTTTTTTAAACGGTAAAATCGCCCTGCATCAACATATAAAGTTCCTTCTTTATAATTCAGATCTTCAAAAACTTCAGCTTCATCTCTGTTTGGTAAATATTTAATTTTGCCATCTTTATGGAGTGTTATATCGTCTTTATAGCTGCTTAAGCTTTCTTCTAATTTCTGAGGATAGGGATGAACTATTGTTTTAAAGCTACATCCTGTTGAAAATGAGATTCCAAAAAACAAGAGCAGATAAGCTTTTCCGGAATTGAAGTATGAAAAATCTCTCTTCATGTAGAAGAAATATTAGTTTTTTGGCTATACTTGGGCTATGAATTCAAAGTACAATATTGTTTCCCTAATTCGCAAAAAACGAGACGGAAAAGTTCTTTCCAAGGATGAGATCCGTTTTTTAATTGACTCATACACTGCTGATGAAATTCCTGATTATCAGATCAGTTCATTTCTGATGGCTGCTTTCCTCAACGGGTTGAATGATGAAGAATCCGCTGCATTAACGGAATCTATGCTTCATTCAGGTATAGTTGTGGATCTTTCGCATGTATCAGGAAAGAAAGTAGATAAACATTCTACCGGTGGAGTGGGCGATAAACTATCTCTTATACTTGCGCCTATTGTAGCAAGCGCAGGAGTTCCGGTTCCTATGATATCAGGTCGAGGACTTGGGCATACCGGTGGCACCTTAGATAAATTAGAATCTATTCCCGGTTTTTATGTGGATGTGGATCTGGCCCGTTATAAGGAGATCCTGGAAAAACAGAATCTGGTGCTAGTTGGGCAAACCGAGGAAATTGCTCCTGCAGATAAAAGACTTTATGCACTACGAGATGTAACAGCAACGGTAGAATCCATTCCGTTAATTGCCGGCAGTATTATGAGTAAGAAACTTGCTGAAGGAATTGATGCCTTGGTATTGGATGTGAAATACGGTTCCGGTGCTTTTATGAAAACAGAAGAGGATGCTACAAAACTCGCTCAGGCTTTGGTTGGTATTGGAGAGCAATTCGAAAAAGAGACCATCGCTTATCTTACCAATATGAAACAGCCGTTGGGATATAAGATCGGAAACTGGTTCGAGGTAGAAGAATCAATTGATGCTCTGAAAGGTGAAGGACCCGAAGATATTATGGAGATCTCGCACCTGCTTTCCGGAACTATGATCTATTTAGGCGGAAAAGCAGATTCTGTTGAAAAAGGAATAGAAATCAGTAAACAACAAGTTGAAAACGGCGAAGCTTTTCAAAAGTGGCTAGATATTGTGGAAGAACAGGGCGGAGATATTTCATACATCAACAATCCCGGTAAATATCCGAATGCTGATTATGAGTTTGAATTGAAATCATCTGAAGATGGATATATCTCTGAGATGGATGCTTTTGAGATCGGAACCGCTTCTGTTGAGCTTGGAGCAGGAAGAAAAGTCAAAGAAGATGACGTCGATCCACAGGCCGGAATCGTGCTGAAAAAGAAAGTGGGAGATAAAATCACAAAAGGTGAAACAATTTTAGTGGCATATACGAACAAGCCAACCACGATCGAGCCTGTGACCGCTCAGTTGTATGGAGCAGTAACGATCTCAGATACAAAACCTGAAAAGGAGTTTCTGGTTACCAAAGTAGTTGACAAAAACGGGGTTCGGGATTTCCGGCTTTAAAATGTTGAATTACACTAATAATCAGTTAATTTGTATCTAATGAACATAGGGCATTAAAAAAAGGAAAAAAATCATGTTTAAAAGATTCATACGTGCATTAAAATCAATGTTTGGTGGGGTAATAAGCTCCATGGAAGATCCAAAATTAATTTTAGAGCAAAACATTCGTGATCTGAACGATCAAATCCCGCAAATGAATGAAAACATTGCGACGGTTAAAGCAAATTTGATCATGCTTCAGAAGGAGTCTAACCGAAATGAAAAGTTGATCGGTGAACTTACTTCTAAGATAAAATCTGCAATTCAGGCAAATCGTGATGACATTGCTGAGGGATATGCACTTCAACTAGAAAAGGCTAAAGAGAACTTTGCACACACAAAAGATCAGTTAGTTTTTGCTGAAAAGGCTTATGACAAAGCTTTGAAAGTGAAGAAAGTTTTCATGCGTGAAAAGGATCGTAAAATTCAGGAAGCTAAAGAAGCTTTACGTGCCAGTGAAAGAGCTGAATGGCAATCTAAAATTGCTGATACATTAGAGCAGTTTGAAGTTGGTGGCATGGATCAGACTCATGATGAGATGATCAATCGACTAAACGAAAAAACGGCTAAGAATGAAGCTCGAATGGAAATTGCTTTAGACGGTATTGATACTGAGACCATGGAAATTGAAGCGAATGCTGAAAAGATCCGCGCTCAATCATTGGTAGAGCAATTCAAGTTAGAAATGGGTGAATCTTCCGGTTCAATCAATATAGATGAAGAACCAGTTGCTGAAGAATCTCCAAAAAAATCTGTTGGGAATAAAGAGAAAAACTAACGGAGACTCTTATGAGTAACAAAAGTGAAGAAGAACGCGAACGCCTTAAGCAGGAATACAAGGAACATTACCGTCGCATCAAAGAAATAAAAGAGCGCGGTAAAAGGGCTGAGCAAAAAGGAAAGATCGCTCAGGCTGTCAACAACATGAATCCGGATAATTTACTGGAATCATTTGATGAGTTTCTGGGAAAAGTTCGTGATAAAGTTACTCATGTGGAAGCGCGCCTCGATGTTGCTATGGATAGCATGGATGAGGATTCTGAACTTGAAACAGAAATAAAGAATGAACAGCACGAAGCTGAGTTAAAAAAGCAAAGGGCCAAACAAACCTTACAACAGGTTAAGGCTGAAATGGGGATGCTTTATTCCGAGATCGAAAAAACCGCAGACGAAATAAAAACGGAAAAAACGATCGGGACAAAAAAGGATCAGGAAAAGAATAAAGAAACCGATTCATCACCAGGCAACGATACAGAGAAAGAGTAATGTCAGCAGACGAACTAAACATCAATTATACTCGCGAAGCATTTATGAATCCCATTAACCTGGGAGGATTATTGATCGCAACACTTACCGCTTTTTTCATCAGCGATTTTGGAGATGCTTCAAGTGTGATGCTAACCACAGTGTTTGGTTTAGAGCTGATGTACTTGGGTATAGTTCCTAAGCTGCCTCGTTTCAGAAAAAAGACAGAGCTTAAAAAGATCAAAGAGCGCCACGCTTCCAGTAATGAAAAAGATCTGTTTCAATCGCTGGATTCAGCCAGCCAGAAACGCTTTTTAGTGCTCAAACATCTTGCTAAAATGGTGCAAGAAAATTTTGAAAAACTCCCATACAGTTCACAGGGTTTGCTGGATAATATTGGCAAGAAAATTGAAGAACTGTTAGGAAATTATCTCACACTTCTGGATCTGATAAAACGCTATGAAGTGTACCTGAATACTTCTCTGGAAACAAACCTCAAAGAAGAAGTAATTCGACAAATAGAAGAAATTAAGACGATCGACTCAGAAAAACTGAAGCGTACAAAAGCACGTCGTGTGGCGATCATGCAAAAAAGACTTCAGAAATTTAAGATCGCAAAAGAGAAATATTTAGTATGTGAAACTCATTTAGAAACCATAGAAGACGCTGTCAGATATATCTACGAGCAATCTATGACCATGAGTAATCCGGAAGAAATTGGCTTCCAATTAGATAACTTGTTAACCGAAGTGGATGAAACTTCGCAATTGATTGACGACCTAGATCAGGATATCTTACCTGAGTACACCACAGAATGGGAAACTGAATTGGACTTTGATTCTATTTTAGATGAACTTTCTGATGATGTATCAAACGTGTCAAGCACAAAGAAACAAGTTAAAGAATAATTCATGAGCTTATCATTTGAAACACTACTTCTGGATGTAGATGAATCAGGAGTGTGTGTACTTACTGTAAACCGTCCCGACAAAATGAACGCGTTAAATAATCAGGTTTTTGAAGAGCTTGATTCAGCGCTGGATCATATCAGAGAGAGCAAAGAAATTAAGGCGCTTATAGTAACCGGTGCAGGCGATAAAGCTTTTGTAGCCGGAGCCGATATCAAAGAATTAAATACTCTGGGCGATTCTGAAGCAAAAAAGAAATCACTTCGGGGGCAAAGAGTTTTTCAGAAACTTGAAGACCTGACCATTCCTGCAATTGCTGCTGTTAATGGTTATGCTTTGGGAGGAGGATGTGAACTCGCAATGGCTTGTCATATTCGTATTGCTTCTAAAAATGCATTGTTGGGTTTACCTGAAGTCAGCCTGGGTTTAATCCCGGGATATGGAGGAACTCAACGTTTACCGAAATTAGTTGGAGAAGCTAAAGCTCTTGAATTAACACTTTCAGGCAGATTTGCAAAGGCCGACGAAGCTAAAGAAATTGGATTAGTCAATCAGGTAGCTGAAGAATCAGCATTAGAGTCGGCTAAAGAAATGGTCAAAAGCATGCTTAAACAAGGACCACTTGCTTTAAAAAATGCTATCTTGGCAATTAAAGAATCAGGCAATGAGTCAGGGTATAATTCCGAAGCAAATTTATTTGGAGAATTGTACAACACTGATGATTTTAAAGAAGGTACTAGTGCGTTTCTGGAAAAAAGGAAACCAACTTTTACCGGTAAATAAGAACTAACATTTCGTTAATGAAAGACGAACCTCCATCGAGTTTCACATATTGTAAAGAAGTAGAAAAGGGAGCCAAATAAATTATGGAATGGCTTCTCATTACCGGAACTATTTTATTGAGCGGATTTTTTTCGGGATCCGAAATTGCATTTGTAACTGCAAATAAACTCAAACTTGAAGTAGCTTCCAGAAAAAATAATCTCATCTCAAGTTCTATCGGATTCTTTACTAAGAATCCCGATACTTTTCTCACGACTACTCTGGTTGGAAATAACATCGTAAATGTAGTGTATGCTACTTTAATGGCTCTGTTTCTTGTAGAACCCATTATGCATTACACCGATCTGTGGTTTGGTGTTGACCCATCGTCATTTCAGATACTGGCAATACAAACGTTTATAGCGTCACTGATTATTATGCTATTTGGGGAAATCCTTCCTAAAGCGATTTTCAGAGCGCAGGCAGATATCATGGTTAATGTGATAGCACTACCATTAAGGTTATTTTACTGGATCTTAAGACCATTGATTGCTATAGCAAACGGATCTTCCAATGTGCTGATTAAATGGTTGGTTCCTGATGCAGAAAAAACCGAACAGTTTTACCGAAGACAGGATGTGGAGCTGATCGTAAAGGAACTGCGTGAAAGTGGCGGAAGTGAAGATATTGATGAAGATGATTCTGAGATTCTGCACAATGTTCTCGAACTTTCAAATATGCGAGTTAAGGAATCTATGATTCCACGTATCGATATTGAAGCTGTGGATAAATCTACACCAATTGAAGAAGTACTGAATACCATGATCGAATCGGGACATTCAAAACTTCCTGTATACCGGGACAGTATTGATGATGTGATTGGCGTTGTATTTGCTCATGATTTTTTCAAAAATCCCAAGACACTTCACGAAATCATTCGCCCGATAAAACTGGTTCCTTCCAGTAAAAAATCCAAAGACCTGATGCAGGAATTTCGTCAGTCTAATTTATCGGTGGCAATTGTTCTGGATGAGTATGGTGGAACAGCAGGTATGATCACCATCGAAGATCTGCTTGAAGAAGTGGTAGGAGATATTCAGGATGAATACGATACGGATAGCGAATTAATGAAGCGAATAGCTCCCAATAATTTTGTAGTAAGCGGAAATGTTGAGATCGACGAGTTAATGAATGCATACGAAGAAATTGAAATTCCTTTGGAACCTTCTCAGTATGATACCGTAGCGGGGTATGTTATCAATCATTTGGGGCGCATTCCAAAAGTGAATGAAGAAGTGCTGATTGAAGGCAATAAATTCATAATAAGTAAGGCAACTCAAAGCCGAATTGAGACAATAAGACTAACTATTATTGAGTAGGGCATATGTTTGATCATTATCCGAAGTGGTCGCAGGAATTTGCGAGAAAATACCTTAGCAGAACCATAAACACTTTTTTAATTCACGGTAACGTGCACGATCTGGTTGCACTCAAAACCGATGAAGGCACTGAATTCAATCGTTTGAAATCGTTTTTGTCAGACGAATTTTTTGGAGCCCGCGATTTCGTTGTGTTCTATGACAGAGCATCCGGAATTTATTTCAGAGATAAAGAATCTCAACAGGATTTCAATCAGGCTATAGCAGGACGAGACAGCATTGTTGGAACTGATTATGCCAAAAAGATGCCTAAGGATCCTGTCCGGGTAATGTCTTTACTGGAGCAGTACTTCCGACTTCGTTTAGATCAAAAGAAAAGCATAGCACTCATTATTGATTATGCTGAAACTATCGTGCCAATGAGTGATGCCGGTTCAACCGGAAATGAGGACAGAACTTCTCAGGTTTATTTATCACGTTGGGCACACGACCCTATGTTTTTGGCTTCGGATTTTACTTGTGTGATGATCACCGAAAATCTTGCAGATCTGAATAAAACTATTGTTCAGAATCCTTATACCACAGAGATCAAGATCAATATTCCGGGAGAAGAAGATCGTTTGGCGTTCATAAAATATGAGACTCAAAACGACGATTTCAAAAAGTTATCAGATGTTTCTCCATCGATCATAGCTCAGCAAACGGCCGGATTGAATTATGTGAATATCCGAAGTGTGCTTTCGAATGCTCGTGAAAATCAGGAAAAGATCACTTTCGATGGATTATCGGAAAACAAAAAAGATCTGATCGAAGCGGAAGCTTATGGATTGTTGGAATTTGTGGAAACACCGTATTCGCTCGATAACGTTGCAGGACACACTCATGTGAAGAAACACCTTCGTCAGGCGGTTAAAGCGCTTAAAGCAGGCCGACAGGATGTAATGCCGATGGGTTATCTGGTTTGTGGTCCGGTAGGAACGGGGAAAACCTTTTTAGTGACTTGTTTTGCAAGTGAAGTTGGAATCCCGATGGTAAAACTGAAGAATTTCAGAAGCCAATGGCAGGGGGTAACGGAAGGAAATCTCGAAAAGATCTTGTCTTTGCTAAAAGCGATGTCGCCGGTAGCGGTGATGATCGATGAAGCGGATGCTTATCTCGGAGATCGAAATGCAGGAGGAGACAGCGGAGTTTCCAGCCGTGTATTCTCGCAGATCGCTACTTTTATGAGTGATACCACCAATCGTGGTAAAATTGTTTGGTTTTTGATGACGGCACGACCTGATCTGATGCCAATCGATTTAAAGCGACAGGGTAGGGCAGAAGAGCATTTGGCATTATTCCCACCTCATACCAAAGAAGAGCGAATTGAGTTGTATGAAGCAATGGCTAAGAAAACCAGTCTGAAGCTTACCGAAGATTATATTCCTGCAGTTGTTCAGCAAGGATTGAAGACATTCTCCGGTGCGGATATGGAAGCAGCTTTAACTCGAGCTAAGTTCCGTGCAGCAGCAGAAGGTAGAAAGAAAGTCACGCCGGAAATTCTGGATGCGGCACTAGCAGATTTCATTCCACCAACCTATCCGGAAGAGGTGGAGTTACAGACTCTGAATGCAGTGATCGAATGTACATCTAAAGAATTACTTCCTGAGCGTTACCGCGAAATGGATCGAAATGAGATACTTTCAACGATCGAGGAATTGAAGTTTAGAGTAGGTTAAGTTTTAGAAACAAAAGACAAAACACAAATTTCAAATTACAAAAGTGTGTTTCTTTCTCCATCCCAAGCTCTTGCTTGGGATTGAAATAAGGGAGCTCCTGCTCCCAATAGTAATGTTTAAATTATTAATTATTTATATGGAAGGACAGGAAGCTTTAATAACTCTACCGGAACTGCTTTGGTTTCTTGTTTTGACCGGCATTTTCTACGATCTCCAGAATTCTCTTTTGCCTTGTTTCCATTCTTTTTGCAGAAGCTATCCAGTACAAAAGTTGTTTTTTAACAGATTTGCTCAGGCTGTTAAAGTATTCTATTGAGCCTTTATATTTTTTAAATCCTGATTTCAGATCCTCAGGAATTACAAGCGCTTCAACTTCATCTAAAATTGTCCAGGAACCATTCTCTTTTGCGATTTCAATACTTTTGAAACCGGCTTCTTTCATAAGTCCCTGATCAATTAAAGTTTTCACTTTATCCTTATTGATCTTAGACCAATTACTTTTTCGTTTCCGTTTGCAGAAATACTGTCTGTATTTTTCATTGTCTATGCCCTTTTTAGTGCTGTCGATCCAACCAAAACAAAGAGCTTCATCAACCGATTCACTCCAGCTTAAATTATAATTGGGAGACTTTTTCTTAAAAAAGATAAGCCAAACCGCATCTTTTTTGCCGTGATTCAATTCGAGCCAATCTCTCCAATCCTTTTTGTCACTAGGGCAAAATTCTTCAACATCTTTCATACTTCAGTTCCGCATTTTTGCTAAGGATACTCAATACCCAATAATTGTTACTAATATTTTAAGGGTTTGATCTGATCTTGTCTAGTTATAATCTAAAAGTAGATCTGAGTTAAAAAGGGATTGAAGTATGGAGTTAGAAAAATCTACTATTTCAAGATCTGATCCATCACCCAGGCGGTATGTGTAGCTGAAGTTCCGGAAGAAGGGTGCAAAAAATTTCTGTCTGTCAACGCTCTTTTCATGCTTTCAACATGATAAAACTGAATGTGTTCGGGATGTTCTATAAAGATTTTCTCTTGTTTGGTTTCGCTATCCAGTTCAATAGCTTCGTTCTTAAAAACAGAGAATCGGATCGCTCCTTTGCTACCGATGATCTCAACTTCATCGTCATAACAATAACTCCCAAAATTCCAGCTTCCCGATCCGGTGATTCCATTTTCGTAAATCCATGAACCCGTAACCGCATCTTTAGCAGTGTATAAACCGAGTTGATTGGTGCTTACTCCTTGAGCTGTTTGAACAGAACCGAAATAGAAACTGAATAGATCTAGTCCATGGCAAGCCAGATCGTCGAAATAGCCGGCTTTGGCTATTTTGGCATCAGTGCGCCAATTATAAGTACCAAGAAGATCGATCTCTTTTGGAGGACAGGAGTAGTTCCAGTTTAAATGCCTGACCTCTCCGATGTACTTTTGATCAAGCCATTCTTTGATTTTAAGAAAACGGGGCAACGACCGACGGTAATAAGCTACAAACAATGGGACTTTTTCGATTTCGAAAGCCCGGGTAATCTCTATGCATTCCTCATAGCTTGGTGCCATTGGTTTTTCAATACAGCAGGGTTTTCCGGCTTTAGCAACTTTGAGAGCATATTCTAAATGGGAGTCGGGAGGAGTGGCGATATAAACAGCGTCAACGTCATCATCATTGATTAGAAGATCAGCATCGGTGTAATGCTTTTTTACCTTATGTCGCTCAGCGTAATCTTTCACTTTTTCTTTATCCCGCCTCATTACAGCAACTAGCTCAAAGCCATCAACTTTTTTGTATGCCGGACCGCTTTTAACTTCTGTTACATTTCCGCAGCCAATAATTCCCCAATGGATATTCTTGCTCATAGAGTTGATAGTGATGAAAGATAAATTATAAATCTGATGCCGGAATAATCTAGTAATTATGAAGCTAAAATGATGATAGCTGAGGGTTTTATTTGGGTAAGTCTTTACTCCAAAGTTTCGCAATATTTTTACCGGCACTTTTATAGTCTGCTTTCTTTGCGTTTTTATTTCTCTCTTCGCAAAACTGTGGGTCTTCATTGAATACTGATTTTGCAAAATTACGTCCAGCCATTGTGATTGCAGTCGTTTTATCAAATCTTAGTTGTTGGAACTGACTGAAGGCCTCTTCGGTAGTTTCAGCTTTTTCTAAAATTGAAGCAAAATGCCACGCATCTTCTATTGCTTGGCAAGCACCTTGACCTGAAGTTGGTAAAGCAGCATGAGCAGCATCACCAATTAAACACACATTGTTTCTATACCATTTGGGAATAGGATTGTGGTCAAAAACCTCAATGTATTTAATGTTTTCTTCATTGGTCAATGCGATAACTTCTTTGATATTTGGAGACCATGAACCAAATAGTTCAAATAACAGATCTTTCGGGTTCTGATTTTTGAAAGATGAATTTAGAGGTAAGGATTTTCCTCCCGCCCAGTAACCTTTGTATTTATTTATAGGTACGATTCCGAAGCGTTCACCGCAACCCCAATAGTCTAAAACGTTGTTTTCCGGAAAAACAGGATGTTCACTTTCTACTATTCCAATCCAATTGACAAAGTTTTGATAGATCGGCTGATTGGTAACATTCACATATTTTCGGGCAATTGAATTCATTCTTCCATCTGCACCAACTAAGATGTCGGCTTTAATTTCGATTCCGTTTTCATAATTTATGAATGCAGTATTTTTTTGAGTGGAAATTTGTTGTGCATTGTGATTGTAGTGTATAGGAATATTAAGTTTATCAATCTTTTGAAGCAGAATTTCTTGCAGATCTTTACGGCTAATAGAAAAGCTTTTTGCTCCGATGTAGGAGTCAATTTCATTTATATTTATTGAGCCAATAAATTCACCCTTTTCTGTCCAACGTTGCATTTCATTTATTGAGCCCCCAATTTTTTCGATCTCACTAATGAGATTTAGTCTACTCAAAATCTTACTCGCATTTGCCCAAATAACGATACCGGCTCCAATCGTTGTTGCTTTATTTCTACGCTCATAAATTTGAATGTTTCTAAAGCCACTTTGATGAAGAGCTATAGCCGTTGTTAATCCACCAACACCGGCTCCTAGAATAGCTATTTCAGAATCTTTCATATTAGGTTTGTAGTTCCTCTGATTATTTTTACTTTTGTTTTGCAAGTAAAATATAGAATAACTTTCATAATGCAAGTTAAAATCAGAAAATAATGAAACAAAAATTCAGGTCGAATTGTCCGATTAGTTCAGCACTGGACTTAATAGGGGATAAGTGGTCATTATTAATTATTAGAGATATGATGTTCTCCGGAAAGAAAACGTATAGTGAGTTTAGCAACTCCAACGAAAAAATTGCTACGAATATACTTTCAAACAGACTTTCAATGCTTGAAGAACTAGGCATTATTAACAAAGGTAAACTTGAAGGAAACAAAAAGACCAATATTTATAGTCTAACACAGAAGGGGAAAGAGCTGTTGCCGATCATATTGGAAATTGCACAATGGAGCGACAATAACTTGAATGATCATTTGAAAGATGGAGCCAAACCATTTGTAAATAAATTCAAATCAAACAAAGAAAGCTTCATTCAAAACATGTATGCTCGTTTTGAAAAACAAGAAGGTTGATTTTGCTAGCAGCTAGCGGTCTCGTACTAGAGAAATAGCGGTTTGAATTAACATCCCAACCGCCATTAAGTTATACAATATTAAAGGTGGTGTTTTATTGGGTAAGTTTCTTATTCCGAGTTTTAAAGTAAGCGTAAAAACTCAAAATGATTGCTAATGAAGAAACAATTGTCATTACAGTTCCCGGTACGAAATTCACAAACCCACCCAGATCCATAAAAAGGAAATAACCTAAATCTGCGAGACCGCCGGTAATAGCTGCAAGGAAAATTGCATTTCGGTTTCCTTTCCACACAAAGAATGCTGAAATGAAAGTTACAATTCCAATCCAAAACAGGTTGAACCCGTGTTGCCCAATTATTGCTCCTGATGCTTCTGAATAGTCCATCTGAACAATACTTGGTTCAACTGCATCAGCAATACCTGCCACAGAGGAAGAAATATCATTGGTTAAAATGCCTTTCATGGTCATTACTCCGGCAATTATGTGAACAATGCCCCAGATGATCCACAAGATTGAAGAGGTCTTTAGCAGTATAGAAGTTTTCATTTTGTTTGTGATTTATTAGTTATGAAATGGGAATTATGATGAGTCTGCCTACGGCTACAAATAGTGCAAGAAGCAATAGCGGTACGTTTTTCTTGATTGCATCGTATTCTTTTCTTTGAATATGCAAACCCATGGCGCCTAGCATAGTCATGACAAGACCGATTGCTGCAACAGGTGTTAGTATCGGTAGCACATCAATCGCCATAGGCAAAACGACACCAACGGCACCTAAAAATTCTAATAATCCAATAAGTTTGAATCCGGGTGTAGAAATGTCATCTACCCAGTCACCCATTTTGGGCTTTAGTTCTTCTTTTGATTTAGCCAGTTTCATCAGGCCGGCCATGAGAAACATAGCTGCCAATAGTCCTTGAACAATCCAAAGTGCTGTATTCATTTTGTCTATTTTTTTTGATTGATTAATATCATTAATCGTTTTGTTTAACTAGAAACAAATTTCAGGCATAGAGCAGCCAATGTCATTAATGTACATTAAGAAATAAACGAGGGGTACGAGTTACTTTTTAAGCGCTCTTGTTCTTTTAGCGGCGGAAAGTGCTTCAGGGGTTATACCCAGGTAGGAGGCAATCAGTTTTTGGGGAACTCGCTGTACGATATCCGGATAGGTTTCGATAAAATGTTCGTAGCGCTCGATTGCAGAAGCACTCATTAACATAATTATTCGATTTTGAAGAACGCCTAACCGTTTAATTATTTTTTTCGAATCTTCGTTGGTGATGGATAAATCATTTTTCTCAGTTGAAATAACAACCGAATCTTCTAAAGCATCGATAAACAATTCACAGGGTATATCCGGCGGTTGATTATCTGCAATGATCCAGTTTTCCGGAGCAAACATGTAAATATGTTCTTTCCCTTTTTCGTCGATGGAATAACTACGCAACAACCCGGTTTCAACTTGATAAACCTTAGTATTTAAGTCACCTTTTCTTTGTAGAATTTGTCCTTTTTTTACTTCAATTTTATTCAACTGCTTAGGATAGTTTTAATGACATACAACGTCTAGTATATGAAGCGTAGATCCCGAAGGGTGCTATGATTTCATATACATTGTTGTAGCGAGTTTTTATTTATCTATTTTTTAATTCATTTGATAATACGCTCGATTATAATCCATAATATCCTCAATTATGTATCGTTTTATTTCTCTAAGAGTAGGAAACCCATTTCTTATCAACCTTTCTGTAAATTAAACTTCGTTTCATTTCCTCCAGCGACTTACAGCCTGAGGCTGCTAATAATTCCAAAAAGTCTTCTAATATATTTTTGTGGTAATTCTTCACTCTTTTCCATTTTTCAGAGACTACCAGACCTCTTACAAATTTTGGATTATTTGTAGCTACACCAGTAGGGCATTCGTTGGTGTTGCACTTTAGTGCTTGTATGCAGCCCAAGGCCAACATCATGCCGCGTGCTGAATTGCATACATCCGCACCGATGCAAAGTGATTTGAATATGTCAAAAGCCGTAAAAATCTTGGTAGCTGTGATAACTTTGATTTCTTGCTTCAGGTTGTATTTGTTGAGAGTATCTACCACAAAAATCAATGCATCTTCCCAAGGCATACCTACATAGTTTGAGAAATCAATGGGAGCAGCCCCTGTACCTCCTTCCGCACCATCTACAGTGATGAAATCCGGTTTGATACCTGTTTCGAGCATTTTCTTACATATTTCAATAAACTCTTGCTTACTTCCTATGGCAAGTTTAAAGCCTACAGGTTTTCCGTTGGACAATTCTCTCAATTGTTGAACGAATTGCAATAATCCGTCAGCATCATCGAAAGCGGAATGACCAGGAGGAGATAGCACTGTTGTATGAGGCTTCACTCCTCTTATTTCAGCAATTTCCTGATCATTTTTAGCTGCTGGCAAGACACCACCATGCCCTGGTTTTGCTCCTTGTGAAATTTTGATTTCGATCATCTTCACTTGCTCCCAGTTGGCTTTTTCTTTAAACTTGTCCGGATCAAAGTCGCCATCCTCACTTCGGCAGCCAAAGTAGCCTGTGCCTATTTCCCATACTAAATCACCACCTTTCAAATGGTACTTTGAAATACCCCCTTCGCCAGTATCATGAAAGAAGCCTCCGGCTTTAGCACCCAAATTCAATGCTTCTACTGCATTTTTACTCAAAGCTCCAAAACTCATCGCTGAAATATTGAATATAGATGCACTGTAAGGTTGTCGGCAATCTATACCTCCAATCATAATTCGAGGAGGAGTTTCCATTTTCTTGGCAGGGTAGATACTATGCTGCATCCATTTATGATCATCAACATTAACGTTGAGCTCTGTGCCAAACGGATGCGTTTGCCTCTCTTCTTTGGCCCGTTCATAGATATAACTTCGATGATTTCGATCGATAGGCTTTCCATCTGTGCCTGATTCTACAAAATATTGATGTAATTCAGGACCAATCATTTCCAATAAGAAACGCATGTGGCCAACTACAGGAAAGTTTCTGAGAATGGTGTGCTTTTTTTGAAAAATATCATATAAGCCAATGGATATTAATAGGGCAGCCAAAACGATAAATCCTGGCAATGGCCATAAAATAATACCGATGATTATTCCAAAAATAATCAATGCCACTAAGCTAAATTTAAGTGCTTCTCTCATAATAGATTATAATTCTCTTAAGTATTTTAGATCGTTTTTGGTCGTATCTACTACTTCTGCAATTTTACCATTCATTATCATTTTTGACATGGATTTTGCAAAACCTTTCATTTGTTCGAAGGTTAGGGAAGGAGGCATTGCCAGCGCATTAGGGTCTGTGAAAATGTTGATAATGGCAGGGCCTTTATGTTTAAATCCGTTTGTAAGTGCTGATTCTACATCTATGGATTCCTTGGCCTCCCATGCGGCAATATTCATAGACTCAGCCAACTTTACAAAATCAGGGTTTACCATATCGGTCTGCCAATCTATATAACCCTCTACACGCATTTCAAGTTTCACCATGCCAAGCGCACGATTATTAAAAATGATGATTTTAACCGGAATTTGATACTGGCTAATGGTCATCAAATCGCCTAAGAGCATGGAAATACCGCCATCTCCGCAAAATGCAATTACCTGTCGGTCAGGATGCGATAATCCTGCACCCATTGCCATCGGCATGGCATTAGCCATAGATCCATGATTGAACGAACCTGTGAGGTAGCGATTTTTACTAGCTTTTAGGTAGCGCGCAGCCCATACCGCGCTCATTCCCGTATCAACAGTAAATATTGCATCGTCATCTGCTAATTTATCTACCAAATGAGCGACATACTCCGGGTGAATCTGCTTTTCTGAGCCTTTATCTTTGACATAGCTTTCATAAGTGTTCTCAATTTCTTTATGCAATTCACGCATTTTATCAAGGAATTCGGTAGAGTTTTTTTCTTCAATAAAAGGTAAAAGCTCTTGCAAGGTTGAATTAATATCACCACAATATCCATAATCTACCTTGGCTCTTCGACCCAACTTTTCAGGTTTAGTATCTATTTGAATGATTTTGCATTTCTCAGGTAGAAACTCACTATAAGGGAAATCTGTACCCAGCATAAGAAGCACATCTGCTTTATGCATGGCTTCAAAACCAGATTTATTACCCAAAAGTCCGTTTAATCCAACAGCATAGGGATTGTGAACGCGTTCAAAAAATATTTTCCCTCTAAAACTATAACCTAATGGCGCATTGAGTCTTTCTGCTAGCTGCATAACTTCATCAACAGAATGGCGACAACCATGCCCACAAAAGAGCATCACTTTTTCATGCTTGTTTATTATATCGGCTACTTCATTAAGATCTTCGTTGCTCGGGATAACTCTTGGTTGAGTATAGAAATTTTTATTGGCAGAGTGAACAGGGTCTGCTCCGGCAGCAGCTACATTACCGGGCAGGCCTAATACAGCAACACCTTTTTGACTGATAGCATGCTGAATGGCAGTTTGCAAGCCATTCAATGCCTGTTTTGGTGTATTAGCCAAAAACACATATTTTGAACAATCTTGAAACAGTGCTTCGGGTCTTGTTTCCTGAAAATTATCCAGCCCTAGTTTGTCTGTATGTATAGTCGAAGCAATTGCAATAACGGGATTTCCAGCTCTATTAGCATCATACAAGCCATTAACGAGGTGTACATGTCCTGGACCACTGCTCCCCATACAACATCCGATGCCATTCAATTCTGCATCCATAGAAGCCGCATAAGCTCCTGCTTCCTCGTGCCTGACATGTATCCATTGGAGTCTACCATCTCTTCGTACCGCATCATTTACCGGATTGAGACTGTCACCTGTAATGGCATAAATTCTTTTGACACCTGCTGCGGCAAGTGTTTCCACTAAATGGTCAGATACATTTTTGGACATTTCTCTATTGTTTTAAAATAATTGAGAGTTACTTTAATTCGCTACAACGGTCTTGTATATGAAACGTAGCGTGTAAAAAGATGCTAACCTTTCGGATTATGCACGAGCCGAATTTTTAAATTTTCTTTTTATCTTTATTTTACTAAAAGCCAAATTTAAAAATTTGGCGGTCTTTGCAAATACACACAAACCTTTCGGAAAGCCTGTAATAGCTATGTTTTATATACGTTGTTACCACACGTTATTTATTCCGCTGTTTCTTCTATTAACAGAATTTTTTCAAATTCCGCTTTTAATAATTTTTCTCTTTCCTCAAAGAATTCGATAAAATTCTCGAAGTCCAATTCCGTATTTGGAATGTAATGAACTTCTTTAAAATTGTCTTGATTTCTTTGGTCTGGATAAATTTTGTTCAGCCACGTTTTAAATTCTATATCCTTTTTTTCAATATTCGGGATTGCTCCAATTAACTGTAAATTCCCAATATAGTTGAACCAATCATAAAATGTTTCAATATCCTCTTCCGAAATTCCACGCTTTCTTAATTTGGCTTTTGTAAATAGACTTTTTGGAAAAATGTGGTCGATATGAAACTGATTGTTATAATCTAATTGAGGATAAAGTAATGACAAGATTGAAAATGTAAATCCTTGTCCGTATTTGTAATGCAATAAGTTTTCAATATCTTCAGTCGAGAACAATAATGATTTAGTTGTTCCTTTAAATTTGTCGATTATTAATTCCGTTGGGAAACTCTCGTGGTTTTCAAGTATTATCTTTCTTATTGGTCTCAATACATTATCAGGTTGACCACTAAACGCTCTTTTTACAAGTGAAAGAATTAACCATTTTCTAATTCTCTCTTTGTCGACTAAATTTTTGGTTGAAGTTGGATAACTTTCTGTTGCTCCAATTTTGAATAAATAGTAAGCAATTGGAATGATAGCATTGTTAGAAGTCAATGTTTCTCTGTTGTAACCAAAACTTGATACAAGTTTTACAGCTATTCTAATAGAATTTGTAATTGCATCCCAATTTCGCTCGATTTTCAACATATTGGCTTTGTTGAAATTATCTACTTTAAATGCAAAATCTGAAAATTCGTTTATTACAAGACTTGATTTTAATACAAAATCTTTATTGAAATTAAATCCGCCACCAATGTCATTTACTTCATCAACGAATTTGATAATTTCTTCTCTCGCATCTTTTTCTTCCCATTGAGCTGTTGCAATTGAAAGTAAAAGGTCTGAATAACTTAAAACAGTTCCACCACTATTAATTCTAATGAAGATATTAAGCACTTTGTCCAATGATTGACTTTGTTCTTTATAGTAGCTTATTAAAGGTGTTATGTGGATTACATTATGAAGTTTGAATAAAGCATTGTTTGCAAATTCAGCTTGTTCAGTCGTATATTCTTGAAAAATTTTATTCTTAATCAGATATGAATTTACTTCTCCTGGTTCTTTTAAATTTAGAATGTCGCCAACTCTAAACCAATAACTATTTTCGTCATTTTCTGTTGCTTCTTCGTCTGTCAAAAAGATGAAGTCATATTCAAGTTCAGAATCTTCTGATTTGTTAACTAAATTCAAATAGAGTTTTTTCTTGGGATAAGCTAAATCATTATCCCATCTTTTGCGTGGTAATTTTTCCGCAAAACTACCTTTTAAAGCAATATAGATTGAAGTCAACCTTTGTTGTCCGTCTAAAATTGCGGTAATTCCTTCTTCTCCGCTCACATCTGCTTTCGAGTTATGTCTTCTATCTCTTTCGTGAAATTCACGTAGAAATTCGTAAAACTCGAAATCTTTCACGCTTTCTTTATCGACTTGCCAAAATAGGAATGAACTAATTGGATAATTTCGCATTATACTGTCAAACAGTCTTTCGATTTGGTAAGTGTTCCAAACAAATTCTCTTTGGATTGCTGGAAGTAAGTATTTTTTCTTGTGAATGTTATTTACAACATCCGAAATTTTTAAGGCTGTTTCGTATGACATTTGTTAGTTCTGGTGTTTGTTTTTAATGTGTGGTAACGGTTTGTGTATGAGTAGTGCGGGAGGGAAGTTTCTATAATTTTCAAGCCAGCACTAGCCAAATCTACTGTTTTTCTTTTTATTTTTTTTGTTCAAAAGCCAAATCAGAAGATTTGGCGGTCTTCCCAAATATACCGAAACTTTCGATTGAACTAGATCACCCGTATTACTTATACACGTTGTTAACTGCTGTTGTTTTCTTTCTCGAGGAGTTGATTACGTTTCTTTATCAATTCAGTTCTTTTTCTACTTTCGGGTTTCGTGTCTAATTTTTGATCAATTTCATTTAATTCATTTCGAAAGATTAGATATCTCTTGCTTTTCGTAAAATCCGCAAGCCATTCGGAAAAATCAATCAGTTTATGATCTTCTTTTTATAATCAAAATACCGCACCAATGATTTTATTTCCCACTCAGATTGATCATTAATATCGGGAATGGAAATTCTGTTCAAAAAATAATCAATTAAATACTGATTACTCATATGTGTTTCTAGGATTTTAATTTCTGCTTTCTCAATTCTATTGGTTTTAAATAGAATCAAGGCATATTCAAAAAGGAATTGTGGGGTTCCGGCATCGTTTGGGAAATTCTTATCGAACCAATTAAAGTATCTTAGAGCTCCAGTGTAATCATGCAATTTTATATACAATTCAGGTTGTGCATATCTCAGTCCGCCGCCATCGTGATAAAATCCACCCCAATGTTTTTTATCAGCAGCTAAAGCCTTTTTAATATTAGCTATCTTCTTTTTTATTCTATTTTTTTGACTTTCAGTCACGGACGTCTTTCACAATTGCAGTTAACGGTTTGGCTATGCGCAGTGTCCCGAAGGGCATTGCGTATAGGTGTTGTTGTACGCTGGCTTTTCTTTTTTTCGGGTCTGCAAAGGCATACTCTTTTGCAAGCTTGGGTTTGAGCTTGGCATTGTGCGGCTTGCAAATGTGTATGACTTTAGCGTTGGCTTATTCATTCAATGTTGTTTCTAATGTGTCCTTAAATTCATTCTCGTTCGCATTGTTGTAGAATGGTACTCCTGTAATCAAGTATTTGTCCGTGTCAATCTTGATGGTTTTCTTTTCTTCTCTAATCTCTTTCAAGAAGTCTTCTTTCCATTTGTCGTTTGCAACCAGATGAGCACCTTTTGGCTCAATAAAAACCTGATAGGTCAGTTCTTCTTCGTCTTTTTGTTTGCAGAAGAGAATGAAATCAGGCTCAAAAGCACGACCCAACTTGTCAAATATTTTCAATTCCCTTTCATTTCGTATCAGATAGATATTGGTGTACTTTTTCTCTAAATGCTCAAAACGTCTGGCGAACATTTTTACAAATTCCTTCTCTTCACTTGTTCCATAATTAGCGCTGTAAACGTACCATTCAGGTTCACTCACCACATCTAATTGTCCGTCTGCTCGCTCACTGTCTTTGTACACCTTAATCACTTTGTCTTTGAAAACTTTGTGGACGTAATCTTTAACGTAGTTCGAACCTTCGTACTCGGTCAGGTTCGACTTTATCTCCATTTCAATTGTGTCAAGAAGACCATTGATGGCAAATAAATAATCTTGATGGTTGATATTTTCCAAACGGCTTTTCGTTCCGTTAAAAGTTATTTCCAAACCACTTAGATAATCTTCACTTTCTACGAAATTTGATAAGGATTCAACATTCGGGAAATATCTCTCCAAACTGTCGAAGTAGTAAAATGGATTTTGCGATAAGGCAAAGCGAATGATGTGTTTTGGAATGTCCTTTACCGAAATGTCTTTTTGGTCAATCTTGCCTGTATCACCGTTTTCTTCTTCCTTGGTGAATACGCCAGTCATACGTCCAACTCCAGATGAAAGAGTATAACTGAAGTTCTTTTTCTTTACGCCTAAATCAGCGAATGACTTTACATTGTCGTAACTCTTTTCAACCTTTTTGTTGAAAACCACCTGACCAGTTTTGTAAAAGTCTGTTTCCTTAAATTCAGGTTTTAGGAACAAGGAAAGCTGGACAGAATTTTCATCATCTTCATAAATACCTGTATCTATCAATGCCTGTTTCAATTCGGAAATGTATCGGCTGTCTTCTTTGGTGTGATAATACAGTTCTTCAAGGATTTTTAAGTCGTTGGAAACGTCATCATCAAACTTTCGAGTAAAAGGGTCTTGACCTTCTTCCAGTTTGAAAGGGAAGTATCTTGCACCTCTACCAATCAATTGGGCTTCCGAAATTGTGGTATTCCCAATACCTCGATTACTTCCACCTGTATTTTGTCCTTCGTATAAACGTACAATATCGAACAAGTTCAAAACATCCCAACCTTCGTTCAATTTCTGAACGGCAAAAACGGCACGGATTGGATTGTTCTCATCTTCCAATGTGTTTAGTAAAATCTGATTGGTTTCTGCTTCTGCGTCATTGTTGGCACTGATGCAGTTTTCTTCCTTAAAGTTGACTTTGATTCGTTTGGCTATTTCGGTACTCGAAATGCCTTTGCCTTCAAAAAATTGAAATGCCTTTTGAACAATTGGTACAGTAGAAGTTTGCTGAATGTTGTTCACCATTTCTGCCGAAAATTCCTCAATGAGTTGGTGAAAGTTTGTTTTGTTCTGCTCAGATTCCGCAATAGTGCGTTTGGCTTTGAACAGAATTACAGGCTTTAGATTGATGTTGTTGGATGTTGCCAGTTCCTGACGATACAAATTGAGAATCAAGGCCTGAATAACTCGTTCCTGTTCTTCGTAGAGCGACCGAACCAGATTGATTTCTTTCGAATACTTGTCCAAACGAAATTGAGCCAAGTCGTATTTGTGAATGACCTTGTCCTGATATTTTTCGGCAATCTCCCGACTTTCATAATCCAATGTTGCGGTAAACTCCAAAAGGATATTGTCAAAGTTAGCTTTCAGTACTTCCATTACTGTGCCCTCCCAACTACCAAATAAATCTCCGTTGTTTCGGGTTGCTGAACTAAGGTGATGAGCTTCATCTGCAATCAAAACAATTTTCTTGTCCTTAAAATCCTCAATGGTGATGCTATTCTCTTTGGTATTGTTCAGGTCAATATGCAGTTGCTGAATGGTGGTGAACTTGATGTTAATGTTTTCCGTGTCAGCTTCTTCAAAGTTTTCAACTTCTTTGATAAGTACCTCTCTGCCGTCAACCACCAGTTTTTTGTTGAATAGGTATTTACTGGCTTGTGGATTCAGGAAATTGTCTTTGGTTTTCTTGATAATGTTGTTGCTGTTCACAAAAAACAGAAAATTACGATACCCATTTTCATAGAGGTAAAGCATCAAGCCTGCCATTATCAAGGTCTTACCACTTCCTGTTGCCATATTGTAAAGCAGATGAAATGGTTTGTGTGGCTTGCCCTCAAAATCTTCGTTGTAGCAAAGTATAAAACGTTGGAACGCCTCAATCTGATAAGGTCGCTGACCGTAACCTGGGCGCAGATTATCTAATATGGTGTTGGGTACTGCGGTGCGTGCAAGTTCACGTTTGCCAAATTCCTGCACGATGGTATTGTATAAATATGCCATAGTGCTACTTGTTTTCTATTTGGTAAAAGTCTTGGGTTACTTGCTTTTCTTCATCCGTGCATTCAAAGTCTTTATCGTTGAGTGAGGAAAGGTTTACGTACAACTGGTTTTTGTCCAGTAATTCGCAAAGGTGTTGTTTCTGTTCCTTTAGGCTAAGTGCATTGAAGTCCTCAATGTGTTCTTCCTGTTTTTTGATGTCCACATTATAGTTCAAAAAGCTTTTGGCTTTCATTTGTTCCCAAATTGCCAAAAGTGCTTTGGTGTCTTTTGCTTCCTCAATCTGTTCAATAAAAGTTTGATTGTATTTCTTGAGTTCGAGATAGGTGAATGAACCACCGCCTTTCCAATCAACCGCTTTTGAAATTCCGCCTGCCTCTCCATCAATGACCTTTTTTATTCTCTCAACAGCTACATCTTCAATATAGTCCATTTGTTCTATCCCGATATATTGGCGATTCATTTTATGAGCGGTAGATGCTGTTGTGCCACTACCTAGATGATAATCAATTACAATATCGTTTTCTTTGGTAACAGCTTTGATTAGGAATGCAATAAGTGATTCAGGTTTAGGATATGAGTTGAATTTTAACTTAAGAGCATCAATATGTTTTTTTGAATCTTCATTTGTTTCAACGCCCACAGATTTTGAAAGATAAACTTCATCAATCAGCTTGTCGGGAGCCATATTTGATGCCACTTCTCTTTGATACCTTATTGAAAACTTCTTGGATTTAATCAAAAAATAGGTTCCTTTATCAACCTCGTCTTTCAGAAAGGACTGTTGCCACTTAAAGCGACCTTTTAATCTTACCTCATTCTTGTTTAAACCATTCTCAACTAATAAATCATCAAGCAATTCGATTTTGTCAAATGAACCTTTTTTGTATTTGCCATCATGAATCCTAAATTGGATGATTCCTGGTTTAAATTTTAAGGTTGTGATTGGATTACCACTATTCAATAATGGGGCATCATCGTTATCGCTATCTCTCCCAACGTATCCAACTGACGTGTCCAATGCCTTTTCGTAGCAATGAATAAATTCTATGTTTTTTCTAGTTTTTTTGGAAAGAGCAGGAGCATTGTCAGTATTTTTCCAAATGAAGGTTTCTACAAAGTTTTTTGCTCCAAAAGTTTCATCCAATAAAACTTTTAACAACGCTTGTTCGTGGTCATCACATTGCACAAAAATTACTCCTTGCGATTGCAACAGAGTTCTCGCTGCAATTAAACGATTCTTCATAAAAGTAAGCCAAGAACTCTCATTGAAACGGTCGTTGTATTGAAAGGAGTCACCGCCAGTATTGTATGGCGGATCTATATAAATGAGCTTCACCTTTCCTGCAAATTCCTTTTTTAGTGAATGCAAAGCCAAAAGATTGTTGCCTTTAATAATTAGGTTGTCGGTAATAGTGTCTTCGGGTAGGTCTCTTTTCTTGTTCAGCTCAGCATCACGGGTTAAACCACTAAAGGCGTGTTCTCCGTCTTTGTCAAAGACTTTGGAATTACTCAGTACTTTGGGCTCAAGCAATTGGGTTATCTCGTCCTGTGCTAGTATTTCGTTGAAGAAAATTTCTTCCCGCTTGTCTTCTTCTCGGCTTTGTCCGCCTTCCAGTATGCAGTCTTTAAACGGCCAAACTAAGGCTACCTCGTTGCGTTGTTTCAGGTATTTGCCACCAATGGTTAGTCCAACCTTGTTCTTGTATTGAGTGTAGCTGTCATTCAGGTAGTTTTTCTGTTCAAGAAACTGCACAAAAAGATTTTGGTTAAAAACCAATGTGCCTTTCACATCCACAAAGAATTTCACTTTCAGCTCTTGGTTGTCCAATAGTAGTGCTATCAGTTCGCTATCAAAGTTTTGAGCTTTATTTATCACCACCCACTTTTTCAGTTCTCCATTGTCGCTCACAAAGTTGGGTTCGTTTTTGAGCTGTTTTTCTAATTCTTCGTACAGTTTCATTTATGTTCTTTATTCCTTTCGGTTAATATTCCTATTTCGGTCGAGCGTTGGCCAAAATTAGGCTCTTTTGGATTTTCAGCGTTGGCTTTGCGTTTAGGCAAAAACCAAATGTGCCTAATGTGCGGCTGGCTCTTTTTTCAGCTTGCGTACAACATAAGAATATGACGCATTTAGTTCATCATATCCCAGTTTGATGTTTAAGTTTTATTCAACATATTCTACTAAATTTAAAGAATATAATGAATACAAAAGATTTATTATCAAAGTACAAACATCAGCTTATTCTTAAAAATTATAGTTCAAATACAGTAAATGCTTATTTGAACGGATTAAAATTATTTCTTGGTTATATAAAGGCCAAAAAGCTTAAAGAGGTTGGTGAAAAGGAATTGGAAAATTACTTTTACCATTGCAAGCAAAATTTAGGCTACAGCTATTCTACTATGAAGCAACATCTTGCTTCAATTAAGTTTTTATATGAAAACGTGCTTCTGGAAAAAAGTGATTTCGATTTCAATATAAAAATGAAAAAACCTTCTACCATACCAGAAGTGCTGTCAGTGGAAGAAGTACAAAGATTTCTAAATACATTTACCAATTTGAAGCATAAAGCAATTTTTACTCTTTGTTATTCGGCAGGGTTACGTTTAGGAGAGATCCTCAATATCAAAATTAGTGATATTGATTCAGACCGTATGCAAATTCGTATCAACCAAGCCAAAGGGAATAAGGACAGGTATTCTATTTTATCACCAAAAGTTTTAGAGCTACTAAGAAAGTATGTGAAAGAGTACAAACCGTCAGAATATTTATTTGAAGGACAGAATGGAGGGAAATATTCGAGCGCTTCTGTTCAACAACTAATGAGGAGACATAGAAAAAAAGCCAATATCAAAAAGAAAGCCACGCCGCATACATTGCGTCATTCTTTCGCTACACATTTATTGGATAACGGAACCGACATTCGTTTTATACAGGAATTATTAGGGCATCAACATATTTCTACTACTCAGATTTATACACATGTAAGCTCACGAAGCATGAAAGATGTTAAAAGTCCGATAGAGAACTTAGATATTTAGATTCCGAATACTCAACTAGCATCGGTCAGACGGCTTAGAGCCGTCCGACCGGTAAGCAAGGGATCAAAGAATATCACTCTTCCGAAACGCAGGAGAGTGCTTCGACATAAGAATATGACGCATTTTGTTCATCATATCCCGGTTTAATGTTTAAGTTTTACTCAAAATCTCACCCAACTCCGTATCAAAATCTTTCTCCAACTTAGGCTCAAATTCTTTTCCGGTAAGCAAACCGAATAATTCAGCATAGCGCTCATACACTTCCATTCGGAAGGAATCGGGGAGATCGGGCAATGTTTGTCCGTCTAAACCTTGGAAGTTATGTTCCATCAACCATTCCCGAAGGAATTCTTTGGAAAGCTGTTTTTGTGGCTCACCTTTAGCCTGACGTTCTTCATATCCATCTGAATAAAAATAACGGGAAGAATCTGTTGTATGAACTTCATCGATCAAAGTGAGTTCACCGTTGTACAAACCAAATTCGTATTTAGTATCCACTAAGATCAATCCTTGTTTGGCTGCAACTTCAGTTCCCCGCTCAAAAAGTTTAAAAGCAGTTTCTCGAATCTGATTCCAAAGTTTTTCATCGACGATTTCGCGTTTCAGAATATCAGCTTCTGAGATATCTTCGTCGTGACCTTCCGTTGCTTTGGTAGCAGGGGTGAGGAGAGGTTCCGGAAACTTATCATGTTCTTTCAATCCTTCGGGAAGCGGAGCACCGCATAATTCCCTTAATCCTGACTTGTAAGTTCTCCATGCATGTCCGGTTAAATAACCACGGATCACAACTTCAATAGGAACCGGATCACATTTTTTGGCGATCGTTACATTCGGATGAGGTACATCAATAATATGAGTAGCAACGATATCTTTAACTTTCTCAAATGAAAAGGCGGCCATTTGATTCAGGATCTGTCCCTTAAAAGGAATGGCTTGCTTCATGATGTAATCAAAAGCAGAGATACGATCAGTTACAACAATACCAAGCTTATCTGATCCAAGATCGTATACCTCCCGGACTTTTCCTTTGTAGGATTGTAATCCTTCAACAGCTGTTTCTGTAATACAATGATCGAGTGCTTCCTGAGTAGTAAAGTTTGCGTTCACTTTATTTTTTAGAATTTTTAGTTGATCCCCGTTCTATAAGTTCGGGATCTATAGTTGTCTGAATGAGATTTTGGTCCGGATTTCGAATAATTTCTGCTAATCTGGAAGTAGCCTGAACTCCGGTGGAATACATTTTCTGATTCACAGTAGTCAGATCCATATACTTTGAAAATTTGATGTTATCATAGCCCATCAATGCGATGTCTTCTGGAACACTCATTCCAAGTTTATTGATGGCATGAATAGCTCCAAGTGCCTGAGTATCGTTAGCACAGAAAATAGCATCCGGAAATTTACCCATTTCAGCATATTTATTGATGGCTTCAAATCCTGCTTCTTCTGTAAAACCACCGTGTTTTTCAGAATCACCGGTAATGAAAAGGCTTTCATCAATATTCATTTTATAATTCTTTAAGGCGTCAATAAAACCTCGCTCTCGTTCAGATGAGGATTTATTTTTGGTAACCGTACTGATCATTCCAATATTCTGGAATCCGTTTTTCACCAAATGTTCACCAGACATATATCCGCCTTTGTAATCATTCAGCATAAAATAGTTATAACTTTCATGTGCAGAGTTTACCAAAACAACGGGTGTTTGAGTAGACTGTAAAACTTCATGAATTTTGTCAGTTACATCGATGGAAAGAAGAATAAGTGCATCAGCTGTTCCTCGGTCAAAGAAATTATGAACAGCCTCTTCAGGATTCTTTGATCCGGTATTATACAAGATGATATCCAGATCCATTTTACTGATCTCATCCTTAACACCTTTCAAAACTTCATTGAAAAAAGGAGTAGTAAAAGAAGGCACTGCGATGGCAAGCATTTGCGGTTCTTTGCTGGCCAGTTTTCGTGCATTTACCTGTGGACGGAAATTCAGTTCCTTAATTACATCATTAACTTTCACTTTGGTGTCCTCAGATACATTTTGAGAACCATTCAATACTCTTGATACCGTAGAGATAGCAACCCCGGCTCTTTTAGCTACCTCATAAATTGTCACTTTTTTATTCATACACACTCCTGATGTAAGATGAACTCAACCTTTTTTAATTTTCAAAGCTATAAAACGCACTTTTGAATGAGCTTGAAGATAGTGAACTTTTTGAAAGATATTTATTACGGTAATTTTAAATCTGAACAGGAACTTTTTTCGTAGAATTTAGCATTATAGCCATTGTACAATGACAAACCTTCTACAAATACCATATTCTCTTTTCAGGCCGATCTATGAGATGACTTCGTTCCATAGATCAGTGATTGAAGATGTAAGCGATGAAGAGCTAAAGCAAGCCTATAGTCATTGCAGAGCTATAACCCGTTATCACGCAAAGACTTTTTATTTAGCTACCCGATTTCTGCCTAATGATAAGCAAAGAGGTATTTTCGCAATCTATGGGATGTGCAGGTATTTGGATAATTTGGTTGATGAAGCCGAAGACCTTATCAGAGATGAAAAACTCACGCTCTCAGAAATTGATGAAAAGTTGGAAATGTTCAAAAAAGATCTGGACAAAGTCTACAACGGGTATACTGTTCATGATCCAATTCTTAGTGCATATGCCGATTCTTTAAAGAGATATAAAGTATCTAAAGAATTACCTTTGTTGTTGATAGAAGGAGTTCGACAGGATCTTGAAATTACAAGATTTGAAAATTTTCAGGAAGTATATGATTACTCATATAAAGTTGCTTCTGTGGTAGGTTTGATGACTATTGAAGTATTCGGATATACCTCTGATGCTGCAATAGAAAAAGCTACTGATCTTGGAATAGCTATGCAGCTAACAAATATTCTCAGAGATGTGGGAGAAGATCTTGAACGCGGACGAATTTATCTTCCAAAAGAAGACCTTATAAAGTTCAATATTACAGAAGAGGAGCTTTTCGCTAAAAAGAAAAGCGGAAAATTTATTGAGCTTATGAAATTTCAGATTGCACGAGCCCGGGAATATTATGATCGAGCTTTTTCAGGAATAGAGATGCTTGATAGAGACAGCCGACTACCGGTTTATCTTGCTCATAGAAATTATAGCCGTATTCTCGAAAAGATAGAAGAAAACGAGTATGATGTATTTAATAAACGTGCCTACCTGAATCAGTCGGAGAAACTATACATTCTTCCCAAAGTGTTGCTCGACTTAAAAAAAGCAGTGTAAATCCGCTTGGAGAATCTCTTAGTAAAGCGGTATTATTCCTTAAATAAAAAACCGCTTTTAAATGCCAGATATAAAGAAAGTACTTATTGCAAACCGTGGTGAAATTGCACTACGAGTAATTCATTCTTGTAAAGAACTAGGAATTAAAACAGTTGCTGTTTATTCGAGACCTGATGCAGCTTCGCCACACGTGCTACACGCAGATGAATCTGTATTTATTGGAGAAGCCGCTTCATCAGAGAGTTATCTGGTTATGGATAAGATCATTGAAGCAGTTAAAAAAACAGGTGCAGATGCTGTTCATCCGGGGTATGGCTTTCTGAGCGAAAACGCTGCTTTTTCTGAGCGTTGTGAAAAAGAAGGAATTATCTTTATTGGCCCGAAACCTCATGCTATCACTGTAATGGGGGATAAAACAGCTGCTCGTGAATTGGTTACAAAATTAGGCATTCCAACACCTCCGGGATTGAAGTCTGAATTAAAAGATCTGGAAGAAGCATCTACAGTCGCAGATGAGATCGGGTATCCGATACTAGTGAAAGCTGCTGCAGGTGGGGGTGGTAAGGGAATGAGAATTGTTCATAAAAAGGATGAATTCGAAAGCAGTATTAAAGCTGCTAAATCCGAAGCAAAGAACGCTTTTGGTGACGACAGGATCTACATTGAGAAATATCTGGAAGAGCCAAGACACGTAGAATTCCAGGTAGTGGCCGATATGCACGGAAATGTAGTACATGTTTTTGACAGAGAGTGTTCTGTGCAAAGGCGCCACCAAAAAGTTATTGAAGAAGCTCCGTGTGCATTACTTACTCCGGATTTAAGAGAAAAAATGGCTGAAGCTGCGATAAAAGCTACAAAAGGTTGTGATTATATTGGAGCAGGGACTATTGAGTTCTTAGTAGATAAACATCTGGATTTTTATTTTCTGGAAATGAATACCCGACTCCAGGTAGAGCATCCGGTAACCGAAATGATCTCAGGAGTTGATCTGGTTGCAACTCAGATCTTAGTAGCTGAAGGAAAAGAACTTCCGTTTACTCAGGAAGACCTGAAGATCAATGGACATTCTATCGAGTGCAGAATATATGCAGAAGATCCAAGCGATAATTTTTTACCGAGTACCGGAATGTTGCATAAACATCGTGTGCCAACGGGAGATGGAATCCGTGTAGATGCAGGTGTGGAAGAAGGGCAGGAGGTAACGATCAATTATGATCCGATGATCTCAAAGCTTACTGTGCATGGCAAAGACAGGAAAGCTGCCATTAGCAAAATGCTCAGAGCTCTGGATGAATATGAGATTGTAGGTTGCAAAACAACGATCCCTTTTTGTGAATTTACATTGAATCATAAGGATTTTGTAGAAGCCGAATACGATACTCACTTTGTTAAAGATCACTTCAATCCTGAAGAACTAGAAAGCAAGGTGGACGAAAACATTCTTGCATTGGCTGCTACATTATTAAAACAAGTTGAAACAGAAGACCCC
This sequence comes from uncultured Balneola sp., assembly GCA_913058495.1. Taxonomy (GTDB): domain Bacteria; phylum Bacteroidota; class Rhodothermia; order Balneolales; family Balneolaceae; genus Balneola. Next base: position 16,427 of record CAJXQC010000019.1, on the reverse strand, counting down.
AAGGAAATGCTATCAGCCGGAAACAGTACTTCCGATTGGTGGCTGAACAGGAGATAACAAATTTATATGACTGAAGAACAAGCACTATTCGATAAAATATCCAAGCTGGCAACTGAACAAAGAAATGAGGCTAGCATGAAGATAGATGTTGCTTCACCTGAAGAAATTGTTCGTATAATCAATGAAGAAGATCAAAAAGTAGCTAAACTTGTCTCCCTGCGCTCTGATGTTATTGCGGAAGCAGTTGAAGCGATAAGTGAAAGCTTTAATCTGGGCGGTAGATTACTATATTTTGGAGCAGGAACCAGCGGCAGATTGGGTGTAGTAGATGCTTCAGAATGTCCACCGACTTTCGGATCCGATCCTGAACTTGTACAAGGTTTTATAGCGGGAGGAAAAGATGCTATGTACGTGGCTAAAGAAGGAGCTGAAGATTTCGAAGAGAACGGAGCCACTGATGTCAGAGATAATGAGATCTTTCCGCCGGATGTTGTGTGCGGTTTAGCAGCCAGCGGCAGAACACCTTATGTTGTTGGAGCTTTGAATGAAGCAAAGAAGAGGGGATGTAAAACAATTATGGTTTCTACAGTTCCGAAAGAACAAATTGATGTGGATGCGGATTATATAATAGATGTTCCGGTTGGTCCGGAAGTAGTGATGGGAAGTACAAGAATGAAAAGTGGAACTGCCCAAAAAATGGTTCTGAATATGCTTACAACAGGAGCTATGATCAGACAAGGTAAAGTGTACGAAAATGTGATGGTGGATCTTCAGCTTACTAACAAAAAGTTGATGGAAAGAGCAAAAAAGATCATTATGATATTCACAGACCTGAACTACGAAGAAGCAGCCGGGTATTTGAAAAAAGCTGATAATCATGTTAAAACAGCAATAGTAATGGCACTTGGGAAGATTAAAAAGGAACACGCAGAAACCCTTCTGAAAAAACATAATGGTTTTATCCGCAAAGCAATAAAAGATACCTAGATTAATGAAAGCATTATTCAGTGTTTTTCTCTGGCTTTATTTTTCATTTCTTTTCGCTGTTTTTTTTGTACTGATCTCGATCGTATTTTTATTCACTTTTCTGTTTGATCCCTACAGAAAGGCTCCAAATAAAGTGCTTTCTATAATGGCAAAACTTATGATGAAAGCCAGTCCTAAATGGAAGATCAACATTGAGGGAACGGAGAAGTTTGATCCCGAAGTACCTACTGTATTCGTTGCAAATCACCAGAGTTTCTTAGATATGGCACTGGCGTATCATTTACCTTGGCAAATGAAATGGGTTTCTAAAAGAAGTCTGGCCCTGATACCTGTAATGGGTTGGTTGGTTTGGTTGACAGGTCATTTGACTATTAACAGAAATAGTAAGTCAGCATTAAAACGCCTTGATAATCTGGTACAACCACTAAAGGATAACATTCCGGTGATGATTTTCCCCGAGGGTACCAGAACACTTGATGGAGATCTAAAACGATTTAAGAACGGCGCCTTTTTACTTGCTCATGAATATGGTTTTAATTTACAACCGATGGTTTTGGAAGGGGGGCACATAGCGATGAAATCAGGATCAAAAATAGTGGAGCCAATTGTTAGTTTTTCGATCTCAATCCTTGATCCAATTAAAACCTCAGAATTTAAAGATATTAACACATTAAAAGACCATACTCATCAGTTAATAGATGAAGAATTGAAACGAATCAGAACTCATTGAAATTTTTTGATCCTGATAAGATGTATAAGCAACTGCAGTACCGTCACCGGTTTATGCTTTGCTTGATCAGTTCTCTACTTATCATGATTGTGATATTTAAATTATGGCCGGGCTATGGACAAGAAAACAATGACAAAGTTTATATAGAGCCAAATCAGGAAATATTTATAGAACAGTCTATAGCTACAAAACAGGAAACAGCACCTGCTAGCCCTCCTAAGCCACAAATACCAGTTCCGGTACCAACCGAGGAGATTATTGAAGAAGACATCGAGTTGCTCGATTTTGAAGATATGCTTTCATTGGAAAAAATTGGTGAAGGTGAAGTCGGGCAAACAGGAGATTCTGACGAGCCTGTAGCAAGCCCGCAGCGACCGCCTACTCCCTTGAAAATTATTGAGCCTGCAATACCTGAAAAAGCCAGAAATGCTGATATTATTGCTGAAGTTCACGTTACTTTTTTAGTAGATAAAAAAGGGATCGTAGAAGAGATATTTATTTCCAGCATTAGAAAATACGAGAAGAATGCTCGGGATTTCGAAATTGTGACTGAAATTGGATACGGGATAATGGAAGCTTCACTCACTGCAGCAAAAAAATGGAGATTTAACCCTGCAAAGGATAATGGAGAAGCCGTTAAGGCTTATACCACACAAATTTTCTCATTTGGATTTTAGTTATTGATATAGGTTCAGAATAGCTCTATCATTGACGCCCATTCTTATTGTAAACGGAGAGGTGCCGGAGCGGTCGAACGGGCTCGCCTGGAAAGCGTGTGTGCCTCACAAGGGTACCGAGGGTTCGAATCCCTCCCTCTCCGCTCTGTTTTACTTTAGTATCTCTATTTTTTTGCTTTTATCGGCTGTGCCATACTAGAGTATCCCAATTAATTACCTTTCTGCTTAATTACTCATCTGTCAATCTAAAAAAATTGAAAGTCTTCCGTCAATTAAGATAAGATAGTGAGATTCAGAAGATTATATAGGTAGTAGTGCCTATAAAAATGAGAAGTTCTTCCCATAGAAAATTCAGATTTATATATGAATCTTAGAATCACTCTAAATTTTTTAAAAAGCCAAAGAATTTAAAGTGTTGGTTCTTCACAAAACAAATAATTTAAAAACGTAAACTTTTTGAAAAGTTTGCATATACTACCGAAATAGGTAGCACTTTTTTTATTACATATTCTTACTATATCTACTGAAAAAAACTACGTACAATTTTCTGGTGTGGTTTCAAGCACAAAGGGGATTTAAATTTAAAAAAAAATAAAACCAATTATAGATGGCTAAAATCAAAATGTTGGGGTTGGCATGTATCATAATAAGCATGATAGCTTCTTGTGATCTCAGCGTTCCCGATAAACCTGACTTTACAACGGCTCATACTGTCGAAATTCCAATAATCAATAACAAAGCTTATGTTTTTTTGGGAGACAGTACGGGAGCATTAATAGATTCGACAAGTGAAGATCTAGATTCTTTATTTGTTGTTGATCCTACTAGCGGACTGATCTCAATAACAACAGAAGAAGATTTTGACTTTGGAAGTTTGGATGATGCAATTCCTCAAATAGATGGAACAAGCGCTTCTTTCGAATCCGAGGTTGGAGAAATTGAAATAGGTAGTTTTTCATCAGGTGGTGGAGACTTAGGTTCTACTAATTTCGCTGAGATCACAGGAGGAGCAACACCTCCGACCGGTACACCTGTACCTGCTGGTGATAACTCAGCAATGCCGGTGAATATTGATATCGGCGCTACGTCAGACTTTTTTACAAGTGCTACTATCAGAGACGGTTCGCTGGATATGGGAGTAACAAATGAACTTGGATTTGATATACAATCTTTAGAGATAACATTATTATCAAATGGAGTTCAAGTAGGATCAGCAGCCACTTTTAATAATTTGGTAAATGGAGCTTCTGAAATTGCAAGCGTAGTTTTTACGGATGGAGATGAGCTTACAAATATTTCTGTTGATGTAGTAATAACATGGGATGCATTTAATTATCCTGCTAATGATGGCGATCTGATCATTAATTCTGCAGAAGGAAATAACCTTTTTGCTTCATCTGTAACTGCAAATCTTGAGCCTCAGGATTTCAGTACTACAAGCACATCTACTTTTAGTGATACAGAATTCAGATTTACTGATCCCTCGCATTATGTAGAATTAAGTGCCGGGCAAATTGCTGTGACCGATCTTGTAAATAATATGGGGATTGGAATTGAGACATTACAAATTTCTTTTCCAGGGATAAGAAATGACGATTTTGGAGTTGAAGACAGTTTAGTGTTGAACTTCCCGGCAATACCTGCCAATACTTCTGCGAATGATGTAATAGTTGACTTATCGGGCTATAGAATTTTCGCAGATAATAATGAAGTAAGTTATAACATTGTTTCTGCTACGGAAAATACTCAAACAGGACCTAATGCCGGACCTGTAACTATTTCTGAGACAGATGAAATAACTGCAAATGTAGATATATCAGGTCTTACTATTGAATCAGCTTTCGGAATTGTATTAGCACAAACGGTTCTGCTAGGTGATAATGATGTGACAAACGATACCGGATCTGAAATACTAGATGTCTTTAATGATAATGAAGCTGAAGTTACTACCATCGATGGTCTTGATGAGTTTTCTGATCAAATCGACGGTTTTAAGTTTACAGAGCCGATCATCAACATAAACTACAATACTAATATTCGCATTGAGACAACTATATACGCGGCTTTAGTAGGTGTAGATGCTGACGGTAACACTGTTTACTTATCAGGAAATGCAGGGGGACCTAATGAGGTTACTGCATCAGACCCAATTACAGGTTTGGTCGCCAATGGACAGCAATTAAATCCTGACCAGTTGGTAAAATTTTCAATTGATAATGTTAGTGATTGTCAAAACAGCATTTGCCAGATTGCATTCAATATTAACACCACAAATGTAGATGACTTCTTAAACAACCTGCCTAGCGATATCAGATTTGTTGGAAGAGCCGTAGTTAACGAAAGTGAAAATGAAGCTTCAATAACTACTCCTTTGGAATTTACTCCTGGTTTAAATGTTGATCTTCCTCTTGCATTTAGCACAGAGGTTGGGAATCCTGCTAATTTTACTGATACTACGGATGTTAGCCTTGATCTTGGAGATGATACAAACTTAACTGAAGGTCAGTTATTTATCCTTTATACCAACGATCTTCCAATTGGTTTGAACATCTTTTTATCATTTCAGGATACCACCAGTAATACTGAGCTCTTTACATTACCAAATCCGGGAAATGAGCTTAGGTTAGTTGCTTCTCCGGTTGATGATGTTACGGGGTTTGCTACCGGGGGACAGGAGAACAATACTTTTATGGCCACCCTTACTGAGGAACAACTTACCTTGTTAAAACAAACTAATATTGTTGAGTTTTCTATCAATCTGAGGTCCTCAGAAAACAAAGCTGTGAGATTAAGAGCAAGTGATTCATTCAGACTGAGTTTAGGAGCTCGGATAAAAATTGAAAACAAAATTGGTGGCAAATAAGGGATAGCAAAATGAAAAAAATTCTAACAATTAGTTTATTAGTTATTGTGGCTACCTCTTTTGAGGGGTTTAGCCAATCACGACACTACGATTCCAGAAGTTTAGGAATGGGTGGTGGAGGAACAGCTTACTTAGATGGTTATCACTCCAACTTTGTAAACCCTGCAAACCTGATGATCAACTCGACAAACAACAGACCAAAGAGAAGTTTAGGTTTGGTAGGTGGTGTGGGGTTCAGAGCAGGTGGTACTTTGATCAATCTGGATGTTTACGATCAGTATTTAACTAAAGGTTTAACACTGGAAGGAGATATAGCTGATAATTTTCTCACTGACCTTTTTGGAGGATCAAGCTCTAATTTAACCAGAAACCAATCCACAACTTTCAGTTTGGTGCCGTTTGGGTTTTCTAACAGAGGTAATAAGTCTTCTGTTAGCTTAGCAACAAGAGTCAGAGTTACAGAAAGTTTTACTATTAACCGTGGCTTTGCTGAGTTGGGAGTATATGGGTTGGATCCTCAGGAGTTGAACGATGTTACACCTGTAGATTTCAGCTTTGGAGCTGTGGCATTTTCTGAGATTTCATTGGGTTATGCTCGTGAAATTCTTAGCCTGCCAAATCTTTTATTTGCAAAAAATGTGAAGCTATATGCAGGTATTGCACCTAAATACATAATAGGAATTCAAAACTCGACATTAGATTTTAATTCTACTATCGAGATTCAACGAGCTAACAACAGTCAGTATGCCAACAGAATAATCCATAATTTCGATTACAGATTAAACACAGTAGGTAATGTATCAGCTGATCTTAGAGAGTTTGAATCTGATTTTGAACAAGACGACAGTGTAACTCCAGGTGATTATTTAAGTGGTGAATATGCCAATGTTAATGCATCAGGCTTTGGATTAGATATGGGTGCAACTCTTGAAATGGATATTTCCGGAGTCCCTATCATTGATGGCTTCTTTGGGAAAAAGAAGACTCTCCGTGTTTCTATGTCAATAACTGATATAGGAAAAATTACATACGATGAAAACCCAACATCTTTCACAGCTAATGGTACTTTTGACTTTACCGGATCAGGAAATGATCAGGAACCGGGAGATTTCTATGATGATCTTGCGGATAGCCTAAAGAATAAGGTTTATGGTGACTTTGACGCCGAAGATATAGATGGAATTGAGTATGAATTACCAACCATGTTTAACTTTGGAGCTTCTTTAACAATGGGAAAACTCACAACTTCTGTTGATTATGGAGTAGGGTTCAACGATAGTGGCACGAACAGTAAAAGAAGTACATTAAACCTTGGACTGGAATACAGACTGCTTGGTTTAGTTCCTTTGAGGTTCGGAACCAGAGTTGGGGGTTATTCTTCAACAGTCTATTCTGCGGGAGCTGGAATCGATCTTAACTTCCTTGAGTTTTCCGCGGGGCTCTCTTTAGTTGGGAACGACACTGAGAATGGAGGATCTGTTGCTGCAGCTTTTAGTGGTCTGGTATTACGATTCTAAAAGTAAAAGCACTATTTATTTTCGAAAGCTCGTCTTAAAAAGGCGAGCTTTTTTTATTTGAAGCATTAGCATCAGAAACGCTGTGGAGATACAGCATCAGGTATTGTATCTCCATTTATGAGACTTCTCGCAAGATCTTTAGCAAGTATACTGCTATACAGCAAACCCTTAGAACCTAATCCGGTAAAAACGGAACAATCTTTTATATTGGGATGACTTCCGACAATCGGTTTTCGATCCGGTGTAGATGCTCTTACTCCTGACCATTGTTTTATTAGCCTGTATTTTCCCTTCATTTCAGGCATTACCTTAAGCATGCGGTCTTCAATATATGTAAGTCCATTTTCGTCGGGCTGCTCATGAACAAAATTATGTTCATAAGTGCTTCCTGCTACAAAAGTTTTTGAATCAATGGAAGCAAAATAGCCCAAAGCTGAAACAGCACTACTATATGGAAATTCTGATTCAGCCTCAAAAATAGCTACCTGACCTTTAACTGCATGAAGTGGCAGATATTTCCAGAAATCGAACTCTTGTGTTTTTATTCCTGCTGTAACGATCAGGTGCTTGGCTTCAATTTTTTTTGAAGATTGAAAATCCAAAACCCAGGAATCGGATATTCTATTCAGTTCATAATTTAGCTGCTCAAAAATATCTATTTTCTTGCTATTCAAATACTTTGATAATGCTTGCAGATATTCAGGAATAGCCACTGTGATACCTTGTGAAACCCAAACTCCACCATACTCAGACTGTAAATCAGGGAAACGAGTTTTAATTTCATCCTCAGAAAGCCATTCACACCAATCATCAGGCCAATTGTTGGATTCAAGATTTTCCTGCATGCGTCGGGCAATTTTGGAATCCATAGCAGGGCGGATAACTCCACTTTGCGAATAAAAAAGCTCTGATGAATATGACGAGACTTCTTCTAAATTATTTTTACAGGCTTGTAATGATTCTTCTGCTCTCCAGGATTTAGTTGCATAACGTCCGGTGGCAGGATTTGAAAGTCCAAGAGGAGAACCAGAAGCACCATTCGCTATACCATTGGGATCTATAACAACTACTTTGGCGTCTGAGATTGATTTAAGTTCTTTTGCTAATGATAAACCGGCTAAACCGGCTCCTAAAATACAGAAGTCATACTTCATATCAGTTGTCCAAAAGAGGAATTAAATAATCAGACAAGATAAATTCTACGCCGTTGTCATACATTTCTTTCATTGCCAATTGTACTGAGTTATCAATATCTATTCCTTTGATGGCATCACATATCAAATAGGTGTTATATCCTGATTTTACCGAATCCAAAGCCGTCCACTTAACACAGAAATCAGTAGCAAGACCACATATAAAAACGGTGCTTATTTTCAGCGAATCTAGATATCCTTTGAGTCCGGTACTAGTGGCTTTGTCATTTTCAAAAAAGGCAGAATAAGAATCTACCTCCGGCCTGAATCCCTTTCTGACTATGATATTTGTATGAAGAGTTTCCAGATCAGGATGAAATTCCGCTCCACGACTTTCCTGTACACAATGATTAGGCCATAAGACCTGTTCTCCGTAATCGAGATCTATAGTGTCGTAGGGATTTTTGTTTTTATGATTGGAAGCAAAACTTAAATGATTATTGGGATGCCAGTCCTGTGTTTGAATAACATATTCGAAAAAGGGAGACAGTTTGTTGATTGGTACAATTACATCATCTCCATTAGGGACAGCAAGTTTACCGCCGGGACAGAAATCATTTTGAACATCTATGATTAAGAGTGCGTACATGTCAGTTCGAATTAGTTTGGATTAGTTGATCCCTGAGTGCTTTTAATTTGCGACTAATTCCCACTTTATAAACATGAGGATTATCAAATCGTTTGTACTCAGGATTTAGTTTTAGTAATTGGTCTTTACAATACTCAGCACTTTCATAGGCGGACGGAATATCAATTTTCAATTTCCCTTTTAACATCACCGGCTCCAGTAGGGGAGACGAGTTCATGTTATCAACCTTGGTTTGTTTAATAGGAAAATGAGGATGTTCTATTACTGAAAATTTATCTTCATCATTAAGAGAAATGCCATCTGCATAAAAAGAACCATCGGGATTGGAATATCTGGTCACTTTCTTTGTTCCGGGAAGTGTTATTTTTTCGACATTCTCTGATATTTTTAAAGTAGGTTGGCCGTTAACGGATGCTAGTTTATAAACTCCATCCAAAGCAGGATCGTCGTAAGCGGTCACCAATTTTGTACCGACTCCAAATATATCAATAGGGGCTTTCTGATCCAGCAAGCTTTTGATCAAATATTCATCTAACTGGTTAGAAACCGCGATCTTGACATCTTCAAATCCCTCATGGTCTAATAGTTCTCGGGCTTTCTTGGATAGATATGCAAGATCACCACTGTCTAAGCGGATTGCTTTTAACGAATGACCAGACTCTTTGAGTTCTTTTGCTACTGTTACAGCATTCGGGATACCTTGATTCAGGGTATCATAAGTATCAACAAGAAGTATTGTATTTTCAGGAAAGTACTTCGCATAAGCCCGGAATGCTGTGAGCTCATCGGGAAAAGACTGAATCCAGGAATGAGCCATGGTTCCACTTACGTTCAAACCATGCACCAATCCCGCATAAACATTAGAGCTTCCATTTAGTCCGCCAATTACAGAAGCTTTGCTGGCTTGTACTCCTCCAAATCCCTGAGAACGTCTGAGCCCGAAATCAAGCACAGTTCTGTCACCGGCTACTTCTCTTAGTCTTGAAGCTTTTGTAGCAATCAAAGATTCAAAATTCAGAATGTTAAGTAAGAGCGTTTCAATAATTTGAGCTTCAATTATATTTCCTTCTACTCTGACTAGAGGTGTATTATTAAATACAATTTCTCCTTCCTTGGCTGCATGAATATCACAGGTTAACTCAAATTTTTTCAGATAATCTAAAAACTCATTTTTAAAACCCTGAGTTCGTAAATAATCTATTTCTGTATCACTAAACTTATAATCTTTTAGGATTTCTAACAGATCACTCAAACCGGCAAATACAGCATACCCACCCTTAAAGGGGAGTTTTCTGAAAAAATAATCAAAGCAGGCAGTATCAGATTTACGACCGGATAAAAAATATCCTTGAGCCATTGTAAGCTCATAATAGTCGGTGTAAATGGCGGGGTAGTTTTTTAGCATATCTGTAATATTATGCCAAAATAAACAAAGACTTCCAGAAACTGAAAGCCTTTGATTTAAATCTTAGAAAAAAAGAGTTTTAAAAAATTATGGCATGCCTCTGTAATTTCGACGCTCTATGAATTTTTTGATCTTTTTATTACCGATCCAAACTTTTTGATTGGTTTGTATATTAACAAATTCAAGATTTACAGTGTAGAATACTGCGAGGGTTCTGCTGTCAACAGCTTCATCAACAATAGAGTTTATGCTTCCGATCAACATGAAATCGGCACCGAGTTCCTGACCTAATTTCTTAGTTGTTTCATAAGACGCATTGGCTTGCTGATCTAATCTCTCATCCCGAACATCTTGTCGTTCTTCTGAACTAGCTACCACAGAAATTCCTCCTGAGTTCACGAATGACCGCTCAAGTTCTTTAGTGAATACTTCTGTTTCAATATGTTCCATGCTTTCGTTGCGGACACGTCCGACAATTACCACAGGTGGTTTCTGATTGTTTCTGTTGAATTGATTCAGCCAAGGCTTTGATAAAGCATCAGCAATCATTTCTTCTGCTACCAAACGTGCGTCGGTATCATTCCATTTGCCTGAAAGGTCTGTTGTAGTATCAGGATTTATACGAGTTATTTTTTGAGATGGCCGGCATCCAACCAGTACAAAAGCTAGCAGCAATCCGGTTAATAGTGAATATTTCATAATAGTAGGTTTTGTTTTAAAGTTAAGTTCTTAGTTAGCGTAGATGGATTCTACCAGTTCAAGCTCTGTTTTGGGGGTAATATTTACATCAAATTCATCGAAATACCGTACTCTTCCATTTCTCCCAACATATTCGATACGGACAGTATTTATGCCCTCGGGAAGTTTAATGGTTTTCAGCCAAGCTTGTCCGGGCATTGTTTGCCAGCTTCTCAGGTCCGCTTTTTCGGTGGTTTCCTGAGCTATAAACCCTAAAATCTGTAACAAATCTCCCAAAAATTCATTCTTTTCTCTGACTGCTCCCGAAATTAATTTAGTGCCAACTGCTTTCGAGCTTGCACGAATCAATGCTCTGGAATATATAATCGGTTGTTTTGCTTTATATACTTCAGCTGATACTTTATCCATTTGTTCAATAAGGTCAAGTGGGATGGTTATAGAATCATTGATTACTGCGCGTACATAATTTATATCAGAATGATATGTTCTGAGGACAGGGAATGAGAATTTTAAATAGAATTCATTGTCTTTTTCATCATCATAATCATCCATGAAGACCCGGGCATCTTCCTGAACTTTATAAGGTGCTCTTCCGGTAAATCCGGCAAGTAAGACATTATAAGTATTTGAGTTCTGCAATTTTGATAGATCACTTTTCACGATGTTTCTACCGGTACTTAAAGTTGCTTGTTCCTTTAAAGCAATTTCTAGTTTCTCTCTTTCAATGCGTGCGTCATCGATATCACCTGCTTTAGCATAAAGAACCGTTGAGAGATAATGTCCCAAAGCACTGTTCTGAATATTGACATCACCTGTTTTCCAATCTGTTTTACCTGTGGAATCAGATTTTGCAAAAGCACTTGCCAGACCTTTAATCTTTATATCAAGTTGCTCCATTTTGTATGTCATCCTTCGGGTTTCTACTAACGCTGCTTCCCAATCCTGAAGATGAATATAGTTTAGTGCTTTAAATGCATTCAAATAGACATCTTCGTAAGGTTCGCCGTCATAAACCAGTTTATTGTCATTGGTTAAGAAAGCACCGACACCTCTGCTCACACTTTTTGTGTAATTCTGATCAATTTCATTTTCTGCATTGGATAAATAGAAACTGCTGGAGTCATATTTATTCGAAAAATGATAGATCATCCCGCTTTCAAGATTATATAAAACCTGATCTTTGGAGCGGTAGATATTTTTTTTCTTTAATTTTTTGAGCAGTTCTTCAGAGGATTGATAATCTGCTGCGGTAAAACTATCTCTTAGATCAAATTGAGCATCATCAAGTACATAAGAATGGCAACCTGATAACACAACTCCGATCATAAAAAAGCAGGCCAAACCCAATTTTTTAAACTCTCTGATGTTCAATATGTAATTCCGAAGTTGTTGCAATCTAAATTAAATAAGTTGTTGACCGCTTGTTATATTAGCAAGATAAATCCCAAAACCATAGTACGATAATTCATTGAGATTGATACATCACATAAACGTGTTACTTGTTGTAACATTATTTTTTTCCTGTGCTACGCCCATTGCCCCAACTGGTGGACCGGCAGATAAAACTGGGCCAAAGATCGAAGAAACTTCTCCTGAAACAGGCACTGTAAATTTTGAAGAAAGAAAGATCAGTTTTGAGTTTTCGGAGTTTGTTAATAGATCTTCTTTCGAGAAAGAGCTGACAATAGAACCCGATTTAGGTATTGAATACGAAGTTAAATGGAGAAGAAAAACAGCTACGGTTGAGTTTAAAAGTGAGCTCCCTGATTCAACAACAGTGATAATAACTGTTGGAGGAAACACTACAGATACTCGAAGTAATAAAATTGGAGCTCCAATTCAATTAGCTGTTTCAACAGGGGATGAGATTGACAAGGGTGAGATACTTGGGAGGTTACGAAATGCGGAAACCGGAAAAGCTCAGGCAGATATTAGGGTGATGCTGTACAGAGAGCCTTTTGATTTAACAAAGCCGGCTAATTATTCTTCGGAACCGGATACCGGTGGGGTTTTCAGATTTGGATATTTACGGGAGGGAAGATACAGAGCGTTTGCTCTAGACGACCGAAACAGAAACAAGATCTGGGACAGGTCAAATGAAACAGCAAGACCCATGAATACAGAATTCATCAATTTATCTGACAATGGAAAAGATACTTTGGACGTAGCTTACTGGTTTGAAGTAGATACGTTAAAGCCGAAATTACAGGCCATCGGTTTACTTTCAACTCAGCGAATGAGATTTCGTTTTGGAGAAGAAGTAAGGTTTACGCCACAAACAAGTATTTCAATTGAAGACTCATCAGGAAATGAGTATACAACAGCTTTCCCTCTATATATTCCTGAGCAAGAACCTTTTATAGCTTTTGCATATGCAAGGCAGCCGTTAGTTGCCAATTCAAGTTACAGACTAAATTTTTCAGGAATAACCGATCCTTCGGGAAATGAAGCAATAGGCTTGGGAGAAAGTTTTTTAGGAAGTGATCAGGAAGACACGGTTAGCCAAGATATTTTAACATTTAATGGCGAGAACGGTCTTTATCCCGATGAAAGCTTGATCGTTGAATTTATTCGCCCGATTTCGCAACAGGAAGTTGTTGATTCCACCGTAGTAATTGAAGGAGATGTAGACTTTAAGAATTGGCCGAATATCAGTATTCAAGACAATAAACTAACCATTCCACCACAAGAGAACTGGTTACAGGGAGTAGATTACAAGTTTTTGGTCTGGAATCCACTCAAAAGAAAAAGACAACTTATAGATCCTGATATCTGGGATCCGGTTAATTTTGGCGGGATCGAAATTGATGTATCATCAAAAGATTCTACCAAAGCGTTCAGAATGCAACTTTATGATGATAAGAATACTTTTTCCGTTGATTCTACTTTTTCAAATTTCATATCAATTGAAAATATTCCTCCAATAAAGTATACGTTGATCATATTCCAGGATAATAACGAAAATGGTGTTTGGGATTATGGTTCAGTTGATCCGTATATAAAACCTGAGCCTTACTATATTCAGCAAAACATTAACATCCAGAGAGGATTTACTTCAGAAGTAAAAATAGATTTTAGATAATGGAAGCAATTAAAAACCTTATACCCGAACAATACTTGATGCTTGTGTCCATCGGGGTAATTCTTTTTTTAACGATAGTGGCTGCAGCTGTATCAGCCAGACTTTTCAGAAGAGCAATTAAGATATCGGAACAAGAAGAGGGGCTTTCGGACCTTACCAACTTAAAATTCCTGAAAAGAGGAGTAACTGTTCTGATCTATTTGGTTGGGATCGGTTTTTCGATCTATATAGTTCCGGAATTCAGAGTTATTGCAAAGGGTATGTTTGCCAGTGCCGGTTTATTGGCTATTGCTGTTGGTTTTGCTGCTCAACAAGCGCTTGCCAATATTGTGAGTGGTGTGTTTATCGTGATCTTTAAACCGTATAAGATCGGTGACAGACTATCACTGCAAACTACTTTAAATGGAGTTGTAGAGGATATCAACCTAAGACATACCGTTATTCGTAATTTTGAAAACAAGCGCATTATTATCCCTAACTCGGTTATCAGTAACGAAGTGCTTATTAATTCGAACTACGGAGATGATAAGATCATAAAATGGATCGATCTCGGCATCAGCTATGATTCTGATATTGATCTGGCCCGAAAGATCATGCAGGAGGAGGTAGAAGCTCATCCCAATTTTATAGACGGAAGAAATGATGAACAAAAAGAGGCCGGAGAACCTTTAGTGCCGGTCAGAGTCATTTCTTTTGGAGATTCATCCGTAAACCTCAGAGCCTGGGCATGGGCAGAAGATCCACCCAAGGCATTTGTATTGGGTACAGATCTCAATGAAAGCATCAAAAAACGGTTCGACAAAGAGGGAATTGAAATTCCTTTCCCATACCGGACGTTGGTTTATAAAGAGAACAAGAATAACAAGGAGATATGATGAGGGTGGGAGTACAATTTTTCAAATCAGGAATATGTGTAGCATTTTTAATGCTCCTGACTACGAACATTAATGCACAGCATGAAATTAGATCACTTAGTACCGCTGAAGTTGAGAGTTGGATGAAAACCAGAATCGAAACTCATAAGTTAGAGAGAGAATATCGGGCGAACGCAGAGAAGTATGACAGTGTGGTAGAAGCTTACTTTAAAGCCAGAGATGAATATCTGGTTAAGAATGGTTGGGATGTTCAGGAGTTTAAAGATATTGAAAGCGCGATCTATGATACCATAACCGGTATAGACGAACAGGAATCCATCGACGAAGAAAAAAAAGAGTTGCAATCAGAGGTAGACGCAGTAAATAAAAATGAATATTTAACCGCTGAGCAGAAAAAAGAGATCGTGGACGGAATGTATAAGGTATTTGAAATACGCCAGGAAATGGTGGATTCTACAAAGCACAACTGGCCGGCAGTAAAACCATATCGTGAGAAAATAAGAGTGCTAAACGATTGGATGGCCGGCAATATCTCTGACCCACCAACTATAGAGTGATTTTTTATCTTTTCTTAAAGAAGGCCAACTAAGCAAGACTTACCATCTTACGGTCGCTCTTAGTGCTTGTTTTATTTGATGCTTTTGCTATCTTGAGATTCAATGTTATGCGACATTTTTTGGCGGATAATAATCCAAAATCATTATTAGAAGTTGTTTAATGAATGTTTCTCAGACATTATGCGACGTCTTATAAGATAACCCATGTCGTATATTAATATGTTATACTGCAAATGAACAAACTAGCTTACTTTTTCTTATTGTTTTGTTTTTGCGTCTCCTGTTCAACAAACCGAAACAATATTGATGAGTGTAGTAGTTATTCTTCATCTGAGGAATTTAAATTTTATTCCAAATCTTTATCCAATAATTGGTTACTTCGAGAAATTCATCCCGACTCAGTTGAGATTTTTTTCTTTGAAACAGTTTTCGACTACCATACAGATTTTTCAAAAACTGACACTAGTTCAACTGAATTAACTGACGACGAGAGGAAAGTTTTAAAATGGGAGAAACAAAGAAGTAAACAATCTGCTGAAAGCTTTCTAAATCATTATGAATCCGGAGATAAAATTTGGAGTTTTAATAACGCTCCATCAAAACCCGGTAATCTTGGTTGGGAATATGGTGTTTTAATTTTAAATGGCTGTAATATTAAATATGTTCAGCCTATAATTGTAAGCTAACTTGCAGTATAACAAGCGTTTCAAGCGGACTCGTTTAGGGTTCGAAACTTTAATATTAAAATCTCGGCTCGCCGCTTAAACGCGGGGTCGTTATAAGGCTTGAAAGAGATTCAAAAAAATGGGTCAAAACTAACTTCAGAACAGGCTAAACTTTACAAGAGAATTGATGAAATTCTTTGGGAAGATTAGGATCCAATTGGGGTGAACGATCACGAAAATGTTAGAGACGAATATCAAAGTTATGTTCCAAAAGCATTCCGTTTAGCAATTGAAGATTCTGAGGTTTTTGAATTAGCAAATTACTTGAATCGAATCGCAACTGAGAATATGGGATTACAGAGCAATCTGGAACATTGTACTGAAATTGCTGAACTCATTAAATTAGCACGAAATGAAATCTATAAACCAAGCGCCTTATAACAAGCGTTTCAAGGCGGACTCGGGGTACTGGCTCCGCTATTTTTAACTTTCAGGTAACTAATTAATTCTGTTACTTTCACAAAAACCGAAAACCCTCGCCGCTCATATCTTGTAAAAAGTACGTATTGTACTATTTAAGCAAACAGG
>CAJXQC010000018.1 GCA_913058495.1 uncultured Balneola sp. | reverse complement strand
AGCTTCCCGCACTTTTCGTGGTATTCAACAGCTCGGCTACTTTCTGTCCCATTACGTTATACACAGTAATGGTCACCGGACCGGCTTCTCCCACAGAATACTGAATATTCGTAGTTGGGTTAAACGGGTTCGGATAGTTTTGATCTAACGCAAACTTCGTTGGCGAATCAAGCTCATCATCAATTCCAACTGAAGTGTTCGGAGTGATCGTGATTCCAAAACGAGGATCTGAATTGTTTGAAGATTTCTGTTTTACAGCTCCAACCTGAAGTGAAGTGACATTCGGTCGTTTTTGCTTTGCTTCAACATTGAAGCTGTAGCTGGTTTCAGATTGCATATCAATATAAACATCTTCTTCACGGTCAATAAGAGTAATTGCCCAATCAGATGGAATCTGCTTCATGGTTTCCCAACTCAAAGTATATTCTCCGCTTACTCCGGCATCATTAACTTGCAGGTCGTAGGATTGTGTAGTTTCCGGATCAAGTGATCTGGCATCCTGACTTAGTAATACTTTTCCTTCACCGAAGTCCTGAACAAAGGCAATAGTTGGTGATCCGTTTAATGAGCTTAATTTAGACCCGTCAAATTGATCTTCCTGCTCAGAGGAATACGGTGTAAAATAAAATTTTGTAGAGAGATCATTAAAGCCTTCTCCTGTCATATGCAGGTCAATACTTCTTGTGTCAAAAGCTCTGGCTTTACTATAATGTGAGATACCAGCTGCACTAGCTGTTTTTGAAGAAGTTGGTATGGTAACTTCCGTCAGGTCTGTTAACAGTCCTGTTGCTTTCTCAATGAAAAGACCTTGCCATTGAGAAAGTACTAGATTACTTCCTAGATTATGACTGACATAAGAGCTTGAAGCGTTACTCCATACTTTAATTGAAGCATTTATACCACCAAACAAAAGTCCAGCGCCCGTTGCATCCCCATCAAGATCATCAACATTTATGTTTGACTGAAAAGGATTTCCAATTAACGTGAAATCATTTGTGATAGTAACATTAACATCGGATCCCGGTTCAGATCCACTTACATCCAGATCTAAGGGAAGTTCACCACTTCCTCCGGTTGTATTGTTATAAAAGTATACTACTACACCAAGGCCATCGCCCCACGCAGTACTCATATTTGTAGGTACTGTCCAACCTCCCGTTCCACTTGAACCGGAATTGTAATAAATATTTGCAGTTTCTCCCGAATTTGATCCGCCTGTTACTCCCTGAATGGCTGTGTCATCAGAGATATCTGTAACAGTAGCGCCTGCTTTTGGAATGGAAATCATTCTCCAGCCGGCCGTTCCTGAAATTGTTCTTGTTTGCCCGTACGCCATACCCGTAAGTAAAAAGCAAAAGAACAATGTAAATAGCTTTTTTATCAAGTTGTTACCTCTTTTAATTTATTAAAGCTTAGTTAATCGTAATTAACAGTGTTAAGTAGCTATTAGTTAACGGTGTTAACTAATACAAATTAAATTTATCTATATGTCATTAAAATCTATTAATTAACAGACAATTTAGAACTCAAAATGATTATCGGCTCTTTTACAAATTTTGTTAAATAAAAGATTGTTATTTTTTCTACTTCTCTATAACCCTTTATATACGATGGATTTATAAGCTTTCAGTATTTCTACTTTTTTGATTTTATTTATCACGATCCGGAGATTTAGACATAAAAAAACCCGGCTTACTTTTCGTAAGTCGGGTTTCATAAAAAGCGTCTTAAATTATATAGCCGTTATCAAATCACTCTAAATTAATTCATTCTCCTGATACGGAGTTGAGTGATTATATAATAAAGCTTCAAAATTAAGAAGTACTAAACATCAAGATCGTTGTCTTGCGCTCTTTTGCCTTTAAGCTTTTTGTAAGCGTATGCTCCACCTGCCGCAGCAAGCAAGCCTAAGCCGCCATCAATGGGAGCCTGAGCAGGAGCACTCGGTAAGCCCGGTTGTGCCATAGCAAGAGCGGAAAGAATGAGTACAATAGTGATCGTGAGTAAAACGAGTAATAAATTTTTCATAGTGATATAGCTTTGAGGCTATCAGCTGTCAGCCATTAGCTTTTAGTGATTTTAACAACACTAAAAGCTAACCGCTGTGCGCTAACAGCTAATTACTTAATTAATGTCATTTGTCTGGTTAGCACTTGGCCCGGAGCCGTTAAGCGATAGTAGTAAATTCCACTTGCTTGTCCGGTTGCATTCCAGCTTACCTGATAGCTTCCCGCACTTTTCGTGGTATTCAACAGCTCGGCTACTTTCTGTCCCATTACATTATAAACGGTTATGGTCACAGGTCCGGCTTCGCCCACAGAATACTGGATATTCGTAGTTGGGTTAAACGGATTCGGATAATTTTGATCTAACGCAAACTTCGTTGGCGAATCAAGCTCATCATCAATTCCTACTGAAGTGTTTGGAGTGATCGTGATTCCGAATCTGTTTTCAGCATCATTGGACTCAGACTCTGCAACTACAGGAAGTAATACGGATTTACTTTTAGAAGCCGAGTTTGCTTCAGCCATAAATACATAGGAATCCACTTCGGACATATCGATGTTGGAGCCTGTTTCATAATCATGTAAAGTGAAAGACATTTTGTTGCTTAGTTCCTCCAGCCCATTCCATGAAAAGGTAAATTCTCCACTTACTCCAACTAACGTCGGACGTAATGGAATTGTAATAGCTTCTTCCAGATCTACAGGAAGAGATTCCACCGATTTAAGCTTTTCTTCATTTTGATATTCTCCTACAAAAGCCATAGTAGCATATTCTGAAACGAGTGGTACCAGCTTGGACGCATCTGCACGATCCATTCCTAGCTCAGCATAACTTCTGAAACTCAATTTAATAGCTTCGTCAAAACTGCTTTCTGATGAAAGCGTGAACTCTATATCAGCGTTATCAGGATTTTCTTTCGAAAAGTAGTTGTCATTTCTATATGTAGTAGATTTTCCGCTAGTAGGAAAAGTAATTGAAGTGGCAGCATTTGCATTTAGCACTTCTACCCAGAATGCCTGCCAAGGAGATACAATAAAAGGAGTAGTTCTGTTCTGAGCTGAATACGAGTTAGTTCCATCATTCCAGAACTGAACGTTGTCTTGAATTGCTCCACCCGTAACTGTAACGCTATTTAAGTTATAATTAGAAGCGAAAGGGTTTCCGACAAGTGTATAATAACTATCGGCAGCACCGGAACCGGAAGACGTCCCTGCTGTATTGGATTTGTTCAATGTTACACCAACATCTGTACCTGGTTCTGAACCAGACACATCCAAAGCAACCGGCAATGAAACACTTCCATTGGATGTGTTATTATAAAAATATACAGCTAGTCCATATCCATCTGAAATGGTTGTACTCACATTGGTCGGAGTCTCATATGATCCGGTATTATCATACGTAAACACATTGGAAGAAGCAGAAGCATCTGATCCCCCCGTTACGCCTTGAATCGCTGTGTCGTCTGAAATATCACTAACGGTAGCACTGGCTTTAGGAATGGAAAGTAATCTCCAACCAGCATCTCCACTAATTGATAATCCTGTTGGAGGTACTCCAAAACCATCTAAACCAGCAGTAGCACCACTTGGATCTGTACTTTCAGTTTCAAACCTAGTACTTGGGTCGCTCCATGCATTTGCGACAGTTGTTATCCCTGTAGTCAAACCTGGAATCAATTGAATATTTTGATTAGCAGTACTTACGCTATTTCCAGACCATGCTGAACCCGGATCTGTTCCCGGTACACCAAATATATCTGTCGTATCAGTTCCAAAAATTACTACTAAAGCATCATCGCCATTAAAAGTAAAGGATTCGTCTACATAAGAAACCCCGGAAAGATTATTATTTGTCAAATATGTTCCCATATCTGAAGTCCCAATTACCATTACAGCTCCAGATGCTAATGTACCTGATGATACTGTTACATCGTTAGATGGAGGATTTCCGTTTACACCTTTTTGGATCATCAAATTATTAACACTGAAGTCTAGTGTGCCTCCAGTATTGTTCCAGATCTCAACTCCTTTTGGAGTAGTACCAGAGTTGGTTTCTACATATTGGCTAATTATTTGCCCAAAACTCATCCCTGCCATCAGCAAACAGAGTCCGAACGATAGTAAAATTCGTTTCATAAAATTCCCTTTTTGTGAAAGTTTTAAAGTTAAGAAAGGTTACCAAAACCTTCTAAGCACTTCAAGTTTGTAGTGTTAACAAACTGTTAGGATTTTCTAAATAAAAAAAATGACACCGTTTTACAAGCGTGGTTTTTATAAAATCAGGAGCAGTTGGATCTATTTTATTTTCCTTCTGAAAGCAAGGAGGTTTGTAATACGTTGGGAGCTTTGATCTTACTACGGTATCATTTCGTAATTTTAGTTACCGGAAAAGAATGAAAGTTTGTCAAAAAAAATTTAAACCCATCACCAACATTCCAAATCAAGTTCACCAGACAGGACTTTAGTCCGTACAACCCTAAACCTTAAAAGTATTCTCAATCGTTATTCATAACGCCGCGGATTAAAATCCTCGGTGGTGTACCTGACAAAATCTGCGTCGCCATCAACTTGCAGAATCAAGTTCACCAGAGAGGACTTTAGTCCGACCGGCATAAACATAGGTTCTAATACAAAAAAAAGGTTCCGACGCAGAGCATCGGAACCAGATAGAAAAATCAGTGATGATCTGCGTTCAACAACGGAACGCGGATCATAAAGAGGGATTTTAAACCAGAACCACAATTCATCAGACGGGGCATCCGTCAGATGAGTTTTCTTTAAATTTATTTGTAACTGTAAAAACCTTCTCCGGTTTTATTACCGAGTTTACCGGCATCTACCATTTTTACGAGTAGTGGCGCCGGACGGTATTTCGGATCTTTGAATCCTTCATACAACACATTCAGAATATCCAGACAAACATCAAGCCCGATGAAATCTGCCAAGCGTAAAGGTCCCATTGGATGTGCCATTCCGAGCTTCATTACTTCATCTACATTTTCGGGAGTGGCTACACCTTCATGCACACAAAAAATTGCTTCGTTGATCATAGGCATCAACACACGGTTGCTCACAAATCCGGGGAAGTCGTTTACCGGAACGGGAACTTTAGCTAATAGCTTGGAAGTTTTTTCGACGATGTTGTAGGTTTCATCGTCTGTTTCTAAACCACGAACGATCTCAACCAGCTTCATTACCGGAACCGGATTAAAGAAGTGCATTCCAATGAATTTTTCAGGTCGTCCGGTGAGCGCTGCTAATTTCGTAATGGAGATCGAAGATGTGTTGCTTGCAAAAATAGCATGATCCTGAGCATTGGCTTCAACAGCTTCCCATACACTTTTCTTGATGTCAAAATTTTCAGGTACTGCTTCCACGATCAGATCAACATCTTTAACTCCATCTGCAATACTAAGTGTGGCATTTATACTATCCAGCGTTGTAACCTTTTCTTCAGCAGTGATCTTTTCTTTGCTGACCATTCTTTCGAGGTTTTTGTCGATAGTTGCCATGGCTTTGTCGGCAAATTCCTGCTTGGTTTCGATTAGATTTACAGGTATTCTGTTCATTGCAAAAACATGTGCAATTCCATTTCCCATGGTACCGCCGCCTATTACTGCTACTTTCTTAATATCCATTTCTGAAGTTTTTGTTCTGTTTCTGATTTCTGTTTAAGGTACAAAGTTTTGGAAGCGCTTTTCAAACTTTTTGAGGGGGTAAATGTTCACAATCGATATTCATAGCGCCGCGGGATAAATCCCTGGCTGGTGTACCTGACCAAAACTACGCCATCACCAACATCCAGAATCAAGTTTACAAAAGAGGACTTTAGTCCGAACGACCCTAAGTCACAACAATGTTCTAAATTGATCTCTTAATCGCCGCGGGATAAATCCCTGGCTGGTGTACCTGACTATATCTTCGTCATCATCAACATTCAGAATCAAGTTCACCAGGGAGGACTTTAGTCCGACCTTAAGTGTGAAAAAAATATTTTTGTAAGGAATAAGCTTTCAAAATGTCTTACCTGATAAAAATTATGGCGTTCTCAAAAAGCTCACTTTGGATTCATATTATATTCAGCACTAAAAACAGGATTCCGTATTTGTCATGGGATGTTCGAAATGACGTCTGTTCATGGCTAAAAGAAGAAGCATTCAAAAATGAAATCCTTATTGATATTGTAAATGGTGTTGATGATCATTTACATGTATTGGTAAAGCTGAAAAACAAACAATCCGTCTCGGAAGTTGTGAAATGGATTAAAGGATCATCGTCTTATTATCTGAACAAGAAATACAATTGGGAACCAAAATTTTCCTGGCAAAACGGATATGCAGTTTATTCTGTAAGCGAGAACAATATCAATGAAACACGCCAATATATTTTCAATCAGGAAAAACGTCATTCAAGAAATTAACCTTTGCTTCGCTGCGGGATAAATCCCTGGCTGGTGTACCTGACTATATCTTCGTCACCATCAACTTTCAGAATCCAGTTTACCAGAGAAGACTTCAGTCCGAACAACCCCAAACCATAAAAGCATTCTCAATCGACTTTCATAGCGCAGCAGGATAAATCCTCGCTAGTGTACCTAACCAAATCTTCGTCATCATCAACATTCAGAATCAAGTTCACCAGAGAGGACTTTAGTCCGAACAACCCCAAACCATAAAAGCATTCTCAATCGACTTTCATAGCGCCGCGGGATAAATCCCTCACTAGTATACCTGACCAAATCTGCGACTCTATCAACATTAGGTATCAAGTTTACCAGTGAGGACTTTAGTCCGATCGGCTTTAAGGATTCCTAAAATCAATAATCCCTCCAAATAATCGCAGGGCTGAAGCCCTTGCTAGCTTATGTTCGAGGCTCCAAAAAAAATCAGTGAATGTCTGCCTCATCCGTTTAATCTACGTTCTAACAATGTAACACGGATGACAGAACAGAATACAGGAGTTCAGAATGTGAGATTTCTGAACTCCGGTATTCTGTATTCTATATTCTGTTACTCTTCACCCCTCTCTATTCTTCTTCCGATAAATTCAGTAGTTTCTTGTTCAATCATTTAACAGATTTTTCCATGAACACGTTTCTGAAACTTGTCATCTTCTTTCTTATTCTGATCTTAGGTTTTGCGGGATTAGCTTTTTACTGGACGTTTTATAAACCTTTGCCTGATTATGAAGCTACCGTTGAATTGAACAGTCTTCAAAGTGAAGTTGATATCCACTGGGATGAGTTCGGAGTTCCTCATATCTATTCTAATAATGAGTTAGACCTGTATAAAGCGGTAGGATATGCTCATGCTCAGGATCGTCTGTGGCAAATGACGCTCTCTCAAATTGCAGCTGAAGGACGTTTCGCTGAATTTTTTGGAGCTGATCTCGTTGATCTTGACAAACATCAAAGAACATTGGGAATCTGGAAGATCTCAAAGCAGATCGAACAGAATGAATTAAGTGAAGCTGAGCAGGAAATTCTTCAAGCCTATTCGGATGGAGTAAATGAATACATCGAAAACAATCTCAACAAGCTGCCGGTGGAATTTGCGCTGACCGGAATTCAACCTATCAGATGGAGTCCGGCTCGATCTGTTGCTCTGACACGATTAATGGCATGGGAACTCAACATGAGTTGGTGGACAGAGGTGATGTATGGATATCTTAAATCAGGTTTACCTGCTGATCAATTTGAACAATTGAGGCTAAGTTTCCCGGCTGATGCTCCTACGACTTTAAATGACGAGCAATCCGGAAAGTTTACAGCTTCTTTAATGCCGATGCTTCAGCAGGAAATTAAAAAAAGGGTGTTGCTGGAAATGGAAGGAACTCATGTTGGAAGTAATGCCTGGGTTGTGGACGGTTCCAAAACAAATACCGGTTATCCTTTACTAGGCGGAGATCCTCATCTGGGTTTGGGAATGCCCGGAAAATGGTATGAGATGCATCTGAACCTGAATGGTAAAAATGTATCCGGAGCGACACTTGCGGGAGTTCCCGGAATCATTATCGGGCAGAATAATGAAATGGCCTGGTCGCTTACTAATATTATGGCTGACGATACAGATTTCTTTCTCGAACAAGTTGATCCGAACGACAGAGGTAGATACGTTGCTGATTCGTTATCTGATAGTACAGCCTCTTACCTGTCTTTCGAGAAGATCAGAGAAGTTATAAAAGTAAAAGATGCTGATGACGTTTCGTTGGAGATCAGGTACACCAAGCATGGACCTGTTATTTCCGATGTATATCCGGAAAAAGGGCTAACGGATGGAAAGGTGATAGCTATGCGCTGGACCGGACATGACCTCAGCAATGAATTTCGAGCTTTGTATGAAATTAACTGGGCGACCACTTTTCAGGATTTCAAAGATGCACTTCCACATTTTGGCGTGCCGGGTCAGAATTTTATGTATGGTGACAGAGAAGGAAATATTGCTATGTTTTCAACAGCAAGACTTCCTATCAGAACCGGAGACAAGATCTCACTAAGAAAAGGTTGGGACCCTTCCCAAGACTGGCTCGGTTATATTCCTCATGATGAAATGCCATCCGTTATAAATCCGGAAAACGGATGGATCGCCAATGCCAATAATAAGATCACGACGGACAGTTACGATCACTATTTGGCAACATTCTGGGAACCGCCTTCACGAATTGAACGCATCGTTGAAGTGCTTGAAGCAAACGAAATATTAACTCCCGAACTCTTCATCAGCCTTCAGAACGACAGTTACTCAAAACATGCCGCCAAATTAACTCCTGTTATACTGGAAATTATCAAAAACCAGAATGTCTATAATTTCGATAATGCTGTTTCTTATTTAGAGAACTGGGATTATAAATACACCAAGAATGCTACTGCGGCTTCTATTTTTGATGTATTCTTTGTTCACCTTACAAGAAACACTTTGCATGACGATTTTGGTGATGAGGTATATCAGAACTTTCTCCATCATGAAAATGTACCGGTCAGAACCATGGATGAATTGCTGATGCAAACACCTGCAACCGTAGATACAAATGCGTTTTCATTCTTTGATAATATCAATACCACAGAGATCGAGACTAAATCTGATATTGTTCTTAAAAGTATGCAGGATGCCATTTTGTTTTTGAGTGATTCTCTGGGCTCGCAATCTGAAGACTGGCGTTGGGAACAACTTCATACATTAACGCTACGACCTCCTCTTTTTTCTCAAGCAGCTGATGACCCCGATGCTTCCGGAGCACTAAAATTAATTGTAAATAATTTACTAAGTAAAGGTCCTTACCAACTTGATGGTCATGGAATGAGCGTTGATAACGCCCAGTACAGTTGGCTGAAACCTTATAATATGGTATTGGGTCCGTCTATTCGTAGAATTGTTGACCTTTCCAGTTTAAGCAGCGTGAGATCCATTACACCAACGGGACAATCGGAAAGTCCTTTTTCTGAACATTTCGGAGACCAAACGGAGATGTGGTTAAACGGACAGTACAGAATACTTTATCAGGACAGTACTTTATTTAACAATTCAGATATCAGATCCATGAAACTAATTCCCGCTAAGAATTGATTTGAATAGCTGAAAAACTCTGTTATCATTACCCATGAATTGGAAAATATTAGAACAAAGAAGTTATACCCCGTATTCAAATACACCTAAAGCTTGTATAGTTGTAGGGAAGTCCGGTAATTATTATCCCGGAGTTCGGGTTGAAAATATTTCGTTTCCACTTACCATCCCTGCCATACAAGCTGCTTGTTGTTTTTGTTTGGCTGATGGAGACACGCCCGAATCTGTTCTTCTAAAAGACGAAAGTTATCTGGAGCAGCTCGACTTCTGGGTAAAAGAATTTGATCTGAAAAAAGAAGTGACCTCAAATATTGAGGATATTAAATTTGGCGATGGAGTCATCACCCTTGATTCTTCTCAAGTCAAAAGCAGGCTCATCGATCTTTTGAAGGATGCAATAACTATTCATTCCGATTTTCCTGTATCAGCTTTACTTCTTACTCCGGCTGGATATGTATCCGGAGTAAATGTAGAAGTTAGCGACTGGACATTCGGACTTTGTGCTGAACGGCTGGCTATCGCTAAAACAATTTCATATGGCATAGACAGTTTGGAATCCATGAGCCTTCATACTCTTAAAGGTGAATTCAGCAGTCCATGCGGGGCTTGTCGTCAAGTGATCCATGAACATTTACCGGACAATGAGATCAATTTTTTCCATGCTGACGGCACACTTTCAGTTCATTATACGAGCGATCTTCTCCCACTTAGTTTTTCTTCAACTTCATTAACCAAATAATTTTGTCTTTTTACGTAGCACTTATAGATTTTGACCATCTGGATCATCCTGTATTTTTAAAATCACTGGCTCAGTCGTTATCGACTCATAAAACCAGAAAAGGAATTCTTATTCATGGCGACAGTGAGTACACCAACAGATTGATGCAAACCGGAATGATGAGAGAAGATGCACGGGAAAGAGCGATCATGGACCTGAACCACAGGTTGGTAGCACTTTTTGCAGATCATGGAGTTTCAACAATTGGGTTACATGGATTTCAAAAAGAGCTTGTTCAAAAAACCGGTTCAGGATTACAACTAAACAAAAAAGTATTTGATGACCTTCCGGACTCTCCTATGCTTTTGATCTCCAGCCTGATCAGCGATGGAGAAGGACGATCTTATATTCCACCGGTTGAGTTGGCTGAATTTTTTGCAGAGGAATTGAAAGATCATGAGTTAGTAATATTTTCACAGGATCATGATTCGGATATTTTTACTCAAAGCTCCTATGAAGAAGAAGTAAACTGGAGTGAATTATCAGAAGAGTTTAGAGGAAAAAATCTCTCTGAGGAACAACTTGTAATTACCATTCCGACCATATTAACCACCGGAATTTCATTTTCGGGGTGGCCGGAACCTGAAAAAGCCACGAAAATCAGGTAAAACTCAAAAAAAAACGCACTATTTAGCAAAAAAAGCACATTTTAATTTGACTGAATAGCCCTTATTATATAGCTTCAACGAGTTCCAAAATGGAAAATAATTTTAACAAACAAACGGAGATACATAATGAGTAGAGTATCAGAACTACAAAGCTTGGTTGACGACACAAAAATGGAAATGGAAAAATTCTATGAGAAGGGCAACAAAGCTGCAGGAACAAGAGCTCGTAAGGGATTACAAGATCTTAAAAAACTATCGCAAGAAATTCGTTTAGAAATTCAAGCTAAGAAAAACGCTGAGTAAGTTTTTACTGTTTTTCTAAAAAAGCCTTTCAATATTTGAAAGGCTTTTTTTTTACCTGTATTTCAAATTCTGGGAACACCACTCGAGGTAAGAGCTATAAATGAGTTCTATACTGTGATCCATAAAGTAACTAATGTCGAAGAAAAGAATTTAGAACCTATTAAAATGATCATCCCTTCTAACTACGAAGAGAAAACTGAAGAAGAACTAAGAAAAGAATTGGGTGGTATGTAAAGTTCACTCCACCAGTAAATGTTGAACTATTTTAATCACATTTAAAACCTAAACTAATCGATATGTATAAAGATCTGGCTGATGCAGTAGAATCTATGAAAGAGAAAGGTTTTACTCATACTTACAAAATTTCTGAAAACGCTATAACATGCCAAGAACTTGAAAGAGAATTCGATATTGAAAATCTTTCAATTGTTGACTCTTATTCTCATGACAGTGGTACAGACCCTGGGAGCGAATCTACGGTTTATAGTATCGAGTCGAACGATGGAGTGAAAGGCACTTTAGTTCTGGGCTTCGGAATGTATTCTGATCCCAATAAAGCAAAGCTTATTGACCAGCTGCTCAAGAAGGGCTAAACATCCATCATTTTTAAAACCGAAATTATGAAATTTCAATATTTCACGTTAGTAGTGTGTCTGTTTTTGGCGTGTTCCGATACAAATAGATCATTGCAGCTGAGTGAATTAAAGGAAAAAATAGACCTTGAGCTCTCTGCATTGGAAGGTGACTTTGCAATAGCTTACAAAGATATTAATCATCCTGAACAGCAGATACTCATCAATGTGGATGAACGATTCCACGCTGCCAGCACCATGAAAACTCCTGTACTTATAGAGCTATATAAAAGAGCTGAGAATACGGATCTGGATCTGCATGATTCTATTCTGATCAAAACCGAATTCAAGAGTATTGTTGATGGCTCCCCTTTTTCCATGGAAGTAAGTGAAGACAGCGAAAAAGACCTGTATCGTAATCTTAACAAGAATACTACTTTCTATAACCTCGCTTATGAGATGATCACCAGAAGCAGTAATCTGGCAACTAATATTCTGATCGACTATTTAAATGCTGAACAAGTCACTTCTACGATGCGAGATCTTGGAGCTGACAGCATCAATGTATTGCGTGGAGTAGAAGACCTGAAAGCATACCGACAGGGTTTAAGTAACACTACTACAGCCAAAGATCTGTTGGTCATTTTTGAGCATTTGAGTTCAGATACTTTGATCAGTGAAGAAGCAAATAAGGAAATGTTGGATATCCTCAAGGATCAGGTTTATAATGATATGATCTCAGCAAAGGTTCCAGAGGGAACTGTAGTGGCTCATAAAACCGGCTGGATCACAAATGTTCATCATGATTCAGGAATAGTATATACAAGCAAAGATGAAGGCTATATTTTGATCTTTCTCTCTAAAAATGCTCAGGATCGTGAAGCTGTTTTAGAGGCTGCCGCAAATATCTCTGAAATGATCTATAACTACACTGTTTCCGGATATGAAAACTAAAGTCTTCAACTCAGTTCTTATCTGTTTTTCTTTGATATTGCTCGTTAGCTGTTCTGAACCGAAAAAAGAACCTGTATGGCATGAAGTCTATACTAAGCAAGGCCTGAAGGTTGTAGAGACTGACAACACAAATATTCTAGTACACTTAAGATACTCGACCTCCGAGAATTTTCTTGGGAAAGATGTTTACGGAAATCTGGAAGAAGCTTATTTACAGCCTGAAGCACTTTCTAAATTGTATAAAGCTTCTGAATTACTGAGTAAAACACATCCTGAACTAAAGTTACTGATCTGGGACGCCGCCAGACCAAGGAGAATTCAACAAGTGCTGTGGGATAAAGTAGATATTCCATTGCCCGAACGATCTCAGTATGTTGCTAACCCGGAATCCGGCTCTATTCATAATTATGGATGCGCTATTGATCTCACGCTCGCTGACAGCTCCGGAAATCCTTTGGACATGGGTACCGATTATGATGATTTCTCTGAAACAGCACACATTGATAATGAAGTTGAATTAATTTCGAAAGGTGTTTTAACAGACCGTCAGGTTCAAAACCGAGCTATCCTGAGGTCAGCAATGACTGAAGCCGGGTTTATTCCTATCAGAAGCGAATGGTGGCATTTTGATGCCTTCTCAAGAGACGAAACCAAATCCAGATTCAAGATCGTAGAGTGATCATAAGCTCTATCAAAAGTTAATTGTGCTTATTTCTCCTGATCATATTTTGCGGGAATAGGGTTATCTGCATTTTCAGATGCCCAGAATACAGATACTACCCACCATCGGTTGTTGTCATAGAATAATTGAATACTGTTAATACCTCTGGCAATGATCGCTCCTTCTTTGGTTCGTCTTGATTCATAAGTACTGAACACATGAGCTACATTTCGGAAACGTTGTACTTCTTTTGTGACTTCCGTTTCTATAAATCCGTTTTCTAAAAAGCTTTTTTCTACACGTGGAATGTAATCCTCAACTGCCCAGGCTGAATATCCTGCAACGCCTTGTCTGTTTACTCCTGTGGGCATCAGTTTCGCTTCAGGAATAAAGAGATTTCTAAACCTCTCCCAATCCCTCTCCTCTCCTTTTTCACCGGAAATAGAAGCGTATAAAGCTTCGATAATTGAATCTATGGATTGCACATCTTTATCATATTCTGATTGTGAAAAAGAAGGTGATGAACATAGTATAATCAGTAAAACGGTAAGTATTGATTTCATAGATCCGTTATTAAAGTTCTTCAACACATTCGGTTCTTCGTCGGGTATCTACAATTGAAATAGCCTTCCATCCATCCACTGTTTTTACAAATTGAAAAGAGTTAACTCCGCAATGAGAAAAACTATCTCCTACATAAAGTGAATAAGGAACCCAGGCTGTTGCTAAATTTTCGTCTATATTGATCTGAATTTTACCAACACGTTCATCTAACATATCATTACGAGGAGTACCAACAGCGTTTTTAAATCCTGATAATGAACCTTGACTAATTCTTGTGTTCCCTTCCCTGTCTTTAGAAACCGACTGCATGGTAGCATCAGATCTAAAAACTTTGGAAACTGCTGAACTATCTCCTGCTCTCATACCATCAAAAAGAGTTTCGATCTGAGATAGTATTATTTCTCTGTCAGTTTTCTGAGCGTTAACTGCATAACTTAAAATTATTGAGAGGAAAAAGATTCCGGCAGTAACTTTTGTAAACCTGCTTTTCATAGATATATAATTTAGTTGCAGGTATTTACATAAATAATGGAATTACAATTGTTCAAAGATGTAAATCCCGAAATGAACGATCATCCAATTACAGGCTCGGTAACTTCGCTCTCAAAAGTAAATTCCAGTATAAATTTATCTGTGGTATCAACTGTATACGATGCTTCAAGTTGCTTCAGCTGTGTATGAATTAAATTGAGTCCCAGATTCTTGGGCTTGTCAAAGCTGTTGTCATCTCCAAAGCCTGATCCGTTATCTTCATATAATACAGTTACTTTTTCTCCATCTGCAGTCAATTTAATTTTAATGACTCCTTCTTTTTGATCCTGAAAAGCATACTTAAACGAATTTGTAATTAATTCATTCAACAGAAGTCCAATTGGAATAGCCTGATTAATATTCAGTTTATATTCATCGATCTCTATAACAAATTCTATGTTTCTGTTTTGGTCATTCATAGCTGCAGAAATTGCAGGCACTAACATATCCAGATAAGTATGAATATTAATTGATGAGAGTTCAGGAGATTTATACATCAATTCATGTACCATCGCAATAGAGATAATCCTGTTGATGCTTTGTTCAAATGCTGCGGTTACTTTCTCGTCTTTAACTTCGTTCTTTTGTAATTGCAGAAGACCTGATACAATGGCCAAATTATTCTTTACTCTGTGATGGATCTCTGAAAGTAACGTTGTTTTCTCTTTGAGTGAGTTTTCAATGATCTCTTCTGATTTTTTCCTTTCAGTAATATCCTGAGTAATCCCCATTACTTTCTGGATCTCACTTTTTCCGCCTGTGATTGGAATAAATGACGATAAAAAGTGTTTTTCATCTTTAGTAAATTCAAACTGAACGGACTCCCCTTTTAACGATTCTGAAAATAATTCGAGTATCCTTTTGCTCTGCTTTGGGTCTACGAGTTTATCATAGGTTATTCCTAAGAAATCTTCCTCATTTTCCACTCCCATCATTTCCAAACCGGCTTTATTAATAGAAAGAAGTGCTCCATTTTTATCCAGTTCATGAATACAATACGGGGAGTTCTCAATTAATGCCCGGTATCTCTTTTCATTGTCTTTTATTTTTTGTTCGGCTTTTTTACTATCGGTTATATCTTCCACCAAAGACATCACCGTTGTTATTTTTCCTGAAGAATTTTTGACAGCGGTATTGTACCAAATACAATCGATAATTTTTCCGGACTGGGTGTAATTTCTATTGTGCGAAATATTGGACTCAACACTACCCTTCTTCAACTCATTAGCAATTACCTCTGTTTTGGATTTGTCTTGTTCATAAATGATATCAAATGCATTTTTCCCGATTATTTCCTGTTCAGTCCATCCAAATATGTCCTCACATCTTTTAGACCAGCTTATAATATTCAGATCGCTGTCATACTCCACTACACCCAGGGGAGAGTTGTATAAATGATTTTGAAGCTGTTGAAGAACTTCTGCATGTTTTTGCTCGGCTTTCTTTTGCTCGCTGATATCAATTCCAACACCAAGTAAACAATCTTCACCTTTATAATTCATGGAAACTCCCGTAAAATAATATGGGATTCTCTCTCCTTCTTTAGTCAGCAGGTCGGCTTCAACATTATCTTCTCCGGTTACAAAAACATTTCCAATTTTTTCAGTCAGTAATTCTTTTTCATCATCATGGAAAAAATTTAATGGATGGGCATTTTTTATCTCTTCAGATGTATAATTGGCAATTTCTTCCAGATTGTCATTCCATCGTAAATATTCTCCTTCTTTATTAAACAAGTAGAAGATTCCCGGCAGACTGTTTATAATCGAATCCGATAATTGTTTCTCAAAAATTATCTCTTTATCAATTTTCTTTTGTTCGCTGATATCAAAACCTACTCCGAGTAAACATTCTTCCCCTTTATAATTTATTGCGGCACCGCTAAAATAGTATGGAATTTTAGAGCCGTCCTTCATCATAAAATTTGCTTCTACATTATCTTCACCTTCTACAAATACGTTGCCAATTTTTTCGGTCAACAACTGTTTTTCATCATCATCAAAGAAATCCAAAGGATGAGCTTCGTCCATTTCTTTTGAAGAATACCCCGTTACTTGTTCAAAATTCTTGTTCCATCTGTAAAACTTGCCCTCCTTATTGTATAAATAGAACACTCCCGGCAAACTATTTATAATTGAATCCGAAAGCTGTTTCTCCAAAGTGATTTCCTTTTCAACTTCAACCCTTCGTGTTATGTTGGTAACATATGCTGTTAAACCAGCTACTGAATTGTCTTTGTTAATGATCGGAGCAAACCTGTTTTCCCAGTATTGATCAGGTAAATTTTCATTTCCGTATTTTTTCTGTACTCAAAATGATCGCCTCTCAAAGCTTTATCAAAATCATCTTTAAGTTGTTTTTTTATTTCCGGATCTGGAACATAATCTAATACATTCTTACCCACCTCAATATCCCGCTCCCACAGCTTTTTCATCATTTTTTTGTGGGATGTTGTAAAGGCCAAATAGTTATAATTGGCATCCAAAGAAAAAATTATCATATCCTGAGGACTTTCAAGAATAGATTGTAATAACTCTGAGTTCTTTTTGAATTTTTCTCTGCTGGTAAGTAATTGCTCTGACTTTTGATGTAACAATTCCTGTAATTCTTCCGGCCTTCTCAAAAACTTGGTAGTCATAAATCCGCCTAAAAAACCACCAAAAATTGAAAAAGCGAAAATCAACCAAAAACTGGCGTTAGCAACTTCGGTATCTACTCGCTTGGCATAAAGCCTCCAATTTCCTTCCGGGAAATTTACTGATGAGAATGAATCCAGCTCGATATCTTCATTTACGGGAAGAAAGAATTCCTCCTCTCCTGTATTAGGATTCACCTTAGAAAGCTGAAAATAATATCTGTCTTTTGAAAAACGATCAATTCCCGATTGTTCAATTAAAGTTTCCATATACAGAAGAATAGCCGAAAAGCCCCATAATTCTCCCTCAATAGTGATAGGCAATCTTCCTATTACCGCCTGACCTCCTTGCTTCAGCTCAATTGGACCCGCAAAGTACATTGTTCCTAACTCTGCAGCTTTAATTACTTCAGTACCAACTTCCGGATGATTTTTAATATCATATCCAAGAACTGACTCATTTCCTTCTAATGGATATACATATTCTATTATGCCATCCGGAACCAGTTCCAACACATCAACAACACTACTATTCTTGAGTATTTGTTCAGCAACTTTTTCGAAATTCTTAACTTCTCCGTCGTCACTTACGGTAAGTGCCAGAGTTAATGCCGCACTGTAGGATTCCTGTATAGTTCTTTCAATGTTTTGTTCGATCAGTTCAAGAACTTCCTGTGATTCTCTTTCCTGATGCTGTATCAAAACCTGATATCGTAAGGACGCAATTAAGCATCCGACTGAAATAATCAACGCTCCAACTATCAACCCCGATACTTCCGGAGAAAAATATTTTTTAGCTATTTTATTCAAGCTTACACCTACCCTGGAAAACTAATTTTCAATAATCTACAGTTAAATGTTAATGTATGAAAATGTAAATAATAAAGTGATAGTTCATACTATGAGTTTTCATATGTTTAGGTAGCCATATAAAGTTTTTCCGGTTATCAGTCAATCGTTTAATTCAGTAAAAAATTTGAACTAATTATAACTATCTGCAATGCAATCATTTAGATATTCTTTCCTCATTATTTTATTGCCTTTGATCTTTTTCACAGGATGTAATAATTCCAAACATTCTGATACTGTGAATACAATCATTTCGAATGTAAAAAATGATTTTGTTCCTGATTCGAGAGTGGCGATTTTTGATATTTCAGTGCTGAAAAACTCTAATTCTGTTGTTTTACAAGGAGAAACCACACTGCCGGAAGCTAAGCAGGCTTTGCTCGATTCTTTAAGAAATAAAGAGATCATTTTTTCGGATAGTATTGATGTCCTTCCAGATGTATCTGTAGGTGAGAATTACTTTGCGCTTGTAAATAATTCAGCAGCAAACTTACGTTCAGAACCAAAACACTCTGCTCAGTTAGCTACTCAGGCAATAATGGGAATGCCTTTAAAAGTTTTGAAAAAACAAGGTGGTTGGTATCTTGTGCAAACACCTGAAGATTATCTTTCCTGGGTAGATGGTGGTGGAATTGAACGTATGGATGAAGAATCCTATTCCGATTGGGCTGCATCCGAAAAAATTATTTATCTAGAGACCTATGGTTTTTCATACAGTAATGCGAACCGAAATTCTGAAAAAGTTTCGGATTTAGTTGCCGGAAGTATTCTAAAGCTTAAATCCGGTAATGGATCGTACTACAATGTAGAATATCCGGATGGACGAAGTGGCTTCATCCATAAATCTGAAGCTCGTTTACTGAATGATTGGGAAAGTAGTATTTCTGCTACACATGAATCGCTTATTGAAACTGCAAAAACTATGATCGGAGCACCCTATTTATGGGGAGGAACTTCCACAAAAGGAATGGATTGCAGTGGTTTCACAAAAACTATCTATTTCATGAATGGACAAATTATTCCAAGGGATGCCAGTCAACAGGTAAAAGCAGGAAAGCTGATCGATAGCAACAAAGATTGGGATAAACTGGAAGTGGGTGATCTACTATTTTTTGGACGTGAAGCCACAGATTCCCGATCAAGAGCTGTAACACATGTGGGCATGTGGATTGGCGATAACAAGTTTATTCATTCTGCAAGCAATGTGCATATCAGTAGCGTTGATCCTGACTCTGATATCTATGACGGTTTTAATACCGGCAGATATCTTGAAGCAAGACGCTATATAGATAACTGGGATGGTAATATCATTCCAACAAATAAAATGTATACCGCTCTGGTAGATGCTCGATAATTCATTGACAAAATTTCTTTATACCAGTCTCAATATTGTAACCCGGTCATCCCTGTAGATGTCAGGTAATTCGTTGACAGATTAATAGTGATCGTTCTGGAAAAATTCGCCCTTAGTATTTAAGACGGAGAAGAGAACGTGGTCCGGATGCGTCTGCGAAGCAGGAATAATCCTTTCTGGTGAGGAGTGTAGATATTTTCTCAGAATGAACGAAGACCTTTAGGATTATTCAGCGCAGGATCAGTGAACCCGTCTTAAATACTTCGGCTTGATCTTTTGTTACTTTTGTATCAAGACAAAAGTAGGTCCCCCTGGTGCTAAATTAAACCTTTTTATAGGATTCAGTTCCCTAGCTCTATGTACTTTTGTGCCGACAAAAGTACATGACCAAGGTAGTTGATTTCTATTTTCGAAAATAAAATGTTGGCCTTGCTCCGAGCCTGAAGGCTCTACTTGTTTAAGCTTCTTAATCAGAATGGTTATAAGAAAACAGGATATTTTTTCTTACAAAACAGTTTAGGGATAAATTTCTTACCGGATTATATACGAACCCGAAATATAGGTGAGTTAGTAAATAATTAAATTAGATTGCCCGTTCTTTCCCTGCCTTTAAGCCGGTATAAAGCTTGAAAAATAAGATCATAAATAAAATATAAAGAGCTGTATCCCAGTCTCCGGTTAAATCAAAAACAGCCCCAATTAATATTGGCCCCGTTGCTGCCAATAAGTACCCGATGGACTGTGACATTCCGGAAAGCTCTGTTGCCGTTTCTGAATCAGAAGATCTTAATACGATAAATAACAAAGCCAGTCCAAAACTTCCGCCTAATGAAAACCCTATTCCGGAAACCCATAAAAATACGGTAGCATTAGTTCCCAACCACAAACCTATTAAACTAAGAGCTTCCAGAAGAATTAAAACGGATATATATTTTCTCTGATCATCCTTTTTGGCGGCAATTACCGGAACGAGCACAGAGCCAAGCACACCCGTTACTTGTGACAGCGATAAATACCAACCCGCTTCGGAACTGCTGAATCCTTTCGAGATCAGGATATCGGGTAACCACGCAAGTATTACGTAAAAAGCTATCGATTGCAATCCCAGAAACAGAGCCACATTCCACGCCAGTGAATTTGATCCCAGATCCTTCATAGCCTTTTTAAAACTTCTTTTTGAATTGGTAGGAACGCTGAATTTATTTTGACTTAACCAGACCAGGAATGCCAAAAATGAAAACAATCCCCAAACTCCCAATGAAGTTTTCCAGGATCCGGGAAAGGATTCAGCTATTGGTACACTCAATCCGGCGGCAAGAGCTGCTCCTACTCCCATCATTCCGGAATACAAGCTCGTCATAAATCCGGATCTTTTATCGAAATCCCGTTTTACAAGAGCAGGCAAAAGTACATTTCCAAAAGCGATGGCTATTCCTAAAAGTATAGTCCCAAGAAACAATAATGGAATATATCCAAAAGCTCTGAGTACTATACCCGCAGTCAACAAAAGTAAAGCTCCTGATAATGTCTTTTCGATACCAAATCGTCTGGTGAAAAGTGGAGTTAAAGTAGACAAAACTCCGAATGCCATCAGCGGAAGTGTAGTCAGTAAACCCAACATCGAGTTAGACAAACCTGTTGCCTCACGTATCATTGCAATCAACGGACCTACCCCCGATAATGCCGGTCTCAGGTTGAAACCGATAAGTATAATTCCTGCGATTAATAAAATCTGATCTCTTCTGGGGCGATCTGAATAGGACGTCAATTCAATCTTATATCTGATGAAAATTCATCTGCATAAAGTACGGCAAACTGAGTTGCGATGTGTGGATATTAGCGTGATTTCTATACAACACATTTCTTAAGAATAAACCTGTAATCAATTCCGGGAATGCTACTCATAGCTTTTATTGATAGCTGTTTTAGAACGGCTGATAATCTTCACCTGTTTAATTATTGAAACACAAACAATTTCAATCCTAAGAAACAATCGATGAAAGCAGCTTATTATAACAAGTTCGGAGAATTAGATAACATTGAAACCGGAGAACTGGATACTCCTGAACCGGGTGAAGGAGAAGTCTTGGTTCGTATAAAAGCAGCAGGCGTCAATCCTGTCGATGCTTTTGCAACTCAGGGAATGCTGAAAGATGCAATTCCTTCTGAATTTCCGGCAATTCCGGGATGGGACGTAGCCGGCGTTGTTGAAAAAAGGGGGCATTCAGCCAGAAGATTTAATGAAGGCGATGAAGTATATGCGTATGCTCGTCGACCTGTTATCCAACACGGAACTTTCGCAGAGTATATCTCTCTTCCGGAAAGCTACTTAGCTAAACGACCTCAAAAAGTTTCCATGGAAGAAGCTGGAGGAATTCCTTTAGTTGGATTAACTGCATACCAAGCTCTTTTTGATGCAGCACAAATGAAAGAAGGACAAACATTACTGATTTTGGGAGCTTCAGGTGGTGTTGGAACGCTAGCTATTCAATTAGCTAAGGCTCATGGCATTAAAGTAATTGGTGTAGCCAGAGAGAAGAATCATAAGTATATGAAAGAACTCGGAGCGGATGCTACTGTTGATTACAAAGACAATCATGTTGGAGAAATGGTAGCTGCTATTGAACCCGATGGTGTTGATGTGATCTTCCACTGCTCTCGTGGAGATGCTCTTGATCAAGTGATGGAAACCGGAGTACTGAAAGACAACGGACATCTGATCTCCATTACCAACAGCAATCCGGACATCAGCGATGATATTAATTTTCAATATGTATTTGTGGAACCCAACTCCACACAATTACAACATATTCAGGAATTAACTGATGATGGAAAGATCAAAGTCCACGTTTCAAAGACTTACGGGCTTGAAGAAGCAGGTCAAGCGTTAAAAGATGTGCAGAAGCTACACACACGTGGTAAACTAGTTATCGCGCCATAGATATTCAGACAGCTGTAGATGAGGAGATCAAAATTCTGGTTACGTAGCTCCGGTTGCGTAACCATCTTTCTCAGACTTTGCTATCTATTCTACACTTCTGGTTATTGGAAATGCACCACGAATACTTCAAATTCGAAATGGTGTAATCACTATCTTTTGGGGAATCAAAAATAGTATGTATGGATCCGGTAACTCATGGATTAGTGGGAGCGACCAGTGCTCAATTGTTTTCAGATAAAGATACGTTTAGAACGGCTTCTTTTATTGGTTTTATTGCAGCCTTAGCTCCTGATCTGGATGTATTCTTAGGTTCGGCATCAAATCCCCTACTTACGCTTGAACTACATCGCCAGTTTACCCACTCTTTTATTTTTATTCCGTTTGGGGCACTAATTGTCTCTTTGATTCTCTGGCTCTTTGTTAAAAAGAGAATCAGCTTTAAACACACGTACCTTTTTAGCCTGCTCGGGTATTCAACCGCCGGCTTGATGGATTATATCACCAGTTATGGGGTGTATTTATTTTGGCCGTTTTTGGATGAGCGCTTCGCTTTAAATATCGTCTCTGTATTTGATCCTTTACTTAGTATCGGTCTGCTGATTGCAGCATCCATCGCCTTGTACAAAAAGAAGAAGTCATTCAGTTACGGTCTGGCGGGATGGCTATTCTTATATCTTTGCTTTGCTGGGATTCAAAAAGCCAGAGTTGAACATATTGCTACTGATGTACTGCTTGCTGAAAATGATTCCAATTCTGAACTTATTATTAAACCTACTATTGGAAACCAAATTCTATGGAGCGTTCGCTTTGTGGATGACGGAGAAATATGTAGCTCGGGAATTCGGGCGGGACTTTTCTCAACACCCATTATTTATGAAGGTGAATGTGCAGTCTTTGTTGATTGGAACTCAACATATAAACCATTTAATGGTACAGTGATGTATAAAGACATAGAACGATTTTCTGAGTTATCTGACGGTTTATTAGTTCGACATCCCAATCACCCAAATGTACTTGGTGATGCCCGGTATTCTATGCTTCCAACTACCACTTCACCATTATGGGGCATTACTATTGATACTGCAAAAACAGATCAACATGTGACATTTGATTCCTTTCGTGATGCAAGTCCGGAAATCAGAACAAAATTTTTAGATATGATCTTGGGTAGAATGGACTAGTTGCCCACGTTCAAGTTCATTATTTAACCCAGAAGAAAAGTTTCACTCGAATAAATAAAAAAAGCTCTAACACTTTATTTATAAAAGTATTAGAGCTTTTTAAGTGCTCCCCGGAAGTTACGGAATTGCGAATTCTATTCTCTATAAAATGGCCTATTAGGGCATTAAACAGAGGGCCTAAAGGATATCAGCTCGAAATTGATTGGTCAAAATTGTTCGAAATCTACCCTTTTTTGAATCATGCGAACCTTTGTAAACCGGTTGATTCTGTTAATCAGAAAGCGCCTAAAAAGAAGAAGCTCTCCCCTGCTGAGCAGGCCAAGTTGTATCGCAAACTATTGGACTCTGGAAAGGTGAAAAACAAGGCGGCTCTTGCACGGAAATTTGGGGTAAGTCGGGCTTGGGTTACTATGGTTTTGAAAAGATCATGAGGTAATAAGAATTCTCAATATGAAGGAAATGCAAGGTCTGTCAAAACTTTCTGATGATGATGCTTCATTATTTCAAAGCTTAAAAAATTCGAACT
Source organism: uncultured Balneola sp. (assembly GCA_913058495.1). Lineage (GTDB taxonomy): Bacteria > Bacteroidota > Rhodothermia > Balneolales > Balneolaceae > Balneola. Next base: position 47,936 of record CAJXQC010000018.1, on the reverse strand, counting down.
TCAGGAAAAACGAAATAGTTAACAGAAATAGTAATTTAACTTAAATTTTATCTGACTAAAGTCACAACTTGTCTCAGCACTTCCACACTAACAACAAGCTTGATGATGAGATTCTTCAGGTTCATTCTCAGAAGTCATAAAAAATGAGCGTAGCGTACCTCGTTCTGAAAACCTGCTCTGAATACGTATAGCATTTCCGATGGCAATTAAAGCTACACCGACATCAGCAAAAATAGCTTCCCACATTGTAGCTATACCAAATGCAGCAAGAACCATAACTAATATTTTAATTCCCAGTGCAAAACCGATATTCTGCCAAACAATTCGGTGTGTAAATTTTGAAATATCTATCGCAATTGGGAGTTTTGATGGATGGTCGGTTTGAATTACAACATCCGCTGTTTCAATTGTTGCATCTGAACCAATTCCACCCATAGCAATGCCTATATCAGATAGCGTGATGACTGGGGCATCATTTACTCCATCACCAATAAAACCAACAACATTTTTATTACCGATTGCTTCCTCTACATATTTATACTTCTCATCCGGTAGTAGATTTCCATAAGCTTCGTCTAATCCAAGTTGTTTGGCTACATAAGAGACTACTTCCTGATTATCTCCTGATAGCACTACTAATTTTTGAATGCCTCTTTCTTTTAATGCTTTAATTGTCTGGTTGCTATCTTCTTTAATTTCATCGGCAATACTAATAGTACCCTCATGTTCTCCATCAATGGCGATATGTACGTAAGTGTAAGGCTCCGTGTGGTCATTATTGGTAATTTTTACTTGATGTTCTTTTAAAAGATCGAGGTTTCCAACAAGAACGTTCTTTCCGCTTATGGTACCTTTTAACCCTTTTCCTGAAATCTCCTGCTGGTTTTCGACCTGATATAATTCCAGATCTTTTTTATAACCAAGAATGGCTTTTCCGATTGGGTGAGAAGATTGTTGTTCCAAAGATGCCGCATAAGTAATCAATTCATTTTCACTGATGCCATTATATGTTTGTACAGATTGTACCTCAAACGAACCCTTGGTTAAAGTTCCCGTCTTATCCATAAAGAGAATGTTCATTTTGCGGAGTTGATCCAAATAATCCGATCCTTTAAATAAAATCCCATTCCCTGAAGCCGCGCCAATTCCTCCAAAATATCCCAGTGGGACAGAAATAACCAAGCCACACGGACAAGAAACCACAAGAAAAATAAGTGCTCGGTAAAACCATTCCTGAAAAACATAAGGCTCAATAAATAAGTATGGTAAGAAGGTTATCGCTACTGCAAGCCAAACTACAATTGGGGTGTAAACTTTTGCGAACCTTGTAATAAATCGCTGGGTAGGTGCTTTGCGTTTTGATGCTTCCTGAACCATGTTCAAGATGTTAGATAGCTTGGTGTCTTTAAAACTGCTGGTAACTTTGATACGAACAGCGGTATCCTGATTAATAGATCCTGCCCAAACTTCTTCACCGGAATTGATTGTCATCGGTTTCGACTCACCAGTAAGTGCTGCAGTATTAAAAGATGCATGATCCGTAATTAGTTCACCATCAAGAGGAACTTTATCGCCCGGACGAACCAATACAATGTCTCCATTATTTACTTTTGAGGGATGAAGGTCGAGAGTTTCTCCATCGCGTTCAACTGTGGCAACATCAGGCTGTTGATCAATAAGTTTTTTAATCGAATTTCGTGCTTTATGAACTGCTCCATGCTGTGCATATTCACCAATCGTGTAAAACAGCATTACCGCAACACCTTCGGCATACTCACCGATTGCAAAAGCGCCAACAGTCGCTATTCCCATAAGAAAAAACTCACTGAAGAGCGTACCATTCTTCAATGAATTAAACGCTTTAATCCAAACTGAACCCCCAACAGCTAAATAGGATAACCCATACAGCATCAGGTATACATATTGACTCCCTTCAAATATGATAACATGCTCAACAAGAAGAGCACCTACTAAGGCAACAAAGCTTATTACCGCTTCTTTATATTTTTTAAGGAATGTATTCATGGATACTTAATTTTTGTAAATAGTACCAGTTTCGTGCTTAACTCGATTGCATATTAATGTAAATCTCGTGCATTATTACGTTAAATTTGATCTATTGAAACTCTCTTATTTTCCTTCACTTCCTTGAAATGTGAAGGAGATAATCCAGTTTCTTTTTTGAATTGTCTTGAAAAATGTTGCTGACTGCTATATCCCAGTTCATAAGCAATTTCGGTCAGATTCTGCTCTCCATAGACAATTAACTCTTTTGCCCGCTCAATCTTTTGTAAGATATAATATCGTTCTATAGATTTTCCTTCCACATTGGAAAATAATCTACTTATGTACTGATAGTCTTTATTTAGTTGTGAGGATAAATATTCCGATAACTTACCGGGTAATTCTTTGTTGGTACGCACCAATTGGATAATTAGCTGTTTGATCTGTTCAACCAGTTTGCTTCCTTGATCGTTAATAATCTCAAATCCATTGGTGTTAACCACTTTTATGAGCCGCTGATATTCTTCATCAATAATCGGATTGGCCAGTGTTAATTCTCCCAACTCAATCTTTTTAACTTCGAAATTTGAGGAATTTAGTTTTTCCTCTAAGACTTCTGCACAATGGCTACATACCATATTCTTGATATGAAAATGTTGTTGTTTCATGTTGTATGGTTAGATTTTAAATGAATTTTAATGTTTGAAGTATTTTAGTCTATAATTAGTTACAAATTTATTTTCTTTATTTCTGCTTTCGCAATTGCCCTGTCTATAGCTTCTGCCTTTATGCATTTAGCATGGACGTAAAATTCTTCAGCATATTTTAAAGCCAGCTTCCCGATATCTTTATCCAGTGTGTTGAGACGGTGCTTATAGTCTTTGAATCAATGCTCTTCCATAGATTAAAAAAGTTTTAAGACAAATAACGCCATGATCAATAAATAGGCGACATAAGCTGCATCAAATACGAATATTTGCCATTTGCTAAATCCATGGAGATGCTTGCTCTGATGGACAAAAACAGAATAAAGCAATGGCATCAATCCTACAAAGGCAAGGTTGGCCCAATACAATTGAAAATCCTCCACTGGTGTGGTTACCAGAGCCAAAGGGAAAAATGCCACCGTCATGGTTATGGCATTGTCGGCTATCACGCTGGTAGTTCCTGCAGTAACCTCTCCACCTTTTACCACACTCCAGGTCTTAAATACTTCAGGGGCTGTGGTCATGATACCGGTAATGAACAGCCCTCCAACAATCTCTGATATACTCAAAGCCGAAACGATGTTTTCTGTGGCTTTCACAATGAAAAATGCCCCAGCCGCTATAGCAAATGCCCCGGTAATGGAAAGACCTACTTTCTTTTGTGTCCATTCTACTTGCTCCCCTTTTTTTCTTCCTTTGACAATTGCGTGGGTTAAAAAAGCACCGTAAGCCCCAAGCATTATCCATCCGTCAATGGGTTGCAAACCCCGCCAGGCTTTCGGTAAGGTTAATACAGCTACCAGTGCGATTATACCCAAATAGGGTAGTGATAAAACGGATACGGAACGCTTGTTTAAAGCCAATAGGTCAGCATCCAAATGTTCCTGATGCTTGGTATTGGTTTTAAATTGTTTGCGTGATGCAAAGTAGGCTATCGTAACCATAAGGGGAATAGAAATAATATTGGAACCTAGTAAGTTTCCTAAGCCAATATCTGATACACCCCGAGCGGCACTTGTGATATTGACTGCTACTTCCGGGCTCGCTGTTACAATCGCCAGAAAGGCAGCTCCTGCCGAAGCGGTGAGTCCCCATTGTTTCCGCAACATTTTGAGCGGTGTAAGCAATTGGTCAGCTCCCCAATGTGCAGCCCATGCGGCTACAACTAAAACTCCTGCCCATAACCATGTACTCATTCTTTTGTTTTTATCCGGTTAATTATCTATTTAGCTATTTTCAATATTCTTACCGCTCCTCGAATCACAAAACTGAATACAATCGCCCCGATTATCAGATCTGGTAGTTTACTACCAAACCAAAAAACAAGTACTCCGGCTAATATCACTCCACCATTCACAATAATGTCATTGGATGTAAATATAGCACTTGCCTGCATGTGAGCTTCATCGCTTTTAGCTTTATTGATCAGCCAGAGCGAAACCAGGTTACCGATAAGGGCCAGTAATGCTACGGCGATCATCCACTCAAAAAGAGGTGTTTCGCTTTCGCTGAGAAATCTCCGCAGTACCTCTGAGAAGCCTAAAAGCGCCAATCCCATTTGAAAATACCCACTAAATTTAGCTACTTTTTTCTTTCTTGAAATAGTACTTCCAATCGCAAAAAGACTTAGTGCATATACGATGGAATCTGCCAGCATGTCAAGTGAATCGGCTATGAGACCCATAGAGTTAGAGATCCAACCCGTGGTCATTTCTATTAAAAAGAAAATGAAATTGATACCCAGCACCCACCACAATATTTTTCGCTGTTTGGATTCGTCAGGAGCCAACGGCAATTCGACATCATTTTCTGAACCTAATAACTGGTCGCTAAGTTTAAGCTCACTTATGGCGTGATGGATCTCATCTATTTTTTCTGTATGATATACCTCCAGTTTACGATTGGGGATATCAAATAAAAGTTGCTTTACCTCATTATAAGGTTCCAGCTTCATGCGGATCATTTCCTCCTCTGAAGGGCAATCCATTTTGCTGATGTGGAATGTGGATTTTTTCAATTTTACTTTTTATAAGCCAACAATCGTAACGCATTAAATACTACTACCAGCGTAGAGCCTTCATGAATCAGTACGGCAATACCTATGTTGGCAAAGCTGAAAACTGTGGCTGGTATTAATAAAGCCACAATACCCAAACTAACCCAGAGGTTTTGCTTGATAATGCCTTTGGCTTTTCTACTCAAACCGATAGCAAAAGGCAAGGTCTCCAGCTTGTCGGCCATTAAGGCAATATCAGCTGTTTCCAGGGCTACGTCACTGCCAGCTGCTCCCATGGCAATCCCTACCGTGCTGTTTGCCATTGCCGGGGCATCATTTACGCCATCGCCCACCATCGCTACTTTGGATTCTTTTTCTCTAAGCTTTTTTATTGCTTCAACCTTTTCTTCCGGCAACAAACTACCCCAGGCATCCGTAAGGCCAATCTCTTTGGCTACTGTATCCGCTACTTTCTGGTTATCACCCGTTAGCATGATCATACGCTTGATACCGATTTCTTTTAATCGTTCCAATGTTTTTTTAGCTTCTTCCCTCGGGGTATCCATCAGGGCAATAATGCCAATGTATTTGTCATTTTGACGGATTAGCATGGTAGTATTGCCATCTGATTCCAGTGATTTAACTTTTTCTTCTGTTTCCTTCTCCGGCTTATTATCATCCAGAGATTCAAACAAGTCTAGATTGCCGATGTACACTTTATCATCACCCAAGGAGGCTTTAATCCCCTTGCCAAGCACAGCTTCCAGATCTTTCGCCTCTGGTACGTCAACATCATCCAATCGCTCTTTCCCATCCCGTACCACGGCCTTTGCTAAGGGGTGGTCACTAAGGTTCTCTACGGCTACTGCGATTTTCAACAGTTTTTCCTCGTTTATATCACCCAATGGAAATACTTTAGTTAGTTTGGGCTTACCTTCTGTTAGCGTTCCGGTTTTGTCAAAAGCCAGGGCGGTGAGTACACCCAGATCTTCCAACGGACGACCACCTTTGATAAGCACCCCGCTTTTAGCTGCCCTTGCCACTCCGCTTAATACTGCACTTGGGGTGGCTATCGCCAAAGCACAAGGGCTGGCTGCCACCAATACGGCCATTGCCCGGTAGAAGCTTTCACTAAAGGTTTCGTCCAGTACCAAAAATGCGAAATTGAGTACAACTACCAAGACTAGGACAGCTGGTACAAAATATTTCTCAAATTTATCGGTGAGTCGCTGTGTAGGTGATTTCTGAGTTTGGGCTTCATTCACCAATTTAACTAGACGGGAGAGGGTTGAATCCTTCGCAACTTTAGTAACTTTGATTTCCAGCGTATTGTTCCCATTGATAGTGCCAGAAAAAGCACGGTTCTCATCTTTGATGTCGTCTTCCTGCGACCAGTCTTTCTCGGGATTATCCACCGGTTCTTTATCTACCGGTACACTTTCTCCGGTAATAGGAGCTTGATTAACGCTACTTTGACCACTCACCACTACACCATCAGCAGAAATTTTGCTATTGGGCTTCACCACAATAATGTCACCGATGCTCAATTCCTCAATACCGACTTCTTCAGTCTTACCATTTCTCTTAAGCAACGCGGTTTTAGGAGCGAGTTCTGCCAAAGCCTTTATAGACTTTCTGGCTTTGTTCATAGCATAATGTTCCAGAGCGTGTCCCATACTGAACAAAAATAACAGCAAAGCACCTTCTGCCCATTCGCCTAAAATAGCAGCGCCAATGGCTGCAACCAGCATAAGGAAATCAATTTCAAAACCGCCTTTTGCCACTGTTTGAATGGCTTCTTTAGCCGTAAAATAGCCGCCAAAGAAATAGGCACCGATGTATAATGCGAGGCTCACCCAGGAAGGCAGAGCATCTACATAAGACAGTCCAAAGCCAATACCGAGCAATGCTCCACAGATAATGGAAAAGATGAGCTCCGTATTTTTACCGAAAATACCACCGTGAGAGTGTTCATGATTTTCACCTTCCTCATGGTCGTGGTCTTTTTTATCTTCTTTTTGATCTTCGCCCTTTTTAGTTTCTTCTATCTTCTCAAGAAATAGTTCGGCACTTACATGAGTTTCTAGTACATCAAGGCCCTTATTTTTCAAGGTTTTCAAGATTTCTGCTTCATCTAATTTGGTCGTATCAAATTCAACCCGAACCATACCGGAAGCTGATATGGAGATTTCTAAAATGCCCTCTATTCCCTGAAGATTATGTTCAATATTTCGAGCATGGCGGGTATGCCGGATTCCATCCACTTCTATAAGTTTATGTCCAAATTTCTGCGTTATTTCCGCCCCGCTTTGCTCCGCCAAGGTCTGTATTCGATTTATCGAGATTAGCTCCGGGTTGTAATGAAAGCATAGCTGAGGTACGCCATCCTCCGTTTTATCTGCTACATGCACTTTTTCAAGACCTTTCTTGTCATTAAGATGTTGAATGAGTTTTTGCACACACTGATCCTTCTCATCCGGCACCTCTGGCAAGAGCAATGGTATTTTTATTTGTATCTTTTTCATGTGTATTGTGCTTTGTTAGTTATAAAATTTTAAACTCAACAAAATGATAACCTACTTTTACTATACTAAACTAAATTGTTACACAACTCGTCGAGGTTCAATATTGGCAGTAAATGCTATGTAATTGTATCTAAATTGCTCTGGAATCAATTAGGAGTTTAAATATGTTCTTTGCTTTCTTTTTCTATTCATAGTTATTTTTTCCGTGTTAGATTTTTATTGATATACTTGAGTGCTTCAGGTATGTCAAGCTCTCGTGTGCCATTACCTGTACGGATATAAAAATAAGAACGGTCATTATCTCGCAGATATACTGGTGAGTAGCTTTTTAAGATAAAAAGATGGCAGATATCAACGCCATCCATTTGGAATAAAGATACCTCTACATTAGAGCAAAAATTAGTACCTAACTTAGTAGATACTAATTGCATAATATATTGTTCAAAGCTATCTCTATCTGGTTTCTTCAGAGTTGCATAATCTTCCTGTAAACCAAGAAGGTTTCCATCATCATCAATGCCAATAAAAAGATGTCCTCCCTGGGTATTCATAAACCCGGCAATTGTTTTTGCTACAGTGTACTCCAAAGCTTTATTTGTCTTAGATTGTCTTAAGTCCCACCTCAAGGTAGATTTGAATTCTACTTGTTGGTTTTCTCCAGTCTCAATCAATTTTTTTATCTCTTTAAGCTTTTCTTGAAAACTGTTAGATTTGAATATTTTTTGTCTAAACATATATATAATTGACAGAGTTACACCAAACAAACCAAATAAAGCTTTAGTAATAGTCTGGTCTAAATCCCAGGAACCAAGCACCTGCTGATAAGAAGTAAGCAGAAGTTCCCCCCAACTTCCGTAATCTCCTTGAATGTCAAATATTTGAAGTGTAATAGCCAAGGGTTGTATTATAAATACACCAATGACTATTCCACAAAGGATAAAATAAAGTAATTTTTTTTTATTCACTGCATTCTGTTTTAAGGTGTCTTAAGAACGTTTTTGATATGTAATGAATGAAAACTATTTATCTAAAATTTTAACAGAGATTGGAGCCATTTTATCTTCCATTTTTTCAAGCTCAACTTCAACTTTTGTGCCTTCTTTTAACTCAGAAAAAGGAACTGTTTCTTCGTTTTTTTTAAGTGTAGTTTCACCAATAAAATTTAAACGAACTAAAGAATCATCATTTAGTTTTAGATAGAATTCCCGTGCAGGTTCAACCGCATCAGTAACTATGCCGGTATAAGTTCCCGAACTAACTAAAACAGTATCTTTTTCCTTTCCACAAAATTGTAAGATAGTTAAGCTTATTAAAATTAAAGCTATAAAAACTAAAGGTGTTCTTATTCTTTTTTTTATTTCTTTAGGTTTAAACATAGATATAAAATTTTAAGTGTTAGGTTTATACAAGATGCAAAGGCTCTCCGTTTTTTACCCGATATGCTTCTTTTATATCTGTTACATAAATAATCCCATCAGCAGGGTTCGTTGTTTTAGCATGCTTACAGATAAGAGCTATCACAGTTCCTACCTCCTCATTGTGGCAAACAAGCTCTAATTTTACAATCGGGCTGTCTGTAAAGTGAAAGTCCAAAGATGGAGAAGCGTCAGGATTTTTGTAGGCTCCTGTTCCTTCACCTTTAGATAATGTAACACTGTCGAAGCCTTCTTCTTTTAATGATTCTACTACAATCTGTACACGTTTGGGTTTTATAAATGCTTTTATTTCTTTCATAATTCTGATATTTAGTTTGTCCTTAACCGGTTTTTTCTACCGGTCAAGGATCTTTATTTCTATTCCTTAATTAATGACCGTGAGAAGTCTGACTTTTCTTCATCTCAGCAATAAGGGAATAAGCGTTATTCCATGCAACTTTTGTGTCTGATGGTAAAGTTTCTAATAACTTCACTTCCACCCATCCGTCTTTTTCCAGGCCAGTTTTTATCTCAATCGGCGTAAATTCCCATTCTGTTTCTCCATTTTCCTGATGCTCTTCGGCACTAAACATATACGTTTTACCTTCGTCTTCAATGATGGCACTCTCGGGTAAGGCAAACACTTCTTTGTCTGTGGTATAGATGTTACCGTTGATATACATTCCCGGTATTAAATACCCTTCTTTCTGATCAATCTCGGCATGTACATGAACTGCTTTCGGGTTTTGCTCGAACTGCTTTCCTACGGAGTATATTTTCCCTGTTAATCTTCCATCAGGGACAGATTGGACAGTAAAAGAAACTTTCTGTCCCTTTTTAACCTGATACACATCTTTTTCAAAAACCATCAAATCAGCATGTATATGTTCGTTATTAACGATCATAAATAATTCAGTTTGTGGTTCAACGTATTGTCCGATTTGAATAGTAACGTCTTCAATGTATCCGTCAATAGGACTTACAATGGGCACCGTCCCGTAAATATTTCCATTTCTGATTTTTTCGACGCTCAAACTCAATTGCTTTAACTGCGCCTCATACCCCTTAACTTCTGCAACCGTAGCTTTGTGCTCTGCTTGTGTTTTCTGGAGTGTTTGACCGGAACCAACTTCTCCTTCATATAATCTTTGTTGCCGTGCAAGTTCTTTTTCCAGATACAACATTTGCTCGTACGTACGCACGTATTGTGTTTGGATATTGGTAAGATTAGGATGAGCTGCGTAAGCCAGCACCTGATTTTTAGTAACTTTATCTCCTTCAATAACTTCAATGGAAGTAACATTAGCTCCTAAAATTGCAGTTACGGTAGCCTCATGTTGTGGAGGTACTTCCAGCTGCCCGTTTGCCTTTATGATGCCTGAAAGATTACGGGTTGGAAGCGTATTAATATTCATTTCAAGACTGTTAAATTTTAGTTGCGAAAGGTGTGCAGCATTTGCTTCTTCATTTTCTTCACTCTGCATTAGTGATGCATTTTCGGTTTCTATGGCTTCGTTATCTTTAACTTTTGATGTGTTGCAAGCCGCAAAAAAAGAAAGAAGAAGGATTAGTAAGGTTATATTTGTTTGTTGGATATTCATGATATTGTTTTTTAAAAAATTAATTACTTGTTAGAAGTATTCAGGTAGTATTCTAATTCATATCTACTATTCAGATAATTACTGAAAGCGTCCCATGAATCTACCTCTATCTGTATGGCATCTCTGATATTTTGAAGAAACATTACGTAGTCAATAGCTCCTTCTTTATAAGCGGTGAATGCACCTTTTCGTTGTTCTTCTGCCAGAGGCAGTGCTTCTTCTTTATAATATTCCCAGGAATTAAGCCACTTTAAGTAGTTTTCCTGCATACTGTTGTACATACTGTTCAACTCTTTTTGAGCCTGATTAAGGTTTTGGCGGGCAATATTAGTTTGGATTTTAGAGGACTGCGTTTTTCCAAGGTTTCCCCAAAAAAGTAATGGGAAACGAACACCCAACTCATATTTATAGAAACCGGATTGATTTGCTATCTCCTGAAATCCATAACTTGCACTAAATTTTGGCAGAAACCGGCTTTGATCTTTCTTAACCACTGCTTCAGCCACCTTAACTTTTTGCTCCATCATAGTTAAATAAGGATGATTATTAAGAGCATCTTTATTAAAATTGATTGGCTCATCTAACTCTTCAACCGATACATTTTTTACGGTGTAAAGAGAATCGCCTTCAAACCATTTATTAAGTTTTCGAACAGCACTCAGATAGTCTCTGTATGCTTGCTCTTTCTGAATCTTAATTTTATTAGCCTGATTTAGTGTTGAAAGATACTCCAGTCTGGAAGTGGCTTCCGTTTCAAGGCGTAGTTCTGCGGCTCTGGAAATATCAGTAAACTGTGCAAATAACTTATCCAGTACATTATATTTTCGCTTTGCACTGAAAACATCCGCCCAGTTTTGCTTTACCATCAATTCTACCTGAACGTAAGTGAGTTCGGCACTTTGCTCTGCAAGCTGTTCGTTTTCTTTTTGAAGCTTTAAGCGGGAGGGGATTCCCAAAAGGTCAAACTCCTGAGAGACTCCAAATTTAGTTTTAACTCCATCTGAACCATTGCCCACTTCTTCCTTACCGGTGAACACTTGAGTATCTCCAATTTCCCAGGCGGTTTTCCGGAGTGCCTGTTGACTTTCTATCTCAAGTTGTGCTGCTTTTATAGCCGGATAGTTATCCATTGCTTTTTTAACAGCTTGCTCTAAAGAAAGCTCTTGAAGATTAGTTGTTTGAACGGGCTGTGCTTGTACCATACCTGACACAAATAAACTTCCGGCCGCCAATAAAAGAGCCAAAGAAGCCGTAATTGATTTTCTCTTTAACTTTTTCAGGTTTCTTTTTTCAACAAAAGAATACAAAACAGGAAGTATTATCAGTGTAAGCAAAGTTGCACTAATTAATCCACCAATTACAACAGTTGCTAAAGGTCGCTGAACCTCGGCACCGGCGGAGGCTGAAAAAGCCATGGGAGTGAATCCCATAATAGCGGCAATAGCCGTTAATAAAATGGGGCGAAGTCTTTCTTTAGTTCCTATTAAAATCCGTTCTTTCAAATCAGTTACTCCTTCTTCTTTTAATGAATTAAATCGACTTATGAGTACGAGTCCATTGAGTACCGCAACTCCAAAGAGCACAATAAAGCCCACTCCCGCAGAAATACTAAACGACATATCTCTGAGTGCCAGGAAGAATATTCCTCCAATTGCTGCCAATGGTATAGCCAGATAAATCATGACCGATTGAGAGAATGAATTCAGTGCAAAATAGAGCAGGATAAAGATCAGAAACAGGGCAATTGGTACAACAATTGATAATCTGCTTTTTGCACGTTGCAGATTTTCAAATTCTCCACCATAAGTGATGTAGTAACCTACGGGAAGCTCTAATTCTGCATCCAGTTTTTGCTGAATATCCGTAACTACAGATTCTACATCCCTACCGCGGGTGTTTATACCGACAGATGTTCGCCGGAATGTGTTATCACGGGAAATCTGCATGGGGCCGGGTTGGTAGCTGATATCTGCAATTTCTTCTATAGGCACTTGTGAACCGCTCGGCAGATCAATATATAGTGAACGTAAATCTTCGATACTTTGACGGTTCGCTTCGTCAAAACGAACAACTAAGTCAAATCTTCGCTCTCCTTCGAATACAACGCCTGCTGTACCGCCCGCAAAAGCCGTACTTACGTAATCGTTAAGTTTGGTTATGTTAAGGCCATATTGAGCTACTTTCTGTCGATTATATCTCACTGTCATCTGTGGAAGCCCCGCTGTTTTTTCGGGGTTTACATCCCCAACACCAGGCACAGTTTGAATAAGAGAGGACATTTCTTCAGCTTTTTGAGCAAGAATGTCAAGATCGTCGCCATACAGTTTCACGGCTACATCTTCTCGGACTCCTGTAATTAACTCATTGAATCGCAGTTCCACTGGTTGGCTGAATACCAAATTAACTCCTGTAAGCTCTTGGTCCAGTTTCTCTTTAATTTTAGCAATTAACTCATCTTTAGTTGATACCGTTGTCCATTTGGTTTTGTCTTTCTCTAAGATAATTGCCATATCTGCGATATCCATGGGCATAGGATCAGTAGGGATATCCGCTACACCAATTCGAGATACCACAGTTTTAATCTCAGGAAAATTATTTAATAAAATATCCTGTGTTTTTGTAGAGATATCAATGGATTCACTTAATCCACTTCCGGGTCTTATTAATGCTTGCATGGCAATATCACCTTCATCCAGTTGAGGAATAAATTCACCACCCATGCGGGAAAAGGTAAGTAGTGATGCTAAAAACAGAATTACAGCGGCACTAATTACAATTAACTTTCTCTTTAATGCTAATTCTAAAAGAGGATTGTAAACACGTTGAAGTGCTCCAATGAGCTTATTACTCAATTTTTCGAGTGCCTGCTCAAATCGTGCAAACCATCCATTTTTATTAACAGAAGGCTTCATTACTAATGCAGAAATCATGGGTACGTAGGTAAGGCAAAGAATAATAGCTCCTATCACTGCATAGCCAAAAGTAAAGGCCATTGGACGGAACATTTTACCTTCTACGCCTTCAAGAAAGAGAATTGGAGCAAATACGATGAGTATAATTAATTGGCCGAAAAAGGCGGAATTCATCATGGTACTGCTGGCTTTGTAGGTAATCTCATCCATTTGCTTCTTGCCAAACTTACCTTTGCCGGATTTTACTCTTTTTTCTATCTCGTGTACCGTACCTTCCACAATAATGACAGCCCCGTCAACAATAATTCCGAAATCTATAGCTCCGAGACTCATTAAGTTTGCCCAAACTCCGGTTGCCTTCATCATAATAAAAGCAAAAAGTAGCGATAAAGGGATAAGAGATGCAGTAACTAACCCGCCCCGTAAACTTCCGAGTAAGATCACTAAGACAAATACTACAATTAAAGCTCCTTCAATTAAATTTTTAGAAACGGTGCTTGTAGTTCGTGCAATAAGATTACTTCTATCCAAAAAAGGTTCAATTTTCAGTCCTTCCGGCAGAGAAGTTTGCACACTTTCAATTCGCTCTTTTACATTTTGAATAACATCATTAGGATTTGCTCCTTTAAGCATAAGAACCATTCCACCAACAGCTTCGTGTCCATCTTGTGTGAAAGCTCCATATCGGGTTTGTGTACCAAATTGTACTTTTTCGGCAACGTCATTGATAAGAATAGGAATTCCATCTTCGTTTTTTATTACAATACTACCGATATCATCTAAAGATCTAATCAACCCTTCTCCTCGGATAAAATTCGCCATTTTATTTTTCTCGATGTAAGCTCCACCAGTATTTACATTGTTCATGGCAAGGGCATCATATACTTCCGAAATGGTAACTCCCATAGCATTCAATTTGTCGGGATCAATCGCTACTTCGTATTGTTTGATACTTCCCCCAAATGAATTTACTTCAACAACTCCTTCAACCAAGGTCATTTGGCGTTTAACGATCCAGTCTTGAATGGTTCTCAATTCAGTAGGTGAATATTCATCTTCAAAGCCCGGTTGGGGAACGATGGTGTATTGATAGATTTCTCCTAACCCGGTTGTGATAGGTCCCATGTTCGGAGAACCGAACTTTTCGGGAATGTCTTCTTTAACTTCATTGAGTTTTTCTTGCACTAATTGACGGGGCAGATACGTGCCCATGTCATCTTCAAAGACGATAGTAACCACTGACAGGCCGAATCTCGAAACAGATCGGATTTCGGTTACCCCGGGAAGATTTCCCATTGCCAGTTCTACCGGATACGTCACGAATTGCTCAATATCTTCGGTAGCTAAATTCTGCGAAACGGTAATTACCTGAACCTGATTATTCGTGATATCAGGTACAGAACCCAAATTAATGGTCATCATGGAGTATGTTCCAACTCCAATTAAGGTTAAAATGAATAAGCCAATAATGAACTTATTCTTTATTGAGAACGATATTATTTTATTAATCATAAAAAATTAAAACTGTCCCTTATCTCAGGGAATGTTGAATAGAAATCAGATTTAAAGACTTGATTGTATAAACCTGTGTGAATATGAAGACTCAAAACTCTTGGAAAGATGCTTGCACTTTGACTGATGCGAATCAATCAATTTCAAAAGAGTTTAAGTAAATAGGGTGAGTCTAATTCAGCAGAACTACCGTTCGCAGAGATGCTAATTCTTTATGTTCTATTATAGGTGGGATAAACTCAGTTAATTGTTTTATTGCTGAATTTGGTAAAATTAAAACCAACTGATAAAGATCATTGTTGATCTTCTCGATGGTTTTATCCTGATTAAAACGATTTACTCTATTGTCTTTGGCACAAGTTTCATCGAGCTCCAGATCGTTGCAGTCTATACAATAGTCAGAGTCAGAATGGAATTCAGCTTCAGTGTCAGAAAAAATAATATCTGCATGCAAATCGCAGTCAGAAGCAATTCCAAAAGAAAGGGAGGAAGTTGATTCTATATTAATCTCCCCATTCGATTCGAAACAGTAGATCAATGAATCTGCAAAACCATGTACACTCAGGCTGTGTATGCTAAAAAATAGCAATAATGCTGCTGAAGTAACTTTTATAATAGTATGTGAGTTCTTGATCATGATTCTAACGTAAAACCAAAGATAGGATAAAAAGATTCACATAACTTATATTTTCTTGTTTTAAACTTGATGTATTTTGATGTAGATATTTACTTGATAAATTCAGCATCATGAACAGAATGCCCAGAGACTGAATTTCTGATGAAATGTAAATGAATTCTTCAATAAAAAAATCATGAAGATGTATGAAGTAGCTTATTCAAATCATTAGAAAATGAAATGATTGATTTTAATGAGAAGCCTATGGAGTTGGCACAGCTATAATTGACTTAACTTTTATCGAATTGCAGCAATTTAATTTTCCGACAAAAGATTTTCCTTGTGTAGCTTACGATTCCGTTAAAAAAAATAGAGTAGGTAATTCTAAAAAAGTTTCACTACTGTTTCACTCGAATAAATAAAAAAAGCTCTAACACTTTATTTATCAAAGTATTAGAGCTTTTTAAGTGCTCCCCGGGTAGGATTTGAACCTACGACCCAGCGATTAACAGTCGCTTGCTCTGCCCCTGAGCTACCGAGGAATGTTCCCTTGAAGGGGCGACAAATATAAAGAGATTATGGGGTGACTATCAATACTAATTTCGGTTTTTAGTAAAAAACTTTTTCGAGCACCAAAGCTTTTGCAGGAGCCGTGAATGATTTCACATCTGCGTCCGGATTTTCCAATAGTTCAGAAAACTCTGAAACTGTTAATTTTCCTTTGGCAACCTCCACTATTGTACCTGTAATACGCCTTACCATGTTACGCAAAAAACGGTTGGCACTGATCCGGTAGACCCATTTATCATCAAACTCTTCAAATGTCGATTTTTGAATCGTACAAAGCGTAGTAAAATTTTCTTCGTTGAATTTCGAGAATCCGGAGAAATCGAACTCCCCGTTTAGCAAAGCTGCGCATTCATGTAATTTTGCGCTGTCTAAATCTCCGTTCTGCGACCACCCCAAATGCTCCTGTAATGGAGAGGGATCTTTAAGAATAGTGTATGCGTATTCTCTGGAAGTTGCATCAAAACGAGCATGGAAATCACCCTGAACTTCCTCTATAGTTTTGATATAGATTTCTTTCCCTGCTAATCCGTTCACTCCGAAAATCAGTTTCTGAGTGTCCGATACATTTTCGAGATCCACATGCGCAACCTGACCTCTGGCATGAACGCCGGCGTCAGTTCTTCCCTGTCCGATCAAATCTACATCGCGTTGAAGGATCTTTGAAAATGCTTTCTCCAGCTCTCCTTCCACCGTTCGAGCATCAGGCTGAATTTGCCATCCGGAAAAACCGGCTCCATTATATTCTATCGTTAGTTTATAGCGAGACACGTCTGCAAATATTGAATAATGAATTTCCAATAACCAATCTTGAACTGGTACTTATAAATATAATGATTGATAAAACTTTAATCATGAGATCAAATTCGATATTCAGTATTCCTTGTTCAATATTCAATATTCAAATAACCGTCCGGTCGGCAATGAATTCCCCTTTTCTGATAATCACAACTCCGTCTTTAACGCTGTAATTTTCATGGTCTCCTTCTTCCAGATGATCTCCGCCAACAATTCGCACATCATTTCCGATACACGCATTTTTATCTACTATGCAGTTACTGAGATAACACCGTTGACCTATTCCAAAGACAGGTCGATCAGCTGAAGCCGCTTCGATAGTTGCCTTATCCTGAAAGTAATCGTTACCCATAATAATGGAATTTTCGATGGTGGTTCCTTTCCCGATTCTGGAACGAATTCCGATCACTGAACGAACTATTCTGCTCGCTTCAATAATACAACCTTCAGCCATCAGCGCGTGTTCCAAAGTTGTTCCCATAAGTTTTGAAGCGGGAAGTAAGCGAGCTCTAGTATAAATGAAGTTCTCGTTATCATATAAATTAAAATCAGGAACGGTATCAGCTAAAGCTAAATTGGATTCAAAAAATGATCGGATAGTCCCAATATCTTCCCAATATCCACCAAATTCGTAACTGCTGACTCTTAATCCTTCTTTAAGTGCTTTTGGAATGATCTCCTTTCCGAAATCAGTAGCATCAGGGTTCTCATCAAATAACCGTTTCAGTGTATCTTTATTGAAAATATAAATCCCCATCGACGCTAAATATTCTTTTCCTTCAGATTGGAATTTCTCCGGGACTTCTGATTTCCAATCATCTAAAATATCTGAGTTTGGCTTTTCAACAAAACTGTCTATTAAACCTTCTTTGTTGGTTTTCATAATACCGAAACCTGTTGCGTCTTCTGAATTTACAGGAATTGTTGCGATCGTGAGGTCAGAATTATTCTCTTTATGGCGCTCAAGCAGTTTTCTGTAATCCATCTGATATAGTTGATCACCTGAAAGTATCAGAACATGTTCATGCTCATGGTTAGTCATATGGTGTAAAGATTGCCTGACCGCATCTGCCGTTCCCTGAAACCAATCAGGATTTGAAGCCGTTTGCTCTGCTGCAAGAATATCCACAAAACCACTACTGAATACATCAAAGTTGTAAGTGTTTTTGATGTGACGATTCAGTGAGGCTGAATTAAATTGTGTGAGCACATAAATTCGTCGAATATCCGAATTCAAACAATTTGAGATCGGAATATCAACCAACCGATATTTACCACCAATTGGAACGGCCGGTTTAGAACGCTGATCCGTAAGTGGAAATAAACGCGTTCCCCGTCCACCACCTAAAATTACTGCCATTACTGAACTTTTCATCAACCTACCTTCTTGATTAGTTTTCTATAAACATCAATGTATTCTTTAGCAGATCTGTTCCATGAAAAATCCAGTTTCATGACCTTTGATCTT
Source organism: uncultured Balneola sp. (assembly GCA_913058495.1). Taxonomy (GTDB): domain Bacteria; phylum Bacteroidota; class Rhodothermia; order Balneolales; family Balneolaceae; genus Balneola. The sequence continues at coordinate 29,815 of CAJXQC010000018.1, read as the reverse complement.
ACCTGATTAAATAAGCTCTGATTTTCGAATAAATCAATAGCACGATTAATTGCATACTCTGCATTTTCCAGATTAAACTCGTCAAAGCAAATTCCGTATCCGTCTTGCTCACTGATGTCGTTCACAGAATCTTTAAGCCCACCGGTAGCTCTTACTATCGGAATGGTTCCGTAGCGCATGGCAAACATCTGGTTCAAGCCACAAGGCTCTACTCTGGAAGGCATCAGAATGAAATCTGACCCGGCATATATTTGATGCGCCAACTTCTCGTTGTATTCCAAAGTGGCATCAAAAAATCCTACATGGTCACTCGACATCCTTTCAAAAATAGTATGCAGTTGGGGGTCGCCGGTTCCCAGTAGCACAAAATTAACCTCCTTCTCCTTTTCCATGAAATGAGCGATCAGGTCGGGAAGCAGATCCGCTCCTTTTTCTCTTACCAGTCTGCCGATGAATGCTATGGTCGGGAGTTCTGGATTGATACCAAACTCATCACAAAGCACTTTCTTATTTTTTGCTTTACCGGATTTTCGGTTTCGGAAAGAAAAATTATACGCAAGCAGATCATCTTTGGCCGGATCCCAAACTTCGGTATCTATTCCGTTTATAATACCTGTGGATTTTGTGGTTTCATTTTTAAACAGATCTTCCAATCCATTGCTTTCTGCTCTCAATTCAGTCATATAATTTTTGGAAACGGTCGTGATCTGCCAGGCAGTTTTAAGTCCTGCTGCTAATGAATTCATGGCTCCGTCCCATTCCAACAACCCAACATTATCAAAACTAAAGGCCGGCAAGAGTTTGTAGCTTTCTTTATCAAATCTACCCTGATACTCTGCATTATGAACCGTAATTACCGTTGGTATCTGAGATAACTCTCGGTATCGGTTACACTGAGAAGTCATAAATGGGATCAAGCCGGTATGATGATCATGACAATGAATAATATCAGGTTTCTCTGATCTGTTTGATATCCATTCAAGTGCAGCGATCTGAAAACTTACAAACCGTTCTTTTTCATCCCAATAAGGCTTACTGCTCCAGGGATCTATATAAATTCCCGGTCTATCAAATCTTCCCGGAATACTTATCATATAAATAGGGAAGCCAAATTTATTATCCATCAAACACTCGATCGAAAATTCAGTTACTTCTCCCCAATAGTTAAAAGAGCCGGAATAAACTTCTTCAAACTCATGATCCGACACCCAATTATTTTCATATTTCGGCATGATCACTTCAGCACACTCCCCTTCCTCATTTAAATACTTTGGTAGTGAACCAACAACATCAGCTAGGCCTCCGACTTTAGCAATTGGGTAACATTCTGCACTAATATGAATAATGTTCATTTTTATGAAACTGATTTGTAATAAATGCGTACTTGCTTGCGACTAACAAAACAAGAATCTTTGGGCGCAAGGTAATCAAGAATTACCATACTAAGATTTACTTAAGGTTAAAATTTAAATTTAGGGATAATGACGATAATTCATGTTGAAAACATCAGAAAATCGTTTGGCAAAAACAAAGCGGTTGATGATGTCAGTTTCGATGTAGAAAAAGGGCGTATTTTCGGGTTGCTTGGACCAAACGGTGCAGGTAAAACAACTACCATTCGTATGATCAATAATATTCTTGGACCTGATCAAGGTTCCATCACTATTAATGGTCAGATAGCAAGTCCGCTTACTCAGAAGATGATCGGTTATATGCCGGAAGAGCGCGGGCTGTACAAGAAAATGAAGGTTGGAGAACAGCTTTTGTATCTTACTCAGCTTAAAGGGATGAAAACCAAAGCGGCCAAAGAAGCCATTCATTATTGGTTGGATCGTTTTGATGCCTCTGACTGGACTAAAAAAGAAGTTGGAGAGTTATCAAAAGGGATGTCACAGAAAATTCAGTTCATCGCTACAATCGCTCATGATCCTGACATTTATATTTTTGATGAGCCGTTCAGTGGTTTAGATCCCATCAACAGCGACATGTTGAAAGACATCATTATTGAGCTCAAGAATAATGGCAAAACCATATTATTTTCAACTCACAGAATGGAGCAAGTTGAACAAATGTGTGATGATATTTGCCTCTTCAATAAAGGAAAAGCTGTTCTTCAGGGAAAACTTCGTGAAGTAAAAGCATCTTTCGGTAAAAACACCATTAATCTGGAATTTGACGGCGATGGATCTTTCTTAGACAAGCTTGAAGGTGTTCGCCTGAACAACCGTTCTACTAATTTTGCTGAGATCAGAGTCTTGAATGGACAAAGTATGCAGGATATTTTAAAACTGGCTATGGAACACGCTGAAATTCATAAATTTGAACGAATTGAACCATCTCTAAATGAGATCTTCATCTCAACGGTGGGTGAAGACAACCTAAAAGCTCAACAACTAGAGGAGGCTCAATAATGGATTTTTCTAAAATATTTTTAGTACTTAAGCGCGAATATCTTACCAGAGCTAAGTCAAAATCATTTATCCTTTCAACAGCATTAACTCCGATTGTGCTTATCGCATTTTTTGGATTTTTAGCCTGGATTATGACTAGTGACTCCGAATCTGAAAAGACTGTAGGAATTTATGATCAAACAGGAGTATTGGTTGAAAACCTGATTTCCCTTGACAGTTTGAGATACTCAGATGTTTCCTACTTACCACTTGATACAGTAAAAGCGATGGTTCTTAGACAAGATTTAGATTCCTATCTCCTTCTGGAAGAAAGGCATATAGAAACCAATGAGAATGCTGAATTAATCTATAAAGAAAGCGGTGGTTTAGCTTTTAATGGAAGCGTAAGAAGTGATGTTCGTGAAGTGATCCAAGAAGAGCGATTAACTAGAGCTAATGTATCGGATGAAGTTAAACAACTCTTTGCTCGCCGACCAGGATTAGATTCTCGAAAACTTACTGAAGAAGGGGAAGCTGAAGATGATAAAGCCGGATTTATGTCCGGCGTTGGGTTTGTACTTGGTTTACTGATCTTTATTGGTTTGTTTGGATATGGCGCCGTTTTAATGCGCAGCGTTATAGAAGAAAAAACCAACCGCATTGTGGAAGTGATAACTTCATCACTGAAACCGATAGAATTGCTAATCGGTAAAGTAGCGGGAGTCTGTTTGCTTGGCTTTACTCAATTCACAGTTTGGGCAGTAATGTATATTGGTTTTTCGATGGCAGCAGTACCTGTTGCCGGCGTATTAATGCAGGATCAGATTGCTCAGGCAACAGAAGGACAAGATCTTGAACAAGTTGCAGCTGAAGCGGGATTTGATCCTTCTTCATTGGAAGTTTTATCTATTGATCCTATGATCTTCGTGTACTTCTTCCTGTTCTTTGTACTTGGTTTCTTCATGTATGCTTCTATTTTTGCAGCTGTAGGTTCCGCAGTAGATTCCGAACAAGATACGCAGCAGTTCATGCCTATTTTGATGATACCATTGATAGGAGCCTATGTTCTGAATACCAGAATTATGGTTGAACCGGATTCAACATTAGCTGTTGTAGCTTCCATGTTTCCACTAACATCGCCAATCAATATGATCACCCGAATTGCTACCACGGATGTTCCGGTTTGGCAGATAGGAGCAAGTTTAGCTCTTCTTGTTGCCAGTTTCTTTGGCGTGATGTGGGTGAGCGCAAAAATTTACCGTGTTGGTATTTTGATGTACGGTAAGAAAGCATCCTTCGGTGATTTTGCTAAATGGATCAAGCAATCTTAGTAAAAACAGTCTAGGCAGATGGTTACCCGCTACTAAGACTTGATTAAATTAAAAAGCTCCGATATAAAAATGTCGGAGCTTTTTTTTATAGAACCATTGGATTTGGAATACTATTTATTTAAATCTGTTTTACGATTTTTTACAATTTAAGACCTTAAAAAATCTATATTTCTAAGTACTAATTAAAGGGTGTTTCACAATAATTCTTTAAATGGTTAAGCGTCATTTTGAAACGTCCCCTTCTATTTAGCTAAACTGCAATTAACAATTAACAGCCTCTAGCTATGATACACAAAAACTCCTCCCCCTTATTCAACTTAAGACGCTTTTTATTTTGGAATCACCACAAGTTTCCATCCACTCCAAAATAATTTTAACGACCTGATTAGACTATTTTTTCGCTAAAAATAGTAGCGCTTTAAGCCATACTTATTTCAAGGGCTAACTGTATACAATCACTATTTAAAGTTTAACGCTTTAGGGCAGAGGTTTATCATGAAACCCCATATCAAAAATGTTATAACATTACTTTTAAAGCTTTTACTGGCTACTGTAATTGCATCCATACTAGAATATTTGATCATCACCTTTTTGAGTTCAAAGCCAATTTTAACTTTTAATGCTCAAATGATATTAGCGGTCGTATATATCGCTTTTCTTTTGCATATCGGATATAAAATATGGTGTCTCTTCGACTTAGAAAACCTTTTTTCCAATAATGGAAAAAATCCGCAGAAATAATTTAAACCAGCAACAAATCTCAAATGAAATATAAAAAATTAAAAAAAGAGCTCGGACTTTGGGATGTCTATGCTATCGCTACAGGTGCAATGTTTAGCTCCGGCTTCTTTCTTTTACCCGGCCTTGCAGCTGCAGAAACCGGACCGTCTGTATTCTTGGCCTACTTTATTTCAGGACTTATCGTACTTCCAACTATGTTCAGTGTTGCGGAATTAGCTACAGCTATGCCTAAAGCCGGAGGTACATATTACATTATTGATCGAAGTTTGGGGCCTATAATTGGAACCATCGGAGGTTATGGTTCCTGGCTCGCATTGGTATTAAAAAGTGCCTTCGCTTTAATTGGAATGGGTGCTTACCTGGCTATTTATTTTGACATTTCAATTGTGCCCGTTGCTATAATTCTAACTCTAGTTTTTGGTGTACTAAATGTAGTTGGGGCAAAAGAAACAACAACTCTCCAAAAAATCTTAGTTGCCACATTAATTTCAATTATGATTTTCTATATAACACAGGGAGTATTTTCTGTTCTTTCACTTGATTTTTTTGAAGTTACTAATCAACAGTTTACCCCCTTTTTTACAAATGGAGCTGAAGGTTTTTTTGCTACAGTAGGTATGGTTTTTGTTTCCTATGCAGGACTTACAAAAGTAGCCAGTATTGCTGAAGAGGTTAAAAATCCGGATAGAAATATTCCTTACGGTATGTTTTTATCTATAATTACTGCAATCATTGTATATGTAGCCGGTGTGTATATCATGGTAGCTTTGTTAGAACCTTCAGCATTTCGCGAAGACTTAACCCCTGTAGCTTCAGCCGGTAAAGTATTTATGGATTGGCTGCCCAATGACCTAGGTTTACTTTTGGTTGTTGTTGCAGCGGTTGCTGCTTTTGCTTCAACAGGAAATGCAGGAATCATGTCTGCTTCCCGATATCCGCTTGCTATGGCCAGAGATCATTTGATCACCAAAAAATTCTCAAAAATTGGTAAAACCGGCACTCCTTTTTGGGCTATTGTCGCTACCGTTTTTTTGATGATACTTTTCCTAGTCTCATTCAATGTTGCTGAAGTAGCAAAACTTGCAAGTGCTTTCCAGCTATTACTTTTTGCCTTACTTAATTTGTGTGTTATCGTCATGAGAGAAAGTAGAATTGAAGGATATGATCCGGGCTTTAATTCTCCGTGGTATCCCTGGGTTCAAATTTCAGGAATAATATTATCGATTGCTCTTATTCTCGAAATGGGTTTCTTATCAATATTATTTACTCTGGCCGTTTCAATTTTTGCGTTAATCTGGTATTTCTATTACGCTTCTGACAAGATAAAACGACACGGTGCTATTTATCACATTCACGAACGCTTAGGTCGAAGAAAAGACTACGGATTAGAGCGTGAAATGAAAGGCATATTACGTGAAAAAGGATTGCGAAAAGAAGATCCTTATGAAAGAATAATAAGCAGATCTGTTGTGTTGGATATATCAGATTCTGATATCAGTTATAAAGATATTATTAAAAAGGCTTCCGGAAATTTTGCGACTTCTTTTAAGATGGATGAAAAACAAATATTCGACTTGTTTTGGGAGAGTCAGGATATAGACACTATTCCGTTCGCTCCATCTATCGCTTTCAATCATATTAAACTAAAAGGAGATATTTCTTCTGAAATTATATTAGCCCGCGTTCCAGACTCAGTGTTTTTAAAACCGGATGGCTTTGAATCATTTAGTAAGGACAAACAAAACGAAATTGGAAATCTACGGGCTATAATCTTTCTAATTAGTTCATCTGAAAAACCCCGTCAACATTTGCGTATTCTCGCACATTTAGCTGAAATATTTGACGATAATAGATTTATAAAAAGATGGAAAAAAGCCAAAAATGAAGAAGAAATAAGGGAAATTCTATTACGTGACGATCGGTTCATCAAACTTATTATAACAGCTGATAACCCCATGGCAGGTAAGCAGATTAAGGAAATAGATCTGCCGGGCGAATGCTTGATTGCAATTATTAATCGTAATGGAAAAACTAAAATACCTCATGGTGACACCATTATTCAGGTTAATGATGAACTCGCTTTTATTGGAGATGAGGAAGACATTCTGTTTCTTAGAAATGAGTACAATGAATAGTATTCTACGATAAGGCCTTAGATCAAAAAGACAGCTTTATATTTAACATCTCTGAGGAGTTAAAATTAAGAATAGGAAGTAAAGCAAACTACTTATTCCCATTCTTAATTTTGAATTCCTAATTCTATAATTCCTTACCGCTCATCAAAACTCTCAGATCAAATTCCGAAAGCAATACAGCATCCACAATGTTTTCGGCGTCGGTTTCAGATAAAAAATTCAAGCCTTCTAAAACTTTTAATCTTATTCTTGGATCGAAATCATTTGAAAGCTCAACGATCTTACTTCCCCAGTAATCGCCATCATCTACATGTTCCAGCAATAAATTCAATGCTCCGATTCTTGTAGAATATGGAAACTCAAACGAAATCAGTTCTTCAGCAATTTGCTGTGACTGAGTTGTTGTATCTGTAGAAATGATCTCCTTAAGCAAAGACAACGAACGAGCGCCTGTTGTATCAATTTGAATCAATCTCTTTGTTGCTGAAATTTTTCTCGGAAGATCCGCCACTTCTAAAAAACTCCTTTTCGATACTTTAAATACTTCATCGGAAGATGTTCGCTCCATTTTTTGCTGAATCACTCCGGGTACATTTTCATCTTCTTTATAATTAGAAAGTGCTTCTAAAGCCGCTATCTGAATTTCTTCATGATCACTGTTTACTTCCTGCATAAACTGAATCTCAGTTCCCGTTGCGCCGGCAGTGAACGCCCCTAAGGTTCTCAACAAGTTTGCTTTAGTTTGAACATCAGTTTCGGCATTGAGTGCATCTTTCAAGGCCAATTGCAGATCCGGGTTATCGGTATGATAACTTAATAAACCAGCTGCTACTCTTCTGTCGTCAACATTGTTGCTTCTTAACTGAGCTAACAAAAACATAACCGGAAATCTTCCGAATCCTATTTCTTCAATATCTGTACTTCCCGAGTTGAACCTGACATACTCAACAGTGGCAGGTACTGCTATTTTCGCAGAATCTCGTTCTCCGGTAAAGGTAATTTCTGAAGTAGTGCTGTCATCAAAGGTAAATATAGTCATATCCAGACTTTGAAGATCTTCCCCACTTCCGGATAAACTTGTAAAGTAAGCTGTAACCGTTGAGTTCATCTCATCGAATTCTAAATCTAATCCATAGGAAAGTGAATCTGTTTGAGCTTCGGAGTCACCGATTTCAAATTTTTTAGTTTCAATCAGAGGAAAAGGGATGCCGGTCTCTTCGTACCAATAATCTGTATAGAACGATCCGGAAACAACTCCTGACTCTTTCTTGATTAACTCGCTCAAAGACTGCTCGATGGTTCTCTTGAAAAAAGGTTGTGCAACTTCACAACAAATATTTAAAGCATTCCAACTTTTTAAGCTAAACAAGCTATCAATATTTCCAATTTCATTAGATTCGAATCCCGCCACATTAAAAGCTGATCTTCGAATGATCTCAAATATTTCATATTGAGAACTAACATTTTCGGTACGCTGATATTGCCCAAACCATTGTGCAACCAAGCTACGTTGAAGTTGAGTTGTTAAGGCTCCTCTGTTTTTTGCCAGATAGATCACTCCGGCTGCATCCGCTTTTTCATCCCAAAAATTATCTTCCAAAACAACCACATTTAAAGCTTCCCAGGGGTATTCAAACGACAGCTCGTTTTCCAGAACGCGTTTACTTCGAATCGCCTCAGATAATATTTTCTGAACTTCATCACCAGTAACTACTCCTGTTTCTCCAAAAACTCTCACTTTATTGATCCCGGATTGTGCTTCAGAAGATTCAAACTTCCCGACTGCAAAATTAAGACCTGTAGCCGGAATCGCTGTATCTACCTTCCAACTTACGGTCTTGGTATCTGCAGATGTTACTTGATCGGAGACTAAGTTTCCGTTAAAAACCACATCCAGATTAGCAGGAATGGTAATATCGGCATCCACAGAAAATGCAACTCTCGGATGATCGTACACCGGCAGCCAATGCCTTTGTGTTTTAGGATTCAAACTTGACCACATCGTACCAAAACGATCTTTATGTGTTCCGTAGATCGATCTTCCCTGCCAGGTAATTGCCAACTCCGATTCCGATGTCATGCTTAAAGTGTCAGCCAGATCAATGATCAGAGAATCTCCTGAGACTGAGAATTCCTTCTCATCACCGTCAAATGTAACAGCATCTATTTCCAGAGCAGCGGCATGCAGTATCACTTCTGTTTGTGCCGGAATTTTTGCACTTATACTATAAGTTGCTACTCCCTTTACCGTTTCATTCACCGGATCAATGGTCATATCCAGATCCAGATGATTGAAATCATAAGTGAGCTTTGGATTTTGTTCGTAATCCCAATCTTTTACTGAACAATCTTGCGTCGCGGTGAACAGGAGAATAAGTATGCTTAGATAAGAACTAAGTTTTATTGATTTCATTAAATAATGCTGTTTAAAAAATATTGTACATTCTAAAATCTACGTCATCCCAAATTTATTTCGGGATCTTTGCAGAGGTATTTCTCTTACAATTATTTCGATTTTTATCAAAGCTTCAAATCGAATCGTAAGATCCTGAAACAAGTTCAGGATGACCTATTATAACTAACTACATCCTTCAAAAATTTCTTTTACCAGCGGATATAAATGCTCGTTGGTAGAAAATCCGTTTCCGGTATGAATGGTTTCCTTACCATCAAAATCACTGAACACTCCTCCGGCTTCTTTCATAACCGGAAGCAATGCCGCTGCATCCCAGATACTTAAAATTGGGTCGATCATAATTTCTGCTCGTCCGGTTGCAACCATCATGTGTCCGTAAGCATCGCCCCAGGTACGATGTATCTTGGTTTTATCTAAAAGTTCCTGAAACTGTGTCTGCATTCCCATTCTGTTAAAGCGATTGATCTCGGTAACCAACACTGTGGCTTCTTCCAGAGATCGTGTTTCATTCATTTTGCAAGGCTCACCATTAAAAATCACGCCTTCACCAATTCCTGCAGCACAAAGTTCATTCAGCGCCGGACAATTAATCACTCCTACAACAGGTTCGTTGTCGATCATCACACCAACAAGCGTTGTATAAAATGGGATTCCATGAATGAATGATTTGGTTCCGTCGATCGGATCTAAAACCCACTGGATATTGCTTTCTTCATTCGTTTTACCAAATTCCTCACCTATGATCCCGTGATCAGGAAACCGCTTTTGGATCTCAGCTCTCATCAGCTTTTCAGTTTCTCTGTCAGCAATGGTAACCGGAGAATCATCTTCTTTACTGATTACATCAAAATCCTTCTTAAAATATTTGAGTGTATGTTCACCGCCAAGAGTTGCTATTTCTATTGCCGCTTTTCTTAAAGAATTTATGTCCATTTAAGTTGTTTCTCTGTTAATGAGTTCTGTATCATTGCCCTGAAAGATTGAATACCAAAAATATCATTATAGATGACCAATACCCACATTTTTGCACGAATTTCTGAAGACCTCAAAATCTCAACAAAACAGATCCAAACGGTAGCCGGTTTTATTGACGAGGGCGCTACCATTCCTTTCCTTGCTCGATATCGTAAAGAAGCCACCGGAGGCTTGGATGAAGAACAACTCAGAGATGTGCGTGATGCATTGGAATTTCAGAAAACACTCGCATCCAGAAAAGAAACAATTCTTAAATCTATAAAAGAACAAGAGAAACTCACTCCTGAACTGGAAGCGCAGATAAAAGCTTGTACTGATCTTACTGTGCTGGAAGATCTGTATTTACCGTACAAGCAAAAGCGTAAAACACGTGGCGATAAAGCCAAAGAAAAAGGATTGGAGCCACTGGCTCAGCTTATTTGGGAGCAAGAAATCGAATCCGGAAGTCCTGATGATTATGCCAAAGAGTACATCAACAAAGAAAAAGAAGTCGAGACTCTGGAAGATGTGTGGCAGGGAGCGAACGATATTGTTGCGGAATGGATCAACGAGCATCTTGAAGTAAGAGAAAAACTGCGTGATATTTTTATGAAGCACGCTACTATCAAGACGAAGAAAAATCCTACAGTAAAAGACCGAACTAATTTTGAGGATTATTATGAATTTGCTGCAAGAGTAGATCGTTTGAAGCCTTATCAAATTCTGGCAATAAATCGTGGAGAAAGAGAAAATGTGCTTTTTGTGAGCACAGAAGTTTGGGAAGAACGCACGCTCGAAACCATGGATGATATCGTTATCACCAACGACATGAGTATTTTTACGGAACGTATTCAGGATGCTGTTGAAGATGCGTTCAAAAGACTGCTCTCTCCTTCTTTAGAGCGGGAATTGAGAAACACACTTACAGACAAAGCTGATGAACATGCTATTGAAACGTTTGCTACTAATCTTGGAAACTTATTGATGCAACCGCCTTTGGAAAAGAAGATCGTTCTTGGATTAGATCCTGCCTACAGATCCGGATGCAAGTTGGCTGTAGTTGACGGAACCGGAAAATATCTGGACGGAACAACCATCTACCCTACTCCACCACAAAATAAGATCGCTGAATCTGAGGTTGTTCTGGGAAAGTTGATCGAAAAACATAATGTAGAACTGATCGCGATCGGTAACGGAACCGGAAGTCGTGAGGCTGAACAATTTGTAGCCGATTATATCCAGAAAAGTGGTGCTGATGTCAGCTACTTGATTGTGAATGAAGCCGGAGCTTCTGTGTACTCTGCCTCCAAAGTTGCCAGAGATGAATTTCCTGATCTGGATGCTGCTCAACGTGGAAATATTTCCATAGCCCGTAGAGTTCAGGATCCTTTGGCTGAATTGGTGAAGATCGACCCGAAATCAATTGGTGTAGGTTTATATCAGCATGATGTGAATCAGAATCAGCTTTCAGGAAAACTGGACGATGTTGTAGAAAGCTGCGTGAACGAAGTAGGCGTAAACCTGAATACTGCTAGTGCTCCACTACTAACTCATATTTCGGGTTTAGGTAAAAGAGTTGCCGAAGCTATTGTGAAGCAGAGAGAAACATCCGGAATATTCACTTCCAGAAACGAAATAAAAGAAATTGAAGGTGTGGGAGAATTTCGTTTTCAGCAGGCAGCAGGATTTATGCGCATTCCCGAATCTAAAAATCCTTTGGATAATACCGCCATTCACCCGGAAAGTTATGAAGCCGCTGAGAAGCTTTGTAATCTGTTTGGTATAGATCTCGAAAACCTGTCTTCACAAAAAGATAAGATCGCTTCAAAGCTCGGAAATTTGAATACAAAACAAGTTGCTGAACAGTTGGGAATTGGTGAGCCTACTCTGGAACTCATCATAGAAAATCTTCAGAAGCCCGGTCGTGATCCTAGAGAATCACTTCAAAAGCCAATTTTAAGAACCGATGTAGTTAAAATGGAAGACCTCAAAGAAGGTCAAAAGCTACAAGGAACCGTACGCAATGTTGTAGATTTTGGTGCTTTTGTGGACATCGGCGTAAAACAAGATGGCTTACTTCATATATCCAGCATGAGCAAAACCAAGAAGGTGGAAGATCCTCATGACGTAGTTGGAGTCGGTGATATTATCAATGTAGAAATCACAAAACTGGATCTGGAACGCGGAAGAATTGGGTTGGAGTTGGTTTAAAGAAAGTGACAGCTTGCTGATTTTCAGATGGTTTGAAATCTCGTTATATCCTACAGAACCTGAAGGGTCTGCTTGTTTAAGATTTCATTGAACCTAATCGAAGAGGTTAAACAAGGAGGTCGTTTACGTCCGGTTGAATAACCAGACATTCGAAATATGAATCTATCAGCTTTTGGAATCATTAATATTAATCTTCAAATTTTCAGAGAGAAGTTCGAATGTCTCCCGTCGGAGGGAGACAGATTTCATGCTTGCATGAAATCAGAAGGAGGACGAACCACGCCCAAGCTTAGCAACAACCTCTGAAATATTTCTTCTCACCTCATCCATATTCTTGAGAACATCTTCATTACTAAACCGAATAACTGTGAATCCCGCGTTCTCCAATTTCATCTGTCGATTTAAATCATTGATCCTGACATGCAGATCATCATGTGAGCTTCCATCTACTTCGATAATAAGTGATAATTCCTGACACATAAAATCTGCGATATAATTCAAAACCGGACGCTGTCTTTTAAAAGTGTATCCTGTTTTCTTTTTGGAAAGCGCATATTTCCATAAACATGCTTCGGCTTTAGTAGCATTATTTCTGTTTTTATTCGCAAATTTTCTCAATCCTTTATTGTAACCGAAATTATTAGATCTTTCTGCTTTCATAGTCTTTGCTTTTTGCAGTAAGACAGGAAGTGAGGGTATTCCTTACAAAGATTTTCAAAAATTTCTTAATATGGGCTTTTCGTCCTCTCCCTGACTCAAAACTTGTTTTGACTCTGTCCCTCCCTGGGGAGGGATAGTTTCTTAGCTGACTGAATACATTATGCCTTATGCTCTGTTTACTTTGTTATCAAATGGTATTTCTTTTTAAAATTCATGATTAAAATACACTGCTAATAGTTATTTGGTTATTCCGTACCTTTGTTTTTAATATAAATTTGGAAGGAAGAAATCCACATCGAAGAACAAAAAAAATTAAGTCAGGAAGAGATCGATTTGTGTATTTCCGTGCTGGAAACACTCACTAATGATCCCAACCAGATCTTTGAAATTGAAAAGGACAAGAGACTTGAGCTTATCATGGCGGCGGGAAAACTATCCCGACCAAGCAGAGAGGAATTCAGAAAGCGAAAGAAAGATGCTAAGCGAGCTAATAAGCGAAAACTTAAAGAGAAAGATCGACACGCCAGAAACTCTACCGGTATTAGAAGTGCCCGAGAAGCTGTAGTTTTTGAAGCTCCTAAAATGATCGCTTTAACAGGAAATGAATCTGAAAATGAAATCCCGCTGGAGTCGCCAAGAAATTGCTACGTTTGTAAAGAAATCTTTCACAACCTGCATCATTTTTATGATACGATGTGCAAAGGTTGCGGAGATTTTAACTATGCCAAAAGATTCCAGAATGCTGACTTAACCGGGCAAGTTGCTCTTGTAACGGGCTCTCGACTTAAGATCGGCTACCATATCACCTTGATGATGTTGCGCGCCGGAGCGACTGTTATTGCAACGACTCGTTTTCCTGTGGACTCAGCTCTTCGTTTTGCCAAAGAGGATGATTTTCAGAAATGGGGACATCGACTTAAAATTCATGGGCTGGATCTTCGTCATATTCCGAGTGTGGAGATCTTCTGTAATTTTATCGAGCAGGAATACGATCGTTTGGATGTCCTTATCAATAATGCAGCTCAAACGGTTCGTCGTCCTGCAGGTTTCTACCAGCACTTAATGCCGAACGAAGAAAGATCGATTTCGGAACTCCCTCCTTTTGCTCAGGAACTGTTATCTGATCATGATGCTTGTTTAAATGAATTAAGATCACTGAGTTCCGGATTTGAAGATGGACAGAATAAAAACCTACCTGTTACCTGGCATGGAAAACAATTGGGAATTGGGCTTCGGGCATCTGCAAAACTTTCTCAAATTCCGTACAGCATTGATAATTCTTTAACAGCTGAAGAAGTATTTCCTCAGGGAAAACTGGATGCAGATTTACAGCAAGTGGATCTTCGTAAAACCAACAGCTGGAGATTAAAACTGGGTGAAATTCATACCAATGAGATGCTGGAAGTGCAGCTGGTTAATTCTGTCGCTCCATTTGTGTTGTGTAATCGATTAGCCGGATTGATGAAAAAAGAAGATACCGGTCAAAAACATATCATCAATGTTTCGGCCATGGAAGGAAAATTCCATCGCTGGCATAAAGAAGACCGCCATCCCCATACCAACATGGCAAAAGCGGCTCTGAATATGATGACCCATACTTCAGCTTCTGATTTCGCTAAATACGGAATTTATATGAACGCGGTTGATACCGGCTGGGTAACAGATGAAGATCCTGCAGAATTAGCAAAACGAAAAGAAGAAGTGCATGACTTTCAACCACCACTTGATATCGTGGATGGTGCTGCCAGAGTTCTGGATCCGTTGTTTGATGGAATTAACACCGGCAAACATTGGTGTGGTAAATTCTTAAAAGATTACAGACCTATTGATTGGTAGATTTTAAATTTCTTGAATGGTTTGAGCTTGATTCGCTGTGGTAGAAATAATTAATAAATGAAGTTAAAGAAGTGACAGAGTTACAAAGTTAGTTTCTAAACTACTTTGTAACTCTGTACTTTGTCACGAAACTTTTTTGAATTTCAGAATATTTAATCTTTTTCAAACAGATATAAAAATCAAATGAACGCCCAAGAGCTCGAAAAAAAACATCACTTTCAGGTTTATAACCGTTATCCAATTACTATTGATAAAGGATCAGGAACCAAAGTGTGGGATACGCAAGGAAATGTATATCTGGATATTTTGGGTGGAATTGCGGTAAACAATCTCGGTCATTGTCACCCGGCTATTGTATCAGCTATTAAGGAACAAGCTGAGAAATTGCTTCATGTCTCTAATTTCTATTATACTGAGCCACAAAGTGAGTTTATAGAACGTCTCTCATATTTATCAGGATTGGATCGCGTATTCCTTTGCAACAGCGGAATGGAAGCGATGGAAGCTTGTATAAAACTGGCTCGTAAATGGGGTAAGAAAAATGGAAAATTAGGAAACATAATTTCTTTAAGTGATGGCTTTCACGGTCGATCCGTAACTACTATCACCATGAGTAAACCTGTTTATCAGGAAGATTTTGAACCGCTTCCTCTGGGATTCATTCAATCTCCATACAACGATTTTGAAGCTCTTGAAAAAACAGTGGATGATCAAACCATTGCCATTGCTTTTGAATTGATTCAAGGTAATAGTGGCGTCCATGTAATTGACGGAGAGTTTCTTAAGAAAGTACGCCAGCTTTGTGATGACAAGAATATCCTGCTCATTATAGACGAAGTTCAAACCGGCGTTGGTAGAACAGGAAAGTTCTTCTGTTACCAACATTTCGATATCAAACCGGATATGGTTGCTTCTGCTAAAGCTCTGGCCGGTGGAATTCCTATCGGAGCGGTAATGGCCAAAGAAGAAGTGGCCTCTGCCCTTTCCTTTGGAAACCATGGAACTACTTTTGGCGGGAATCCTTTTGCTTGTGCAGTCGGCAATGCCTGCCTTAAAACCATTGAAATGGATAATATTTGCGAACAGGCCGCTGAAAAAGGTGAATACATGATGAATCTCATCAGAAAGAAAACAGCACATCTGGATTCGGTGGTTGATGTACGCGGACTTGGATTGATGATCGGTGTAGAACTCAATCAACCTGCCAGACCGGTAGTAGAAAAAATGTTCGAACAAAGAGTGCTTTCAAATGCAGCCGGTGGAAATGTGATACGAATTGTACCTCCTCTTGTGATCACAAAAGATGAGATCGACCAGGTTGTGGATGTGTTGGTTAAGAGCTTGAGTTAGTCTATTAATACTAACTCAAACATTCCACAATTAAGGAGTTTCATGTTGATGATATACCTTAGCTACCACCTTCCAGTCATTTTCAAACTTTAAAAGAGACAAGTAATCAGTGTAAACATGCTTGCCGTTTCGATGAAGCTCTAACTCTACATGAGCTGCTTTTCCGGAAACATCTACTCTCTTAAATTTGTGCTCCCATTTGTTATTTGCGGGATCGAAATTCGGGTCAGATTTTCTTTTCTTCGTTCCTTCCACCCAGTTGGCAATTGGGTATCGATTTATCTTCCCTTCTTTTCCCGGCGAAAATATTGCAAAATCTTCATGAAATGTCTTGGTCATGGCTTCCGGATTCAACTCATTAAAAGCTCCATGGACATAGCCTGTTTCAAGAACTTCTTTAATTGCCTCTTCATCGTGATGGATTTTAACCGTAGAGTTGATAGCAAATACAGCTATCAAAACTATTGCTAAGCTGGGTATAGTAATTCGTGATTTCATATTAGTACATTATTTGAATGATAAAACTAGTTAATAAGAGCTAACGTGGATACTATCTTACTAGTAAAAGGTTACATAAAACTTTGTACTATACTTATAAAAAGTTAGTACTATCAGTTTATACTACTCTTTTCATCTTGCTGAAAAATTAAAATTACTAATCCACTATGAATCTTCGCGATCTGTCAAATATTTCTGAAAATAAAGTCTCCAGAGAAGCTCGAACTTTAAGTGAAATAGTTTGTGATGATCAAAACTCGCTTGCAGAACGCCTTATCGCTTTTGAAGACATTATAAATCTGGAAGTTGGTGATACAAGTTTAAGCAGATCCAGAAATATTGAACGCGACCACGATTTCAGGCAATTATTTCTAAAATTTGAAGGTGACAATCCTACCGGTACTCAAAAAGATCGGATAGGCTTTGCTCAGGTTTATGATGCGTTACGACGAGGATTCGATACTATCACATTAGCGACTTGTGGAAATTACGGAGCTTCAGTGGCTTTGGCTTCTAATCTAGCCGGATTAAAGTGCAATATTTACATACCGGATGGATATCACACCGACCGGATTGTCGAAATGGAGTCGTTGGGTTCAAATATATTCAGATTGCCCGGTAGCTATGAAGACACCGTTATAAAGAGCAGTGAATTGGCTGTTGAACAAGATAACTATGATGCCAATCCCGGTGGACAAAATAAAAGTCTTCAGATCATTGCATATTCACAAATTGCATTCGAAATATATGATCAGCTTAGAGATGCTCCCAAGATCTGCGCCGTTCCAGTTTCCAATGGAACTTTGCTTGCGGGAATTCACCGTGGATTTGTGTCATTATATAAGAGAGGAAAAACGTCAAGAATTCCCCGGTTTTTAGCAGCTTCTTCTACTTTAAAAAATCCGATCGTTCATTCTTTCAAGAAAAATCTAACAGAGTGTGAAGACCTTGATCCTAAAAAGATCAAAGAAACATTTGTTAATGAACCTCTTATTAACTGGCATAGTTTTGACGGGGATGAAGCTCTTTCTGCAATCATTGAAACTGATGGATATGCTTACAACATCAGTGATAAGAATATGAAAAAGATGAGCACCTATTTGAAACAGCATGAAGGAAAAAATATACTACCGGCATCAACGGCGGGTTTGATCGGTTTGCTCAATCTGAATGAAACTGAGCCACTTGAATCTGACCGATATGTAGCTGTACTCACAGCAAAAAATTAATTTCAAATCCCCCTTTCATAATCATTTACATGATCTGAAAAAGAACTAACTTTAGTTCTGAAGAATTATCTTCACCTCATAATCCAACTACAATGCAACACAAAGAATCTATAGACGGAACCGCAATTGTTTACTGCCAGGGCATGTTCAATACTCCTGAAGGAAAAACTTCACATGGACTTGTTCGGTTTACTGAACGCTATAATGTTGTTGGAATTATTGATGAGAGATATGCAGGAAAAGATGCCGACGAAGTATTGGATAACAAGCCAAATGGAATCAAAATTTTCAAAGACTTTGGTACTGCTTATTCCGAATTGAGTAAAGATGGAGTTGCAATTAAAAACTTCGTGGTTGGGCTTGCTCCGGATGGTGGCCGACTTCCACAATCAGCGAAACAGGAAATTGCTGCGGCTCTGGAAGCGGGACTAAATGTAGATTCAGGACTACACGATTTTCTCACTAACGATAAAGAGTTAGTAAAACTGGCTGAGAAACATAATTGCAGGATTAGAGATGTGCGTAAAACTCCGGATCGGGATAAATTGCATTTCTTTACCGGTGAAATTGAAAAAGTAGATTGCCTGAAATTAGCTGTTTTAGGTTCAGATTCTGCTATTGGAAAGCGTACAACAGCCTGGTTGGTAGTACATGGTTTCCAGAAAGAAGGTTATAAAGCAGAAATGATAGGAACCGGACAAACAGGTTGGATGCAAGGTGCTAAATATTCTATGATCATGGATAGCTGCATAAACGACTTTGTGTCCGGAGAAATAGAACACGCTGTTGTAAGTGCATGGAAAGAGTCTGATCCCGATGTAGTCGTTATTGAAGGACAGGGAAGTTTAATGAATCCGGCTTATCCCGGTGGGTTTGAGATCCTTGCTGCAGGTCGACCTGATTTTGTGATCTTGCAACATGCTCCCACTCGTTTGGAATATGATGGATTTCCGGGTTATAAACTTCACCCACTGCATGAACAAATAAATGCTATTAAAGTAATTTCAGGTAAAGAAGTAATTGCCGTAACGCTAAATCACGAAGGACTTAAACCGGAAGAGATTGAACCTGCTTGCAAAAAAATCACAGCAGAAACCGGTCTTCCTTGTTTTGATGTACTTGCTCTTGGTGCGGATGATTTGATCAGGATATTAAAAGAGAAAATCCGCAAATAATGAAAATTACTCAGGTTTCATTTGAACGGTTTGATCTGGATTTAACCGAACCATATACCATTGCTTACGAAACAATTTCTGACGCAACCAATTATGTGTTGAGACTTGAAACCGATTCCGGCTACACAGGATTTGGGTGTGCAGCTCCCGACCCTGCAATAACTAAAGAATCTCCGGAGTATTTGGAGCAGAGCTTAAATGAAACAATTATTCCTGCTTTAAAAGGTGTGAATCCATTTCATTATGCCCGGATTTTAGATGATTTGAGAGCAACCGAAAAAGTGAGATCTTCTGCTTTAGCTATGGTGGACGCTGCACTTTTCGATCTGATGGCAAAAAAAGCAGATGTACCTTTGTATCAGCTTCTGGGTGGATACAGATCTTCCATTCCCACCAGTGTAACGATTGGCATTTTACCTGTTGATGACACCATTAAGAAAGCTGATCAATTTGTTGAGGATGGCTTTTTTATTCTAAAGATAAAAGGTGGCCTTGATGTGGAAGAGGATATCCAAAAATTGAAATTGATTCGGGATAAATATCCAAAAGTGATCCTTCGTTTCGATGGTAATCAGGGATATTCTGTAGAACAAAGCATTGAGTTTTCGAAAGCCACTAAAGAAATAGGAATTCAAATTTTTGAACAGCCTCTAAGCGTGGATGATGAGCATTTACTGGAACCTCTTATCTCAAAGATAACGCATCCGGTAATGGCTGATGAAAGTCTTAAAACATTGGATGATATCCATCGATTAACTAAGAATAATTCTTCTGATATGATCAATATTAAATTGATGAAGATCGGAGGAATTCTGGAAGGAATGCATATCAACTCGGTAGCTAAAGCTGCCGGAAACGAGGTCATGGTTGGCTGTCTGGATGAATGCAGTCTAGGAATTTCAATGGGATTACATTTCGCGCTCAGCCGCCCTAATGTTGAATTTGCCGATTTAGACAGTCATCTCGATTTTGAAAAAGATCCCTTCAAAGGATTGTTCAGATTAGAAAAGGGCTATCTCTACCCGAACGACAAAGCAGGTTTAGGACTTTAGTTCTTACCATCATAAAGTAAATAGTAGGTTATGAGCTTTTATGTGCTACATTGATTTGAAGCATCATTGCTAAAGGAAATTCTTTTAGAAATACGCTTTTAAACTATTGGAGTCAGATATGTCAAAAGGAAAATCGATAAAGAAAAATTCAGGTAAAACCGCCCCGGCAAAAACCCTAAAAGAGAAAAGAGCTGCAAAAGCAGAAAAGAAAAAAAAGTAATAGTAGTTTCCTGCCTCCTAAATAATTTAAAGAGGCAATTAGTCGAATAGTTCTTTCACTGAATCAACTACTTCCTGTAACTCAGAATCCCCGATCTGATAATGGAAAGTAGCTCTGATCGTATTTGGACCAAAAGGAACCATCCGAACTCCTTTTTCTTCCAGTTTAGCTAAAGCTTCCACAGCTGATTCATTGCTGACATCAAAGATCACGATGTTGGTTTCAACACTATTCAGATCAATAGACAGATCCGAACAACCATCAACAGCTTCAGCTAATTGCTGAGCTCTTTCATGATCTTTTTTCAACTTTGAAAAGTTATTATCTAAAGAAAAAGCAGCAGCCGCGGCCAACAACCCAACTTGACGCATACCTCCACCCCACATTTTTCGGAAACGCCGGGCTTTAGCAATATTTTCTTTGTTAGATAGAAGCATGGATCCCACCGGAGCTCCCAATCCCTTGCTAAAACAAACGGAGATGGTATCAGCGATCTCTCCAAAGAAAGTTGACTCAATGTCTGTGTGAACCATTGCATTCCATATTCTGGCTCCATCCAAATGAACTTTCAAATTGTTCTGATCTGCAAATGATTTTAAGGAGCTTAATTCATCTTTTGAATAGCAAACTCCTCCGCCCTTGTTAGTAGTATTCTCCAGACATAACACGGAAGTTCTGGGTTCCCAATCAAAGCCACCTCGCACAGAGTTTTTAATATCCTCCGGGCTCAGCTTTCCTTTTTTACCCTGAATAGTACTGATCTGAACCCCGGACAAAAATCCGGCTCCTCCCGTTTCATAATTGAAAATATGTCCGTTTTGATCGATCAGAATTTCATCACCCGGATTAGTTAGAACTTTTACCCCCAGTTGATTGCTCATCGTTCCACTTGGCACAAATAAGCCGGCCTCCATCCCAAACATTGCAGATACTTTTTGTTCAAATGCAGTTACCGTTGGGTCTTCCGCAAATACGTCATCCCCTACTTCAGCCTTCGTCATAAAATCCAACATTTCCGGAGTTGGCTTGGTAACTGTATCACTTCGTAAATCGATCATTTTCTCTTTTACTTTTTGGTTTGCTTGGGATACTTTGATGTCCTTCTATAATGTTTATTTATTCACCGTGGATAATCCGTATAAAATTGCCGTTGTTCAACACCCTCCTGTATATTTAAATCTCAGTAAAAGTGTTGAGCTGGCTACTCAGTATATTTCTGAAGCAGCTTCGAAAGACGTTCATATGATCGTATTTCCCGAAACATGGCTTCCTGGTTATCCTGCTTGGTTAGATTATGCACCCGAAGCGGGAATCTGGGATCATCCTTCAGCCAAAGCCCTGTTCCGATTGTTGTTCGAAAATTCCATCGAAATTGAGGACAAATATTTTAAGATTCTGTCTGATTCGGCCACAGAAAATAATTGTCTGGTGGTGATGGGAGCAAATGAACGGGTTGGAAGGACATTGTATAACACCATTTTTTATTTTAAACCCGATGGATCTTTTGATCTTCATCGAAAATTAATGCCAACCTATACCGAGCGCTTGGTTTGGGGAATGGGTGATGGAAGCACACTACCCACTATTGATCATCAAAATGCAAAGATCACCGGACTTATTTGCTGGGAACACTGGATGCCGTTAGCCAGAGCTGCTGTTCATCAAAACGGAGAAGATATTCATATTTCTCAGTGGCCGATGGTGAAAAACCTGCACCAAATCGCAAGCAGACAATATGCTTTTGAAGGACAATGTTATGTGATTGCTGCCGGTTGCACGCTCACTAAACAGCAAATGATTGATGGGATTATTTCAGTTTCTGATAAAGAAAATGCGGCTTTGGAGATGATACGATCGATCCCCGAAGACGATGATACTTTACTTTTGAAAGGTGGAAGTTCTGTTATCAAACCCAATTCGGAATATTTAGTCGAGCCTGTTCAAAATGAAAACACAATCATTTATGCAGATCTGGATCTTTCTATTCTAAGTGAAGGAAACCTGTTTATCGATACCAATGGACATTATTCCAGACCGGATGTTTTTCAGCTTCATGTAAATACCAAAGATCAACAAAATGTAAAGTTCGGGTACGATTTTGAAAGTTGACGCTAAATATGATCTTATAATCGCCGGTGGCGGGATGTCAGGGTTGAGTCTTGCCTGGTATTTGGCAAAAGGGGGCTATAAAGGAAAAGTTTTGGTCGTTGATTCCACCTTTGCTCCCATCAACGAAAAAACCTGGTGCTTCTGGACTAAAGATGTCCCTCCTTTTAAAGAAATAATATACAGAACCTGGAATAAAGCTTTTTTTTCCGCCCTGGATATGAATGCTTTCCTGTATCTGAAAGATTACTCCTATCACGCAATTCGGTGTGGTGATTTTAAAGAGCTGGTGCTTACCGAGCTTAGAAACAGATCCAATTTTACACTGCTGGAAGAAAATATTCTGAGCGTTTCTTCAAATTCAAGCAAAGCAGTATTACTTACAAAAAATAGTGATACTTATATAGCTGATCATATTTTCCAAAGTGTATTCAGACCTAACTGGCAGAAACCAAAATACCCGCTGATTCAACATTTTCTGGGCTTTGAAATTGATACCGAACATTCAGTTTTTGATCCTGCTACTTTCACTCTCATGGATTTTGATCCTTCTTTTAAAGAAGGTGTAGCTTTTATGTATGTGCTTCCATTCAGCCATAACAAAGCTCTTCTGGAATTCACCGTTTTTTCGAATTCCACCCTAGACAAAGAAGTGTATGAAGAGAAAATTCAGAACTACATGGACAAAAAATATGGTCTCCATGTATCAGAATACGAAGTAAAAAGAACGGAATATGGTGAAATTCCTATGCAGGATCTGGACTACCAACCCACATATGAGAAAAACATTATCAATCTGGGGACAATGGGAGGTTTAACTAAACCAAGTACCGGTTATACATTTCTGAGAACTCAGGAATACACTAAACAACTCGCTGATTCTATTATTACAGGTAGCAATCCTCTGCTTCCTCCTCAATCCAAGTTTCGATATCGGTATTACGATCTTCTTTTACTTCATATTTTAACCAATTCTACGGAAGACAGTCTGGCAATTTTCCGTGATCTTTTCAAAAAAAACAGATTTGATGCCGTGCTCAGCTTTCTCTCTGAAGACTCTAATTTTGTTCAGGATATGAAAATAATGAGTAGCGTTCCGTATATGCCTTTCTTTAAAGCCATTGGTAATAATTTGTTTAAACTGAATTGAACGAAATAACTTTTATTTTCTATTACCAGCAGTAAAAATCAAACTAACTTATGACGCAGGAAAAAGGAACTCTCTCCGAAATAGCAAAACTCTTCTTCAAATTGGGCTGGATCGCATTTGGTGGTCCCGCAGCACATATCGCGATGATGGAAAAGGAAGTCATCGAAAAGAGAAAATGGATGTCTCAACAGCATTTTCTTGATCTCATCGGAGCCACTAATCTCATCCCCGGACCAAATTCTACTGAAATGACTATGCACTGCGGTCATGAACGTGGTGGCGTTCCCGGTTTATTTGTTGCGGGAATCAGTTTCATATTCCCTGCGGTAGTAATTACCGGAATACTTGGATTTCTGTATGTGGAATATGGTCAGCTTCCTGAAGTTGAGCCGTTCATTTTTGGAATTAAACCTGCTGTACTTGCCATTATTGCAGCTGCTGTTGTTAAGCTTGGGAAAAAAGCGCTTAAAGGATGGGAACTGGGTGTTTTAGGAGCAATCGTTTTAATTGCCAGTTTATTAGGTGTGAATGAGATCATTGCCTTATTGACCGCCGGAGTAGTTGGAACTTTATATTTCACTACAAAATCGAAATTTGATGCTTCTCCAAAATCCATACTCCCCTTTCTATTTCTTCAGGCAGGTTCAGCTACAGTTTCTAAGATCACAGCTTTAAATGTGTTCTGGAGTTTTTTAAAAGTCGGATCTATACTTTATGGAAGTGGTTATGTTCTGTTTGCTTATTTAGATGCTGAATTGGTTATGAGTGGATGGTTGACTCGTCCTGAATTAATTGACGCCATAGCCGTTGGACAGTTTACTCCCGGGCCTGTTCTTTCCACAGCTACTTTTATCGGATATCAACTGGCCGGATGGCAGGGAGCTATAGCAGCTTCTGTTGGAATTTTTCTGCCTTCTTTTCTCTTTGTATGGATCTTAAATCCTCTTATCCCAAAAATGAGAAATTCCAAAACTTTGGGTTTCTTTCTCGATTCAGTAAATGTGGCCGCGGTTGCAGTAATGGTTGCAGTTCTGTTTGTAATGGGACAAGATACACTTACTGACTGGCGAGCAATTGTGATTGGATTACTTGGAGCTTTCTTTACATTCGGACCTAAAAAACTAAACGCTATGTGGATCGTAGCGGGCGGTGCATTGCTTGGTTATTTGTTGAAGCTTGTTTGATACAGCGTTAACCTTGTAGAGGTTAGATAATTCGCTTACAACAATTATCCCGTTTATAATAAACCTCAGTATTTCAAATAGCTTCCAACTACACCGACCTTTAGAATTATTGGCGAGCCAAGAACGCAATGAAATCGACGGCTCCGAAGGAGCAATCATTACACTCAGGATGATTCTTGGATATGCATCATACGAACGAAGACCTTTTGTAATGATTAGTCGATGTAATGGAGTTCGCGCCAATAATTCTTGTCGGGAGCTTTTGGTACTGGAGCCTGTGCTGAGGGAGCTCAGTATCGGCACAAAAGTACACATAGCAAGTAAATGTACTCACAATCCTTAAGTAAAGACCTCCTCTGTCTCCTCCTACAACAGGAGGAGGACTCGTTGATAAAAATTAGAATCAACTCGGGAGTTCCCCTCCTTATCCAAGGAGGGGCGAACTACTCAGCAACAAAGAATCTGTTTCAGAACCGGGGAGGTCCGTTTCTAATACAGAGCAACGGGACAAGCGGCATATCAAAACATCAAACCGAAGTGTTTAAAAAGGAGTATCAGCACTGCAGCATCCAATATTTTAAAAAGCGATCTCCATATGAACTTGGAACCTCATTAGGTCATCTCTGGAAACATAATCCAGTAAACCCGCACTTGCCTGAAGTTTAAGATTATGTCCTGAAATATATTTAGAAACTGCGAAAGTATATTCAGAATGTTCCGTCAAGGAAGAGAAATTTCCGTTTTTAGAAAGCGTGGCGTATCGGCCTGAAATTCCAAAATCTTTACCAAAAACATAACCTAACGAACCCATGTACGCTGTTCCGGTTCCAAAACCATTATCATTTTCAGCATCTCTGTTTGCGAATTCACCATGCACAGATAATCCCTGATATTTCAGCATAGCATCTGCAAAAAATGTATGCAGATCGTTTTTTACCAAATCTCCACCACTGGTGAATACAAAGCCTCCGGTATGTCCTCTGCTTCTTACTGCCCCGTCATTAAAGTCATAAGCTATACCGATAGATAATTTTATCTCTTCCTCTTTTGCAAGATCAGGACCGGTGTAATCGCCTTTATCTGAAAAATTTCCAAATGGTAAAAACTCAACTCGGCCGGTATAACTGTATCCTCCGGGGTTTTTAGTGGTGATGTCTCTGCCCTCACCGATTGAAATGGCTCCCATCTGTCGAACCACCATCTCACCAAACATTGAAGTGTTTCTCACCTGAATTCCAACATCTCTGTCCAGATTAAAACTGGAATTCAATAAACTTCTGTCAACAAATTGAACCTTTTGGGAAGAGATCAATCGTTCTCTGTTTCCCGGAAGAACGGTTTGTCCAAACCATATCTCAAAATCCGAAACCGGATTATATTTGATAACCCCATCTAATACAATATTTGAAGTACCACTGTTTTGAAGAATTCCACCTGAACTTGAATTCCTGGTATCTCTGTTACTAAAACCCAACTGAACCTTGTAAGTAAATTTTTCGGAATAGATATGTCCATCCAATTTTAAACGCGCTCTGCGAACCAAAGCCTGATCGGAATACACATTATCTTCCAGGTTCCACTCTCCCAGATATAAACTTTGAAACCTCATTCCTAATTTCACGCTGTAAGAATTATCTTCAGGTTCAAATACTATTCCTTTTCCAAGAGTCTTAACTTCTACATTTTGAGCAACGCCATTTTGAGAAAACACAAACACAACTGGTAATAAGAACAGGAGCTTTAAAAAAGTATTCATTTGAGTATTTAAAAGAGATTGAAAAATTATGCCAACGAAGGTACCTATTAAACAAGCATAGTTAAAGATACATTACCATAAATTAATATACAGTTAACACTGAGGTAACATAAAACCTCAGTTATATTGATTAACTTGGTGCTCAATTTTTAACCATATTATAAAACTATGGAATTTGGTTTTCTCGGGTTTCTAAATCTGATTGGTTCTCTTGGCTTTTTCATTTACGGAATGAAGGTGATGAGTGAAGGAATTCAAAAAGTTGCCGGTACAAAAATGCGGCAAATTCTTCGCTCAATGACATCCAACAGATTTAAAGGAGTACTAACCGGTTTTGCATTAACTGCTTTGGTTCAATCCTCGTCTGCAACTACAGTATTGGTAGTAAGTTTTGTAAATGCAGGCTTGCTTGCACTAGTTGAATCAATTGGTGTGATCATGGGTGCCAACATTGGTACAACAATTACTGCCTGGTTGATCTCAATTATTGGCTTTAAAGTTAAAATTGCCAACTATGCTCTTCCTATCATTGCAATAGGATTCCCTCTTCTCTTTATGAGCAAAAGTAAAACCAAGTCCTGGGCAGAAGTCTTAATTGGTTTCGCACTGTTATTCATCGGACTTTCTTACCTGAAAGAATCTGTACCGGATCTAAAAGCAAATCCTGAGATACTAGAGTTTCTTTCTCAGTATACTGATCTCGGCTTTTTATCTACTTTATTATTTGTTGGTATAGGAACCATTCTTACCGTTACTGTACAATCTTCAAGTGCGGCGATGGCATTAACTTTGGTTATGGCAAATAATGGTTGGATTCCTTTTGACCTTGCAGCAGCCATGGTACTTGGTGAAAACATAGGTACAACGATTACTGCTAACCTTGCAGCCTTAGTTGCAAATATACATGCTAAAAGAGCTGCAGCAGCACACTTTATATTCAACATATTTGGTGTAATTTGGGTCATCTTATTGATGCCGTTCATGCTTGATTTTATTGACAGCTACATGACTTCCAACTATGATGCATCGCCCTTTAATGATCCTGAATCTATACCGATCGCTTTATCTATTTTCCACACTGTATTCAATATTTTGAACACCTTGTTTCTCATCGGTTTTGTAGGCTTCATTGCTAAAACGGTGATCAGAATGATTCCTTCTAAAGGCGAGGACGATGAGGAATTCCATTTGGAATATATCGGTACCGGCATGATGCAAACAGCAGAACTTTCTTTAGAAGAGGCCACTAAAGAGACTGCGAAATTTGGTGAGATAACAGCAAGAATGTCAGAATTTTTACGTGAGCTTGTTGAAACTGACAAACCAAAGCGTCAAAAGAAACTGCTTAAAAAGATCAAGAAGTATGAAGAGATTACCGACCGTATTGATGACGAATTAGCTTCCTACTTAATGAAAGTTTCTGAAGGCTCGTTAAGTGACGAATCTACCAGAAAAGTTTCTCACCTATTGAATATTTCCAATAACCTAGAAACCATTGGTGATATCTTTTTCCAGATGTCCAGAGATCTTGAGAAGTTCTTTGAAGGTGATATTATCTTTAACAGCGAGCAAAAAGCCGGAGTGCTTAGCATTCTGGATGAGATCGATAAGGCTTTTGAGATAATGGTAACGAACCTGAATGAAGACTACGATAAAGTTGCTATTGAACCTGCTTATGAACAAGAGAACAGGATCAACAAGCAAAAGAAAACTCTTCAGAAGAAGCACACTAAGAGAATCGAAACCAAGATGTATAACATCAACAGTGATTCTGTTTACAAAGATCTGTTTTATGCCTGCGAGAAAGTTGGTGATCACATCATCAATGTGAGTGAAGCTGTAACAGGACAAAAAGATAAAGATCCTGAAGACAAGTAAGCAGATTAAAATTATCTACAGCCCTGTTTCAAAAGAGACAGGGCTTTTTTTATGAAAAAATTTCAATCGAATTTCTATCTTTATAATATGAACGATCGAGACTTTTTACTTCAATTCGACAACTGCACACTTCCTCCGGAGTTATTTGATCACAAAGCGCACCTGAGATTGGCGTGGCTTCAGATCAAACATCATGGATTAGATCGAGCATTGGAAAATTGTTGTGAACAGATCTCAAGATTTGCTTCTTTTCACGGTGATCATCAAAAATTTAATAAGACGATCACCAACGCTTCTGTGTATGCTGTACATCATTTTATGAAAGGTGAGGACAGTTTTGAGGAATTCATCGGAAGGAACCCACAATTACTTTCTGAGCTCAAAGCCTTGATTAATTCTCATTACAGCTATGATATTTTCACTGTTGAAAATGCTAGAGAACTATTCATTGAACCGGATGTTCAATCTTTCATTTAGAAAAAAGGAATTGAGAAAGAAAAGCCACTACTGCTGTTTCCGCTCTTAATCGATTTTTTCCCAGAGTTATAAACTGAGCTCCTTTACTTTTAGCAAGATCAGCTTCTCTTTTCGAAAACCCACCTTCGGGTCCAACAAGGAGTAAATTCTCGGGATCTTTTAATTCACTTTGAGTATCAGCTTCTTCATCTCCTAAATAAGCCATCAGGATCGAGTGTTCTTTGTACTGATCTAAAACCTCATCCAACGATCTTTTGATCACTAATTTTGGAAAATAGAATCTGCCGCTTTGTTTGAATGCACTTACGATCTGGGTCTGCAATCTCTCTTCATTTAATCTGGATCTTTCCGAGTGATCGGCATCAAACACACAAATTTCCCAGGCGTCCAGTTCTACTGCTTTTTCAATTGCGAATTCCAATCGATCTCTCTTTTTGATCGCCCCGAATGCCATGACTTTTTTCGTAGTTGGCTCCTCCTGAGAATTGGTTTCCAGAACTTTCAGCTGAACAGATTTTTTGGAAATCTCTGAAATCTCGCATTTTGATCGATTTCCAATCCCATCTACCACATAAACTTGATCTCCCACTTTATTCCGCAACACTTTCGAAATATGAATGGCTTCCTGACCAGTTATTTCAACTTCTCTTCGGTCGTCTTTCCAATTTTCCGGTGGTGCGTAAAAGAAGTTCATGAGTTTTTATCCCGTACTACTACGTTTGATTTTACTATTCACATTTGCGAGCAAAAAAGGATACTGAATATATAAACAACTTAATAGTTGCGAAGTAATCTGCCGGAATAACCGAGATTGCTTTATGGGTCATCCTTGTAGATGTTAGATAATTCACTTAAAAAAATTGTCTTGTTTATAATCCTGACGATTTCAGAAAAAGCCACCAACTACACCGACCTTTAGAATTATTGGCGAGCCAAGAACGTAATGGAATCGACGGCTCCGCAGGAGCAATCATTACACTCAGGACGATTCTTGAATATGTATCATACGTTCGAAGACCTTTTGTAATGATTAGTCGATGTAATGAAGTTCGCGCCAATAATTCTT
>CAJXQC010000017.1 GCA_913058495.1 uncultured Balneola sp. | reverse complement strand
ATTTTTGTACTCTATTCTTGAATTTTAACACAGTACCTTAAACGCCGGGTCGTTAGGTGCCTGCAAAATTTAAAAAATGCCTGAATTTACCCGTGGTCCATATCGTAAAAGAACCTGGCTTAGAAGTAACCTACCGTGGTTTTTGATCAATCTGGGTCTTGCTAAGAAAGGAAAAGATTGCGAAAAGAAAAATGGTTTACATGAATGGTATAAAATTGATAATCAAAGCAGCGGTTGTTACCATTGTGAGGTTGTTAGAGCGGGTAAACTTTGGCTCTAAGAATCCGGCTACCTAACAAGCGTTTCAAGCGGGCGGGGTGTAAAAAAACTTATAAGCTATAGAATAAACCCGTTATTTGAATTTAAAATGAATACTAGGCCTGGGCTGAACAGGCATTAACTTTTATAGTAAGGCTTTCATGAATTTTGATCCTGATTTATTCCAACAATCAATTTTAAGTGTCAAAAAATCAGTTCTTATAGGATTTATTATTTTCTGGAATGTTGGTTTTCTGGCTGCGTTTTATTTTGGTGGAGGAGGAATTGAGGGGATGTTTTCTCCACTAAGCATGAAAATTCAGGGAATACTTTGCATTTTCTCATCTCTCTTTTTTATAAGTATTGCAATTCTTAAACCTGTAAAAAAGTTAGTTGTTCGAGAAGACAGAATGGAATTATTTACTCCAACTGTGTTTTACTTTATTGCTTTCATTACTGCTGTATTAGCAGTAAGTCGTTTAGCCGTAGAATTCTATTAATCCGTGGTTCTTAATCAGATTTACTCTTGGCTCAGGATCATTCGCATCGCTATGAAGCCTAATCTCTATAAGGCCATTTTAAATTCCTGAAAACATCTTTCTGATTAAATCGTATTCATCACTTTCCACAAAACTCAATCTGATGAAATCCTTTTTACTGATCACTTTATTTTTTGGGCTGCTCGGAAGCTTTGCTAAGGCTTCAGATTGCGTTGTCCTTCTTCACGGATTGGCCCGATCAGATAACTCTTTTTCAAAAATGGAAAACAGCTTAAGTGAAACTGGATATGTTGTTGTAAATAAATCGTATCCATCTACCAAGCACGATATTGAAACTCTGGCAGAGGATATTATTCCGAAATCTATTGCTTCTTGCCCGGATTCAACGCAGATCCATTTTGTAACTCATTCTTTAGGAGGAATTCTAATCCGTCAGTATTTAAGCGAACACCAGATAACCAACCTTGGACGAGTAGTTATGCTTGCTCCGCCTAATAAGGGCAGTGAAATTACCGACGAACTCAAAGATAATCTATTCTATAAAACCATTAACGGACCTGCCGGGTTACAGCTCGGAACGGATTCTACAAGTGTACCTAACCGGCTGGGACCTGCAAATTTTGAATTGGGCATAATTGCAGGAACCAAGACTATAAATCCAATATTATCTCAAATGTTGCCAAATCCCGATGACGGCAAAGTGTCGGTTGAAAGTACAAAACTGACAGGAATGACAGATCATATTGAAGTGCCTTATTCTCACACATTTATTATGAGAAAGGATAATGTCATTAATCAGGTGATTCTGTTTTTGGAAACCGGAACGTTTGACCACACAGATTAACACCGCTTTTTAAGGCATTAATGCTGGCTCCCAAGGATGCAGAATAATCGAAACGTGACTTGAAGCTCTTTTCTTTTGTTCGTTATTCTGCTTGTAAAAAAATTCCCATCTGTTGCTAAACATGTTTTTAATATTTACTTTGTAATAAAAAGTACTTTGCATGACTAATAAACAAGACCCAATTCAAAATCTGGCCGAGATACGTTCTATGATGGAGCGGTCTTCCAAATTCTTGTCCCTTTCAGGCTGGGCAGGAATTATGGCCGGGCTGTATGCATTAGCAGGTGCTTACGTTGCCCACTTTGTATTTAACTTCAAACCTGACAGCACCAAATATGTATTCTATGATTTCGGTGAAATCATTTTACTTGCTTTGGGTATTCTTTTGGCCTCCCTGGTCACAGCGATTCTGTTTTCAAAGAAGAAAGCAGCTGATAAAGGTGATCAAATATGGAATTCCACTTCAAAAAGATTACTGACAAGCATGGCTGTTCCTTTGGTAATTGGCGGTGTGCTAATCATATTTTACTTATCGAATGATCTTTACGGACTCATTGCGCCTACATCGCTAGTGTTCTATGGCATTTCTCTTTATAACGCAGGGAATTTTA
The DNA here is from genome assembly GCA_913058495.1 of uncultured Balneola sp. Lineage (GTDB taxonomy): Bacteria > Bacteroidota > Rhodothermia > Balneolales > Balneolaceae > Balneola. Next base: position 70,495 of record CAJXQC010000017.1, on the reverse strand, counting down.
CTATCGATGAAGTTAGATGGACGGGCTACATTCAAATTGCATTGGGTTTGCTCAATTTATGGTTCTTAGAATTTGGTCTTCTTTTTTGGTCTATAGGTTTTGGTGTCACTCATCTAGTTTATGGAATTTACATGCACTTTAGGTATGAGCGGTGATCCAAAGTGAATGTATCCTTTGATGACCTACATAAAGCATTTGAAAGCAGGATCAGGCTCGGAATCATGTCTGTTTTAGCGGTAAATGATGCTTTGGATTTTAATGCCCTTAAGGAATTTTTAGATGCAACCGATGGGAATTTGGCAACTCACATCAAAAAACTGGAACAGGAGGGTTTTATTCAGAGCAAAAAATCATTTATAGAAAACAAACCAAATACCAGATATATGATTACTAAAAACGGCAAACAGGCTTTTGATAATCATCTTAAAGTGCTGGAAACCATCATTAATTCACAAAAGCAATCTTGAGATCAGATAAACTTAACCGGCTTATTTTTTATCGCAAAGCATCAATTAGTGTACTCATGATTGGTGTGGCTCTAGTCGCTTTTATGATTATTGTAGAAGATGAACCGGGAGGTGTTCCCTTAATTCTTGTTTTAACCGGAACGCTTTGGTTTTTCTTTCTCAGATTCAAAACCCGCGCTATTAACTCAAACTAATTTTTTTAACCCTGTACTTTGAAATTCAAAGTGAATAATTAAACTATAATCTATTAGGTCAAAACATGAATACTGATAACACTTTCTTTAAATACACAACGGGAGTAGCAGTGAGCACCGCGCTTCTGCTATTGGTTCCTTTGGTCGCAATGCAATTTACCGATGAGGTTGTTTGGACCCTTGGTGATTTTGTTTTTGCAGGAGTTCTACTTTTCGGAACCGGAATGTTACTTGTACTGGTGGCAACTAAATCCACTGGTTCTTCGCATAAATGGGGGATGGGTATTGCAATACTTTCGATATTCTTGCTCACTTGGGTAAACCTTGCTGTTGGTCTTGTCGGCCATGAAGGCGAACCTATTAATACACTTTATTTCATTATTCCGGCTGTAGGTTTTATCGGGGCCTTTTTGTCCAGATTTAAATCGCAGGGATTGTGCTATACATTATGCATTATGGCGGTTATACCTATGATTATTGCCGTTATTGCATTGATGGGCTATATGCAGGAACCTCCTCATAATTCCACTACCCAGATCCTAGGAATTAATATGTTCTTTACTGTTCTTTTTTCTTTATCAGCAATTTCTTTTGGAAATGCTGTTAAGGATCAAAATGGAGCTGAACTTGCTTCAGAGTAAAACCAGCAAATTGCTCCATTACTCGTTTAATTTGTGTTCCTGAAAAGAACTGTTCTTCTTTTTGTAATCAGGGCTTATAGTTCGGATATATTTATCAAATCAAATACCCATCTGGCGGGCTAACCGTCAGGTGGATTAGGCCTATAAGGATTTATAAAAAACAAACTTTTGTAAGTATGTTTTTTCCTGTTAATTCTAAAATGGCTTGAATTTTTTGGTTATAAAATTATCTACCTTCTGTAACTATGACTTCACCAAGCGGGCAACCTTCTATTGAGATCTTTGGCGTTCTAATTATGGAGCCGGTAGTAACTTTAACGGATTTATTAGTTACTTCGGTTTGTCTTTACGCCTATATCAAACTAAAAAAACTTGATCATCAGGGAAGTTCGCATCAATACTTACGGTTATACTTTTTGATAATGGCAATAGCCACTGCTTTTGGAGGTATTACCGGTCACGCTTTTCAATATGCATTGGGGGTAGAGTGGAAGCTCCCCGGCTGGTTGATAAGCATGCTTGCTGTTTCTGCTTTGGAGCGTGGTATCATTTCCTTTCTTTCCCCGATAGTCTCAGACAAAACCAGTAAATTTTTGGGTGTAGCAAATGTTGTTGAGCTCTTAATCTTTGCCTTGCTTGCTTTTATGACTCTTAATTTTTTCTTCGTTCAGGTTCATTCTGCTTATGGGCTTGCCATCGTTGTTTTTCCAATATGCTTTTATGCGTTCTGGAAAACCGGTAATAAGGGCTCTAAAATTATTTGTCAGTCTGTTTTATTTACTACTCTTGCTGCGTTCTTTTATACTTCCAAGGTTTCCATCAGCCCCTGGTTCAACCACCTGGATATCAGCCACACGATTATGGCTATTGGAACTTATCTTTTTTACAGAGGGGCTGTTCAAATGGGTGATATTTCAAGAATAAGCTATCGTACAACTGAAGTTTCGAAAAGCCGGGCTTTCAAACTTCTCTTTTCATATAAAACATGATTACATGTTTTCACACCGGTAAAAATTCATCAAATTAATAGCTAATAGTTGTTTTAAGGTTAAACAAACCTGTTCTTATATTGTATTAAATAACTAACAATTTATGAAACGCCTAGCATTACCTCTTGTACTAATTTCATTACTTGTAATTACGTATATCGTTTTTCAGGCTCAGAATACTTCAGAATCTACTCAGAAAGTTTCGGGGAAGGTTACTGCATTTACCAATGTTTCCGTTATCCCAATGACGAGTAATCTGGTATTAGAAAATCAAACAGTTGTTATTAGCGGTGACAGGATTTCCCTTATCTCTCCTTCAGAGAATGTTGAGTTTGATGATGATGCTACTTTAATAGATGGTACAGGAAAGTTCCTGATTCCCGGTCTGGCAGAGATGCATGGCCATGTTCCTCCAACGGAGCCTCCTTCCAATGCGCCGCGATATATGAATATGGAATATGTTGAAAATACATTGTTCTTATATACCGCTGCAGGAATCACAACTGTAAGAGGAATGCTCGGATGGCCGAACCAACTTGAACTTAAAGATAAAGTTTCCTCTCAGGAATTGATTGGTCCCACATTGTATTTGGCAGGGCCCAGTTTTAACGGCAATTCTATTAATTCCGTAGAAGTAGCTATTGCTAAAGTTAAGGAGCAAAAAGAAGAGGGTTGGGATCTCCTGAAAATTCATCCCGGACTTACTTTGGATGAATATGATGCAATGGCTGCAACTGCAAATGAAGTTGGCATTACTTTTGGTGGCCATATTCCTTCTGATGTAGGTATCATTCACGCTGTTGAAATGGGCCAGGAAACCATTGATCATATGGATGGTTATGTAGCTTATCTGGATAACTATTCAGGAAAAGAACTAGACCAAAAAATTCATGAGTTGTTGACGCTTACCAGAGAAAATAATGTTTGGGTTGTTCCAACACAGGCTTTATGGGAAACTATATTGGGAGCAGCAGATTATGAATCCATGAAGAATTATGATGAATTGAAATATATTCCCGAAAATCTGGTATCTGGATATAACGCATGGGCTAACCGCCTGCTGAATAATTCTAATTTCAATCTTGATGACGCTAAAGAACATGCGGAGCTACGCCAACGGTTACTTTCTGAAATGAATAAATCAGGAGTTAAAATTCTTCTGGGGACAGACGCACCACAGTTGTACAGTGTTCCCGGTTTTTCTATACACAGAGAGTTTAAAAAAATGAGTGAAGCCGGAATGTCGCCCTATGAAATTCTGGTAACCGGAACCCGGAATGTTGGTGAGTATTTTTCTGCAAAAGATAATTTTGGAACAATTGAGGTGGGCAAGCGAGCCGATCTGATTTTGGTAGATAATAATCCATTAGATGATCTTTCCAATCTTAAAAGCCACTCAGGAGTAATGGCCTCCGGCAGGTGGCTTTCCAAAGATTTCATTGCCCAAAAGCTTTCCGATATTGAGTCTTCTTACAAAAAAGAAAATGAAGAGGACTGATTTTCAGAAGTCAATAAGGTCGTTTACTGTTTCTTCCAGTTTATCTTTCAATCCTGATTTAACAGCATCAGACATCGCGTTTTTTATTATTGGACTAAGGATCTGTTTCATTGCTTGTTGAATAGTTTCTGATCCTGATTCACCAATATTATTTAATACCAGCCTGTCGATAGACGCTTCGGCAGAGCGCTCTTTTTCCAGCTCTGAATGTATCTTTATCACTCCTTCTTCTAAGATAAATTCTTTGATGATTATTGTCTTTTCAGAATCCTCATCAGATCCGGCGTCTATATTGTTACTAAGCTTTCTTAGATTTACTCCCGAACCTTTCTGCTCAAAGAATATTTCCGGATTCTTAACCCTTATCTTATTTATCAAAATTTGGTCCGTCAACAGGCTTTTAACATCAAGATCTATCTCGATCTCATTCAGTGATATTGCCGCTCCATCCGTAAATCCCTTAGGGTTGTAAACGATAAAACCGTCCATATCTGCTGAACTGCCCAATAAGGAAATATCTATATCATCTACTTCTACTTCCGTTTTTAATAAATCACTTCCTGAATCTTCTATCCCGGATTCAACAATACCATCAATGGTCATTCCAACAGCGAGTACTGTACCCAATATGATCGCTAATATAATTCCTGTTATTTTTAAACCCTTCATTTGTTTCTTTTTAGTTAGTTTTCAACCTTATAAACTATTCTCAGGTTAAATAGTTTCTTTTTCTAACTCATTGTGCATGAAGACGTTCCATCTGAAAACCCCTGTAATACATCTCGATAAACCAAAAATGAATATTGTGGTTATTCCGAAAGCTATGGTCCACAAAATGGGCGGTCTTGGAACTAGACTACTTTGTTCTGTAAATGGGTTTGAAGAATTTCATTGCGGAATGGTTGCATATGGTGAAGGACAGGGATACATCTCCATAAACAAAAAAAGACTTAAGATGTTTGATGCAGCATTAGGTGATGAAGTTTCGTTGGTACTCAGGCTTGATCATTCTAAATATGGAATGGAAATGCCTGAAGAACTGGACGCTTTACTGGATCAAGACGACGAAGGCGCAAAGCTTTTTGAAGCTCTAAGCGATGGAAAGAAAAGATATATCATCCACTATGTTGACTCAGTAAAAAGCAGCCAGTTAAAGATCGATCGTGCAATAATGCTCATTAATAATCTTAAAACAATGGGCGATAAATTTGATTTCAGACACCTTCTGGGAATGCCGCCAAGAGATGACTAGCTCTTTCTATTGTTCCGGCGGTGGATCAGACCGTACTATTGTAAGATATTTGGTCCAAGGACCGATCTCATTTTTGTAGTTCTTAGCCAGTACTCTGCTTATTTGTGTGATGTGGCCTAAATCATGAACAACCCAAGACGAAAGCATTTCTTTTAAGGTGATATTACCAAATTCCGGATGTTTTCCTTTCCTCATAAGATCTTCGGAAGAAAGGTTCATTCCTTTTAATTCTTTCAAATTTTGCGCTCTTTTTTTTGCAAACAGACTTAATAATTCTTTGGAGCTTTTATCTGCGTAAAGCCTGTCTTGTGCAAATCGGTCGTAGGGTTCGAATTCTTTTGTAGTATCGAATTCAATAATGATCTTTGTTCTCGGGAGCCAGTCTGTTTCTTCACCATATACCAAGTGACCCAAAACCTGGTGGGGACTCCACGTTGAATCTCCTTCATTATTATAAAGCCATTCTTTGGAAAGCCCCAAAAGCAATACTGATATAACTTTCGGGGTTCTTTCTAAAATTGAAATGGCTTCATCAATATCAAAAGAAATGCTCACCTAATTTGCTGTACTTCCGCTAATTGTATGACCGAAGAAAATCGCATTGGCAAACAATTTGTTAGTTCCATACCAGAATGCACGGAAGTTTGGATTGTCTGTCATTGTAATAACTTTTCCACTACCAAATCGACTTATTATTACCGCGGCAGTGTTCTTAAGCCTGTCTAAGTTTTCATCAGAGATATAGCCGCTTGCCAGTGGGGAATCGGTATAAACAACCGGGTTTGAATATGGATTTTTTCCTTTCTGAAGAAACTGTGTGCTGTTTCTGAACACAGTCAGATCTTCATTGTTAAATCCATAACCCATAGGATGAGTAAGGTCTATCTTTGTATTGAAAATTGCCCCGCCGATCACTCCTGCTCCGGAATCATTACTTTGATTCACATAGGGTCTGGTTTTAACTTCTTTTTCATCTTCACCATTATCTCGTGATACGTATTCAACATTAGCCAGTCCTTGTTGCTTCGCCCAGTTAATTCCATATTTATATGCAATCAATGTTCCGCCGTTTCTTACCCATCTTTTTATTTCATCGACGTCTCCTGAAGAAAGGTCTCCATAGCCATAACCTGAAATAATCAGCACATTATATCTGTCGAGTTCTGAACCACGGATGTCGTTTTGCTCAACAATACTCAGCGGCATATGATAACGCTGATCCATTAAATGCCATGCTTCGCCAATTTCATAGGAGTTGGTCCCGCTTCCGCCAATCATAGCTACTTTTGGCTCCACCAGATTTTCAAAATTATTACTACCAAGATCCATGCCTTTCGGTGTTAATCCGGTTTTTACAGCATAAACACTGATCCCGTTTTCTTTGGCAATTTCCTGAATCAGCTTATGAGTTTCATTCTGATCGTTCTGAACCCCCATTGGAACCATGATGGTACCGTAATCAAAGTCTCTTGCTCCTTGTGAGGTTACTGATGTGAACGGTTGTGATGCAACCTTAGCCCGAACTCCATTTGATAGAAGTTTGTATACTGCTTTTGGCGCATAATATTCATCCCATTCAAAAACGTATGCGTAATTACTTTTTCCACCTATTACAGATCCGTTTTCTTTCATTGTACCATCAAACTGAGCTCCCAACAAATCGGAGTTGAACTGTCTGTTTCCTAACTCTGCAAAAGGAAGGTTGAATGCATATGGCATTGTCCATGATGATACATCATAGAACAAGCTGTCAGTGAATTCTGTTCTTCGCTCAAATACTGCAGTTATTAACTGATATTGTTGCTGATTTGTAGGTACTACAAAAGCTTTTCCTGCTTTGAAGTCTTCTCCGTCATAGCTGAGATCATTTTTTAACTCGTATATCTTTATCTGGTGCCTATTCAGCATTTCTGCAAGATGATAGGTTCTGGCCTGATCTGCTTCTTCTCCAAATACATATGCTTTTATTGATGCCGCTTTTGCTGCTTCTGCTTTCTCGATGTAGAAGTCGCGCATATGTGCCAGCAACTCTTCCCGCATTGCCTGAGTAGCTTTTATGGTAGAAAGGGCTGCTGTAAATTGGTTTCTGATCGTAAATGGAAATTTGACTATCCCGTGGATGCTTTCCTGAGCGTGACCTCTTGAACTGGCTTGTTCAAAAAGTATTCCAATAGCTCCGTTTACATCCGGATATGTTGAACCTTTACCGTAATAAAAATCATCAAAACTTTCTTTCGAGTAATACAAAGATTGTATTTTATCCAACTCTTCTGCATGATATTCAGCAATACTAGCTGTTAATCTCTGATTTCGTTCCGGTGTTAGCGGATGCGTTCTGGATGGAATTCCGGGCTGAAAAAAGAAGGTTGAATTCGTTCCCATCTCATGATGGTCGGTTAAAATATTTGGTTTCCATTCGTGGAATTTATCAATTCTTCCTTTGCTTTCCGGGTGCTGAACTAACAACCAATCACGATTAAGATCGAACCAGTAGTGGTTTGTTCTTCCGCCGGGCCATACTTCGTTATATTCTCTGCTTGCCGGATCAGTCACTAACTTGTTTAAGCTTTTATGCTGATTAGCCCATTGAGCAAAACGGCTTAGTCCGTCAGGGTTAATACTTGGATCGATCAATATGATCGTGTTTTCTAAAACTTCTTCAATTTCTTTTCCCTGAGCGGCAGCTAAATGATATACGCTTACCAGTGAGGAGTTAGAGCCACTTGGCTCGTTTCCATGCACACTATAACTCAGTGTTATTACCGCCGGCATATTTGAAATATCTAAATTACCCGAACTTGATGCATCGGTAAGCTGCACGTGTTCTCTTTTCAGCTTTTCAATATTTTTATGGTTCTCGGGCGAGGTAATAGTGAGCATCAGAAGGGGACGGCCTTCATAAGTTCTGGCGTACTCACTGATTGAAACCCTGTCGGAAGCTTCTGCTACAGCGTACATGTAGTTTACAAGTTGGTCGTGTCTTACATGCCATTCACCAACTTCAGTACCCAAAACAGATTTTGGTGTTGGAATTTTTGAATCGTATTTGATTCCGTCCGGTAGATAGTAATCAAGTGTAACCTGTGCATTTGCGCTTACCCCAAATAATAATGCAATGCTAAGTAGAAATGCCTTTTTCATATATGTGTAGTTGTTAATTATTTTAGTATTACTGTATAGTAGCTTTACTATATGAAAAATGCTGAAAAAAGCATTTAAACAAAAAAAAGCGCAATAACTGCTTTCATACAATTATTACGCTGTAGTTCCTCAATTTTGGTAGAAGTTAATCAAAACCAGTGGGAATTGAGGACTAGGACATCTTGTGGTATATAGTGTTTCCATAAATCCCTGCTCAAATATGCCGATAGGAATTATTAAATGAACACCTTCTTAGTATGAATGCACCAAGAGTTAGTTAAACTCACCTTTGAATGAGTATGAGCAAGTCTTCTTTCTTGTCTCCTGACACAGGTATTTCTGCATCATTACTCATAATGAGCATTCCTCCATCAGCTTTTCTATACTTGTTGATGTGATTCAGATTGATCAAATAACTCTTATGAACTCTAAAAAATGAGCTTTCGGGTAATTGTGCAGAAACGAATTTAAGTGTTTTACTGATCAGCTTGGAAGAACCATCTTCTAAAATAAGTTCCGTATAATTGTTACTAGCTTTTGCGTACACGATGGTGGAATGCTTAACCAGCTCAATGTCTTCTGTTGTAGAGATAGCAAGTTTATCAGAGATGCCTATATCAACGGCTGGTTTTTTTGCCTGATATAAGCTTTCCACTACTTTCCCCAACTCTTCGAGCTCTATTGGTTTTAGTAAATATGCTTCCGGTTTAAAATTGATCGCTTCTACAGCGTGACGTGCATGAGCCGTGGTAAAAACCACTTTAGTTTCTTTAGGCTGTATAACTTTAATTAGCTCAAACCCATTCAGCCCGGGCATTTCTATATCTATAAATAAAACATCGGGTTTAATTGAGCGGAGATTTTCTACACACTCAACACTATTACTGCATTCAAAAAGCACTTCTACTTTTTCTGAATACGACTCTTCGAGATCATATTTAAGCGTTTCTATGCAATGTTCTTCATCATCAACTATGGCTACCTTTAGTTTCATTTCGCTTTTCTTTTGATCTTTGGGATTTCTAAGCGCACTTCTGTTCCTGTCGGAGTTCTGGAGTCATCATAAAGATCGATAATTGTCACTTTTTCTTTTGCTTCCCCTTTCACCTCTAGCATTTCTATTCTCTGCGTAGTAAGATCAATAGCCATTGAGCGCGTTTCTTTAGGCTTTCCATCATTTCCTCTGCTTGCTTCATCTCTGCCTATTCCATTGTCCCGAAGAATAACTTTCAGGTTTTTTCCTGAATCTTTAACAGAAAGTTCAATCCTTTTTTCTCCTTTTTTTTGCATTAACCCATGCCAGATAGCATTTTCTAAAAAAGGTTGTACTATTAGCGGGGGCACAATCAATTCTTCTTCGTTTATACTTTCATCAACTTCAATAATAAAACCAAATTCATCTCTGAAACGCAATTGTTCGATCTGAACATACAGACTTAATACCTGCAGCTCTTCTTTAAGAGTTATGAACTCTTCTGTGGAATATTCCAGAATTTGCCTTATCAATCTCGAAAATTTGGATAAATATCCTGACGCTTCTTTCGTTTCGTTCTTTATCATATAAGAACGAATAGAGTTTAAAGAGTTGAATATAAAATGTGGATTCATTTGAGTTTGAAGAGCCCTCATTTTCACTTTCTCCATTTCCTTATTAAGGGCTGATCGCTCGTCTTCACGTCTTTTCATCAGAATACCAAGCCCCATCCCAAAAATAAAGATCTCAATTACTACACCGATCATAAAATATTGTATGTCGCCCATTATCAGCGCTGTTACACTTCCGGTTAACAACATGGTTGACCCGGCCACAATATAGAGTCCACGTCTGTCTTTTAAATTTAATACGATATAAATATTCGTTACTACCGCAAAAGCTATCATCATAAGTCGCTCTGTTGTAACTATTGCATACAAAGACGTGCTCAACGGATCAGAAAAAATGCTTATTAATACGGCTGTTACAAATCCAAGGATTATCCATTCTATTACTTTCCCAGCTTTATCTATAATCGGATATAGATTTTTTGCATCTAAAAACCTGCGTACAAACCGAACATACCAGTAGTTTAGAAGTATTTGAGTTACTTCATTCCATGCATGGTTAAGGATCGGTAAACCCCCGAAAAGAACTGTAGATTGAGCCGGGTACATTTTTACTCCCAAATACAGTAATAAAAAAAGAAGGTATGCTCCATACAGTAAATAAAGTCTGTCCTTGTAAATAAAATAAATACCGAATGTATAAAGTAACAGAAATGCTATTCCCCCAAGAAAGAATACAGCTCTAAAGTTATATTCTGCATCATCTACAAAGTTTATTACAGAATTTGATTTAAAGTCTGACTCCTCAATTGCTGCTATTTGTTGATCATAAATAAGCGCCGGAAAATAGTTCTCTCTCAATTCCAGGTACACATAGTTCCCTTGAATCAGGTTCTCCTGTCTTATTGTATGATAGCGCCACACTATCAATTCCAGTTCCTTTTCCACCGGGTCAAATACTCCGGATTTTGATACGGCTATGCTGCCTTCTTCTTCAAAATAGAGATTATTAAGCGCGTATTCCCCTGTTCTTATAACCCATTTTTGCTCTTCAAAATCAATGCCTCCCAAATCTACTTTAAACCAATAGGTTTTTTCTCGATCTAAGGGTTTTGTTTGTTTTAAACTATCAAATTGATTTTGATATTCATTTGTGAGAATATCTGTTATTCCCAATGAGTTATTTGTTGTTTCAAAAAGGGTAAACGGTACACTCTGATAGGGTTTAATATCCATAAATGATATTGCCCTATCGTCCATCTCATTAGCACAACTAATCAGCAAAAGTGAACAAAACCAAAAACAGATATGTATACTTTTTTTCATTAGTTCATTTTACGACTTACAGATGGAAAGAAAAATTTGTACTCTCACAAAGTTTAATGTTTCACTAATCAATAATATGGATACAGAAAGTCCTTCTCGAATTTCTACATTAAAGTATGCGCTTGGTCCGGGATTAATAATGGCCGCCGCTGCTGTTGGTGTTTCCCATCTTGTCCAATCAACAAGAGCCGGTGCTGAGTATGGTTTCGCTCTGGTTTGGGCGGTAATTCTCGCCAATATTTTTAAATATCCATTTTTAGAATATGGCCCCAGATATGCCGTAATTGCTCAGGAAAGTATGATCGAAGGATATAAAAAACTCGGTTCATGGGCCTTCTGGATATTTGTGATTTTCACCGTTGGGACAATGTTTACTGTTCAGGCTGCCGTTACTATTGTAACCGCTAGTTTAGCGGCTGAATTAACCGGTATAGTTTTAAGTCCGCTTATCTGGAGCGCCATTATTCTTGGTATTTGTATTCTTATACTTGCTGCCGGCCAATATTCTGCTCTTGATAGCGCCATCAAAATGATTATGGTTGTTCTAACCATTTCTACTCTTATTGCAATTCTGGTTGCTTTTTTTAATACCGGAGGAACCCCCAAACCCCCTTCACCGAGCATCTGGACTGTATCCGGTGTTTCTTTTTTAATTGCATTAATGGGATGGATGCCCATTCCAATTGATGGCGCCGCTTGGCATTCATTGTGGTCGCTGGAACGAATGAAACAAACCGGAAAACGCCCCAGCCTTAAAGACTGTCTTACTGATTTTAATATCGGATACATTGGTGCCGGCTTGCTTGCTTTGTGTTTTCTTACACTCGGTGCTTTAATAATGTTTGGCAGCGGAGAGGTTTTTGCCGGAAGTGGCGGTGCTTTTTCCAAACAACTTGTAAGCATTTATACCTCTACACTTGGCGACTGGGCTTATATTATAATTATTGTTTGTGCTTTTACAACCATGTTCCGTACAACCCTCACTGTTACAGATGCCTACCCAAGGGTTTCTCGCCAGATTCTTTCTAATATCTCTTCGTCTTTTGATGCAGGTTCCAAAAAAACATACCAATACTTTATAATTTCTATTTCTATCGTTTCTTTGATCGTTCTGTATCTTGCCGGAAGCCGTTTTACTTTTATGGTTGACCTTGCTACTACACTTTCGTTTTTAACGGCTCCTGTTCTTGCTTTTATAAATTACCGGCTAGTTATGTCTAAACATTTTCCGGATGAACATCGCCCGCCGACCTGGCTTCGTATACTAAGTTGGTGCGGAATTTTGTTCTTAACAGGGTTTGCGCTTGTATATGCATACTGGATAATCAGCTTTTAAAATGGAGAACTTTCTTGTCTAAATTTATATTTCCCGTCAGGGAGCCTTTTAATGCTTATTCGCATCTTGTTGGAGCAATTGGAGCTCTTGTACTATTGGTTTACCTGATCGTTAACTCTTCAGAGGATCCGAGCGCTTCCAGAATTTCATTCATTGTTTATGGAATTACTGTTTTCCTTATGTTTGCTTCCAGCTCCATTTATCATGCAGTAAATGTTACTTTTGAAACAGAAGAGCGGTTTCGCATGATCGATCATATAATGATCTATTTAGTAATCGCCGGAACTTATACTCCTATTTGTACCATTGTATTGGAGGGGAATTGGAGACTTTGGATGTTGATAGGAATTTGGTCTTTTGCACTAATTGGCATTATTAAAAAGGTGTTTTGGATGTCCGCCCCAAGATGGTTTTCTACTGTTTTGTACTTGTTGATGGGATGGGTGTCAGTAATTATTTTTCCGAATCTTTGGGATCAGCTTCCTCATATGTTCTCCTATTGGATTGCCATTGGCGGACTCTTTTACACAATAGGCGCCATTATCTACGGAATTAAAAAACCCGATCCTTTTCCTGAGGTGTTCGGATTCCATGAAATCTGGCATTTGTTTGTTTTAGGGGGCGCTTTTTCTCATTTTTGGGCAATCTATAAATTTTTACCCGGCTACATAATCTCTGGTTAATGAAACTATTTCGTTTTTTTTTCTCATTTTTTGTCCTTCTGTTAGTAACTCTTGATTGTTCCTATTCCCAATCATCAATTCAGAATATTTATTTACCCGTTCACCGTCCTGCCAATCTTAAATGGCAACAATTAAAAACCGATCACTTTCGGATTATCTTCCCGAAAACTGAAGACTCTCTTGCTTTTCGAACAGCTTCCATACTCGAATACCAATATCCTAATGCAAAAGAACTTTCCGGTGGAGAACTAGTAAACTTTCCCGTAGTCATTTCTAATTACAATGATCTTTCTAATGGGTTTGTTACTCCTAATAACTTCAGGTCAGAATTTGATGCCGCTCCTTTTAAGGGAAAAAGCATAAACCCTCGTTCCGGAGATTGGCTGGAAGCCGTGTTGCCGCATGAGCTGTTACACGCAACGCATGGAAGTTTGATTGTACCATATTCAATTCCCTGGTTTTATAGTCTTCTTTCTCCGGATTTTGCACGAAGCTTCAATTTTTTCCCTCCTGTAGGCGTGCATGAGGGCTTAGCTGTTCATTATGAAACCGAAAATGTCTCCGAGAATGGTGGGCGTAAAAATTACACTTACTTTAACAATCAGTTCAATGCCCGTGTAAGTAGTGATGATCCCTGGAGCGCCGGACAAACCTTCAGTGTTTCAAGATATACCCTTCCATATAATCGACACTATATTTCCGGATCCACATTTACTCAGTGGTTACATCAAAACTATGGTGAAGATGTGTCTAAAAATGCAATTCGTTATCATCATAAGATGTTTTTTCTGGGTTACGGATTTGCTTTAAAAAACGAAACAGGCAAGTGGCCCGGAGAATTATTTGAAGAATATCTTACAGATAAAAAAAATGCTGAAGCATTAAGACAAAATGAGATGGAGGAGTCAACTTCCTCAAAACAAAACATAATCGATTCTCCTTATAAAGGGATAACTCAACGTAAACCTCTCTGGATTTCTTCTTCAGAGCTGTTGTTTTATAGTTCCCAATACAATGGTCCCAGAGGATTTTATAAGTATCATATAGATTCAAAAAAAACCACCCGGGTTGCAGAAATTTATACTGTTGCCGACTATAACATCGATTATGACCGGGCAGTAAACTCTATCCTGTTTTCGGAGTACGATGCCGATCTTTTGTACTCTTCCGCATACAAATCTGAGCTTAAAAGATTGGATCTTGATTCAAATAAATCGTTTGAGATCACTGAAGCAGATCGTGTTTACAGCCCTACTATATCCGGTTCAAATATTATTGCTTTACAAACTGCCGGAGCAAGCGCAAATGTAATATCCATTGACGCTGATAATAGAAAAACTGTTCTGGCTTCGTTTAACAATGCTTCTCCGGTTTCAATTAAAGCGAACCCATCTTCTCCCAACCAATTAGCTCTTATCGTTAACCGTCGGGGAGTTCAGGCATTGTGGATCACCACCCCTGAAACCATAGCACAGGATATTCTTCAGTCACCCAGATTAGCTTTTAAAAATGCTTCTGTTTTTGATTTGGACTGGCACCCTTCCGAACAAAAACTATTATTTACTGCTGATGCTTATCCGGCAATGAATATTTATGAGTTCAACCTTTCTAACGGTGATGTTCTGCAAAAAACGAACTCTCTCTTCAATGCTTTTGAAGCCTCTTACTCTCCGGATGCCTCTTCAATAGCTTATGTTGTTCAGCAAGATCAGGAGCAAAAGGTAGCTATTCTGAATGAAGATGACTTTTATGATAAACGTGTTCCAAGAGACGCTCTTTTGACCGGTAATGATCTTCAGGAAAAACTCGATCGACCTTTAATGGGTTCTGAAATTAATTCCGATTCCTGGACAGTCGAAGAATATAGCTCTGATTTGAGCTGGCTTAAACCACGAGCTGTTCTTCCGGTGCTACGAGAAAACTCAGGAGAAACGCAGTTTGGCATAAACCTGCAAAGTATTGATGCTTTAAGCAGCCAGAGCTATTCAGCTGAAATAACCGGAATACAAAGCAGACTTTGGTATGATATTTCATATACGAACAAAACTTTCTGGCCTGGATTTAAAATTCGTTCTTACAGCGATCCATCTTTTGGTATTCTGGATTTTGGAGAGGGAAACATTTATGCCGTTATGCAACAAGAGCGCGGTTTTGATTTGAGTGTCCCGATGAATTTTACTTTTAATGGTACTACAAGAGGAAAATCTCTTTATATATCCCCCCGCATTACAGCAGAACAATTTCGTTATTTTAATTTAACCCCCGATGCATTATCCGATTTTGAAACACAATATAAAGCCGGTGGCTTTGCTCAATTAAGTTGGAATATTCTTACCCAGAGACGTGATATTCAGCCTTCATCAGGAATATCTGTTTTTGGGTTTTTAGACAAGGCGTTAAACGATCAGGATTTGCTTTTAACTTTTACGGATGGATTTAGTCGTGAGCTCGGAATAAGAGATCGTTGGGCTGCTTATTATGGCCTTATTGGCTATGTAGCTCCATTGAGAAAACTTAATCAATCTCTGCGATACGACCTGCAGTTTTTAAGTCAAAGCAGTTTCCTTTTATATAGCAAAAGCACAATTATTCCGGACAGTTTTACAGACGGTGCATTTTTAGCGGGTAGTAATCCACCTGAAACTTTCAATAATTTAGGTAGGTTTAGTACACGGTATACTATTCCGGTAGCGTATCCAAGTGATGGCGGGATGTTGGTTCCTTTTTATCTTCAGGCTATATACTTGTCTGCTTTTTCACATACCATCACAGATATGGAACAGGGGTCTTTTAGTGATTTACTTTCACAAAGCAGGAGCGTTTTTGGTGCCGGGTTGCATTTTCAATTCAACGTCGCTAATCTTACTTTTGATTTTGGTTTAGGTTTTTCATTCGAACCAACTCGTAACAATGCTAAATTTGTATTTGGTGAATTTTAATGCTTAAACAGGCAATCAATTTTATTTTTCTTTTAGTATTTATAGTTCTCCTTGGTTGCGGAGAAAAAAAACCGGATTCCCCACAAGAAGCCCCGGTTGGCAATAGGAAAAGTCCTATAGCTATTTCCTCTGTAAAGCATGAAAATACCTATGTAAAAGTTGTGTACGGCCAACCTTACAGAAAAGGCCGAACTATTTTTGGTGATTGGGAGCCATACGGTCAGGTTTGGCGAACCGGAGCAAATGAGGCTACTGAAATTACACTTACTGAACCTGTATTGATGAATATGGTTGTTGTAGATGCAGGAACCTATTCTCTGTTCACAATTCCTGATAAAGAGAGTTGGACTATTATCCTCAATAATGGGCTCGGACAATGGGGAGCCTTCGACTATAACCGTCAGCTTGATGCATACCGCTTTGAGGTGCCTGTGCAAACTCTTGAAACACCCGTTGAGGCGTTTACGATAACTTTTTCTGATCTTAAAGGAAGCTCAACTGTTATGAGTTTAACCTGGGATGTAGTCAATATTGAAGTCCCTATCCGTTTTTATTAGATTCTGAAGCGATTTTTTACTCATATTCTATCCACTAAAATTATGCGGCTACTTTTCTTCCTTCTCTCTCTCTCTTTTTAATTCAAACTCAAAGCTCTGATTTAAAGGCACAAAAGAATTTTTTTTCGGGCGAATGGGACACATATTCAAGTGAGTTTCATACGGGCTCATCTACTGATAATGTTAATGGCAACATCAGCATTAATAGTCTTGGAGAGGCTCGCTGGGTTCATTCGGAAGGCCTTTACTTAAGCCGTCTTAAAAAACAATACAAAGGATGTATTCCAACAGAAAAATCTGTTTCAAATTACTCTTCTTTCACTTTGTCGCTAGCTATTGAATGCGCAGATTCTGATACCGTAAGTACTTTTAACTTCACAGGATTTAGTGTTGGAAATCCGTTCTATATTCTCGGTTCCACTACTCAGGTAAAATCCCTTAAGAGCAATTCTGTTATGGAAACACAATGCTTTTTGGGAGGAGGCTGTATTCTAAACTCTTATAATTCTTTTTTGCGCCGTCGTTCAAACAGAACTGTTTTGGAGGAATCTCTTTTTACAGGCTCTGCTACGAATCCGAATATCTCTATAGAAGAAATACGGTTTACAGATGAAGCCCTGGAGGTGTTGTTGCTCTTTAATGAAATAGATCAGGATTACAGTGGAAACCTGCATTCACCGGGTTCAGACTTTGCACTATATATTCGTGACGCATCAGGGAACAGATACGATATAATATCACAATTTGGCTGGATGGGAAGTGATAGTAACGGTTACGGAAACATGGTTATACCTGCTGACACCGAACAACATCTTTTATTATTCTTTGAGCCTGCAGATAATTTCGATTCCATCACAAATTTAAGTTTGATTGAAGGAAGTTGTGAAACAGGTTGTTGGAACTTTTATGACGTCAGGTTGAAGGACAAGAACTAGAACTTCTTTACTACACTAGTCAACCAGAGCCAACAGATCTTCAGGAACATCTATATCCATTCTCAGAACTTGTGATGCATGTGTTTTTCCTTGGGCATCCAATTTTAAAGAAACAGTTCCTCCGCCTCCCAGGCTTTCATTCAAGATGAAGTTCAAGGCTCCAATGTTAGGAAGCTCGTAGCGCTCTACTTCGCCTTTACACACATATTTCATGTGCTCTTTTACTTTTTCTGAGGTGAGTTCCTTTTTGAGAAAAGGGTAGATATCCGGGTGACGTGCTATAATACCAACATTTGATCCGTTTCCTTTATCTCCGCTTCTTCCGTGAGCTATCTTAAGTAATTTTACCTGAGGCATTCTTCTTTTTTTGAGTTAATCTATAATACAAAATAAGTGCGTTTTTATCGACAGGCTATCTGTTCTGTTTTCAGGTTTCAATTTTTACACTTTCGAAAATTTCATACGGTGGTTCTGATCCTGACCAATAATATAAAACTATAGTATCTCCGGATTCATATTCATAAATATCTTCCGCTTTTATTGTCTTAAATGAATTTGGTAAAAGTTCATTTTCTTCTGTTGAAACCGGAGCCCAATCTATTACTGTTAATATCTCTTGTTCAAATGCTGCATAGTAAAACGTCTCTGATGTTCCATTCTCTATTACAAGTTCATTGCTTTCCCAGCGGTAGGCGATCTCATTATTTTCGTTTTTAAAAGACGAACAGGATAAAAACGGAATTATAAGAATAATTAAATATGCTATTTTCAAAAGACTCTTAATAATTGGATTTTGTCTTTAACTTAAAAATTTTCTCGAAATTGTACGATCCATCCTTCTTGATAAAACTTGTACAGGCTAAAATGCCTTTTGGAAAATATAAAGACCGTTTCGTTACAGATCTTCCGGTTCATTATCTGGAATGGTTTCAGCGAGAAGGATTTCCTCCCGGTAAATTAGGACAACAGCTTTCAACCATGTATGAAATAAAAACCAATGGTTTAGAAGATATTCTGGGTCCCATAAAAAAGAAATACCGATGGAATCGTCTTCAATAATATTTAACTAAGTAAACTTCCCAAAGAAGCCGGTTGGCGTAATAGCCAACCCGACAAGCTATATCTTGGTACGCTCGTGAGTAAAACCTCATGTTCAACCACGTCACTTTTAAAAAGAAGCATTCTTTTTGCAATTGGTTCTACTGTAAAACCTCCTTCCTCATTACTAACTTTAAGCTCTCCTCCATCACCCTTTTTCCAGTCTTTATTTAGATATATAAGCACTGTGATTTGCCGATTACTTCTTTTGTTAAATTGGTCTATATGTTTCTCATATTTTGAACCGATTGGATATTTGGCCAGATGAAACTCAGATCCTGATAAGCTAATGAAGCAATACATTCCTAGTTTTTCTCTTAATTCTTCCATCAAATTGAAAAAAGGCGTAAGGGGAGCGTCTCTTTTGGGATCTAACCAATAAATTAGATCTCCTCTTACTTCTTTCTGTATTTGATAATCCTGACTGGTTCCTATTCCGGCTTTTTTGAGCCTTTCATTTTCTTCGATAGCAGAGAAAAAGTCTATGATCGTTTTAAATAGTTCGTCAGAGATGAAATCATCTACAATTACAATATCTTTTTCAGCGAGCTCATCCACCCATGAGATCCACTTGTCATCAGAATAAACCATGGGTTCTATTTTTAATCGAGTAATTGGTTTAAGAAAGGCTTTAAACCATGCTAACCTTTTAGTTAGGTAAATTTAAAATACACTTTTTTGGGCCACCACAAGACACTTTTATTTAAAGTGAAAAAAAAATTGCTATCTGTGTAACATATTTTTTACATCACGTAAAGAAAACCCGACACCACTAATTATTCTAAATACACTATGTCTAAACAAGAAATACTTTCATGGACCTCATTAGCTACTTCTTCTTCTTTTTTATTCTTTTATATACTTTTTAATTTTGGATTGCCCGGAACTGTCGAGGGCCTCTCCGGTACATTTGTAAAATCCTTCTTCAATTTATTCTGGATTGCGGTAGTTGTGGAGATCATTGTTGAGATCAGTGAGGGAAACAAGAAAGTTCAAAAAGATGAGCGTGATTTTATTATTGAAGCAAAAGGAATCAAAGCCGGGTATAACATCTTAGTTATTTCTATAGTAATTGCCCTTGTTCAAATATTCATATCAAACCTGGGTCTTATGAGTAATTCTGAATTTCCTATTTCTCTGGAGCTTTCTACTGTTTTTCATTTTCTTATCCTGTGTCTTTTTTTCGCCAGTGCAACCCGCCGATCTATTATGATCTATCAATACAGAAAAGGGTATTAGTATGGAAGACGGAACAATTGTAAATCAAATAAGAAAACTTCGGTTTAATCGGGGAGAAATGACTCAACAGGAATTGGCAGATCTGGTTGGTGTAACACGACAAACCATTAATGCTATTGAAGCAGCTAAATATTCTCCTTCTTTGGAACTGGCTTTTAAAATTGCGACGGCTTTTGGTTTACCGCTTGAAGACGTTTTTAAGTATAAGATCGACAGCTAAAAAATTTCTGTTTTCAACTTTGATTGTGTTAATGTTGAATCAAATACCAATGAAAAATTAATCCTCCCTAGAATCAAATCATTATCTGTGGTTACATCCACTTTCCATTCTCCTTCCAGCATATTTGTTTTGTAGGTATATCCCCTGTAGCCACCGTCTCTTCCTCCGGTAATTTCAAATTCAATTTTATCTGAGGTTTCCCAATTTTCGGTTCTGGGATTTTTCCATTGCCAATGATGATTCACTTTTTTCTTAAGATCAGCCGGGGCAAAAATGGAAGTAAAAATAAAAAGACTGTCACCCGGTTTATAATTTGTTTCCCTTTCAAAGGGGGTAAAAAAGCCACTTTCCTGATAAGTGACTTTATAGGTCCCGTTTTGCTTTTCAATATTATGAGCAACTAATCCCTCTTCCATTGCCAGCGGAACCGGAGGAATTAAATTAAAAAAATAGAAGATATTGATGGAAGCATAAATTATAAGAATAAGATTTATCAGCTTTGTTTTATTTAGCTCTTTTCTTGTAGATGGACTTTTTCCATAAATAAAGGTTACAAGAACCAATGTGCTCGACAAACTTATTCCACCTGAAATAAGAAAAATGAACGTGTTCATTGTATTTACAATTACAGGAATGAAAAAAGTAAAGAAGGTAAAATTCACAAAAAAATATGTCCCGAATTGAAGGTATTTGTTGGAAATCCTTTTCTTCAACAATTCATTGGCAAACAACAGAATTACCAGTATAACGAAAAAGGAAACTGTTTTTGTAAACGAAACGCTTCTGGAAAAAAAGATCACATAGGCGCTACATAAACCTCCTATAAAAAATTGAATCGCCAGCGGAAAATAATCTTCGTAACGCTCTAAAAAGGTGTCTTTCCATTTATCATCATCTGCTAAATTAAAAAGATACAGACTCAAGCTCAGAGATAATAAGTACACACATATAATTATTTGATCATATAACCGATCAATGCTTCCCAGTGTTAAAGAGTCCCAAGTAAAACCTAGTATAAAGAATACTACAGGAGCACTTTTTTTGTGCTTTCTGATGAACGCCCGAAACCTGTTTACTTTTATCATTTCTGATCTTCTTTTTTCATAACCTAAGATACATTTGCTCCTGCTCTTTTTTTGTTAATTATTTTCTCAAATTTTGCTTTTAAAAACTCATTTTATTTCATTTCAGAATACAATGTTCCTAATCTTATTGCGATGCCTAAAATTAATGTAATACGTTCCACAACAATACATTCCCCAATTGATAATGTTTACTCTAAACTGAGTGATTTTAATCATTGGGTAAAATGGTCTCCCTGGCTTATTATGGAGAAGGGCGTGAATGTAACTATCTCCGATGATGCTAAATATTATGAATGGAAAGGAGACAGGGTTGGTGAAGGAAACATGCGCATTTCTCTGGAGGACGGAAGTAATACGATCGAATATGATCTTACTTTCTTAAAACCATGGAAATCTGAAGCTAAAGTAAAGTTTATGCTTTCAGATAATAATGATCGGACCGCTGTTACCTGGACCATGGATAGCAAACTCCCCTTTTTTATGTTCTGGATGAAGAAAATGATGGAAGGTTTTATCGGTATGGACTATGAAAGAGGCTTGAACATGCTTAAGGATTATATTGAAGAAGGAGAAGTAAAATCTAACTTGGACTGGATGGGTGAATCTGATTTCCCCGGCACTAAATATATAGGCGTTAAAACAACTTGTGACATTGATAAAATGGATGAGGCTATGCCCGAAGATTTTGGTAAGCTGGAACAGTTCATGAAGGAAAATGTAGAGCTTGCATCAGAACAGGCTTATTCTATTTATCACGATTGGGATATTGTAAAAAGAAAGGCAAGTTATACAGCTTGTGTTGGGGTAACATCTGTTCCAGAAGATCTTCCTGATGGTTTTATATCCGGAGAAATTCCTGCCACAAGAATTTATACACTTCGTCATACCGGAAAATATGATCATCTTGGTAACGCCTGGTCAACAATGATGGGCATGGCCAGAGGAAAAGAGTTTAAACAAAAAAGAGGTATCCATCCTTGGGAACATTACATTACAAATCCTCAGGAAACTGCAGAAGATGCAAATGTCACCGATGTTGTTTTTGCAATTAAGTAACCCTTTTATCTTTATTTAATTGATGGATCTTAGAAAAGGGTGGAACCGCAAACTGCAGATAATACTTATTTTCTCATTTTTTGTAAGTATTCTTGTTTGTTTTCCTCTTTGGACAAACGACAGACTATTTCCAATTCTCCCGGTCTTTGATTCTTTTGTAACCGGAGGTGTGCTTCATTTTTCTTTACTAAGCCTGTTTTTTGTTTCCGGGTTACTTTCTGTTTTTGATTTCAAATTCTCAACTCATTCTTTATTTCTTTTTCTATTTCTGATTTTGATTTTATGCCTTCAGGACTATAATCGATGGCAGCCCTGGGTTTATATATTCTCTCTTCTTTTGATTTTTATTTTCTTTAGTCGTTGTAAGATGATCACAGAAAAAACCTTACTGACTTTATTCCGCATTGCTTTTATTGGTATCTATTTCTGGTCCGGTATTCATAAAGTTAATGCCGGCTTTATAACAAATACACTTCCTCACCTCGTTGTCCCTGATCTTGGCCTGATGAGTTACTTAATTCCTTTAATTGAAGCTTTTCTAGGAATAGGATTGATCTTTATTTCAACAAGAAAGTTTTCAGTTTTGTTACTTCTGGGTATGCACTTTTTAATTCTTTATGAAGTCTTTTTCGGCTTTTTTACATACAATACGGTCATCATACCCTGGAATCTTACAATGATGATCCTGTTGGTTTTCTTTTTTTGGAATAAAGACCCCATTCATCTTTTTAGTAACCCTTCTGTTTTTAAAAGCTTTGCTGTTTTTATATTCCTGATCTTTCCCGCTGCAAACTTTATCAATCTCTGGCCGGGATATCCATCTTTCAATCTCTATTCAGGTAAAACTGCCAAAGCCTTCCTTTATGTTGATGAAGATTTTAAAACGAACTTTAAGTCAAAAACCCTTTCTAAATTCGATGATGAAAACAAAATCTCTGTTCATTCCTATACTTATTCAGAAATAAATGTTCCTTTCTACTCAGAAGAGGAGGTTTATCTTCACCTTTTTAATAAACTTTGCGAGCGTTCTTCAAATGAATTTTCTGTGGTGATGGAAATAAAAACACTTCCACATCTTTTTAAGAATGAATGGACTTCGGAATCTTACTTTTGTGATCAGTTTGAAAATGATTCTCGTACTCCTTTGCTCTCTAATTAATTTTATTCATTTAATTTTCAGCTGGAATTAAATTTGTAGATTTTTTTGTCTTTATTAGCCTAAGACAAACTATCTTTCTACATGAAGTTTTTTTCATCACAGATCTCTTACTTTATTTCTAATAAGAACACGAAGGTAAATATAGCCCGCCTTCTTAAGTTTCTTGGTATCCTTTTTCTTCTCATCACCATTTATGGAGTCCTTTTCCATATGATTATGGAAAGAGAAGGTCAGCAACACAGCTGGATGACAGGGTTTTACTGGACTCTGGTAACCATGAGTACATTGGGTTTTGGTGATATCACCTTTACGTCCGACCTTGGTCGTTTCTTTTCCATGGTGGTTCTGGGTTCAGGTATTATCGTTTTGTTGATCATGTTGCCCTTTACGTTCATAGAATTCTTTTATGCTCCGTGGATGGAGGCTCAATCGCGCGCAAGAGCTCCCAAAGAACTTCCCCCAACTACAAAAAACCATGTGGTTATAGCCAGTTTTGATCCTATTACAAAAGCCCTTGTCGAAAAACTTAAGCAGTACCACAAGGAATATGTGCTTTTGGTTCAAGACCTGACAGAAGCTCTGGAATTGTTCGACGACGGATATAGGGTTATGGTTGGTGAACCTGACAATCCCGAAACATATCAAAAGCTACAAATTCATCAGGCGGCAATGGTGGTTGCGAATGGTTCTGATATGTTTAATACCAACGTAGCTCACACTGTAAGAGAAAACAGCGAGCATATTAAAATTATAGCTACTGCCAATTCACACGATTCTATTGATATTCTGAAACTGGCCGGTTGTGATCATGTACTTCACATGGGAAATCTTCTCGGAAGGGCTTTATCGAGGCGAGTTCTTGGTCAGGATGCCCGTGTTCATACCATTGGAAGGCTTGGAGATATTGTAATTGCTGAAGCCACTGCTTACGATACTCCGCTTGTTGGAAAAACACTTCGTGAATCACAACTCAGGGAAAAACTTGGAATCAATATTGTTGGTATTTGGGAGCGGGGACATTTTCTCGGCTCTCACCCGGATACTGTAATTAGTGAACAAAGTGTGATCATGATGGCAGGTTCTGTGGATCAACTTCGCAGATATGATGAGTTATTTGGTATCTATGCCATAAGTGAAGAGCCTGTTATCATAATTGGTGGTGGACGTGTTGGTAGAGCTGCGGCCTATCACTTAAAGCGTCGTAATATCAAATTCAAAATTGTTGATAAGAATCCTGACCGAATTCTAAATGAAAAGAATTTCATTCTTGGAGACGCCAACGATATCAACACACTGAAAAAGGCCGGAATTGACAAGGCTCACAGTGTCATAATCAGTACCAATCAGGATGATATTAATATTTATCTCACTATTTACTGTCGCCACCTTCGCCCAAATATTCACATTGTTGCCCGTTCCACTCTGGAAAGAAATGTGAGTTCGTTACACCGCGCCGGAGCAGATTTTGTGATGTCATACGCTACGATGGGAGCTAACGCCATCTTCAATATTTATGAAGAGAACGATATTATCATGATCGCCGAGGGACTGAATGTATTCAGTTTAAAAACTCCTTCTAAGATTGCGGGTAAAACGATCATAGAAGCAGACATCCGTCACAACACCGGATGTAATGTAATTGCCTATACCAGAGATGGGGAACAGATAATCAATCCTGATCCTACAGATCCTATTCCGGAAAACAGCGAACTTGTTTTAATAGGTGAGACCGAAGCGGAAGAGCGGTTTATTCAAATGTATGCTGATTAAGGATCAATGATTCATTGAACTTTTTGATTTGCGCTAATATTCGTCTCCCTTTGAAGGGAGACGATCATCAGACTTCTTTTCTAGTTCGACTCCATCTCCATAGCTATTGTTTGCATTCTCATAGCCAGATCTTTGTCGGATTGCATTGCCTGAGCTATACTTTGAAACCGTTGTGCAGACATCTCAGATTCCTGAATTGATTGCATTTGTTGTTTTTGAGCGCTCATACTTGCTTGTTGTAAAAAGCTCTGCATATTCGCGACTGTTTCTTCTTCTTTAGTAGTAAGTTCTATTTCTTCGCCTTCAGGGTTTTGCTTGCTCTGCATTATTTCCTGAAATCTTGCTGTAGACATTCCCTCTTCTTCTAACTTGGCAACAACCAGACTATCCAGTTCCATTCGTATTCCCTGGAGTTCCTGTGCTATTATTACAAATTGTTCCAGTTCAGAATCTGATACTGAATCAGCAGGAGCAATTTGTGGCATTGGCATATTTTGAGCCACTACTGCTGTACTGCAAATAATTAGTGATAAAATGAGTGCTTTAACTCTCTTTAAAATGTTCATTAAAAAAATAATTTCTTTGTGAATAGTTTAATTATCCGAAAACTATCCATTAATCAACGGGATACTAAATTTAAGACCGGGCTTTATAGGGTTTTAACATCAGGATGGCTGATTTGTTAATTTTTTTGATTACCACTGATATCTAACCTTGGTAATTAATCCACTTATAATCATATTAGTTTTAATGTTTCAATAAAAATGGCTATGAGTGACCTTTCCATGCAAGAAATTGCAAAACATCTACGGCAACCTTCAGGAAAGAATGGTAAAGAAGTCGCCAAACAAATGAATAAAGGCAATCAGCATCTATGTCTAAACTCATATAAGCTGCTTAAACCCAAACCTAATAGTTTAATTTTAGAAATTGGAATGGGAAACGGTTTCTTTACCAAGTATTTAATGGGCTTGAATCACAATTTAGAATATATAGGATTGGATTTTTCCCAGACAATGGTTGATGAAGCTGTGCGATTAAATCAAAAATTAATCGATTCAGGAAAAGTATCTTTCATTAAAGGTTCGATCGAAAATCTACCTTTTAAAGATAATAGTATTGATTATATAACAACCACGAACACTATTTATTTTTGGCCTGATCTATCAAAAAATGCCCGTGAACTATATAGAGTATTAAATCCTAATGGTAAAATACTGATTGCGTACCGACCCAAAAAAGTATTGGACAACCTAGAAGTATCGAAATATGGATTTAACAAGTACACAAAAAATGAAGTAGAAAGTTTGCTTGCTGAAGTTGGGTTCAAAAATATATCCTCAAAAGAAATCTCCGAGCCAGCCTTTCATATCCAAGGCAAATCATTGCAAATGATTGGATTGTATAGCACCGGAATAAAATAAATCTCCCTTGGAAATCTGGTTGCCGGTCAGGCAGAGTCTTTTTATAGGATTCGGTTCTTTGGTTATATGTAATTTTGTACCGTCAAAAGTACCAAAAGCTCCCGAGAAGAATTATTGGCGCGAACTCCATTGCATCGACTAATCATTACAAAAGGTCTTCCTCCGTATGATACATATTCACGAATCAGCCTGAGTGTAATGATTGCTCCTTCGGAGCCGTCGATTTCATTGCGTTCTTGTTTCGCCAATAATTCTAAAGGTCTGTGTAGTTGGAAACTTTTTCTAAATCATAAAGCTGACCATTGAAATGATATTAAAGTTCCCAATCCGTCCAAAAACTCTTTCTCATAAATTTTACCGTAGTACTTGAGATTTCGATTAGTTCATACTCATCATATTCGTTCTTTTTGGTAGAAAAACTTTTGAATGTTATTCCATCTGAATCCTTATAAGGCTTTTTTAATTTGAATAAATATGATTCCCCGGGAGCTAACAATATTGCTTCATTCAAAGAACTATCACTCAAACTTTGTTCAAATACAGCTTCATTGCCTTGATGAACTTTTAAGTAATAATCTTCTTCATGAGGATTATAAATATCAAACTGACCTTCTTTTGGAATGAGAAAACAGGAACAAAAAAGAAGAAATATTGACAGAGATAGATATTTCATTCTTAATTTTTAATCCTTAATTACAGAACCCACCTCAAAAACTTCTTCTCCTAAACTTTCAGCTTTTGCTTTTACGTCCGCTATTTTATCTGCAGAAACCACACAAACTAATCCAATTCCTAGATTAAACGTTGCTTGCATATCTTCTTCAGGTACATTTCCAATTTCCTGAATCAGTTTGTAAACCGCAGGACGCTCCCAGCCTTCCCAGTTAATATCTAAAGCCAATCCTTCCGGTAAAATTCGTTTGGTGTTTCCAACCATTCCACCACCGGTAATGTGAGAAAAACCATTTACTCCATCCATTTCTTTTAACTCTGATATCAAACCTAAATAAGATCGATGAACCTGCAATAATTCTTCTGCAACGGTACATCCAAGTTCATCCACATGATCGTTTACATCGTATTCACTGAATAACACTTTTCTGGCGAGTGAATATCCGTTCGTGTGTAAACCTGAGCTTTTGAATCCAAGAAGAACATCTCCTTTTTCAATTCCTGTACCGTTGATCACTTTGTCTTCATCCACAATACCTACAATGGTTCCGGCCAGATCGAATTCACCTTCTCCGTAAATATCAGGCATCTCAGCAGTTTCTCCACCTATCAAAGCTACATTATTTTCCTTGCAGGCCGTTGCAAATCCTTTGATCACATCGTAACCCACATTTTGCTCAAGTTTTCCTGTAGAGAAATAATCCAGAAAGAACAGAGGAGTCGCCCCACAAACCGCTATATCATTCACACAATGATTTACCAGATCTTGTCCAACTGTATCATATTTTCCAGCTTTGAACGCCACAATCAATTTGGTTCCAACGCCATCCACAGAACTTACAAATACAGGATTTTTAAACGCTCCCATATCCGGTTTAAAAAATCCACCAAAACCACCAATGTTGGAAAGCACTGCAGGACCATGAGTCTCTTTAACTACTCCTTTTATGGAATTAACAAGCTCTTCTCCGGCTTTGATATCTACGCCTGAATCTTTGTATGTGAATGTCTTTTTTGTCATTTTTTTATGTATTTAAATCCCCTCTCGAGAGGGGATGAATCAGTTCACAGTTCTGAACTGATTCCGGGGAGTGTTTCCTTGTTTAGCTTTAATTTCTTACCAACTCAATATGAGCTAAGTGATGATTTCCATGCCAGGCATACATCGCTAAGGCATTTATAAGTTTATAATTAATTCCTGATTCAGGATGCTGAAACGTTCGCTTCCAATCATCTTTTTTAATTGTTTTAAAGATAGCAACCCATTTCAAATGAACTGCTTCCAGAAAATTCAATCCTTCTTCAACACTCATCAACTCATAATCACCTAAAACAGCCCAGGCAGCTTCATTGTAGGGACGAATTGTAGGATTTTCTTCTGTCATAGCAAGTTTGAATCTGCACAATGAATTAAGGTGGCTGTCTCCCAAATGATGGATAACCTGAACGGGAGTCCAACCATTTTCTCTGTACGGAGTATTCAATTGTTCTTCTGATAATTCTGAAACAAGAGCTCTTACTTTTGAAGGAAGTTCTTTGATCTCATTGATGTACATTTCTGTATCATTTAGATCGTGATCTTTCTCGTAATCAAAATTTCCAATAGGGTATCTTTTATCCATGAGATCAGGAATTTTTTATTGCTTAAATATACGTTCTTATAAAACTCTTTGAGAATCCTTTTTCTCACTTCTTATCCACATCCTAAAAGACAAATAAAATGAGATTTATAAATTTAATATATAGTAGTAGAGAGTGTGGATTTGTGGATAACAAAGTTATTCTTTTTCTCTACATCGCTTGACAAAACTTTGTGGATATTAATGTTGATATATTTCTTATAAAAAACAGTAATTTATAAACTGATATTTTTCGTTATCAACAAGTGTATCTGTATTGTACATATAAATCAGCTGAAGCTGTTCAACAGCAAAAGTTATTCTTTTTGAATGTTGATTAGGTGAACAAATTGTGGAAACTTGTTGAGAACTTTGAACGATTTTAGTTATCCAGTTTTTGTTAGTAAGTATTCCACATAGTAATCCACATAATTCTAGTATATGAAAGTTGTAATTCAGCGCGTAAAATCTGCATCAGTAACCGTCGGAAATGAAATTACCGGAGCTATCGAAGAGGGTTTATTATTGCTGGTGGGAATCCATCAGGATGACACTAAAGAACAACTGGAATGGATGTGTAAGAAGATCCTGAAGCTGCGGATATTTGAAGATAAAGACGAAAAAATGAATCTTTCGGTCAGTGATGTAGGTGGAGGACTTTTAGTAGTGTCACAATTCACTTTATATGGTAATGCAAAAAAGGGAACTCGACCCAGTTTTATAGAAGCAGCCAAACCGGATAAAGCAGAACCGATGTACGAGGAAATGATCTCTTACTTTAAAGAACATTCAGATCTAAATATTCAAACCGGAAAGTTTGGTGCTATGATGGATATTGAATTAATAAACGATGGTCCTGTTACACTGATATTGGAGAAGTGATTTGGCTGTAATTTTCATTTTTATTGATGGAGTTGGAATAGGGAATGAAGGCAAAGAAAATCCTTTCCTCATAGATTCTTATGAAAGTTTTCAGATCCTTTCGGGAGAGAATTTTTTTAAGAACGGAAAAGGAGTTCGTTCTTCAAATCAATTATATAAAGCGATAGATGCCAATCTTGATGTAGAAGGACTTCCCCAAAGTGGAACCGGTCAGACAACTTTGTTCACCGGTGAAAATGCATCTAAAGTGATAGGAAAGCATTTTGGTCCATTTCCACATTCAGGAATAAAGCATTTACTGAAAGAGCAGAGTGTTTTTCAGGCGGCTAAAGAAGTGGGAAAGAAACCATATTTCATGAATGCATATCCTCCTATTTTCTTTGAGCACGCAAATCGGAGAAACAGATGGAGCTGTACAACACTCATGACCAAAAGTGCTGAAATGCATTTGAATTCTACTGATGATATTCTGGCAGAAAAAGCACTGACTGCAGAGATCGTCCAAAATGCCTGGCGAGAAAAACTGGATATAAATATTCCAAAGATAACAGCTACGGATGCAGCCAAAAGATTACTGAATGTTGTTCCGGATCATGATCTGGTTTTGTACGAATATTATCTTACTGACAAAGCCGGCCATAACAAAAGTATTGATGATGCCCGAAGAGTACTCCAACCACTGGATGAGTTTCTGCTACATATCATCATACATAAAAGAAGCGAAGATGTGTTGGTAATAACCAGCGATCACGGAAACCTGGAAGATCTGTCAGTTAAAACTCATACACGAAATGAAGTCCCTTTATTTGTAATGGGAGAAGGAATTGAGCACTTTAATGATGTGGAGAGCTTGGTTGGGGTTAAGGATGGGATAATGAAGATATTAAAGTAATTCTCCCTTCGAAGGGAGATGATTCAATCGATGGTTCTCGATTGAATCCGAGGGATGCCCGGATTTATGAATTAGCTTTTGGCTTAATTATAAATCTGAATCAGGGACATTCATCACGAGATGACCAAAACTTCTTCATGAATTATAATTACTTTCGCTAAATTCTATCCATGAAAAAGAAACTTAGCATCGCCCTTCTGGGAATTATCATTCTCTACGGATTATTACTGATTCCCGACAATTCCACCATCAACATTGAAAGCGAAGGTAATTCCACTCCTTTTATTTGGGATCAGGATGAACGATGGGATTTTCTGGAAAGTAAATTTGCTGAAGCAAAAGCGGATAAAGAGATAATTACACCCGGAGTTATTGAAGCTCTCATTTCTGATCTGTTCTCAATTGTTGATGAAATTGAAAACAGAGAACCCAAACCGGATGATGTAATTTTTGATGAACTGCTCCTGAGTTTCTTTGAGCTGGCTCCGATTATTGCTGCACAGGAAGTACAAAATCCAGAGTTTTTTGAGGTATATAACAGAGCACGAAAAGTGATCAAAGATCTGTCTGCGAAATGGGATATATCAGAAAAAGAATCCAGAGATATTCTTTACAAAACTCTGTACGGAATGCGTGCAACAGTCGAAGAAGTTTTATTGCAATCAGAAGAGCCTATTGATCCGGTTTTGTATGTGAAGGAAGAGGAATCACAAACGCCATCTACAAATATTCTGGGAATAAAAGTTCACAGTGGAGATCTGTTGGTATCACGAGGAGGAGCGGAAGTCTCAGCGCTTATTTCAAGGGGAAATGATTATCCCGGAAACTTTTCGCACGTTGCTCTGATCTATGTAGAGGAAGGAACAAATATTCCTTATTTGATAGAGGCACATATAGAAAGAGGTGTTGCTATCGCTACGCTGGAAGAATACATCAAAGACCGAAAGCTTCGGTTTATGGTTTTACGTCCCAGAGCTGATCTTTCCGAAATAAAGGAAAACCCGATGCTTCCTCATATAGCTGCTAAAGAAATGTTTGAAGAAGTTCAACAACGACACATTCCCTACGATTTCAAAATGAATTTTTATGATCCGGAAGCTATGTTTTGTTCTGAAGTGGGATCATATGCGTACAAAAATAATGGAATTCAATTGTGGGAATCAGAATCAACCATATCATCTAATGGGGTTGTGAAATTACTGAACACTTTTGGCGTCGAGAATTTTGTAACACAAATGCCGTCAGACTTAGAATACGATCCACAACTTTCGGTAGTGGCTGAGTGGAGAAGCGCTGAAAGCTTGTTTGATGATCATTTATACAACGCGGTAATAGACGCCATGCTTGTGTGTGCCGAACAAGGAGAAGAAATCGAATTCAATCCGCGGATGCTTCCTTTTGCAAGGATTATGAAAGGAAACAGTTGGATCAAAAATCAGTTTGAATCGGAAGGACCGATTCCCGAAGGAATGAGTGCAACCCAAGCGTTGAAAAGTGATGCCTTTATACAAAGACATAAAGAGTTGAAAGAGAAAACCTCAACAGCTGTTGATTCATTTATCGAAGAAAACGGATATAAACCACCGTATTGGGAATTAGTTAAATTAGCTGAGAAAGAATCGGGTTGTAAGAACTAGAAATTTTTTGAAATAAAGAGAGTCAGGTTGTAGGATGAGATCAGAGAAGAAGAAAGTACATCTTGTATTAGGTTCCGGAGGAGCCAGAGGAGTTGCGCATATTGGTGTTATTGAAGAACTCGAAAAAGAAGGCTACGAGATCATAGAAGTAATTGGCTGCTCAATGGGTGCGGTTGTTGGAGGAATTTACTGTGCAGGCCAGTTATCTGAATACAAAAAATGGATGCTGAGTCTCACCAAAAAAGGCGTATTTGATCTGTTGGATTTCACATTTACTTCTCAGGGTTTTGTAAAAGGAGAAAAACTGTTCGGAAAACATATCGAGGTTACCGGACAACAGAAAATAGAAGATTTTAAAATTCCTTTTACAGCGGTTGCAACCGATATGAAACATCATAAAGAAGTTCATTTTAAAGAAGGAGACCTTTTTAAAGCCTTGAGAGCGTCGGTTTCTATTCCCGGAATTTTTACTCCTATTGATGATGAAGAACTTGTCTTGGTGGATGGCGGTGTTTTAAATCCTTTGCCCATAAACCTGGTTCAAAAAAGAGATGACGCCATCATTGTAGCAGTGGATATAAATTCCAGAACCATTGTAGAGGATTTATTGATCAAAGAAGAAAAGAAACAACGTAAAAAGTATTGG
This sequence comes from uncultured Balneola sp., assembly GCA_913058495.1. Classification (GTDB taxonomy): domain Bacteria; phylum Bacteroidota; class Rhodothermia; order Balneolales; family Balneolaceae; genus Balneola. The sequence continues at coordinate 37,596 of CAJXQC010000017.1, read as the reverse complement.
TTCGAAAACATCCTTCCGGATTCCATAAAAGAGTTTGCACAAAACCACGAAGAAAGAAAAAAGGAATCATTTTCACTGTTTGAGCTCATGGAAAGTACTTTCAGCTTTACACAAGACCGACTTACAGAATTAATGATAGAACATTACAAGCCGGATATTTTAGTCGAAGTGCCCAGAGACACCTGCGATACTTTTGAATTCTACAAATCAAAGCAGTTGGTGGAAATTGGAGCCAGAGCATTCAGAAATGCATTGGCTAAATCTGTTTAGACGGTATACCCGAATAAAAAGCTTTGCGGTAGATATAAAATTTAGTTTATTGATGTAAGCATTAATAATTGGGGTTGTAATGTATGAGCTTGAATTCAAAAGCCACGATGAAATAGAGATACTGGAAGTTGTTGGAACAGGGATGTTGAATTTGGAGTCTGCAATAGAAATAAGCTCCAAAAGCCGGGAAAAAGCACATAACCTTGGCTATCAATTATTAAAGGATTTAAGTAAAGTTGAGTTGGACGCAGGTGTACTGCAGGTGATGGAGTTTTTTGATCCAAAAAAAAATGAAAAACTAAATATTAAACACAAATCCGTTATCGCCGCACTTTTCGTTGAAGGCTCAAAATTAGATTATTGGAAATTCTGGGAAACGGTTGCCAGTAATAATGGATTGGTTTCTAAGATTTTTGTAGATAAAGACCAGGCTTTTAAGTGGCTGCAAAATAAAGCAGAAGAAAAACAAAAATAGCATTATGTTTTCTTCATGGCTAAAGAATACATCCTATCCATAGATCAGGGAACAACCAGTTCCAGAGCAATTCTTTTCAATAAAAAAGGGGAAGTTGAACATGTCGCCCAAAAAGAATTCAAACAACATTTTCCTAAAGATGGCTGGGTAGAACATGATCCAGAGGAGATTTGGAACACCCAAAAAGAAGTAATTGAAGAAGTCGTTTCAAAATATGCTGAAGGCGGGAAAACAATTGCCGCGATAGGCATCACCAACCAAAGAGAAACCACAGTCGTTTGGGATAAGGAAACAGGAGAACCGGTTTATAACGCTATAGTCTGGCAAGACCGAAGAACATCAGATTACTGTGATGAGCTTAGGAATGAAGGATGGTTAGATAAAATACAGCAAAAAACGGGACTCGTTTTAGATAGCTATTTCTCAGGTACGAAGCTTAAGTGGATTCTCGATAATGTTGATGGAGCCCGACAAAAAGCAGAAGAAGGGAAACTTGCTTTCGGAACTATAGATTGCTGGCTGATATGGAATCTTACTAAAGGAAAAAAGAACGTTACGGATATTACAAATGCTTCACGCACACTTCTTTTCAATATCCATGATAAAGAATGGGATACAGAACTTTTGGAGCTAATGGACATACCGGAAAATATGTTACCGAATGTTTGTTCATCAAGCGGAGAAATTGCAGCAGCAGAACTGGATTGTTTTGAAAGTGGAATTCCAATTACAGGAATAGCCGGAGATCAGCAGGCGGCACTGTTTGGACAAATGTGTCTTGAGCCCGGAATGCTTAAGAATACGTATGGAACAGGTTCTTTTATCATGTTCAACACGGGTGAAAAAGCTATTACTTCTGAGAACAACCTGTTAACGACGATCGGTTGGCAGATGAACGGTGAGACGACCTATGCTTTGGAAGGTTCAATATTTATTGCAGGAGCATTGGTTCAGTGGCTAAGAGACGGGTTGGGAATTATTGAATCTTCAGCAGATGTGGAAAAACTGGCCTTGACAGAAAAAGATAATGGAGGCGTGTATCTGGTTCCCGCTTTTGCAGGGCTTGGCGCTCCGCATTGGGATCAAAAAGCGCGCGGAGCCATGTATGGGTTAACGCGCGGAGCAACTGCCGGTCACATAGCAAGAGCTGCCCTGGAAGGAATCGCATTTCAAGTGAAAGATGTGCTGACGGCAATGGAAGCAGATTCTGGAATTTCAATTAAAGAGCTCCGGGTTGATGGCGGAGCTTCTGTAAATAAAACACTCATGCAGTTTCAGTCTGATATTCTGGGAATTCCGATCGTGAGACCAAAAGTAACCGAAACTACAGCACTTGGGGCCGCATATTTAGCAGGACTAGCTGTCGGTTTCTGGAAAAGCACGGATGAACTACAAAAGAAATGGGAAATTGATGCAAGGTTTGAGCCGGAAATGAAAACATCAGAGAAAGAAAGGTTGTTAGAAAAATGGAATCAGGCGGTAGAGAAGAGTAAGAATTGGGTTTAAATAATTACTAATTCTAAATGATGAATTTTGAATTAGTATTGTTTTCAAGAAAGATCGTCATCCCGAATTTATTTCGGGATCTTATGTAAGGGCTAAATTTAATTTTCTATCTAAAATTTGAATAACCAAAATGAATCGTACCGAATCACTTACATCATCTAAATTAAAGCAAAAAGCTTAGCCTCATGAACCGAAAAGAATCACTAAACCACATCAGAGAATACAACGATTATTGGGATATTCTGATAATTGGAGGAGGAGCAACAGGTTTAGGTTGTGCTGTGGATTCAGCAAACAGAGGCTATAAAACCCTGTTGCTAGATATGGCTGATTTTGCCAAAGGAACATCCAGCAGAAGCACAAAATTGGTTCATGGTGGGGTTCGCTATTTACAACAAGGAGATGTGTCATTGGTGATAGAAGCTTTGCATGAACGGGGCTTGCTTATTCAGAACGCGCCACATTTGGTGAGTCACCAATCTTTTATAGTTCCAAGCTATGAATGGTGGAATGGTCCGTTTTATGGAATTGGAATGAAAGTGTATGATGCCTTAGCCGGAAAACTGGGCATCAAAAAATCCAAAACACTTTCAAAGGAAGAAGTACTCGAAAAGATCCCAACACTGGAGCCGGAAGGATTGAGAGGAGGAGTAATTTATTACGATGGACAGTTTGATGATTCGCGCCTGGCGATCAATTTAGCCCAAACAGCTGCTGATCTTGGGGCGATTCCGGTAAATTATATGAAAGTAAATGAATTGATAAAAGGCGATTCAGGATTTATTGATGGCGTAGTTGCCAGAGATCATATTCATGGAGAAGAATTTACGATCAAAGCCAGAGCGGTTGTTAACGCAACGGGAATTTTTTCTGATTCCATACTCAAAATGGATGACCAGAAACACGAAAATATAATTCAGTGCGCACAAGGCATTCATCTGGTGCTGGATAAAGAATTTTTACCCGGAGACGCAGCTATAATGGTTCCTCATACAGATGACGGACGAGTTCTTTTTGCTGTTCCATGGCACGGGAAAGCTCTTGTAGGTACAACGGACACACCAATTGACAAGCCTGCTTTAGAGCCAATAGCATTAGATGAAGAAATAGATTTTATTCTTAAACATGCGAAAGAGTACTTAACCAAAGACCCAACCAGAAAAGACGTAAAGAGTGTTTTTGCAGGATTAAGACCTCTTGTGAAACCACCGGAGTCAAAGTCTACGTCTGAAATATCCAGAAGTCATCACATTCAGATTTCTGAATCCGGATTGGTTACAATTGCCGGGGGAAAATGGACGACCTATAGAAAAATGGCCGAAGACACAATCGATCGGGCGGCAATGGTTGCAGGTGTGGAATTCAAAAAGACAAAAACAAAGAATCAACGTATTCACGGCTGGTTAAAAAATGTGGATAAGAACGACCCGTTGAGTGTGTATGGATCAGATAGGGTAGCTATTGAAAAAATAATGGAAGAAAATGATTCTATGAAAGAACAGCTGCATCCGGGTCTTCCGTATATAAAAGCAGAGATCGTTTGGGCGATAAGAAATGAATGGGCTCAAACCATAGAGGATCTTTTGTCCCGAAGAACCCGGGCCCTGTTGTTAGATGCGGAAGCTGCAATTGAAGTGGCGCCAAAGGTTGCGGAGATATTAGCTGAAGAATTCGGTGAAGATAAAAAATGGCAAAAACAGGAAGTGAAAGAGTTTCTGGAATTGGCTAAAAACTATGTTATAAATTAATGGATTATCAAAAGATACTTAATGAGATAGATTCGGAGCTGAACAAAGAGAAGTTTGGGGGCAAAGTAGCAAACTATATACCGGAACTTGCTGATGTAAAAGAAGATAGTTTTGGCATACATCTTTGTAGTCTGGAAAAAGGAAACTTTGCTATCGGTCAAAGTGACGAACGATTTTCCATTCAAAGCATAAGTAAAGTATTTGCGCTCACAATGGCGTATCCGATGTTGGGAGAGAAGTTGTGGAAAAGAGTTGGTGTTGAGCCCTCTGGAAACCCATTCAATTCTTTGGTTCAATTAGAATATGAATCAGGTATTCCAAGAAACCCACTTATAAATGCGGGAGCACTTGTTATTTGTGATATACTGATCTCTAATCTTCATAACCCAAAACAGGAATTTCTCGAGTTTGTACAAAAGCTGTCGGGCAACCCAAGCATTGGTTTTAATAAAAAGGTAGCTGAGTCCGAGAAAGAAACGGGATACAGAAATGTAGCACTCGCCAGTCTTATGAAGTCATTCGGCAACATTGAAAATCTTGTGGAAGATGTTCTGGATTTTTATTTCTATATGTGCTCGATTGAAATGAGTTGTAAAGAGCTTGCGCAAACCTTTTTGCTCTACGCAAATCATGGAAAACATTTTGTAACCGATGAACGAATTCTGAATGCTTCTCAGTCAAAAAGATTAAGTGCAATTTTGCTTACCTGTGGTTTTTATGATCAGGCAGGGGAGTTTACTTTTAAAGTAGGTCTGCCCGGAAAAAGTGGCGTTGGTGGAGGAATTGTGGCAGTTTTTCCGGAACACTACAGTGTTGCTGTATGGAGCCCAAAGCTAAATAAAGCCGGAAATTCGGTTCTGGGAATGGAGGTTCTGGAAAGACTAACTACAAAAACAGGATTGTCTATCTTTTAATCTATTCGCATGAAAAAAATCATTCAAAACCGAAGCTGGAAATTTCTCTTACTTGAACTATTAGTTGTATTTATTGGGGTTTATGGCGCTTTCTATTTAACAACTTTACGAGAAGAAGCAGTGGAAAGAAGGAACAGGGTCAATTATTATGAAACGTTTCTGTTGAATCTGGATGATCTTTATGCCAAAGCTGTTTCTGCAAAGGAAGAAGTTGACAGTTTAAGAAGTGAATTAGCCAACAATCCGGATTACGAGATATCGCTAAACAGATCTATCGATTTCACTAATAACATGCTGATAGTTAGATCAGGATTCGAGTCGGAAAACTTCACAACTATCGGAAAAGAATATCTTTCCAGTCTTGACCGCGGTTCGAATCTGATCTCTGTTATCGAAAAAAGAGTCGATATTCTGGAAGCAGAAACAAGGAAGTTTTTGATCTACGGAGAAGGAAATGAAAGGGAATTTAAAAAATGGTACGCCGAAGAGCTCGAGGTACTTTCCGATTATTTAGGAGGCCTTCAGTTTACAATATCAAAAGGGGCGGTTCCTGAAACCAGAATTATGATAAAACAACTTAAGGACGAATAAAAAAAGCCATCACTTAGTGATGGCTTTTAAATAATTACTTTAACGAAGAAGTAATGCGCTCAAAGATTTCATCAATGGTTCCTATGCCATCAATTTCTTTAACAACACCTTTTGAAGAGTAGTGATTTTGCACCGGCTCTGTTTCTTCGTGATAAACCTCTAAACGGGTTTTGATCTTTTCCTCGGTATCATCAGTTCTTCCCTGTCCTCTTGAAAGAATTCTGGAGATCAACTCCTTCTCGGGAACAGTAAGAACCACAAAGGCATCAATAGCTTTGTTCTGGTTTTCCGCGATCTCATCAAAAGCTTCTGCCTGAGGAACCGTTCTTGGAAAACCGTCAAGGATAAACCCGCTATCATATTTAGGGTCTTTAAGCTCATCCGCCACAAGATCAACCACGGTTTCATCCGGAACCAACTGACCTGAGTCAAGAATAGATTTAACCTTAACGCCAAGAGGAGTCTGGTTTTTTATCGCAGTTCTAAATATATCACCGGTTGAAAGGTGAGGTATTGAGTATTTGTCCTGAAGTAATTTCGCTTGCGTGCCTTTTCCGGCACCAGGAGGTCCAAAAAGAATAATATTCATCTAAATAAATTTAGTTTTAAAAAAGAAGAAACGGGCTTCCTGTATTTGAAGCCCGAGTCCGGTTCTTAAAAAGAGAATGTTACTTCTTTTTGCTTTCCTGTCCGCGCTCCTTAATACGAGCAGCTTTACCTCTTAGTTCACGCAGATAAAATAGTTTAGAACGTCTTACACTCCCGCGTTTTTTAACTTCGATCTTTGCAATAAAAGGAGAGTAAAGAGGGAAAATACGCTCAACACCAACGTTGCTGCTTATTTTACGAACGGTAAACGTTTTATTAGCTCCGCTTCCACGCTCATTCAATACAACACCTTCGTACTGCTGAATACGTTCTTTTTCTCCTTCACGTACACGGTAGTGAACATTCACTGTATCACCGGCGGTGAATTGAGCGATGTCGTCATTAACTATCGTTTGTTCTACAAGTTTTAGCTTATCCATGATTCTGTTTCTTTGCTGACTAATCAGCCGTTAATAATCTTTCTTAAATTTTTCGTACAAATCTTTTCTTCGTTCTTTTGTTTTTGCAAGAGATTGCTCGCTTTTCCACGCTTCGATCTTTTTATGATCGCCTGATCTTAAGACCTCAGGAACATTCATTCCTTTGAACTCGGCCGGTCGGGTATAAATGGGAGCTTCAAGTAATCCATCCTGAAACGAATCGCTTAATGCGCTTCCGGCATCTCCAATGGCATTCGGTATCAATCTAACCAAAGCATCAGTAATAACCATAGCGGGAAGTTCCCCTCCTGAAAGCACGTAATCACCAATGGTATATTCTTTGGTGATTAATGCATCTCTAACTCGCTGATCGATTCCTTTATAGTGGCCGCACAATATGATCACGTTTTTTAAAAGTGACAGCTTGTTGGCCTCTTCCTGGTTAAACACCTCTCCATCAGGAGCCGTAAAGATAATTTCATCGTATTTCCTTTCAGAAGTCAGATGGTCTATACAGCTGAAGATCGGTTGTGGTGTCAGCACCATGCCCGGTTCGCCTCCATAAGGGTAGTCATCAATCTTGTTGTGTTTGTCTTCTGTGTAATCCCGAAGATCATGAACAAAGATCTCAACCAAGCCTTTTTCTTTGGCGCGTTGCACAATACTATTTTCCAGCGGACCTGTAAGTAATCCCGGAACTGCAGATATGATATCAATTCTCATTTCTAAAGTTCTCCGAGTTCTTCCAGGTTTTGGCAGATGACAGATTCTTCTTCAAAATTTTCCTTAACCACATAGTGGCTAACATTAGGAATAAGAAGAGAACCGTTTTTTGAAGAAACATTCAGAATAGACTGCATGGAGTTCTCGATGATGTCCATTACTATTCCGATGTGCTCACCATTTGTGTTGTAAACATCAAAGTGAAGCAAGCTGTTTGTTTCTTCAACGTCAGGAATTAAAGTGTTGGCCAGATCTGTTTCCAGATATACGCCTGAATTTTTTAATTCTTCTGCCGCTGTGCGATCAGCGATATGTTCAAAATGTACAAAGAACGAAATTTCATTTCTTTTTTCCTCAGTCCGAACATCTTTAATTCGGGTAGGGAAGTAGTCGCCCCTTTCGTTCCGCAAATACACAACAGTTATTTCATTCAGGATTTCGGGATCGTCAAACTCAAAAATGATTTTAACTTCGCCGTCAAGTCCGTGCGAGCGATCTACGCGCCCGACTAAAGTAAATGGTTGTATATTGGCTTCCTGATTCATAGGAGCCGGATTAAATTATCCTTCAGATTGTTTGCTTTCCCATGCTGCAATAACGGTTTTTCTTGACTCGTCGTCAGAAATAAACCCTTTTAATGCATCAAGATCAGTATCTCTGATATGATCGATAGCTTCTTTAGCAGTCATGTCATCAGAAGTTTGAGTTGAACTTGCTTCAGCTTTTGGCTCTTCAGCAACTTCTTCTTTTTCTTCTTCAGCCGGAGCGTCTTCTGTTTCTTCAACAGTTGCTTCTTCGGTAGCAGGCTCTTCAGTAGCTTCAGCAATATTTTCTTCTACTTCTTCAGCAGCTTCTTTTGCTTCAACTTCTGCTTCAGGAGCTGTTTCTTCAACAACTTCCTCTTCAGCGGGAGCTTCGTCAGTAGTTTCTTCTGTTGCAGCTTCTTCAGCCACTTCAGTTTCAGCTGTAGCTTCTGTCTCTTCAGTAGCTGTTTCTTCATCAGAAGACTCAGTTTCTAATTCAACAGCTGCTTTAGCCGCTTTTTTCTGAACCTGATCTTTAAATTCTTTTTCTTCTGCAGCAAGAACGTCCTTGTGCTTGTCTTTACGGGAATCGCTGTCGTCTCCTTTTGAGTCACGGTAAGATTTCCACTCAGCAAGTGCTGTTTCAATCTCTTCTTCGCTTTTTCCCCACATCATCAAATGACGCTTGTAAAGAACACCTTCGTTTCTGAGGATCTTGCGTACAGTGTCGGATGGTTGAGCTCCGGTATCTAACCAGTAAAGAATGCGGTCTTCGTTGAGTACCACTTCTTTTTTCTCAGTTACGTTGTCATAACGGCCTACCTGCTCAATGATTCTTCCATCACGAGCAACTTTGCTGTCTGCAACTACAATATGAAAGATTGGTCGTTTTTTACGTCCTTTCTTTTGAAGTCTAATTCTAATCAATGTTGTTCTCCAGTGAGTTGTGTATATATAATGTTACTTACCAATCGGTAAATTTTTTAATCCTTGAAGAGCCCGGCCCATCTTTCCCATTTTGGACATGGTCTTCATCATTTTTTTCATCTGTTCGAACTGTTTAATGAGATCATTGATCTCACGGACAGTAGTGCCAGAACCGGCTGCAATTCGTCTACGACGAGTTCCATTAAGAATTTCCGGATTCTGACGCTCCTCCGGCGTCATTGAATAGATAATAGCTTCAATCGGTTTGAAGGCGTCTTCATCGATTTCGTTGTTATCCAATGCTTTGCTGGCGCCGGGGATCATAGAAACAAGATCGGAGAAATCTCCCATCTTCTTGATCTTTTGAATTTGCTCGAGGAAGTCTTCAAGATCGAACTTATCAGAACTAATACGTCCCTGAAGTCGCTTGGCTTCGTCTTCATCAAATTCTTTTTGAGCTTTTTCAACGAGCGATACCACATCTCCCATACCAAGTATGCGCTGTGCCATACGGTCTGGGTAAAATGGGGAAAGAGCATCCAGCTTTTCGCCGGTACTCACAAATTTGATCGGTTTATTTACAACGGTTTTTATAGAAAGTGCAGCACCACCTCTGGTGTCACCGTCTAACTTGGTAAGAACTACCCCGTTATAATCGATCCGCTCATTAAACTCTTTTGCTGTGTTAACCGCGTCCTGACCGGTCATCGAATCAACAACAAACAAAATTTCATGAGGATTTACGGCTTTCTTAATTTCCGCAACCTCATTCATCATCTCCTCATCTACATGTAAACGTCCGGCAGTATCAATGATAACGGTGTCCATTGCCAAACTTTTTGCCATGGCGACAGCTTCTTTAGCTACGCGAACGGCATCTTGTTGTTCAATGGAATAAACCGGCACATCAATTTGGGATGCCAGAGACTTAAGCTGGTTTACGGCAGCAGGGCGATAAACATCGGCGGCAGCAAGAAGAGGATTCCTTTTATGCTCCTGCTTTAGGTAACGGGCTAACTTACCAACAAAGGTAGTTTTACCGGAACCTTGTAAACCTGCAATAAGAATTACAGTAGGTGGGGTGTGGGCAACTGCGATATCAGATTTTTCGCCACCAAAAGTTTCAACCAGTTCATCAAACACGATCTTCGTGAATTGCTGTCCCGGGTTAACGCTGGTGAGCACATCTGAACCGAGTGCTTTTTCCTGAATTTCTTTCGTGAACTCGCGAGCAACCTCATAGTTAACATCCGCATCCAATAAAGCACGACGAATTTCTCGTATAGTTTCAGCGATATTTACATCGGTGATACGAGCTTCGCCTTTCAGATTCTGAAAGGCTTTATCTAATTTTGAGGATAAACTATCAAACATTTATTTGAACAGGATTATTCGCTTAGTTCAGAGCCGATAAAAATACGAGTTTATTCTTGGGTTATCAACAGTAATGTGGATAAAGTTTTAACGAGTCAGAATAATGAATATAAGAACATCAATAGTTCAATACGGAGATTAGATTGATATGGTGCTATTTTGTTTTAGGGAAGAAGATAAATAAGAAATATTGTCGTAAGTTTATTCAAAAATAATACCATATAAATGGATCTAAAGTGCTATAAGCTTGTAATATTAACACTATTTATCTTTGCGTTAAATCCAAAGCTTACAAAAGGGCAAACAAATTACCAGCCAGGGTTCATTGTGATTAATGGTGACACTACGAGAGGGTTCATCGATTACTTGGAATGGGCAGAAACTCCGGAACAGATATTTTTTAAAGAAACGGAACAAGGAAGCCCACTCGAGTTAACTCCAACTGACATAAATTCATTTTTCGTTTCTGCAGAGATTTACATTTCCAAAAGGGTAAAGATTGATAAAACGCCTCTTTATGTAAATACAAACTCTACATTAAGTCTCATCAATAAGGAGTTTGAAGAAAAAAGAGTCTTTATCCAACAGATTAACAAAAGCAAAAACCTAAATCTTTATTTGTACAGAAAAGGAAGAGACAATTACTATTTGCAGCAAAAAGAAGTATTTATTGCTCTTATCTCTCACGTATTTGTTCAACAAAAAGGTGGGGGCTTTTATGTTAATCAAAACAATACATATAAATTCAGGGAACAAATTAGAAGCTTAATGCCGTCATGCTTAGAAGAGATTAAGATTGAAAGATTGAAATATAACTTAAGCTCTTTAAGCTCGTTTGTAAGTAATTGTAATTTAATGGCTAATGAAAAAAAATGATTACACGTATAAAATCCCGAAGGTAACTGTCAAAAGCGGAGTTGTAGTAAATACGGGATATAAAGCACACAAAGAAAACATATCAAGACGAATAATTGAAAGCGAGATTAATTTTCAGACAAGCTATGATATTGAGGTTGGTTATTCTTCTGAAATAATCTTACCACGCGGAAGGGGTCTAAAAAGATTAAACATAGAGCTTTTAATATCTGCTTTCAGAACAAGTTCAGAGGATCGAATCATTAGAACATTTGAAACAGGTACGTGTGGTATGGGGTGTAGCGTGATTGATGAAGTAATTTATAGCGATGTAGAAGGCGTGCTTAGTTACGCTCATTTGAAAGTTGTATTTAAGCGCTTAATTAATAATAAAAAAAAGTCATTTTATTATATTGCGGGAATAGGAATTGGAAAGAAAGTATATTCTAACGTAGAAGGGAATTTACAGTTTAAAACATTTCATCAACAAGAAAATCAAGAGCGAATGCTGGTAGATTCAGAAACTCGAGAAGAGAACTTGATTAACTATGGCGATGTAATTCTGCACCCGAGAATAGGATTAGGGTATTATTTTGAGACCTTAAGCTTGGGTGTCATAATTGAACCAAGAGTAGGCAAAGAGTATTTTAGTTCTTATAACTCAATATCCTTTTCAATGAGATTGGGGTTATAAAATTTTTGATAATCATAAGTACAATTTCTTTGCTGATCAAAAACACGAGTTTATTCCGGGGTTATAAACAGTAATGTGGATAAAGCTTCCACTTACATATTAGCAGGCTTCAATAACAAGGATTTATAAGATATAATAAAAGCGCCCTTGACTTCATTCAAAAGAATCTTGTTTTTATAGAGCTAAAATTTATAGATGTTTAAAAAGGAAATTACAATATGAAGCAGGTTCTTATTCTTCTTTTGAGTGTTATTTGGGTTGGTTCAGCAAGCTCTCAGGATAGGGTTGTACAAAAAGATGGAAGCACATTAAGGGGGACTGTAGAAATAACATATAATTATCTTCTGAATACTGTAAAGGTGAACGGTAGAGATATTGATGTTTTAAGCATCGAAAGAATAGAGATGGAAGAAGGGGATGTGTTCGTCCCCAGAAGAGTTGTTTATTACTACAAAGCGGAATCGAGCGAAGAATTTAGATATGTTTTTCTAAAAAGAATTCTAAACGGCTCGGCAAAATTATATAGATATGAAGGAGAGGGATTTAAATTTGTTTTTGAAAAAGATAATAAAGCAATTGCTTTACAAGAAGTTCCGGAGTCGCTTGAACTAAATACAATAAAAGGTTTCAAGAAAGATCTTAAGCAGGCTTTAGGAAGTTGTGTGAGCGAACAAAGGATAGACAGGTTAAGATTAAGAGAAGACAACCTTATTTTTCTTTTTAATGAGTTTAACGAATGCAAAGACAACAATTACACTCCTCTTATAACGCCTAAAAAAAAGGATCATATTTTTGTATTTGATTTAGCTGCCGGGGCTCATGCGGCAAGACATTCTTTATCTGCATCCGTATTTAGATTTAATTCAGCCCGACCGGTGAAAGATGGAGAGATCAACCAACAAGGTGAGGCAACAGTAGGTTGGGTTGTTGATTTTAGTTTTCAAAAAAACCTTTTTAATTCAAAAAATTTGTTTTTGTATTCCTCAATTTCGTTAAGAAAATTTTCCTTTAATGTAGTGGCAGATGATCCCTCTATGATGCTTTCAAACTTCGAGTTTATAGAAGGCGATTATATGTTAGGTTTAAGCTATCAAAGGAATTTATTTAATAAAATGTCTTTCTCTGTGACATCGGGCGGATTCTTTTGGACTACGAAAATTCAGGATAACATTAGGTACTTTGAAGGAAGATATCCTGTTATTCCGGATTACACCAGGAAACCCAGTGGAGCAGGACTTTTTGCACAGGGAGGGATTTTATATGATGTTAATGAAAAAAACAGCTTTTTTATCAACTTTAGAGGTTATTTTAGAAATGGTGAGAACATGTTTTCTAAAGATCCTGTAAGAATTGAATTTTCCTCTATACAAAATGACGACGCATTACAGGATTTATTTACAGTTCTTGTTGGCGTAAGAGCGAAAATATTCAGAAAGAACTATTAGTTTATTCGGTATTAAACATTCTTTGGTTCCTATGCTCTGCTTGGGAATTTTTGCTCGAGTTAAGATCTACTTTCGGGCAAGTTAAATTATCTAAAATCCGAGCCCTGCGTATTTTTAAAATCCGGTTCTCGCCACGTTTTATAGCTGTTTTTAAGAAGAAACAGAAATACCACACAATCAATTAAAGTGACCGCCCAGAACAAAAGACTCGCGTTGGGATCGTTTATTAAAAAATAATTGACCAGAAATGGAGTGAGAACAAAGACCGCAAAGGAAACAAGCCAACCAAATTTTTGTAATCTGAATAAAAGCCAAAGCAAATAAGGCGTTGAAATAGCGGAGATAAGAATCCACGCTCTGGCAACACCATCCGGATTTAGATAAGCAATCGAAGGAGTTTTAGAAGAAGCTTCGGTGCTCATCAGCTTATCAAGTTTTTCTAAGTGATAATTTCTTTTAAACTTTAACGACATATGTCAATGATAGTAAAAACGATACAGAGTTCAATATTCGGTTTTCATTCCTACTATCATTTTAGCTTAAGAATGATGATTTTCACTCATCACATAAACAGAAAAGAAATTTAAGATAATGAGCGAAGGAAACGGATTACTAAAAGGAAAAAAGGGAATTATTTTTGGAGCGCTGGATGACAGAAGTATCGCTTGGCGGGTTGCATTAGCGTGTGACAGAGAAGGAGCAAGCATGGTTCTTTCAAATGCGCCAATCGCTCTACGTTTGGGAGCCCTTGACGCTCTTTCTGAAGAGATAAACGCCCCTATCATTCCTTGCGATGTTTCAGATGATGACGCTGTAAAAGACATGATGGAGAAGGTGAAAGAAGAGCTTGGAAGTGTTGACTTCATTCTTCATGCCATAGGGATGTCTCCAAACATCAGAAAGAAAAAGGAATACACCGATATCAATTATAAATGGTATCAGCAGTCACTCGATATTTCAGCGGTTTCATTACACCGTGTTTTGCACCATGCTGATGAAGCCGGAATTTTAAATGACGGCGGAAGCGTGATCGCTCTATCTTATATAGGGGCTCAACGAATTTTTAGTAAGTATTCGGATATGAATGATGCAAAAGCCCTGCTCGAATCCATTGCCAGAAATTACGGTAGCCGATTAGCTCATCGTGGTATCAGAGTAAATACGATTTCACAGGCACCGACAATGACTTCAGCGGGATCAGGAATAAAAGGTTTCGATGGAATGTTTACTTTTGCTGAGAAGCTGGCTCCAATGGGAAATCCTTCTGCAGATGAGTGTGCGGATTATTGTGTAGCAATGTTTTCTGATCTGACCAGAAAGGTAACCATGCAGAATTTATTCCATGATGGTGGTTTCGTAACTAATGGTATTTCTGAAGAGATGATGGAAGACCTTGCGAAGCTTTATTCAGAAGACGAAGATTAATTAAAGTGTCTTAAATTTAGTCATTCCTGCGAAGGCGGGAATCTGGATTTTAAATAGATTGAGATTCCGGCTTTCGCTGTGGAGTGACTTCAATTAGAAAAGAAGTTTATATTAGATCATTAGCCTTTGCATAAGATCCTGAAACAAGTTCAGGATGACTTTATTTTAAAAACACCAATATCCAATCAATGCCTGAAATAATCCTTGGAATAGATCCCGGTTCCCGCTTTACCGGGTATGCTGTGCTTACTGAGGAAAAAGGCAAGTTGATAGCATTGCGTTGCGATGTGTTGAAGATGGCACATATGGAAGATCATTCGGATCGGTTGAAATATATTTTTGACCAGATCTCCGGAATAATAAAATCAAACTCCCCTACTGCCTGCGCTGTTGAAACTCCGATCTATGGAGTTGACCCTCAGGCAATGTTAAAGTTGGGTAGAGCTCAGGCTGCAGCAATTTTAGCAATCAAGAATAACAATCTTCCTGCTTTTGAGTATTATCCCAAAGAAGTAAAAAAAGCAATAACGGGGAACGGAAATGCGAGTAAGGATCAGGTAGCATTTATGCTGGATAAAATGGTAACTCTCCCGGATGAAAAGCTCAAGAATGATGCTACAGATGCGCTTGCGGTTGCATGGTGCCATTATATGAAAGGGAAAGGCTTACCGGGAGCTGTAAAGAAGAAAACACATCAAAATAATAAAAAGTCTGATTGGGCAAGTTTTGTTGCCGACAATCCTGACAGGGTGAAAGGAGCATGATCACTTTTCTAAAAGGATATGTAGAAGAGCTTGAAGAAAACAAGGCACATCTTGATGTTGGAGGAGTTGGGTACGGAGTTGAAATTTCTAAACAAACCCTGGCCCATCTGAAAAAAGGAATCGAGGTAAAACTTTTGATTCATCATCATATTACAGACAGTGATCAGAGGTTATTCGGGTTTTATGCTAAAGACGAAATGCAGCTGTTTGAAAAACTTATAACAGTTAAGGGCGTGGGACCGAAATTGGGAATTACAATTGTATCGGGCTTACCGGCAGACCATTTAATAGGAGCAATAAAAGGCAAGGACGCCGCATCACTGTCGAGGGTTCCGGGGATTGGTAAGAAAACGGCAGAGCGCATAATTTTGGAGCTGAAAGATAAACTTGATGAGGTTGAAGGCTCGGGAAGCATTTCAAAACCGGCTGAGTCAAACATGACGGATGAAGTGGTTTCTGCGTTGGAATCTTTAGGATTTAAAAAACGTGAAGCTGAAGAAGCGGCTGTTAAAGCGCTTCAGGGTGATGATATCAAAACAGTACCGGCTGCTATAAAAAAGGGATTGAGTCTCCTGAATAAGTAATCGGCGATAATGGAGTTAAATTTTATTTCCGAATATTAAATCTGGTAACAATTTCTTCATTTTATATTAATGCGATACATTAGTACCATTGTTTAGTTCTAATCTAACAAACCCCAAATGTTGTGCCTAAACAAACCATTCTTGTAGTAGATGATGAAAAAGATCTTCTGGATCTTATTGAGTATAACCTGAAAAAGGAAGGCTTTGAAGTCTTAAAGGCAGAAAACGGCGAAGAAGGAATTGCCGTAGCTAAGGAGAAAAACCCCGATCTAGTGCTTCTGGATATAATGATGCCCAAAATGGACGGGATGCAGGCAGTTGAGGAAATGAGGCGGGATGACCAATTAAAAAAAATACCGGTCATTTTTCTTACTGCTCGTAGCGACGAAAAAACAGAAGTTGAAGGGTTAAATAAAGGTGGAGATGATTATATAACCAAACCGATTAGCACAACTAAGCTGATTTCCAGAATTAAGGCAGTTCTACGGAGGTTTGATGAAAAAGAGGAAGAGACGAATGTTCTCGAGGTTCACGATATAACGATAGACAGAGACAGGTATATAGTAAATAAAAAAGAAGAGGAGTTTCATTTACCTCGGAAGGAATTTGAGCTGCTTTTTTTTCTAGCCAGTAGAAAAGGAAAGGTATTGGACAGACAAACTCTTTTGAATAAGGTTTGGGGTGATAATATTTATGTAGTAGACCGCACTGTAGATGTTCATGTGAGAAAGATCAGAGAGAAACTTGGAGATCATTATATTGAAACGGTTAAAGGTGTAGGCTATAGATTTAAGGAATGACGGCGTCAAAAAAGAAAAAGATTGGGCTTTTCAAGCTAGGATTAAGAATAGCTCTTTATTCGTCCTTAGTATCAGGGGCGTCTTCTTTTTTAGTGCTTATTATTTTTTACAACCTTTCCTTGTTAAGCACGGCCTTAGCAGCTTGTGCTATAGCTTTTCTTGTTTTGCTGATTTCATACTTTTTCAATTATAAGCTACAGTATAAAAGACTTGAGAAGCTGGAGGAAATTTCACGAAATATTTCCAAGAAAAGGTTTGAGGAATATCAGGGCATAACAACCAACTATGGTGATGAGGTCGATTATTTGGTTAAACACTTTGTGAAATCAAGCAGGACCATTGAAAGAGAAATTCAGAGACTGAACAGGATTGAAAATTACAGGAAGGAATTTATAGGTGATATATCTCATGAACTCAAAACGCCCATTTTTGCAATTCAGGGATTTGTAGAAACGCTTTTAAACGGCGCGTTAGAAGATGAAGAGGTAAATCGGGAGTTTCTTAAAAAAACCATGAGGAATGTTAACCGGTTGATCTATCTCACAAAAGATCTGATGGAAATTTCCAAGCTCGAGACCGGGGAGCTAAAATCGGACATAGAGCCCTTTTATCTATACGAAGTGATACATGATGTTGTAGACAGTTTACAGCACAAAGCAGAGCGTGATGATGTTAAGCTAAAACTAAAAGAATTCGACAAAAATCTTCAGGTCAGAGGGGATAAGAATCAGATAAAACAAGTTTTAATAAACCTGATAGAAAATGGAGTTAAGTATAACATAAAAGGCGGAAAGGTAGAGATCGAACTTGAACAGTTTAAGAAAGACAAGAACAGAGTGTTGCTTTCAATAAGAGATACAGGGATAGGAATTGACGAGTCTGATCTTGCTCGTGTTACGGAGCGTTTCTTCAGGGTAGACAAGTCTAGGTCTAGAGAAAGAGGTGGTACAGGATTGGGGCTGGCAATAGTTAAGCACATTATAGAAGCACACAGAGAGCAACTCTATTACGAGAGCAAAATAAACGAGGGCACTATATTTAAGTTTACGCTGCGAAAAGTTCAATAAGAAATCCATACCTTAAGAATTCTATTTAATAAGAGTAAACAGAATTATATATGGTTTATGCAGTTATAATGGCCGGCGGTTCCGGAACAAGGTTTTGGCCAAAAAGCACAAAAAAATACCCCAAGCAATTCTTAAACTTATTTGGGGAAGGGACAATGATTCAAAACACTGCAGAACGGGTTAAAGAGCTCATTCCGCAGGAGCGTATTCTGGTGGTGACAAACGATGACTATGTTGATATAGTAAAGGAGCAACTTCCAAAAGTGCCGGATACAAATATAGTTGGGGAGCCTGTCGCTAAAAATACGGCTCCATGTGTTGCTATTGCGGCGGAGCTTTTGATCAAACAAGATCCGGATGCTGTAATGGTTGTGCTTCCTGCCGATCATCATATAACAAACCCGGAAGAGTTCAGGAGAATTTTAAAAACTGCTATAAAAAAAGCGGAGTCAGGTAATGACTTGGTTACTATAGGGATAAAACCAGACAGACCAGAAACCGGATTTGGTTATATCCACGCAGACAATTCTGTTGCAGAAGAAATAGCTGAGAATAATGTAGAGAAGGTAAGAGCTTTTAAGGAGAAGCCTGATCATGTTAAGGCTGAGGAGTTTTTGGATTCCGGAGACTATTACTGGAACAGCGGCATGTTTATCTGGAGAGCAGACACTGTTCTGACGGAAGTAAAGAATCAGCTTCCCGATATGTTTGAGTTGCTTAAAATAAATTCACAGGACTTATATACAGATTTACATAAGGCAGCCATAAATGAGTTTTATCAGGATTGTGAGTCTATCTCAATTGATTATGGCGTTATGGAAGGTGCAAAAAGCGTATTTGTAGTTCCGGGAGAATTTGGATGGAATGATGTTGGCAGCTGGACAGCTGTTTATGATCTTGGCGAAAAGAACAAAGATGGCAATGCTATTCAGGCAGTAAATGTTACATTCACAGGTTCTCAAAAAAATCTGGTTGTTTCAAATTCCGGAAAGATGATATCTCTGGTAGGAATGGAAAATACAGCTGTAGTTGAAACAGAAGACGCAATTCTTATTTGTGACCTTAATCAAGCTCAGGGGGTAAAGGAAATAGTAGAGCAACTTAAAGCGAACGAGGAACTGAAGAAGTTTCTTTAATCTATTTCAATAACCTGCTGATCATAAGCTAAGTTGATGTTTGCAGGCAATTTTTTGTTTGATGGCTCATGATCAACATAACTGTTCATATGAATGAGATATCCACGCTCAACATCAAGTCCATTGATAAGGTCAGCGGCTTGAGGGATAGTAAGATGTGTGGGGTGTTCCGGCTCCCATCTTAATCCGCTCAAAACAATTACTTTAGAACCACGAATTAAATTCTTTGTGGCTTCAGGAATCTCTTTTACATCTGTGAGATAGCAAAGATCGTTGATTCTAAATCCAAGAATTTGTAAATCGCCGTGAAAACAAGGAAGAGGGGTTATTTCGAGATCATTCAAATAAAAAGTTTCCGATACTTCAATCAGATCTAATGATGTTGATCCCAGGTATTTATTGTCTCCAAACAGATAGTCAAAACGGGATTTTATAGATTCTATGCAAGCTCCAGAAGTGTATAGCGGAATGGAGGTTTCTTGAACATAATTGTAAGCTCTCAAATCGTCTAATCCGCTTACATGATCCATATGTTCATGGGTTATTAACACACCATCGATCTTTTTTATTCTTGAGCGGATACTTTGAATACGAAATTCCGGACCAGCATCTATTAAAAGGGAAGTGCCTTCGCTTTGAATCCAGGCAGAGCATCGTGTACGAGTGTTTCTCGGGTCCTTAGAAAAGCGGTTTGCCCCAAAGCCACCGGCAACCGGGACACCCATAGAAGTTCCTGTTCCGAGAAATGTAAGTTTCATTAGTCAAATTCCAGTTCGTCTCCGGGACTGTGAGGGGAGACGGTGAGCCTGTCCCATAAAATACCCAGCTCTTTTTTTACAGCGGGCTTAATATAAATAGAGCTTAGATCCACTGTGCTTAAAATGCGCGCTATGGTGCCTATTTGAGACTCTATCGGTTTGTTTTTGTTCACGATAACAAGCCTGTCTCCTTCAATTACACAATTGTTACCCCTGAAAGAGCCCCGCTCTTTTCGCAAACGATAGTCGCACTGTTCTAAAAGGAGTTCAAGCTCTAAAAGAAGTTTGTCTGTTTTCAAAGTGAAATACCTAGTGTTACTCTATGATATGTAAGATCATAATCAAATTCATCTTCATCAAGATCGTAAGAAGAAATTTTAAAATCATATCCTAAGCTTAAACTTCTGTCACTAATGATATTTAAAAAGTCGAGCCTTGTCCTGAACAACAGGCTTTTGTTAGAGCCTCCGAATAGGCCTCCTCTTGAATTACTGAAACCATAAGAGGGAAGTCCTTCTAGCGAAAAGGAAAGTTTGTCAGGAACACGCGCAACAACAAACGCCCCTACGCCTAAAGCGAGTACAGTCTGGCTAAAATCATCAGTTAACTCCTCATTTTGAACGTTAACCAAGTTAGAACTCAATCCAAAAGGGATGCCAAATTGAAATGACCGGGATCTGACAAAAGAAAAGCGGTTCAAATAGTCAATGGAAAGATTTAGGTATCGTTCATTTTCAGCGCCGGTTAATCCATTTATGAAACTCAAAGAAGCACTTAACGCCGGGTTTTCAAAGAAGAAAGTTAGGGCAGTAGATTCAAAATTGAGCCTTTCCTGATTAGGATCGGTGTTATCGCCTGCGTATTCAAAAATAACAGGACTGAAACCCGCTCTGAAATAATTTGATGACGATCGTTGCTGCTGTTCGGATTCTCCACCTACAGAAAACATTTGAGCATGCACAGAAGCTGAAAGGGATATTAAAATAAATAAAAGAAATTTTGATTTCATGGGAATGAACTTAATTAAATCTACCTTTAAAGGTAAACGATAAACAAAGGTATTATTTCATGAAAGCATCACTAATTTTTTTACTGCTGATTACTTTAGGGGGATTTTTTGAAAACCCTGAATCTATTTACGAATTTAAGATGGAAAGTATTGATGGAGAAACGATCGCACTTGATTCCTTTAAAGGGAAAACTCTTTTGATAGTGAACGTCGCTTCAAAATGTGGATACACACCACAGTACGAAGGGCTCCAGTCTTTATACGATGAGTATAATGATGATGGGTTGGTAATTTTGGGTTTCCCGGCAAATAACTTCAAAGGACAAGAGCCAGGAACCGATGAAGAGATCAAAGAATTTTGTACCCTGGAATATGGGGTGGAGTTTCCAATGTTCTCAAAGGTTTCAGTAAAAGGCGATGATCAGGCTGAGTTATTTACGTATCTAACCGCTCTGGATAACCCTGATTTTAAAGGAGACATAAAATGGAATTTCGAAAAATTCCTCGTCTCAAAAGATGGAAAACTTACCCGAAGGTTCAGAAGCCAAACAAAGCCCCTAAGTGAAGAGTTGGTATCTGCCATCGAAAATGAGCTCTCAAAATAAATATTAAAAAGATTTCAATAAATGGTTGACTTACTTTGATAATCAACCGTATATTTAGTGCTCTCAATTAGGTCCGGTAGTTCAGTTGGTTAGAACGCCTGCCTGTCACGCAGGAGGTCGAGGGTTCGAGTCCCTTCCGGATCGCAAACCCCTCACATAAACTTTATGTGAGGGGTTTTTTTGTTTGTATATTTCAAGTCCAATAAAAGAGAAAGAGTCTCATGTCTTCTATTTACCCTTCTTACGATGTGATTGTTGTTGGAGCAGGGCACGCGGGTAGCGAAGCCGCTGCTGCCGCTGCACAATTAGGATCAAAGACCTTATTGATAACAATGAATCTGGAAGCTATTGCTAAAATGTCTTGCAACCCGGCAATGGGTGGTGTTGCAAAGGGACAGCTTGTTAGAGAAATCGACGCTCTAGGTGGCCTTTCAGGAATAGTAAGCGACGCTTCGGGTGTTCAGTTTAAAATGCTCAACAAAAGTAAAGGCCCGGCAATGTGGAGCCCGAGATGCCAAAGCGACCGGATGCTTTACGCTCAGAAAATGAGAGAATTGCTGGAACAAAAAGAGAATCTTTTTTTCAGACAGGACAATGTTGTTGATCTCATTTTTACAGAAGATAATAAGGTCGAGGGAGTAGTTACCCAAACGGGGCAGAAATTTTACTCTAAAAGCGTAGTTCTTACAAGCGGAACGTTCTTAAACGGGTTGATACATATTGGGGATAGTAACTACGGAGGAGGCCGATCAGGAGAACGTGCATCTATAGGTATTTCAGCGGCACTAGAAAACAAGGGTTTTCTTGTAGGTAGATTAAAAACAGGCACTCCGCCGAGGGTGGATGGCCGCTCAATCGATTATTCAGTACTGGAAGTACAGGATGGAGATGAGAATCCAACTCCTTTTTCTTTCTTAACAGAAAAACTTCCTGCACAAGAAGAGCAACTGACGTGCTGGATTGGGTACACAAACGATAGTGTCCATGAGGTTTTGAAAAAGGGTTTTAACAGAAGCCCGATGTTTAACGGAAGGATAAAATCCACCGGGCCGCGATACTGTCCCAGTATTGAGGACAAGATTAACAGATTTGCAGATCGAGACAGGCATCAGCTTTTTCTGGAGCCGGAGGGGTGGAATACGTATGAAATGTATCTGAATGGTTTTTCAACTTCTCTGCCTGAAGATATTCAGCTGGAAGCGTTAAAAACAATACCTGGATTTGAAAATGTAGTGATGCTACGTCCGGGTTACGCAATTGAATACGATTATTTCCCTCCGCATCAAATTAAAAGAACGCTGGAAACAAAGAGAGTAAGCGGTTTGTACTTTGCAGGACAAATTAATGGTACAACCGGATATGAGGAAGCGGCCTGCCAAGGATTGATGGCGGGAATTAACGCGGCTCTAAAAGTACAGGAGAAAGAGCCTTTAATACTGAAGAGGTCGGAGGCATATATTGGAGTGTTGATCGACGATCTGATCAACAAGGGGACTGAAGAACCTTACAGAATGTTTACTTCGAGGGCGGAGCATAGAATATTATTAAGACAAGATAATGCGGATCTAAGATTAACTGAAATAGGTTATAAAATAGGTCTTGCTAGCAAAGAGCGTTACGACAAGGTTGTAGCAAAAAGAACAGAGCTTAATCTATTGTTGGATTTATTATCAAATCAAACGGTGCGACCGGAGGTTTTGAATGCAAAACTTGAAGAGCTGGGCACAACGGGTTTAAGCCAGCCGGTAAAAGCAGAAACTGTTTTAGCAAGACCTCAGGTTTCTTTGTTTGATATGATGAATGCTGATTCCGGCTTGAAGGAAAACATTCACGAAATCACTCAAGACAACTACGTTGTTGAGCAAGGGGAAATACAAATTAAATACTCGGGGTATATTCAAAAAGAGTTTGAAATGGTAGAGGAGTTAGCTCAGAAAGAGAACACCCCAATTCCCCCATCGTTGGATTATTCAAAAATTAAGAGCTTGTCGTCGGAAGGATTTCAAAAGATGTCCAAAATTAAACCCGAAACTATTGGTCAGGCCAGCAGAATAAGCGGAGTATCTGCAAGCGACGTTTCTGTATTAATGGTTTATCTAAAGGGATAGGTTTCACGTGGAACATTCGATCCGTTACATAACAAAAGAAGAACAGGGTCGAATTGAGTCTTTGTACCGGGCAAACGCCGAGGAGCTGATGGTCTACATTGACCGGCTTCTTTGGTGGAATGAAAAAATCAATTTGGTGAGTAGGGGTGTTTCACGTGAAACATTAGAAAAACATGTTAAGCACAGTCTTTATGTTTCCCTTTTATCAAGCTTTATGGAGAGCGATTATTTTGTTGATACGGGTTCCGGCGGCGGTTTACCGGGCTTGCCGCTTTCCGTGTGTTTTAAAAAGAAGCAATTTGAGATCAATGATATAGTATCGAAGAAAATTTTTGCAGTTAATGATATGGTCTCTGGCTTAAATCTTTCTGGCCGAGTAAGAGGGTGTCAGGGAGATATAGGAGATTTAGAATGGGTTGGCGAGGCTGTAATTGTGACAAAGCATGCGTTTAAAATAGACCAGCTCCATAATCTTATAAAAGGAAAAAACTGGAAAAGGATCATTTTTCTTAAGGGGCATGAAGAAGCGATCGGAGAAGCCAAAAACTTAAATGGTTCTTTTAAATTAAGCATAATTAAACTGGACGATAAGTTTATGGATCCATTTTTTGAGGGGAAAGGAGTTGTAGAGCTTAGCAGGGGGGCGGATGAATAGTTCTGAGAGAAGATTGAAATTGATGTTGATGCTTCAGCAAGGGAGAGATCGTAAAACGGTTCAGGAATTTGCGGATTACTTCGATGTTAGCAAAAGAACTATATTCAGGGATTTCAATGCTTTACAGGAAATAAATGTGCCCATTACCTGGGATAAGTATAGTGGATACGGAGTTATGCCGGGTTTTAAAATACCACCACTCATGTTTTCGTCTCATGAGCTGGCAACCATTATTGTGGGGCTTAATTTTGTAAAGTCGCAGATCGACGCCAAGCTTGTTGAGGACGCTAAAGGGGTTGAGGTGAAAATAAAAAATGTACTTCCGGATGAGTTAAAAGGATTTATGTCTTCTTTGCAAAAAAAGACGGTTGTGGATCCTTACATGAAGTTTGGTTCAGAAAAAAAAGAGGGCGGGAACTGGTATAAAATAAGTAGCGCGATTTCTCAGAAAAAGAGAATACAGTTTTTATACACAGCAAAATCCGGAGAGAAGAAAACTAGAAAAGTGGACCCTTACCTTTTGGTTTTTTATCAGGATCACTGGAACATGATAGGGTTTTCGCACCTTCGCGGAGATTTCAGAAACTTTATTCTCGACAGAGTCCGAGATATAGAAATTTTAGAAGAAGATTTTGTAGAAAAGAAAGAAAAGTCCATAGAGGACTTAATTTTCAGATTTGACGGCGCTCAGCATAAAGTAGAGGTGTTACTAGATAAAGAAGGATATAAGCGGTTTAAAGCGAATCTGCCAACTAAAAATTTTAAGGTATTAGAAGAAAATTCCAAAAAAATTAAAGTGGGCTTCGAAATAGAAAATCTGGAGTTTGTAAATGAGTGGCTACTTCAGTTCGGTAAACAAGTGACAATTCTCTCTCCGGAAGAGTTGGTATCTAAACGAAAAGCTCTTCTTAAAGAAATGTTGGATCAGTAAAATACTCAGCATAAAAAAAGAGGTTTCATAAAAATGAAACCTCTTTTGAAAACCCGGAAAGTTAAAGAGATTCTAAACCTCTTCTTCCTCCTCATTTGCTACACGAGTCACGGCTGCGATATTACCTTCATCGTCCAGTCTCATGATGCGAACACCTTGAGTGTTTCTTCCCATAGTTCGTATTCCTGAACAACCCATTCTGATTACTTTACCTCTTTCGGTAATGATCATAAGGTCGTCTTCATCGGTAACTTCTTTTAGGGCGATAAGACTTCCGGTTTTCTTTGTAACCTTTAGTGTTATCACACCTTTACCGCCACGAGATTGCTCTCTGTAATCATCGACAAGGGATCTTTTACCAAATCCATTCTCAGAGATAGCCAGAACGGTAGCTTCGTGAGTATTACGAATCACAACCATATCCACAACTTCATCATCTTTGCCGAGATTCATGCCGCGAACACCGGAAGTATTTCTACCCATTTCTCTCGCTTCAGATTCGTGGAACCTGATCGCGCGACCGTTTTTATTGGCTAGAATAATGTTGCTGTCACCGTCTGTTAACTCAGCTCCAAGAAGAGAATCGTTATCTTTGATGTTAATGGCGATAATACCATCGCGTCTCGGACGGGAATAAGCTTCTAACGAAGTCTTTTTTATCTGACCTTCTTTAGTTGCCATTATAATAGAGTGTTTTTTCACATACTCGTCATCGTCCAGGGTTTTGACCGGGACAAAGGCTTTAATATGATCGTCTTTGTCAATCTCGATAAGATTCACAATCGCACGACCACGAGCAAGGCGACCGCCTTCAGGTATTTCGTAAACCTTCAGCCAGTAACATTGTCCTTTCTCAGTAAAGAAGAGAATGTAATTATGGTTGGTGGCTACGAATAAATGTTCTACCCATTCTTCGTCTCGCGTGGTAGTTCCCTTCATTCCTTTTCCGCCACGTCGTTGTCTTCTGTATCCGCTAACAGGCATTCTTTTGATAAAGCCTTTATTAGAAATAGTCACAACTACATCTTCATCGGCAATCATATCTTCGATATTGAAATCGTCTGCGGAGTACACAACTTGTGTTCTTCGTTCATCACCATATCGCTCTTTGATATCCTGAAGCTCTGCTTTGATGATATCAAACTGAATATCTCTATTGGATAAAATTTCACGGAAACGTTCAATTTTGTCCACAATTTCTTGATACTCAGTATCGATCTTGTCGCGCTCTAAGCCGGTAAGTTTTTGAAGGCGCATTTCCAGAATAGCTTTTGCTTGGATATCTGTTAATGCGAATTGCTTACGAAGTCCAACGTTTGCTTCCTGTGGATTTTTTGAAGCGCGAATAGTCTTAATTACTTCATCAAGATTATCAAGCGCAATTTTAAGCCCTTCTAAAATATGAGCGCGCGCTTCTGCTTGATCGAGATCATAAATCGTTCTTCGAATAACAACGTCAACGCGGTGTTCTACATAATGAAAAATTAATTCTTTAAGACCCATTACTTTAGGTCGTCCTTTGACGAGGGCTAAACTAATTACACCAAAAGTGGTTTGCATTTGGGTGTACTTATAAAGCTGGTTTAAAACCACTCCTGCATTAGCAGATCTCTTAAGAATGATAACAACGCGCATACCGTCACGATCGGACTCGTCGCGAATTTCTGAGATCTCAGTTATTTTCTCGTTGTTAACAAGTTCGGCAACTTTTTGAATCAGCGTACTCTTATTTACCTGATAAGGAATTTCGGTAATGACAATTTGCTCTCTACCGCCCCGAAGCTCTTCAGTACTAGCTCTTGCTCGCAGAGTTATTTTTCCACGACCAGTTTCGTAAGCTTCTTTTACTCCTTCATATCCATAAATAATGCCTGCCGTTGGAAAATCCGGAGCTGTAATATGCTCCATTAATTCTTTGGTTTCAATATCCTGATTCTGGATGTAAGCGGTTATTCCATTTATAACTTCCGTCAAGTTATGCGGAGCCATGTTTGTGGCCATCCCAACCGCAATACCTGATGAACCATTTATAAGAAGGTTTGGAAGAGCCGCCGGCATAACCGTTGGTTCTTCGAGCGTATCATCAAAGTTCGATTGAAAATCTACTGTGTCTTTATTTAAATCGGTCAAAAGTTCTTCGGCAATTCTGTCCATACGAACTTCTGTATAACGCATTGCAGCTGCGGAATCACCATCAACAGACCCAAAGTTACCCTGGCCGTCAACAAGAGGGTATCTCAAAGAGAAATCCTGAACCATTCTTACGATAGTGTCATAAACAGCAGTATCACCATGCGGGTGATACTTACCCAAAACCTCACCAACAATACGAGCACTTTTCTTGTAGCCACGATTGTGGAGCATTCCAAGATCACTCATTCCAAATAAAGCCCTTCTGTGTACCGGCTTTAATCCGTCACGAACATCCGGAAGTGCACGAGATACAATCACCGACATCGAATAATCGATGTAGGATGATTCCATTTCGTCTTCTATAGTAATAGGTATAATTTTTTCTCTAGCCATATCTTAAATAATAAATTCTTTTTGTATTGTTTCGGCTTAAATATCGATTTTTGCGTACTTGGCATTTCGTTCGATGAACTCTCTACGAGGAGCGACTTCATCTCCCATTAATGTGGAGAACATTTTATCTGCTGTTGCCGCACTTTCAACAGTTACCAATTGAAGGGTTCTGGTTTCCGGGTCCATTGTGGTTTCCCATAACTGACTTGGGTTCATTTCACCCAATCCTTTATAGCGAGAAATGTCAAATTTGCGACGACCTTTCTTGAGCTCTTTAACCATTTTGTCTCGCGTGGCTTCATCCCATGCATAGTCAATAGTTTTACCAACGGTAATTCTATAAAGAGGGGGTGTTGCTATATACATGTGTCCGTTGTCAATAAGTGGGCGCATATATCGATAGAAAAATGTCAGTAATAAAGTTCGAATGTGCGAACCATCAACATCAGCATCAGTCATAATAATGATCTTATGATACCGGAGTTTTTCTACTTCGAATGCCTCGTCGCCATGACCAACCCCCGTTCCCAGAGCGGTAATCATTGCTTGAATTTCTTTATTCTCCAGAATCTTGTTGATCTTTGCTTTTTCCACATTCAGGATCTTTCCACGAAGAGGAAGAATAGCTTGAAAACTACGATTACGACCCATTTTAGCTGAACCACCCGCAGAGTCACCCTCCACTAGGTAAACTTCGCAATGTTCGGGATCTTTGATGGAGCAATCTGCCAGCTTACCCGGAAGACCACCTCCACTCATTACGCTTTTTCGTTGAACTAACTGACGAGCCTTTCGGGCAGCTTCCCTTGCTTCTGCAGCCAGAACAACTTTTTCAATGATCCTTTTTGCAGTTTTAGGATTCTGCTCTAAGTATTCATTAAGCTGATCGTAAACAGTAACTTCTACAGCGCTTTGAACTTCAGAATTACCAAGCTTGGTTTTAGTCTGACCTTCAAATTGAGGCTCTGCAACTTTTACACTTAATACAGCAGTAATTCCTTCTCTGAAATCTTCACCTGAAATAGAAATTTTACTGTTAGACTTTATGATCTTATTCTTTTCAGCGTAGCTTTTTAAAGATCTTGTTAATGCTCTTCTGAATCCGGAAACGTGAGAACCACCTTCTCGTGTGTTAATGTTGTTCACATAAGAGTGGACATTTTCAGCATAAGAGTTGTTGTATTGCATGGCAAGTTCAACCGGAACCCCTTCAACTTCTCCTTGTATAAATATAGGTTTGTCCATGTGAGATTCACGGTTTTCATCCAAATACTGAACAAAGTCACTAACTCCACCTTCAAAGTGATAAACTTCTTTCCCGAGCTCTTCGTCCTCTTCTCTTTCGTCGATGAGTTCAATAGTAATTTCAGGATTTAGAAAAGCAAGCTCCCTCATTCTATCGGCAATGATGTTGAACTTAAACTCGACAGTCTGAGTAAAAATCGATTCATCAGGAAGGAAATTAATTATAGTCCCTGTTTTATCTGATTTACCCTCTTCTGACAACTGCTTAGTTGTAATTCCCTTTTCAAACTCCATCTTATAGATCTTGCCATCTCGATGGATCTCTGCTTTAAAAACTGTTGCAAGAGCGTTTACACAACTAACCCCTACACCGTGTAATCCACCGGAAACTTTATAGGAGTCTTTGTCGAATTTACCACCGGCATGGAGCTTTGTTAGCACAACCTCGACTGCTGGTATACCAAGCTTCTCATGAATGTCTACCGGAATTCCCCGGCCGTTATCTTCAACGGTTAAGGAACCGTCTTTGTTAATTTGTACTATTACGTGATCGCAGTGACCTGCAAGCGCTTCATCAATAGAGTTGTCAACTACTTCGTTAATAAGATGATGCAAACCTCGTTGACCCGTATCGCCAATGTACATAGCAGGTCTCTTTCTTACCGCTTCAAGACCCTCCAAAACTTGAATATTTGAAGCCTTGTAATCGGTAGGTTTATTTTTCGCCATAAATAAGGGGTGATAGCTTGGTTAGATGTGTAATTTGATAGTCGAAAATAGGGCTTACACGGGCAAAATCAAAAAAAGTGAAGAGTTATATCAAAAAAAATAGAGATTAAAATTCTGAAGCCAAATTCAAGCAATTTTTACAACCTCTTTAATGTGGATAATTACAGAAAAATGTGAATAATTCAGTTTTTTGATAAAAATACTACTAAAAACGTTGATGTTTGGAGAGAATAGCTCTATCTTTGGCGTCTATTTCTCAATGAAAAATCAATTATTATAAGATGTCGCGAAGAGACGATATTACCGGAAAAAAAGCACTGAACGGTTACCGTTCATCTAAGTCTAACAATAAGACTAAGCATCGCTTTAATTTGAATTTACAGAAAAGACGCTTCTACATACCAGAAGAAGATAAGTGGGTAACACTTAAGGTGTCTGCTAAAACATTACGTACTATCAATAAGAAAGGTATTACGGAAGTTTTAAAAGATGCTCGTCGTAAAGGAACCCTGTTAAAAGAGGTATAAGAAAATGGCAAAAGGAAACAGAGTTCAAGTGATTTTGGAGTGTACTGAAAAACCTGGTTCATCTAGATATGTGACCACGAAAAACAGACGTACGCAAACTGACCGCATGGAACTAAAAAAATATAATCCTGTTTTGCGTAAGCATACAGTTCATAAAGAAATTAAATAATCTGAGACATGGCTAAGAAACAAGTATTCGGTTCAGACGCACTAGCAGCAAAAGCGGCTCAACGCCGTATGGCAAAGGTTATCATTTCTACTAAAAATGAAAACGGTAAGTACTCTTATCGTGAAGCAATGGTAGATCAGGATAACGTAAAAGACTTTATCCAAAGCAATAAGGCGTAATTACGTTAAAAAAGATTTAAAAGGTTACGCAAGAAAATTGTGTAACCTTTTTTTTTGCTTAATTTTAAAGGATTATAAAAAATACTATGGCTTTAAAAGAACAAATTCTCGAAGACCTGAAAACTGCAATGAAAGCTAAGGACAAAGACCGTTTACAGGTTCTGCGTTCATTGAAAGCTAAACTTCAGGAAAAAGAAATAGCTGAACGAAAAGACGGAGAGGCTACTTTAACTGAAGACCAAGCAATTGCTGTACTGATGAAGGCCGCTAAGCAAAGAAAAGAATCCATCACCCAGTTCGAAGAGGGTAATCGTGAAGATCTTGCTGAAAAAGAAAAGGCTGAACTGGAGATCATTGAAGAATATCTTCCGAAAATGCTTACTGAAGATGAAGTACGCGAAGTTGTCTCAAAAAAGATCGCAGACCTCGGGGCAGAAGGCCCTCAGGATATGGGAAAAGTTATGGGGCCAATTATGGGAATGCTGAAGGGAAAAGCTGACGGCGGCCTGGTAAGCAAAGTTGTTAAAGAGGAGCTCAGCAACTAATGAATACGGTGGACATAATAATTGCCATCCCTGTTCTGTATTTTGGATACAAAGGTGCCGTTAATGGCTTTGTGAAGGAGGTTCTCAATATTGTGGGAATTACACTCGCGATCTTTCTGACATTCAATTACATGGATGCTTTCGGAAATATTATTGCTCCATTTTTTGAAGATACTCCTGAGTACATCCCTTTTGCATCCGGAGTGATCTTGTTTCTTGGCACGCTGATCATAATAGCCGTGATCGCTTATCTAACTAAGAAATTTCTGGAAGCTGTTAAACTCGGAGCAGTTAACAGGGTTGTCGGTGCTCTTTTCGGAGCGCTTAAAGCCAGTATGATCGTAAGTGCCGGACTATTGCTAATCTCAGGATTTAATGTTCCTGCTGAAGAAACAAGAGAAGATTCATTGCTTTACGACTATATAATTCAGGTTGGGCCCGCGGCTTATGAAACCATTGCATTTATTTATCCTGGAGCGGAAGGCTTTACAGAAACCATTCAGGAAAACATCAACAAATACAATCCGGCAGAAAACCTGCCCATTTTAAAAGATAATTAATAATGTCATTTCCAAGTGTTGAAGAACAATTAGCAATTATTAAAAGAGGAGCGGTTGAAATTGTTCCTGAGCAAGAGCTGATTGAAAAACTCAAGAAATCTAAAAAGGAAAACAAGCCGCTAAAAGTTAAGTTAGGTGTTGATCCTACCCGTCCTGATCTACACTTAGGTCATTCTGTGATCTTAAGAAAAATGAGACAATTCCAGGATCTTGGACATGAAGTGATTCTGATTATCGGTGGCTTTACAGCAATGATCGGAGATCCGACAGGTCAAAATAAAACACGTCCTCCGTTGACTATTGAAGAAGTAAATGAGAACGCGCAAACTTATATAGATCAGGCTAAAAAGATCCTGGACGAAGATAAGCTTACGCTGACCAACAATAATGACTGGTTGGGACCGATGGACTTTATGGATGTGGTTCGTCTCTCTTCGAAATTGACCGTTGCAAGAATGATCGAAAGAGATGATTTCTCAAAACGATTTGAAAATAATGAGGCGATTTCATTACACGAGTTTTTATACCCACTAGCACAAGGGCAGGATTCTGTATACCTGAAGTCAGATATCGAATTAGGTGGAACAGATCAGAAATTCAATTTATTAGTAGGCAGGCAGCTCCAAAAAGATGACGGTCAGGATCAGCAGGTTTGTTTGATGATGCCGCTGTTGGTTGGGACCGATGGTTCTGCTAAAATGTCCAAATCTTACGATAACTATATCGGAATAGATGAAGCCCCGAACGACATGTACGGTAAAACTTTATCAGTTCCCGATGAGTTGATCTACACTTACTTTGAACTGGTAACTGATATTGCCACTGAAGATCTGCCGGGGATCAAAGAAAAAGCTGAAAAAGATCCGCGGAATGCTAAACATGATCTGGCGTATACTGTTGTTAGAATGTACCACGGGGAAGAGAGCGCTAAAGCAGCTAAAGAACACTTTGAGCAAACGGTGATCAACAAGCAGGTTCCGGACGACGCTCCCGAATTCGAATATAATTCCGGTGAAGAATTAAGACTTCTAGACGTTATTGGCGATACCGGTTTCTCTCCAAGTAATGGTGAAACAAAACGAATGATGAAACAGGGTGGAATCAGCCTAGATGACGAAAAGATCAAAGACATCAATCATACTATTACGCTGGAGTCGGGTCAGGAAGTAGCTCTAAAAGTTGGAAAAAGGAATTTCGGAATCATCAAAGGGAAATAATTGATCAAGATCAGTTCTTACAACGTAAACGGTATAAGAGCAGCTCACCGAAAAGGTTTTGTTGACTGGGTTGAAGAATCAGCTCCTGATATAATTTGTATACAGGAGTTGAGAGCAGATGAGTCTCAGATTCCTGAAGAAGTAAAGGAGCTTGGCTACCATCAATTCCATCATATAGCCGAGAAAAAAGGATACTCAGGGGTTTCTATATTCTCTAAAGAAAAACCGATCAATGTTTTTGAAGGCATTGGAACCGAATGGATCGATAAAGAAGGAAGGATTCTGATTCTCGAGTTTGATTCGTTTTATATTTGTTCAGTTTATGCTCCAAGCGGAACAACGGGAGATATAAGGCAGGACATGAAATATAAGTTTCTGGACGATTTTTATAAGTTCGGAGATTCTTATCTAAAAAAGGGTAAAGAAATTGTCTTTTGCGGGGACTTCAATATTTGTCATGAAGCAATAGATATCCATAATCCTGAAAAGCAGAATAACACATCGGGGTTTTTGCCCGAAGAACGAAAGTGGGTCACAAGCTTTCTGGAACTTGGATATGAAGATGTATTCAGAAATCTACATCAAAATGAGCCGGATCTGTATAGTTGGTGGAGTTATCGTGCTGCTTCGAAAGAAAGAAACAAAGGCTGGAGGATCGATTATCATTTAGCTACACAGGGGTTGGCCTCCAAAGCTGTTGAAGCTGAAATTGAAATGAAATGGGATATTTCAGACCATGCTCCAGTTTCAATTGTATATGATCTCTAGTTAGCTCTTATCTGTTTGCTAAAGTTTTTAAGATGATTTCTTTGAACATAGAGATTCCTGTTTCAATAATTTCATCGGGGAAATCGTAATCAGGATTGTGTAATGCAGGTGTTTCTTCTCCCGATCCTAAACCAAACATAGCTCCGGGATAGCGCTGAGTAAATACACCAAAATCTTCTCCGAATTTAAACGGGTAGTCCTGAGAAGAGCTGTCTAATTTATTCTCAGTAGCAGATTCTTTAATAATTTTATTACAAAAAGCGTCATTTTTAGTAGCGGCAAAATAATCGAACCAAAGCAGTTCTTTGGAGAGTTTATGTTTGTCAGTAACTTTAGCTGCAATAGACTCAACTTTGCTCATCAGCTCGTCCATCTGTTGAGGAGCTCTCGTTCTGATGGTTAAATGCAACTCACCGTCAGCAGGAGAAACACCGTAATCTTTACTTCCCAGAGAGCCGTAAACAGGAGTGATCAAAGCAAAATTATCATCACGAACATCATTGACCACGATGTCATTATACTGTTGTATCAACTCGGCAATTGCTAAAGCCGGATTCAATCCGTTTTCAGGTTCTGCAGCATGAGATTCTTTACCGTGAAGTGAAATAGAGACACTTTGAACGGTGGATGTAAATTCTGAGCCGGTTGTTACGATTTGATGTATTGGAAAGCCCGGAAGATTATGAAGGGCAAAGATGTAATCAGGAACGATCTGTTCAAAATTCTCATCTGCCAAAATGCTCGGAGCGCCTTCTCCCGTTTCCTCGGCAGGCTGAAAAAGCAGAACAATTCTTACATTCTCAAGAAAGGCGTTTTGTAGCCATTCCGCAAGTCCTGCAACTATAACCATGTGTCCATCATGTCCGCATTTATGGGAAACGGAATCAGTGACGGAGCGGTATTCAAAAGTGTTAACTTCTTGAATAGGCAGAGCATCTAGTTCGCAACGAATCATGATCGTTGTTTCAGGATCTCCGAAGTCATAAACAGCGGCTACTCCGGTAGATCCCAGATCTGTAATGATCTGGTTGGGGTCGAACGGCTTAAGAAAATTTACTATACGTTGAGCGGTTTCAAATTCCTGGCCGCTTAGTTCTGGGAACCGGTGTATTTCTTTTCGTAAAGCAACTAATGGTTGTATCATTTAAAGGTCTTATTTATGAGCGAGAAAGGTACAAATTATGCTTTCCTTGATATATTTGAACTAATAAAAAGTGCTATTAGTTCATACATTGGATATATTAGCTTAACACTAAACAATTTAACGTGTTTCTATGCCAACTCATTTTGAAGGCACCAAAGAACAAAAAAATACATTAAATACTTTCATCAAATTGATGAGGGCAACAGAAAGCCTGAATCAAAGATTGTGCAGACACTTGTCAGAAGCAAATCTCACAATAAGTCAATTTGGTGTTCTGGAAGCGTTACTTCATTTAGGCGCTCAAAATCAAAAAGAACTAGGTCAAAAGCTTTTGAAAAGCGGAGGGAATATAACCTTAGTTATCGATAATCTGGAAAAAAGTGGTTTTGTAAGCAGAAAAAAAGATCAAAATGACAGGCGCGCATTAATTGTTGATCTTACAGTACAGGGGAAAAGTTTTATCGAAGATTTTTTTCCGAAACATCTGGATAAGATTTCTGAAGAATTCAGCGTTCTTGACGATAATGAGAAAAGGGAATTGGCGAGAATTTGTAAGAAAATTGGAATGAAAGAATAATAAGTCTCGTTATGATAAAAGAATTTAAAACTCCATAAATCCCTCAGGGAGTAAGTCATGAAAAGCTTGCTCCCTTTTTTTTATATTTGTTCTTCCAGCTGACCGATCTGATCACGAATTCTTGCAGCTTCTTCAAACTCCATATTTTTAGCGGCATGTAGCATTGTTGCCCGAAGATGTTCGATAAGCTTTTCTTTGCTTTCAAAAGTAACCTCATTCATTGCAGGACTGGCCTTATACTGAATACCATCATCAGCAACTTTAATAGATTCCAGATAATCTTGCTGGGCGGCTTTTTCTGCTTCTTGACCGAAATCCATGCTTTTGTTTGAGATCAAAGAAGGATCAACAAGTGGTTTCAGCTCTTTGGTAACTGTCTGCGGAGTTATACCATGCTTCTCATTGTATTCCATTTGAATTTTGCGACGCCGTTCGGTTTCGTCAAGAACTTTTTGCATGCTGTCAGTAATTCTATTGGCATACATGATGGCTTTACCACCTACATTTCTTGCGGCACGACCAACGATCTGAAAAAGAGATGTTTCTGATCTCAAAAAGCCTTCTTTGTCTGCGTCCATGATAGCAACCAGGCTCAATTCAGGAATATCGATACCTTCACGAAGAAGATTGATCCCGACAAGCACGTCAAAGTCACCGCGACGGAATTTATAAAGCACCTCAATTCTTTCCAGGGCATCCAGTTCACTGTGCATGTAAGCCGCCGAAACGCCTACATTTTTGAGATATTCGCTGAGCTCTTCACTAAGTCGCTTGGTTAAAGTGATAACCAGAACACGCTCTTTCTTCTCAATGCGCTGGCGGATCTCTTCCATCAGATCATCGACCTGATTATCAAGAGGACGAACTTCCAGTACAGGTTCCATCAATCCGGTTGGGCGAATCAATTGCTCTGTAAAAGCTCCTTCACTTTTTTCCAGTTCATATTTACTTGGAGTCGCACTTACGAAGATCACTTGTTTAACCAGATTTTCCCATTCGTCAAAAGTAAGCGGTCGGTTATCCAAAGCAGAAGGAAGCCTGAATCCGTGATCAACCAGCTGAACTTTTCTGGAGCGGTCGCCCCCATACATGGCAGAGATCTGAGGAATGGTTTGGTGACTTTCATCTACAACTGTTAGAAAGTCATCCGGGAAATAATCGAGCAAACAAAAAGGTCGTTCTCCGGGCTTTCTGGCACTTAAGTAACGGGAGTAATTTTCAATTCCGGAACAGTAACCGATCTCCTGTATCATCTCAATATCAAAAAGAGTTCGCTGTTCAATGCGTTTTGCTTCAAGAAATTTTTCTTCGTCAATAAGAACTTTGGTACGCCACTGAAGCTCTTCTCTTATTTGTTTGATGGACTCTTCCAGACGAGATTTTGTAGTCACATAATGTGAAGCAGGATAGATCTTAAATTCATTTACCGTTTCCTTTATATCACCGGTATCCACATCGAATAACTGAAGTGATTCGATCTCATCTCCCCACTGTGAAATTCGTAATCCTTCATCAGAATAAGCTGGATAAACGTCGATCACGTCACCGCGAACTCTGAAAGTTCCGCGCTTGAATTCATTATCATTTCGATTGTAATGCAGATCAACTAAATCATATAAAAGAGTATTTCTAGGAATGTTCATTCCCGTTTGCAGAGACACGATCAGCTTGGCATATTCAGATGGAGAACCGATACCGTAAATACAACTTATTGAAGAAACGATAACCACATCTCGTCGACCGGAAAGCAGAGAACTGGTTGCGCGCAAACGCAGGCGCTGAATTTCTTCATTGATAGAAAGATCTTTTTCGATGTATTTGTCCTGAGCCGACATATACGCTTCCGGCTGATAGTAATCGTAGTAAGAGATAAAAAACTCCACACGATTATCCGGGAAAAAATCACTTAACTCTCTGTATAATTGAGCGGCCAAAGTTTTGTTATGACTCATCACTAATGTTGGGCGCTGCACATTTTCAATAACACTGGCAACGGTTCTGGTCTTTCCTGATCCGGTTATTCCCAATAAAGTTTGAAATTTATCACCGGCATTTAACCCTTCCGTTAGCTCTTTAATTGCATTAGGCTGATCTCCGGCCGGATTAAAAGGAGACTGTAAATTAAACTCTGACATCAATGGTTTTTTAAATCTTTAAGCAACACTCAAGGTACGCAAAATTAGGGAGGATTCGTTCCGGGATTGGGAATTGATTTTATAATGGCATATTAATTTTTACTTCCTTTTTTTGACCTCCTTTGTCTCCTCCTTGGTTAAGGAGGAGGACTCGTTGATAAAGTTTTGATTGTTCTAAGGAATTTGGGCTGTAAAAGTTGAAAAGAAACCCATCCCTGTCCCTTCCCTTCGCTGAGGGAAGGGAACTTTAATATCAAGACCTAAACTAGTTTAAGAGTCTCCCTCCCTAAAGTTAGGGAGGGAACAAGGGCTGTCTCTTATACACATCTGACGCTGCCGACGAATAGAGAGGTGTAGAT
>CAJXQC010000016.1 GCA_913058495.1 uncultured Balneola sp. | reverse complement strand
CTGATAGCTGATAGCTGATAGCTGATAGCTGATAGCTGATAGCTGATAGCTGATAGCTGAATATAATCAAAACTAAAAACTCTGCACTAATAATTACTTAATAAAGCCACCGGCTCTGTATATTTTTTCAATAAACCCAACCACTTTCATTCCTTCAAAAACATTTGTTGTTTCTGAATGATTTCCATTTAGTGCATTTACTACGTTTTCTATCACATAATGATGGTTTGCAGCACTCCCCTTATAAGGTCCATAATCGTTAGGTGGATTAGTTTTAGGAAGTTCGGGCATTACATAATCTTTTATATGGCAGTACTCGATCTCATTCATGTATTGACCTCCAACTTTTAAACTGCCTTTAGTTCCGATGACAGTAATACTACTTTCCATATTTTGATCCCAACAAGAAGTAGAATAATTCAAGCTTCCCATTCCTCCATTTACAAATTCAAATTGAGCAAAGCCAGAGTCATCGAAATCTTTGAGACTGGGATGAGTAAAGTTTTTTACTATTGCTCTAACATTTTTTATATCTCCAAAAACCCAGTATAGCAAATCTATAAAATGGCTGAATTGAGTAAAGAGAGCTCCTCCATCTAAATCTCTGGTTCCTTTCCAAGAGCCTGCAGAATAATATCGTTCATCTCTATTCCAATAGCAGTTAGTTTGCACTATCAACACCTCTCCTATCAGTTTTTGATTTACTATATTTTTTAGCCATTTTGATGGTGGGCTGTATCTATTTTGCTTTACCACAAATACTTTCTTATTTGTTTCTATCATAGTTGAAAGTACTTTCTCACAACTTACAGTAGACAAGCCCATTGGTTTCTCAATAACTACATTGTATCCAGAATTCATTAATTGGATCGCATATGAGGTATGAAAACCATTAGGTGTAGCTATACAAACAACTTGAGTCTCTTGAGCGTCTTTTTTCAAGAATTCTTCTATACTAGAAAATGTTTTTGTATCAAGATTAAGAGTTTTAGATTTTTCTAGCTGATCTTTTTCGATATCAATTATTGAAATTAGTTCAGATGATTCTAACTCGTGTATAATTTTAGCATGCCTTTGACCAATTCGTCCAAACCCAAGTACTGAAAATCTTACTTTACTCATTCTTAATAATATGATCTAAAATTTTAGCTTAAACAATTTACAGATTAGTCAGTCCTTCCCAAATAAATCTCTTGTATATACTTTATTTTCAATATCTTTGATTTCCTCAACCATTCGGTTTGCTACAATTACATCAGATATCAGCTTAAATTCATTTAAATCTTTGATTACTTTTGAATGATAAAATTCATTTTGATCTAGATAAGGTTCAAAAACAACAACTTCAATGCCTTTTGCTTTAATCCTCTTCATAATACCTTGAATGGCGCTAGCACGAAAGTTATCAGATCCTTGCTTCATTACCAATCGATAGATACCTACCACTTTAGGGTTATTCTTAAGTATCTGTTTAGAAATGAAATCTTTTCGAGTTGTATTAGCATCTACAATTGCTCTAATTAAATTATTCGGCACATCTTGAAAGTTAGCTAATAACTGTTTGGTATCTTTTGGAAGACAATAACCACCATAGCCAAAAGAAGGATTGTTATAATGATTACCAATTCGTGGATCTAGCCCTACCCCTTCAATTACCTGGTGTGAACTCAATCCATGCGTTTCACAGTAAGAATCTAATTCATTGAAATAAGCAACTCTCATCGCTAAATAGGTATTTGAAAAAAGCTTAATTGCTTCTGCTTCTGTATTGTCAGTATAAAGGACAGGAATGTCTTTAGAGTCTTTTTTTGCTCCTTCAACTAATAGTTTTGCAAACTTATATGCACGATCTGATTTTTCACCAACTACAATTCTAGAAGGATATAAATTATCGTACAATGCTTTTCCTTCTCTCAAAAACTCTGGTGAAAAAATTAAGTTTTTACAATTAAAATTTTCTTTAGCCTCTTTGACATACCCAACAGGTACTGTTGACTTAATAACCATTACCGCTTCTGGATTGATCGCCATTACATCTTTAATTACTGCTTCAACCGAACTAGTATCAAAATGATTAGTTTCTGGATCATAATTTGTTGGTGTGGCAATAATCACATAATCAGCCTTTGAATAAGCCATTTCCTTATCAAGTGTTGCCACTAAATTTAAAGGTTGTTTAGCAAGGAAATCCTCTATCTCATGATCTGTAATTGGAGACTTTTTATTATTAATAAGTTTTACTTTCTCTTCTATAATATCAACTGCTGTAACATCATTATGCTGTGAAAGTAATACTGCTAGAGAAAGACCTACATACCCTGTACCTGCTACTGCTATTTTCATAAAGCTTTATTTAGATTACTAAGCTTTGAAGATATGATTTTCTTTGTTTGATTTGTAATTTTTCATAGCATTTCGTGTATCAATAATACATTTACACCAGTCTCCTAATTCTGTGTAATTAATATCAGAGTGATTGGTAGAAATAATTACAGCATCAAAACCTTCAATCATACTTTGGCTCCATTCAATCGATTCAAACCCTGTCCATTCTTGATGCTCTCTTGTAGGTGTAATTTTAGGAATATAGCTATCGTAATAAGAAATATCAGCACCTAGCTCTTTCAATAAATCAAATAATTTAAATGTCGGAGACTCTCTCATGTCATCCACATCAGGCTTATAAGCCAGCCCTATTAGTAATATTGAAGACCCACTTACGGATTTTTGGTGAGCATTTAACGCTTTCATAGTTTGCTCAATTACATATTTGGGCATACTCGTATTAATCTCACCAGCTAACTCAATAAATCTAGTATTTTTCTCAAACTCTCTAGCTTTCCAAGTCAGATAGAAAGGATCGATAGGAATACAATGTCCGCCTAGACCTGGGCCTGGAGTAAATTTCATAAACCCAAAAGGTTTAGTATCAGCCGCGTCTAACACCTCATGAACATTAATACCCATCAATTGAAACACTACTTTCAATTCATTTACTAGAGCAATATTTACTGATCTAAAAATATTTTCAGTCAATTTTACCGCTTCTGCAGTCTTACAATCTGATACTGGAACCGTTTTTACAATAGCAGCATTATACAAAGCTTTAGCTAGCTCCAGTGCTTGTTTTCCGTGCCCTCCAACTACTTTCGGAATTACAGTTGTATCATATTTTGCGTTTCCAGGATCTTCTCTTTCGGGGCTATATGCCACATAAAAATCTATTCCGGCTTTCATTCCAGAATACTTTTCTAGAATAGGAATCACAAGATC
The DNA here is from genome assembly GCA_913058495.1 of uncultured Balneola sp. GTDB lineage: Bacteria > Bacteroidota > Rhodothermia > Balneolales > Balneolaceae > Balneola. The sequence goes on along the minus strand of CAJXQC010000016.1, from coordinate 70,825 downwards.
TTCTGTAGTACCTGGCCAAGTAGTAGATTCCAAAATTATCAATTGGCCTTTTCTAAGGTGCTTAGAAATAGTTTTTGTAGTCTGTTCCACATAACTCATATCTGGCTCTCTATGCCGATTCAAAGGAGTTGGAACACATATTAAAATTGCATCTGACTCTACTAGTCTGGAAAAGTCTGTAGTGGCATCACTCAGTTCACTTTTGGCCAAAACCTCCATCATTTCCTTACCAAGATGTTTAATGTAAGGTACTCCCTTTCTTAGATGAGCAACTTTACTTTCATCAATATCATACCCCAATACGTTTATACCTTTCTGATGAAAAGCCCACATCAAAGGCAGACCAACATAGCCAAGACCAATAATTCCTACAGTAAAATCTAGTCTATGAATTTTTGATAAAAATGATTTCATGAACTATTGTAAATCCGGATTCTTTCAAGGAGAATTTTAATTTTTTAAATTAAATTCTTTAAAGGTCAGAAGATTTGAATAGATCTGATCTTGATAATTTTCTAATAATTTATTTTTATATATCTCTTGAATCATTTCTTTTATTCCTGATTCCAAATCATAATCAGTCTTAAAGCCTAAATCATTTTTGATTTTGTTAAATTTAACTTTGTAATTACGGGGATCATCAATATCACCTGTACTTTTAATACTTGTTTGTGGCAAAATAGTTTTCAAAAGATCACCTACTTGGTCAATCGTAAAATTTAAAGACTCATCACCGACGTTATAAATTTGACCTCTAACAATGTTTTCATCCGCCAATGCAACAGTTTTAAATGCTTTTGCTACATCTTTACAATGAACAAAAGGCCTCCATTGGTTTCCACCAAAAATCTCAATACTTTTATCAACTATAGCTTTTACGGTAAATAGATTAACCACTAAATCAAATCGCATTCTTTTCGAGAACCCAAACACGGTAGACAGCCTAAGTATACTAGGGGAAAAATTAATTGCGTTATCTAAAATATATTTTTCTGAAAAAATTCTTGTTCGAGCGTAAAGTGAAACAGGATTCAAAGTTGATTCCTCATCCAAGTAACTACCCTCAAGAGATGCTCCATAAACACTACAACTAGAGGCAAATACTAGTTTTTCAACTCCATAATAGTTACACGCTTCAACTAGTATTTTTGTAGATTCATAGTTAATAATCATCGTATTTTTTGCATCTAAGCTACATGCCGGATCTCCAACAATAGCAGCTAAAGCGATAACATATCTAACGTTTTCTACACTATTAAATACGTCCCTTATGTTTTCTATACTTCCATTTATTAACTTTAGTCTTGGATCATCCCTTAGATCACTTAAAGCACTATTACCAAAAATAAAGCTATCAAGAACTATTACTTCATAACCATCATTTAGTAAATCTCGAACTAAATGATTACCAATATAACCTGCACCTCCAGTAACTAGAACGGCTCCTTCTTTTTCGTCCAAATCGTTTTCTGAAAGTTTAAATTCTTTCAGGTTTTTTAAATTTTTCTTCGTAATGGGAGTGTTAAAATACTCAAACTCATCAATCTTAGCATGCTCATCTGTAACATAGCGTGTTTTTACTTCCAACTTTAAACATCGATATATTATGTCATTTAAGAATCTTGCGCTAGCATTTGTTATCGCTAGTATAACATAGTCAATTTTTAATTCCTCAACTTTTGTCTCTAGCTCATTTGTTGAGCCAAAGTCGATAAACCCAAAAGTATCGGCTACTTTTTTCTTAGATTTATCATCATCTAATGCGCAAACAAGATCAAATTTTTCAACTGAATGCTTATCAACATCATTTATAAGTTGGCAACCAAGTTGACCCAATCCTATTATTAGTGTACGTGTAGACTCCATAGAATTTATTAAATTAAAAATATTTAGAATAGATATTGTACCATAAAGAAAGAGCGGCCAAAGCTCTCAATTCTCTGTAATGATTTATTTTACCGCTCGTATGGTTAAGATACAAATTTTCTATGAATTTCTCATTTGTAATTCCTAATTGATCAAGATCTGAATTTATTATAATCTTATAAAACCTTTCGATGTTCACTTTATTCTCATTTAGTGGCACAATGAATTTTTGCTTATCTCGCCTAAAAACCGACTCGGGTATATCTTCTTTAAACGCCTGTCTAATAATGTACTTAGATGTATTGTTTGCGATTTTATCTTCAGCTTTTAAAGCAAATGCAAGAGCTACGGTTCTATAATCCATAAATGGGGATCTTAACTCAATAGAATGAGCCATTCCCATTCTATCTGGTTTTATTAGATTATTATAAGGAAGCAAAAAAATCGTATCTAAATACATTGATTTGTTTTGATTGCCTTCTAATACAGAATTTGATAATAAGGAGTCGTTTTGAATTAATTCTCTAATTACATTTACACTTGATGATATCTGCCCCCCCAATAGCATCTTTATTTCAGTATCAGAAAATAATGTAGAGCTTTCAATGAACTGCGTTTCTAAGTCAGAATCATCCCTAATTTCAAAATACTTATTGTATCCTCCAAATAGTTCATCAGCCCCATCTCCAGTAAGAACTACCCTATCTTTTTCAGAAGCAAACTTACTTAAAAGGTACATAGGTATGAATGAAACATCGCCATGGGGTTGCTCATTGAATTTTAAAACTTCTGACCAGTAATCAAGTATATTATCATTAAAATTTTCGCAACGATGATTTACATTCATCTGCATTGCAACCTCATTTGCAATTTTCGACTCATCAAACTTACTATTCCCGAAACCAATTGTAAATGTGTTAAATTTATTAGTTGTAATTTTATTCATTTGGGAAACGATAATTGATGAATCTATCCCTCCTGATAAAAAAGCACTGTACTCAACATCACTTCTCATTCTGATTCTAATAGAGTCGATGATTGTATCTCGAATTAATTCAATTCTGTTATCTTTTGTTAATAAGCTACTTATTTTTTCTACTTCTGTCTCGGCATTCCACCATTTAACTTCCCTGTAAGTATTGTCTTTTAAATTAAGTTCTATATAATTACCTGGGTCTACATTATAAATGCTTTTAAAAATTGTCTCTTTACCCGCAACAAAATTATATTTTAAAAAAGAAACTAATGCTTTCTCATTAACAGAAGTACTCACTCCAAGTTCTAAAATGGATTTTATTTCAGACGAGTATATAAACTTGTTATTGTCCTCAAAATAAAATAGTGGCTTTTGTCCAAATCTGTCTCTAATTAAATATAATTTGTTATTCTTTTTGTCAAATATGGTAATGGAAAACATACCATTTAACTTTTCAAGCATCGAGATTCCAAATTTTTCGAATAATCTAAGAATTACCTCAGTATCAGAATCTGTTTGAAAATTAACTCCCAATCCTTTAAGCTCCGATTGAAGTTCTACATAATTAAATATCTCACCGTTCTGTAGGACAGCTATTTTTTTATCGTCGGAGTAGAAGGGTTGGTTTCCATTCTCTAAATCAATAATTGACAATCTGTTGTTGCCTAAAAAAACACCTTTATCATTAAAATAACCGAAATGATCTGGTCCCCGATGTATTTGAGCTTTATGCATCGCCGACATCTCATAATCGCTAATTTCATCCTCTCCTTTTTTAACAATCCCAAATACTCCACACATTAGTAGCTCTTCTCTATGATTAAATTTTTTACTGTTTGAAGTAAAATCCAGAAATCGAAACAAATTGATTTTTTTTCCAAGTAAAACAAATCATACTTTAATCGGCTTCTATTTGTTGCTACATGCCTAGCTCTTACTTGAGCTAAACCTGTTATTCCTGGTCTTATACTGTGCCTTTTATTTCTTTCAACTTCAGAGTAAAGCTCCATTTGTTTAGGAGTGTCAGGCCTTGGTCCAACTAAAGCCATTTGCCCTAAAAGTACATTTATTAACTGGGGAATTTCGTCCAAGCTATACTTCCGAAGGTAAGCGCCAACTGAAGTTATTCTTTGATCATTTACCTTGGTCATATATCCTCCAACTTTATCAGCTCCATCTACCATTGAACGAAACTTCAAACAATTGAAAACTTTGCACTCTTTTCCAATTCTACAATGGGAAAAAATTACTGGTCCTTTTGACGTAGCCTTAATTATTACAGATACTATTAAAATTATAGGACTTAAAAAAAGCAAACCTAATATTGAAAAGATAAAATCAAAAAAGCGCATGATTAAGAAATAATTTTTTGAATTATTTTCTTAAACTCAATTTTATTAGACTCCAATGTCTTCTCATTAAGTTGAAAATTTTTCTCATAACTACGTAATATTCTTACCTCTTTTGCAAGATCGACATTCTTCTCTAACTCATCAATTGTTTTGGAGTTATTATGAAATGCTCTCGATAATATAACTGCTTCAGAACCGATTCTAACATGTTCAGAGAGAACTAAACGCCCTGGCAATTCTCCAGAGTCCATTCTGGCTACCCCACCAAATCCGAAGGCTATATTCTTATTAGAAATCTTCTTTCCCAAATATTCTACTATACCTCCTGATACGACTTCAAATAAGAATTTTAAATCAAGTCCAATTCTTAGGTCGTTTAAACCTATATGAATGAATTCATAGTCTGTTAATTCAAGAATATCATCTATTCTTGTAAGTGCCTGTGTAGTTTCTAATAAAGGAACGAGACCACATCTTCCGTCAATCATATTATAGATTTCAATAACTTCATGATGAGTCTTAAACATGGGAAGCATAATAAGATCTGCACCCATCTCAATAACTGATTCAATTTCTCTTTTAGAACCATCATATAAAGGATTAATACGAACCATTAATTTTGCTTTAGAGATAGCCTGTCTTACCTTTGGTATAGCATCTATTGAGTGGTTACTAATTACTGTATTTAAGCCACCTTGTCTTTTTTGTTTACCATTGATCTCAAGATCAACCATGATGATATCAACACCAGAATCTTCGGCTTTTTTTGCAATTTCTGGTGAATCTGTAATTAAAATTAATTTTAACATAATTTAGTTTTAGGTAATCCCTTTGTTTGATTTTGAATAACTAAAGCTTCTCAATTAAATCTATCACCTTATCCACCGCTCCTTTGTTATAAAAAGTTGATATATCGGGTGATGAGATATTATTAATTAATAGATTATTAAGAACACTATCTAAGTTTTTCTTCAATTCTTTAAAATCTTTTGAGTAAATAAACGGTTCACTCATTAATTCTGGCCAATGATAAGCTTCTTTTGGATCATAATTGTGAGGAAATGCAATTTTTCCGCATAATGTAGACTCAATCATGATTGTAGAATTATAGGCGACGACAAGATCAGAAATTGAAATTGACTCATATAAAGATAGATCATCATTTTTGTAAAGCTTTATAAAGTCATTTCCTGATATGTATTTTGAAAATTTATCAGCTCTATCATTCGGATGCGGTCTCACTATAAGCTTAAAATTATATTTCTTGCTTAGTTCAATAAAGATCTTAAAAACCGGTTCATTAACAATGTTGTGATCTAATTCTTTTAATATTGACCTATTATTTCCGTAGATTAGATATCTTGAGGGGCTGAAAAGGATAACCGGTGTTGTCTTTGAAATTCCCAGTCTGTTTCGGACCGCCTCTCTATCAATTTCTTCTACTTGGGTTACAGTGTAATCAAAAACTGGTTGCCCAAAAGCATGTATATTTGAATTATTATCTACTTTTGATTCGAGCTTTTGTTTTACTCTTTTGTTAAGAACTATTATGTGATCTGCAAACGGAACGGGGTAATTATCTCCAAAAAGATCAATAATTTGCATTGACGGAATATTAAGCTCTTTAGAAGCAAGCAATGAAGCTAGCTCACATTTCGGCGAAGTAGTTGTTATCAATAAATCTGGAGATTCCTGCTCAAGAATTTTCTTCATCGAACGCTTTGGAAGAAAAGCATGACGTTTCTTTTCATTATACATCTTCCAAGCTTCCTCCTCACCATGTTCGACTACGAGATCATTGAATGACATGCCCAAGTAAAAAATTGAATCTTCTTCCTCTAAACCGGATACAGGATTGTGATTTTCTGACAACAATTGACTTCCATAAGATCTTATTTTCTCTAACTCTTCATGAAATAAATCTTTATAATCAAAAGGACGTTTTAATACTTCTTTATTATAGAAATTCTTTACATCCAAATACCCCGTAGTAAGAGCTATAATTTTCACACTAAAATCAGTTGTATTAATTACCTTCTGAGCAATTTGGTGAAGAAGTCTCATATGGCCACCTCCATAGGCAACAAATAATAATTTCATATGTACTTTATCCTTTATTTTTAATTTAGATACTGATTTTCAATTATATCAACTACATTTTGAATAGTAAACTTCTCCATCAGAAGATTTCTTGCAGTTTCACCCATTTCCAATCTTCTTTCTTCATTTACTATAAGATACCGTAGTTTTTCTTCTAAAGCTTTTGTGTCCTTTGGTTCTATTAGAAATCCTACTTCCTTAGTAAACATTTCTGGTATTCCGCTTAGCTTTGTTGATATAATTGGAGTTTTCATCGACATGGCTTCCAATAATGCATTTGGAAACATTTCCCCCCAATAAGAAGGCAACGCAAAAATGTCGAATGCAGCATTAAACTTTTCAGACTCAAATCGTGTACCCGCAAACTTCAAGCGTTTTGAAACACCTAATCGATTAGCAAGGTTTTTGAATTCTTCTAAAAAAGGCCCTCCACCTACTAGTAAAGCAAAAATGTTTGGGTACTCTTTTTCTAAATTTGCAAAAGCTTTAATAATCTCATCATGTCCTTTAACACCCATTTTACCAATTATACCAATAACTACAGCTTTATCAGGTATATCGAATTCAGTTCTAATAGATTCTCTAAAAGCTTCTTTTTTATTTAAATCAAATCTCCTTAAATCCACTCCATTATAAGTAACCGTGATATTGTCTGGTTTAACCCCAATACTAGTGAGCATTTTTTTGGTATACTCCGAAACTGCAAATATATGCCCCGGATATTTTAAATAGATCCAGTTTCTCCATTGATAATTTTTTCGTAATTCAATTCCTCTACAGCTATGAAATAACTTTATATTTCGTTTAATAGTTTTAGAAGCTAAGAAGGCTAAATACAACGTTGCTGCATTGTGGGCATGAACAATGTCAATTTCCCTTGTCACCAACAACTTTCTTAATTTTTTAATTGCTGATATAATATTCCAAGGAGTTCTCTTATTTCTTGCTAAATCATCAATTGTATGAAAAACAAAACCTTTCTCTTTTATCTTCTCTACCAAAAGACCTCCACTCGCAGCAACCTCAACAATATGACCTCGACTACGCAGAGCTTCAGACAAAGTTAACATCTGTGTACCTGGTCCATTATCTATAAAATCACTTCTAATCTGTAATATCTTCATATTAATTTTTTATTCTATTAAGCCATTCATTTAGCAGATATAATGAAAACAGGCGATTATAATATGTAGGCTTATCATTTAACATCTCTCTTAAGGTAGAGTTGTCAATAAGCTCCTCCGAAATACATAACTTTCTGCTTAATGATTCAGTAACCATTTTGCCTAACTCTCCATTCGTAACCCATTCCTTAAGCGGTATCCGAAAACCCTGCTTCTTTTTGTAAGCAATTTTACGGTTCACCAATTTTCCTACAAGTTTTCTCAATGACTTTTTACCATAAAGAAATCCAACGTAATCCCAATAGTTTTTCTTTCTTGATAGCGCAAAAACTCTCTTACTCAAAAACGGCACTCTAACTTCAAGTCCAAAGTACATAGAAGTAAGATCTGTTTTACGTAATAACCTATAATCTAAATTATGATAAATATCATACTCTGGAAATTCATGTTTTTCAACATAATAAATCAACTCCTGAATAGTTTTTCTAAGCTTCTTGAAAGTTTGAACAAAAGCTACCATTCCTAGTACCAAATATAAAGCTTTAAAAAAGCGTTTGTATTTAACTATACGATGATGAGTATAACCTCCAAATAATTCATCCCCACCGTCCCCACTGAGTACAACTTTAATTTCTTCCTTAGTTTGCTCACATAAATATAACATTGGCAACATTGCCGGGTCACAAACTGGTAAGTCCATACAGTTTATCAAATCTGGAATGTATTTTAATAAAGTAGACTCATCAAAAAGAAACTCTGTATGCTCCGTCCCAAATTTCTTACTGACTTCGCGCGAAAATTCTGACTCATCAACTCCTTTATGACCATCAAAAGCTATAGAAAAAGTTTTAACATTGTTTCTGATGGATGCACCTATTCCTGTTAGTAAACTTGAATCTATACCACCACTAAGAAAAATCCCAACATCAACATCTGCATGAAGCTGTTGCCGTACTTCATCTTTAAAGATCGCTAAGTCATTTTTTTTACCAATATCATAAGAAAAATCAATCTCCTTGATCTTAGTGCTTTGACCATTTAAATAATGAAAAAGAACCCCTTTAGGAACCATTCGAATTTGATCCGTAATGGGAATATCTGACGTATGACCATGATTTAAATAATGACTTAATGCATATTCTGATATTCGAAAGTCTTTCGGGTTTAACAACTTTTGTAGTTTTATTAAGGGTAATGCTTCACTTGAAAACGCAAATTCATTATTTACTCCCCATATATAAAGTGGCTTGATCCCTAAATTATCACGTGCATATACTCCCTCTCCTGTAGACTTGTTATAAATAAAAAATGCATACATCCCATCCAAATAGTCTACAAAATCATTCCCCAGATGTATATAAGCCTTCAATAAAACTTCTGTGTCTGAGTTTGTATCAAAAACAACGTTTTTTTCGAGTAAAACAATTCTTAGCTCTTGATAATTATATATCTCTCCGTTAAAAACTAATACATAATTATCTATGGTAAATGGCTGCTGCCCATCACTCAACCCTACAATGCTAAGTCTTTTATGACCTAAAAAAACACCCTCTGATCGATATTCTCCAGTCTCATCTGGACCTCGATGAGCAATACCACTCATTAAATCATTTGTATTAATTAGATCGATCTTGTTCCCTAAATATCCAACAATCCCACACATTGTTAATCCAGTATATTTAAAATATGAGTGTTTTTTCTTATAAATAGAAAATAAAGTCCTATTAATGTAATACAGACATATGTTGCTATATTTGTATAAATGATCATATTAAGACTAAAATCAAAAGTTACTATCATAAAAATCTTAATGACTATCATTATCAAAGCGACAAAAAATAAACTCTTAGAATACTTAAACTCTTCACTTAAACGTACAATCATATAGCTAAACGAGGCAAAGAATGCCATAATTAATACTAATAATAAGCTAGACTCGAAACCTGCAATCTGGAAATTAAATAAGTATTGATATAATTGATATTTAAATACGAATAAAAACAATCCCATTAAGGTAAATGCAACTAAACTCAATAGAAGAAAGCGACTAAAATTATTTTTTAAACGACCTTGATTATCCATGATTGAATTAAAAAAAACAGGCTGAACTGATCCATTTATTATAGAAAGCATCAATTCAGGAATTTTTAATAGAATTGTATATACAGTTACAATCCCTGCTACTGAAAAAACCGTTATAAAATTCAAATCTAAAAAAGTTGTCCCCATAAAAAGAATAACTACTCCATTATACCAATAGTTTTTTGCAGGCAACTTTACTTTTTCGGTCTCTCTAATTTTAACTAAACTCTGTTTGCCAAGTAGAACATCAACTTTATTGTATTGCATAAACAATGTCAATAGGATTGCAATCAATAAAAAGATCAAGTAGATATATAAATCAGTACTTGCAAGGAGCCACATTGTTAAAATACCTCCTATTAAAACACTATTCCAAACCGCTGGATTTAAGGCATACAAAAAGAATCTTTTCCTAAATTGATTATACAGACTAAAGACTTCATTTTGACCTAAACATATTACAATTATAAATATTAGTATTAAGTCTAAAGGTTTGAAATTTAACCCACTACCGGTCATTTGTAAGAAAAGGATAATTAAAACTGAAATAATACCTGCAAAAACCCCGCTTCTTAAAGCAACTTTTGAAGTATACCTAATTATTGACGAGTAATTATGTTTTGTTGAACTACTCAGATCTGCAATTAAACTTTTATTTACATTAGGGATGACAAAAAAGTTATTTAAAGTCCAAATTAGTGTAGTTGTATAAATTATTTTATCAGTAAACTGTGTTTGACTAAAGAAAAACACAAGTAATTGAAAACGAAAAAACCCAATAATTCTACCTATTAAAGAAGAAGTAAACAAAGATGCTATAGACTTAATCATTTACTAGCTAGCTTTTTTGAATTTGTCAATGTCATTAATGCAAAATAGATTGTCAATGTAACCAATATGTTATACTGCAAAGTTTCAACTATAGAATACGTTGAAATAAAAGTTAGAATTGATAACGAATATTTGTCAGAATTAACTCGATACATACTGTACAGTACATAGTAAAATAAAATCGAGATAATTACCCCCATTAAACCAAACTCAAATAACCAATTTGCTATAACATTATGGGCATGAGGGCTCATAATGTTATAATTTTTGAGTGCAATATCTGACATCCCTACTCCCCATCCAGAAGGATAATCTGCAAGACTGGAAAAACTAGAGGTTATCATTCTGATTCTTTCAATGTTACTAGTATTATTTTCTAAATCAGTAATCGAATATAAGATGTCATTCGGATCGTCAGGGTTAAAAACACCTGAATCAATAATATAAACTATCGATATTGCGATTAAAGGAATATATATAAGCCATTTATATAACCTAGCTTTCGGTTGGTTTAAATAAATAAAAAATATGGTACCCAGTATAAGTGACGCTCTTGATTGAAAAATAAAAACAGATAGTAAAAATAACGCAAACAAAATTAGCCTGTATTTATACTTTAAAACTAATTTATAAGGAGCGGCAATTAATCCAAAAAACAAGTAAATCGCTGAGTAATTAAATGTATTTGATATATTAAAGTATTGATAATCCGTTTGTAATAACTTTAGATCTCCTCCCGCTTGCACTACCAAAAAAAATGTAATTATTAGAGATCCAATTAAAAAACCACGGCAAATATTTTTCCTATAGTAAGCTGATATTTTATTTTTATAGTTAATCATCAACAGAAACAGTATTGCAAAAACTTGTATCTGCAAAAACTCGTTAATATTAATTATATATGATTTTTGGATGATTAAATGGGAACTAAAAATTATTATTGATGCCGTAATATAGAGAATGACTTTAAAACTGAGTTTTAAACGAAAAAGGAAATAACCCAGACTAATAATTAAGGAAATAACCGAACTTACATATACTAATCCACTTGTAATGATAAGCACAGAAAAACTCGCCATTTCTTTCTTTTTACTTAGAATAAAATAAAATGAAAAAAAGCTTATGTATGCTATTAATATTACTGCCTCTATCATAAATAATATTTATTAGTCATAATAAACTCAGCCAATTTAAAATCTAGTTCTGTATCAATATCTATGGAAGAAATATCATCCATGACATATTTTTTTATATTACTGAGTTTATGTAGGCGGTTCTTCTTTATGGAATTCACATTTATCACATAAATAGCTCCATTATATTCCCAAACAGGAGGACAATCTTGTCTTCTCACAAAACTTCCTTTCTTGGATTTTTTTAAAAACCCAGAGGAATCTTCTTCAAATAAATTATAATATGGGTTTGAAGAAGATTCCTTAACAGATACTACCATATCTAAACTAGGTCCAAACAATTTCACAGCCTCGTCTATATGTTTAGCTGTTCTTAAAGGCGATGTGGGTTGTAATAATATTACTGCTTCGGGTTCAAATCCTTTTTTTTCGTAAAAATCTAAAGCATGTAATATCACTTCATGCGAACCAGAGCTATCTTGCGACAATTCTTTCGGTCTTATAAAAGGGACCTTTAATCCTATCTGTTCAACTACTTTTTTTATTTCGTCCGAATCAGTTGACACACATATATCGGAGTCATTAAACAAGCTTCTCGCAGCCTCGACTGTGTAATGAATTAATGGTTTTCCGTTAAGCGGTCTTATATTTTTACCGGGCACCCCTTTTGAACCTCCACGTGCCGGTATTATTACCAAATATTTCAAATATCTAACTTCTTAATATCAGTTTGTGCTTTAGCAAAATCTTCATGCTTTCCAACATCTAACCAGTAACCTGAAAATGGATAGGATATAACTTTTTTCCCTTTAGCAATCAGTTCTTCCATTAAATCCGTAGTATTGAAATGACTGTTTGCAGGGATATGGTGTACTAATTCGCGCTTCATAAGATATATACCTCCATTTGAATAGTAAGTATAAGAAGGTTTCTCCTTAAAAGAGACCACATGACCGTTATCAGTTTCAAGTACTGCATATGGTACATCTACCTTATACGGTATTGTCATAACTGCAAAATCTGCGTTCTCTTCTACAAAACGTAAATAAAAATCTTCGTAATTAAGGTTAGTCAAAATATCAGAATTAGTAACCAATACTGTATCGTGTTCAAAGTCTTTAATTTTTGAGACAGCACCAATAGTCCCTAGTGGTTCCTTCTCCCAGACATAATTTATTTTCAAATTGTTATCACTACCATTTCCAAAATACTCTTCAATTTGCTCACCTAAATAGTTAACGGATATCCAAAAGTCATCCATCCCAAAAAGTGCAAGTCTTGTAATATTATGTTCAAGTATTGGCTTTTCCCCAACTTTTAAGAGAGGTTTGGGAGTCTTTTCAGTTAGGGGTCTAAGCCTAGTCCCTTTTCCTCCAGCCATAATAACTACATCAATAGGTAAATAAGACTTTAGATGCCGAAAATTAATCACATTTATGATCTTACCCTTTTTCGTAACTATAGGAATAACCTTATAATTATTATCTCTGTATTCTATTACTTTATTCAAATCATAATCCCCTTTACGGAGAAATTTAGGCTCTTTTTGAATTATACTATCTACAGTGTCATCCAATTCAATTCCAGCTATTAAACCTCGTCTAATATCCCCATCGGTGAGCGACCCTAAAAGCTTAAGCTCATCATTAACTACAAAGCAGATTGCATCCTGTGCCAGCTTATCCAATATGCTAAGAGCATCTCTAATACTAGTACCTGTTACAATTAAATGTTCTTTATAGTGTCTCATTGAATAAATGACTTAGTTATTTTCATAATCTCAGCTGCTGGATTAGTACCCTCATAAATATTTTCTTCCTTGTAAGAACCTAGTATAGATATATTTTTCACACATTCTTGAATTGATAAAGATTCAAATTCGCAATCAAAAACATTTTTACCTTTAACTCTACCTAGTTGTCTATTACCTACATTTATCACATACTTTCCAAATGATGCTGCTTCAATAATTCCACTAGAAGTATTTCCTAAAAGGAATTGTGAATATTTCATTGCATTAAAATAGTTTTCTTTGCCAAAATTTTCGATCAACAAAACATTATCTGGAAATTCTTTTTTAATATTGTGTAGTGCGGACCTGTACAAAGAACCATTAGTATCTGCATTTGGAAGAGTAATTACCAAGTAGAATTGCCTTACTATTTTTTTTAATGATTTAGCTAATTCATTTACGTACTGTTTGTTAACTACAGAATTAACAGTCTCTGGATGAAATGTTATAAGTAAGTAAGGTTTTTTTGGTATCCCGAATTTTTCTCTGAATTGTTTTTCGCCATCGAATTCGAATTTATCCAAGTCAGTCAAACTAAGTGCTCCAACATTGAACACATTTTTGTCTGACTCAATTAATTCTGCAACTCTTTCTGCGTATTTCTGAGTTGATGTAAAGTGGAGACTAGATGCTAATGTTATTTGGTGCCTATAAATATTATCTATAGCTCCTAAGGTTTTCTCACCTCCATGAATGTGAGCGAATTTTACTCCAAACGGAATTCCAGCCTGAACAGCAGCTGACATTTCGTATCGATCACCTAAGCAAAAAACCAAATCAAAATTATTCTGATTCCAATAATCTGAAAACTTGATAACTGTTAAACCATAAGATGTAGAAATAGCTGAGCTATTATCCCCCAATAATAGTGAATCAATTTCATCGATATCACTTAAATTCTGCGCCTTGACTTCATTTATTGTATAACCATGATATGGTGATAAGTGAGTGCCAAATGCAATTACTTTCAATTCAATATCTGATTCTAGAACCATTAAATTCAATAATGGTTTATAAATACCAAAATCAGCGCGAGAACTTGTAAGTAAACCAATTCTCATTCAAACATGTCCCAAGTTAGTAATTCAAAAGCACTACAAGATTTAGTAACTCTTTTACCAACAACTTTATTCCATTCCATTGGTGAAATACCGGAACCGGGTCTAAGTGGAATCAAATCATTTTCAGAGATAATTTGCCCGATAACTAAATCTTTTTTGGCATGTATGCTTTTTCGTGCTATTTCAATATTCTTTTTTTCACTTTCAGTAGGCTTTTTTATACCATCACCAGAGATAGCCAATTCGATATTACGAATACCTAAAACCATGCTCTTTAATTCATCGGGCTCAAGTGAGGCTTTGTGATCAGGACCCGGCAACGTTCGATCTAAAGTAAAATGCTTTTCAATTACTTTGGCTCCTAGTGCAGTAGCTGCTATCGGCACCTCAATTCCTAAAGTATGATCTGAATAGCCAATACTTACACCCAATTTTTCAGACATCCAATTCATGGTATGTAAATTTACATCCTTCATTGGAGTTGGATACTCTGTATTACAGTGTAAAACAGTAATATCATCCTTTTTTACCCCATTTTCATTCAAAACTTGAATTGCAGCTTCTACCTCCACAAAGCTAGCCATACCTGTGGATAAAATAATTGGTTTTCCTAAAGAAGCAATTCGTTCAAGATAAGGGCGATTCGTAATTTCTCCAGATGGAGATTTAAAAATAGAAAGCCCAAGAGTATCTAGATAATCTATTCCCTCAACATCGAATGCAGTGGACAAGAAAGCAATATCATGTTTTTTGCACTCTTCAATTAGAAAGTGATGAGCGTCATCATCTAACTCAAGATTTTTCAGCATATTAAATTGAAGAGATTCATTATCGTGCATATTCTGAATCTGATAAGCTGCTTTTTTTGCCTTCCTGCTTACAATATTTTCAGCTTTGAAAGTCTGGAATTTTACGAAATCAGCGCCTGCAGCAGATGCCACTTTTATGAGCTCTACCGCTTTCTCTAAATCTCCATTATGATTTACACCTGCTTCAGCAATAATCAAAACTTTTTGTGTGCTCATAATAATCTTCCAGGATTACCTACCAACTTATCATTATCTGCTACATCGCTTAAAACAACAGTACCGGCCCCTATAATTGCATCATGGCCGATTTTCACACCTTGTTTAACAACAGAATTTGCGCCAACAAATGTTCTTTTTCCAACATATACATTCCCACATAGTACTGCCCCGGGACCAATATGTGAAGCTTTATCTATTTCACATTCATGCTCTACTATTGCACCTGAATTAATAATAGCAGCTTCTTTAATCTTAGATTGAGGATTAATGATAGCTCCTGCAGAAATAAAAACTCCTTTTCCAATGACTACGCTCTCTGCTATTTTTGCTGAGGGATTGATAACACTTGATACTTTTTTTCCGTTCGCTATGAGGTTATTGTATAATCTTTCTCTAGTTTCGTTATCTCCAACCCCTAAAATGTAGTTAAAATCCTTTTTTAAACCGATGAAGTTAGCATCACTTTCAGAGCCTAAATAACTTAAATCATATGGATTTGAATTTGAGATTTGGGGCATTGTATATCCAATTATATTCAAATTTGATTCAAATGCTGACTCAATAACAACATAAGCATGACCAGAATATCCTATTATCACAAAATCTGTAGACATTAATTAATCACGCTACTTGGAATATTGACGATCCTGTCTTCTAGAAACTCTGCGTTCTTCTGATCATCCCGAAAACAATGGGAGTACATAGGAAGTTTATACATTAATTTCCAAATTGGCCGTGTCATTATGCCTTTACCATTAGTCTCTTCAAGAAATTGATTCCTTTCTTCCAGATTGTTGAGTTGAACACACATTAGCCAATAATTTGCATAAGTATCCGGCAGTTCTGTTCTGAAGTTGATTGCCTCCTCTTTAAAAAATTCATCGTATCGATTAGCTAAAGCTCTCTTTTTAGCTATAAAATCGTCTAATTGTTCTAATTGAGCACAAATTAGAGAAGCATTTAGATTTGGCATTCGATAATTATATCCAACTTCATCGTGAAAATATTCAAATTTATGTGGTTTTTTTGCAGTAGTAGTTAGGTACTTCGCAAAATCTCCTAATTGAATATCATTAGTCACAATGGCTCCACCACCACCAGCAGTAACAATTTTATTACCATTGAACGAAAAAACACTAAGTTTACCAAAACTGCCCGTAGGTTTATTTTTATACTTTGAACCTATAGATTCTGCAGCATCTTCTACAATTGGAACATTCCATTTGCTACATACTTTCAACAATTCATCCATATGTACTGGAAATCCGAAAGTATGCATAGGGACACAAGCTGAAATTCTATTGCCTGTTTTTTTGTTATAACAACCATCTTCCCTCAACTCTGCGTGTTCATCTAAAAAAGCTTCTACAGATGACGGAGAAAGCCCCATAGTATCAAGATCAACATCTAAAAAGACAGGTGATGCCTGATTATAATTAATGGCATTTGCAGTGGCTACAAAAGTAAGAGCTTGAGTAATAACCTCGTCTCCTTTATTTACTCCAGCCAATCTAAGAGCTACCTGTAAAGCAGCCGTTCCATTAACTAATGCCACTCCTTTTTTAGTGTCTGATACAGTTTTAATCATTTCCTCAAACTGGTCAACGAAAGCACCTACTGAAGAAACAAAAGTGGAATCGATAGTTTCCAATACATATTTTTTTTCATTACCTGTAAAACGAGGTTCATGTAGAGGAATAAACTCCTTTGTATTAAATGCATCTCTTACAAATTCAATAAAGAGGCCACTATTTTTCATTTCGTTCAATATCTTATCTGATAGTTTCCGTATTTTTCTGGGGCTTCGTTTGAATCTGAATATAGTCCTGTTTCCAAAGCGTCAACTAACTCTTTGATTCCTTGTTTAACAGTAAACTTCGGCTCAAAACCCAATACCTCTTTTACTTTTTTAAAGGAAACTCTATAATTTCTAGGGTCGCTTCCTTTAGCGTTGTAAACAATTTTACTATCAGGAATATGTTTTTGAATCTCGTCAATAATCATTTTTTTGGTAAAATTATTTACATCCCCTCCCGCATTGAATACTTGCGAGTCAACCTTAGCTTTGTCTGCTTCGAGCACCATCTGTATCAATCTAGAAAAGTCTCTCAAATGGCAATATGGCCTCCATGTATGTTCATCGTACACTACAAGTTCTTTCCCAAAAAATAAATCTCGGGTAAATTCACTTACTGTTAGATCGAATCGCATTCTTGGAGATAAACCAAAAGCGGTCGCAAAACGTAATATCGTTCCTGTATAGTCTGCTGAATCTGACATTTTGAGCAGGTGTTTCTCTCCTTCAACTTTAGCAGTTGCATAGAGAGATAATGGGTTTAACTCAAACTCTTCATCAGCTAATTCATCTTCTTTAATCAGACCATAATTTGAACATGTAGAAATAAAAATAACATTACTCAATCCTTTACCATTGAGAAAACTTATACAATCTTGAACACCTATATTATTGATAGTCTCTGAAGCTTCTGGGTACTTCTTAGTAATTGGATCTCCTACAAGTCCTGCAAGAATTACTACATCACTTACTCCTTCGATAGCATTTGCTACATCCTCTAGATTTGCAATATCACCTTTAATAAACTCGTAATCTGGATCTCCAAAATATGGAACAACTGCAAATTCATTTTCATATACAAAATTATCTAAAGCCCGAACACTATAACCCTGTTTCAATAAATGAGAACTTAATACAGCACCAACGTATCCTGCTCCTCCTAAGAGTAAAACTTTTCTTTTTGACATATTATTTATTTGATTTATTACCTAAGATTTTCGAATTCATTAATTATTGTATCAGCTATAGACAAACAAGATGTAGCTGCTGGTGAAGGTGCATTCAGTACATGAACCTGATTATTCTCGCACACAATTTTAAAATCATTAACTAACTTTCCCTTCTCTGTTGCCTGCGCCCTTATTCCACACGTGTAACCTATTATAGACTCGCGATCAAAATTATTCCAGTATTTCTTTACACTTTCCTCAAAAAATGATTTACTCTTATGTTTTAAGAGCTCTTTAACAACTATGGTTTTATATTTTTTTGCAATATTGAACAAAGTCGGGGTAGAAAAATTACTAATAGCATCCCTTAAATTGAATTCAAAACCATCATATCCCTCTCTGGAAAATGAAAGAACTGCATTAGGACCTACTTTGAGTGTACCATCTACCATTCTTGTTAAGTGCACACCTAAAAAAGGGAAATCCGGGTTCGGAACAGGATATATAGCAACATCTGAGTTGTAAGAATCTTTTGGAACTTTAAAATACTCACCTTTAAATGGGATAATAGTTACTGGTGATTTTAACCCAGTAGAAAGCTCATACACTCGATCAGATTGAAGCCCAGCACAATTAATAAGATACTTAGTTGAAATCATTTGATTACCAGCCCTTATCTGAAAACCCTTATCCATCCGGGTAATTTCTTTAATAGGACTAGAGAACAGATATTGTACTCCTAGCTCCTTACCAACATCTACAAACTTCTCCAGTACTTTCTTGTAATCCGTTAGACCTGTTTCTTTTACAAAAAATCCTTTATCACCTACTAAATTAGGGTCAATTTTAAGTATATCCTCTCGATCCATATGATTTGCCTGCAAACCAACATCTAATGCGTTCTGGTACAACCTTTCCAACTCATCGTATTCAGTTTCATCGGCTGCAACAATAAGTTTACCAGGAATCTTATATGGAATCTTATATTCATCTAAGAATCCTATAATCTGATTATAACCATCAATACAATTACGAGACTTCAATGAGCCTTTCGGGTAATAGACGCCAGAATGAATTACACCACTATTACGACCGGTTTGATGCTTATTGATAGTATTTTCTTTATCTATTACTACAATATCGTTATATCCTAATTTCGCAAGTTTATATGAAAGAGCTCCTCCTATTATTCCACAACCAATTATAACTATCTCAGATTTATAATCACTCATCAGTAACCTCTTTAAACCACTTGACAAATTCTTGGAGTCCTTGATCAAACGAAAAATTAGAGTTGTAGTTTATTAATTTAGACGCTTTGGTAACATCAGCCCAAGTCTGCTTAACATCTCCTGGTTGTTCTGCCTCCCAACATATATTAGCTTTGAATTTAGAAATCTCTTCTAGTTTTTGAACCAACTCAAGTAGTTTTACTGTCTGATTATTTCCTAGATTAATTATTTCATATAGACTACCTTGATAGCTAATCGAATTCATAATTCCATTAACAATATCATCAATGAATGTATAATCTCTTTTAGTAGTACCATCTCCAAACAAAGATATTGTACTTTTCTTGTTCATTAATTTTAAAAATTTATGTATTGCCAGATCTGGACGTTGCCTAGGACCATATACTGTAAAAAAGCGAAGAGCTATAAAACGAATATCATATAAATGACTATACACATGGCCTAGTAACTCACCACTTACCTTTGTACTTGCATAAGGACTAATCGGCTGTAGAACTACATCGTCTTCTTTCCATGGTACATTTGGGTTTTTACCATATACAGAACTAGAGGAAGCAAACACAAACTGTTTGATTTTCTTTTCACGAGCTACCTCCAACATATTTTGAGTCCCAGTCACATTCACTTCCTGATAAGCTATAGGGTCTTCAATTGAAGGGCGAACACCAGCTTTTGCAGCTAAATGCACTATTACATCTATATTACTCGGTATAGCCTCATCGAGCCCTTTTTTATCTCTAATATCGATTTCGCAAATCTTATAGTTGTCATATTTCATATGACCTTCAATATTTCTGCGCTTGATACTTTCACTATAGAAGCCATCGAAATTATCAATGTTAGTGACGAAATGTCCTTCTTCTAAAAGCCTATCTATTAAATGGCTTCCAATAAATCCCGCTCCCCCAGTTACTACTACTTTCAAATACTTATGTTTTAAATTTAATTTTACTTTTTTGACTTGAAATTTATCTACTTACTCTATCAATAATGATAATCGAAGTTGCTATACTGGAGATTACAGGAGCAATCACCTGAATATAATCCCTGAATGAAGGTTTCCGCTTCACCCTTACTGTTATTGTTTGGTTGTTCTTTAATTCAAACAGACTCATCTCAACCGGAAAGGGCTCCTCAAAACGTATTCTAAATTTTTTAATGCTCTGCACTTTGTTTTGCTGGTCATATTGCTGAACATTAATCTCAATACGCATTTTTGACCAGTCCAATTCCGTTTGCCCATCACTAAGAGTACGTGGCCCAAAACTATAGGAAATCAACTCTGATAATTTTGTACCTTTTGGTATTAAATATCTTCCTGAGCTTCCAACATCTCCCCAAACATTTACGGAATCTGCTAATTGTCCTGGTTCAGAAATTCGGATAATACGCTCACCTAAACGGAACTGCTGAGAAGTATAAAGTTGTTGATTTTGAGCAATCAAATCTTGCCCTAGGCCAAATAATATTGTTATTAAAAAACTAACTAAAATCCCTTTGAATGCCATCTTTAATTTGATTCCTTTTGAACTAAATTATACGTAATAATAGTGATTTATTTAATAAATATACTATTTTAATATCTTAATAATTGATGCGCTTCAGCTCTACTGAATCCCAGTTTATACAAGCCTGTAAGTACTTGCTCCATTGGGTATGCAACTCTAATCATTTCAACATTCCACTTCTCAATATCAATAATACAACAGGATGCACGGAAATCTCCATCCCTTGATTGACCAACGCTACCTGGGTTAATTAAATACTTATGACCTTCTTTAAATTCCATTACACCTATTTGATCAGACACCATCCCCGGGATATGAGTATGCCCTACAAAACATAGTTTTTGGTCTATTTTTCCTAACATCTTTCTTGCTTTAATCGCACTGTCTACATACTCCCATTTACTAGGGTCCAACGGGTTTGCATGCACTGCAAGCCAGCTTTTATCGTCATTAACTAGGGTATATGGTAATTTTTCTAACCACTTAAGCTGGTCATTATTCAACAATTCATTTGTTAAAGAAATCAGTTCTTTATTTGGACCTTTAAAGTGTCTGATAGTCAAAAGCCCTGCTACCCCGGCATCATGATTCCCCATCACTGTAGGTATATTTCTTTCTCGGATCAGGTCAATACATTCAGACGGAAAAGGTCCATATCCAACAACATCACCAAGACAAAGCCAATGATCAGGCACATGTTTATCCAGCTCTTCAAGCACAGCCTCCAATGCTGGGAGATTTCCATGAACATCAGAAATAAGTGCTAATTTTGACATAAATCCTTTATTTTTAATCTAAAAAAAAGAAATTAAGACCTTTTAATTGTAAATAATAGTACTAATCAGAAATTCTTTTTATATCTTTGAATTATATCAATTTTTAATGGATTAATAGTCAATAAATGCACTTTAATGGAAATTCAAGTAACGGTTATAATTCTGGATATTCTCCTTTAGAGAATGAGACTGATTCTTATATAGAGAAGGAAATTGATCTTATTAAAGTTTTTAATATTCTTCTCCTTCATAAATGGGCACTAATAGGTATCACTGTCCTTTTTACTGTAGTGGCAATAATTTTTGCACAATTGCAGACACCAATCTTTCAGAGTACCGGCACTCTTATTGTTAGTGAAAGCAAAAACAGATATTCATATGCAGGGGCAGGAATAGAGAACCTTCTCACTAGCACATACGGAATTGGGGTTGGTAGCACTATTGCAAATGAACTGCAGATAATGAAGTCTAGAAAACTGAGTTATGATTTAGCTGAACGTATAAATGAAGTAGAATTTGATCAATATGGGAATAAATTCCCTATTCTTTGGAGGGCTTATCCAGTAGACTCCACATCCACTTCAATAGATACTGTTGCTATGAGGTATAGGGAACTTATTAGGTTCAGTGAACCCGACCCTGAAGCAGACATCGTTTCTATTTCATTTGAGAGCCCCTTGCCAACAGAGGCCTCATCTATTATAAACATGACGATGGACACCTACTCTGCTCTGTCTACGGAACAAAATAGAACCATGGCAGTTTCCGCGCTTGAATTTTTAAGAACAGAAAGAACTAAATTGGAATCTGAGTTGGTTTCTACAGAAGATTCACTTCAGAATTTCATGAATAGAACATTATTAATTGCTGTTGATCCCCAGACGGAAGAAATCATATCAACAATTGCTAATCTAGAAGTTGAAAAACAGAAATTAGAGGTTGGCTTGGTAGCAGTAATGTCCGGAATAGCTCAGTATGAGAACCAACTTAATGAGATCAAGCCCGGGCTTGCAGATCTTTATTCAGACGCAATTGGCCCAGTAATAGAACGGTATCAATATGCTTTAGCAGAATTAGAAACTAATAAATTACTTTACCTAACCAAGAACCCTGGTATATCAGAAAATAATCCTGAAATAGCTCGAATTGAAAATGAGATTTTAAAAGTAAAGCGCCAAATTAAAGACCGCACAAACAATTTATTATCTTCTGGCTCTGATTTATATTTAAGCTTTATAGGCTCTGGCGATGGAACTTTAACCCAAAGAATTGCAGAAATCAGCCAGAAATTAATTGAACTCAAAGTAGAACAGGCACAACTAAAAACGCAAGAAAATATAATCTCCAAGAGATATGCAGAAGTAAACAATCGCCTTGAGGATCTCCCTGATGAGATTATACAGCTTGCAAGGCTCAAGCGTAATGTTAGAGTAAATGAAGAAATGTATCTTCAAGTTTCTTCGCAATTTGCAGAAATGAGTCTTTGGGAAAAAACACAATTTGGTCTTGGTCGACCTTTAGATTACGCTGTTCCTGCCAAAGAGCCTGTCAAACCAAAAAAGAAAATTATTGTTGTTGTTGGTTTTTTTATGGGCTGCGTTTTAGCTGTTGGTTTCGTTTTAGTTCGAGAAATGCTTAACGATACTATCACTTCAACTGATGCACTTAAAGAATTTCAGAAACCGGTTTTAGGAGCAATCCCGGATTTCTCTGTGATAGGAGAACTTGACCCTAATGAACGTCAATATATTGGTAAAAAATCTGTTTCAAATCAGTTGATAACATTATTTGATCATATTTCTCCAATTTCAGAAGCTTACCGCAGACTTAGAATTAATGTTGTTTATGCAAACCCTGACAAAGACTATAAGATTTTGATGGTTTCAAGTGCAACTAAAGGTGAAGGGAAAAGTACAGTTGCAGCTAATTTAGCGGTAACCTTCACAGGCTCTGAGAAAAAAGTTCTTATTATAGATCTTGATTTACGTAGACCAACCCAACACAAGATTTTCGGCGAAAACAAAGAGCCCGGACTTTCTGATGCTTTGTTTGATTCTACAAAAGATGTTCGCCTTAGTACTGTAGCTCCAAATGTTGACCTGATTACGGTTGGGCATAAAACACCAGAGCCAGCTTCTGTGTTAGATAGCAAGCGACTTAAACAACTAATAGATAAGTACAAATCGGAATACGATCACATTATTTTGGATACTGCACCCTATGGTATAATATCTGACTCAGCCTCATTGCTTCGTTTAATTGATGGATTGATTGTAGTTTCAAGATTTAATACTACTACAAAACGTGAGTTAAAATTTACTCTAGAAGGTCTTGAGCATTTGAATGCAGACGTTCTTGGTATCGTTCTTAATGCTTTTGATCCTAAAAAGAGTACTGATTACTATACCAACTACAATTACTATAAGCGTACATATTCTGAGTATTATAAGTACAGGTAAAAATTTTATTATCGTATTAATCCTTTCAATCAGCGTTCTTAAATAGAACGTTGATAACGCATATATGGTAGAATACGTTACAAAAATTCCCCTTCACTAATTGCAGGACTAAAGTCCATGCGATGGGTTATTTATCAGATGCTTTCATAAACAAGAACATCTAAATTTCCTAGGAATAACAGTAAAAAAATTGGTAATCAATCTCTTAATCAAAACTTCACTCTCGCCTGTATTCCAAAATCACTGTTTTTATTTCCTTCAATTTCATTTAAGCCACTACTGATAAAGTTTTCGTTTTCAAAAACTGATATAGAATACTTAAACCATATTTCTAAAAAATTTCTCGGCTCATAGTTCAGAACAATATAAACCCTTTGACCTTGCCCGGATAGCGCCGTATTGGAAAGCACATAGAGCAAATCATTCTCAAACTGAAAAACTCTTGAATCGAAACTGTCGGTATCGAATACAGTTACTCTTGCATCAAGCTGTAGTTTTCTTGTAGCCTGAACTCTGATGTCTTGATATAAAAGCATTCCATATTCTTTGTCTTCATTAGCTCCCTGACTTTCTACCAACTCTATTCTAGACCTCAACCTCACACTTCTGCTTAATTGATATTCAACTTGAGTTCGAATACTTGATCTTCGCTGCTCAGTAATAAATTCTTCCTCAACTCCACGTTCATTTATTTCTGTGAAAGTATCGTCTTTTGCTTCTGATCTGATCAACAAATAACCGTTTAAATTCGAATTAAAATCTACTTCTATCAATCCAAGAACATCGAAACCTTGACTCGGCTGATCAATCCCTGTTCTTGGTGCATCAAATCTATACTGATCTACATATCCTGAAAGTGCAATATTATCATTTAACCCATGCCTGATCCCAATATAAAAGCCTTCTTCATTTTGCGGATCGGATGAACTTTCCCCAAAACCATCCCCCATAAAAGATTGAAAGTCTCTGGCGTAATTCCGGTAAGCCATTGTAAAATCGGTTGAAATGCCAATTGGGCTTTCTATCCCAACAATTCCTCCCGCTCCCCCGTTTTGGCTTTGTGCTATCTCTCCAAAAGCCAATACATTTCCAATTAATCCACGGTAATCAAATCCTAAAACTGAGTTCTCTCTTCCTTCAAAATCGTATAAGTTTGATAATCCGCTCCCTTTGTGAATATAACTGCTGAATTCAGTATAGTATCCTGTAGTTCCAAATAAACCTAAGGGAGTGTCAATTCGAATTCTGCCTCCATAAGATTTTTGATCAATATTATTTTTCCTATCCTTTTCACTTTGTGTTCGATGAAATCCTGATGAAGATGGGAACCTGGTTGTATCCCCCTGAATAATAGAGGCTGTACGTGGACGATCTGAATAAAAAAATGTCGTCTCTATCTTTTCCCCATAAGTAGCGGCAATTCCTCTGAAGAAATCTGTCTCTTGTGCCGATCCATAAGCCCTGAGTCCACGTTCATTCTTACCTGTTGTACCAACTACTTCTCTCCCTTTACCAAAAGCAGCTCCGGTCCACAGAACTAAACCTTGACCAAAATTAAGTGCATAATCTCCTATTACAAGATCTTTTAATTTCCCATTTTCAGTTAGGGCAATATGACCGGAAGTGTAATCAAATCCTGTTGGACCACTGAGAGTTTCTCCTGCATCTTTTTCTTGTGTAAGATTTACTGATAAGTGCCTGCTTGACATTCGAAACCGATGGTAATATTTACCTTGACTTCCCAAATATCCACCTGAAGAATCAGGAATTTCATAACCTCTTTGATCATTCAATTCCTGTTGATACCTGCTGATGTATTCAAATGAATTTCCATCCAACCAGTAGTTTGGATTAGTATATAAATCACGAAATCGTGATGAAGCTCCACCAACCGTTATATACGGTCTCATTCGGGTATAAGTCGCTCTTCCAATACCTGAAACTTTCAGGATATCATCTGTCTTAACAAAGGGGTTTTCTTTACGATAACTGATCAATGACCGAGCTATCTTAAGATTAAAACCCGGAATCTGCAGTAATTCATTTATAGATGCGGAATTTATGTTAACAGGATTTGAGGCCAGCTCCTCAAGAAACTGAACTAATTGTTCTCCCGCTAGTCCACCTTCTTCAGTCTCTTGTTCTTCTAATGCTTCTTCCAGCTGCTTTTCAATTTGAACTTTTGTGGAGTCTTTATTCTGTGCATTTACCAAGCTTGAAAAACATCCGATTAAGATCAAAAATGCTATTTTTTTTATCCAACCCATTTCAGAAAAAGAAATTCAATCCTATTCCGGGACTAAATCCAAGTGTTTCGTGTCGCTGAAACACCAGATTAGCTTCCCAAAGTGTTGATTCATACCCCACTCCAAAAGAATAAGTATTTGGTTCTGTAGTTACTCCAACTCTTCCCTTTAGATTTTCAATGATTTTCACCTCTATTCCTCCACGGTAAGCAACCGGAAACCGAACATCTTTTACAACATCAAAGAGGAATAATGCATTTTCATCCAGTTCGTAGCTCAATCCTAACGATAGTTCGCGAGAAAGAGACTCCTCATTCGCGGCAAAATCGTATCCCGGTTGATTTAAGTTGGTCGTTTTTGCACCCAACCATAACCCTTCTGTTAATTTAGCCGCAAGCCCCAGATCTAAACCTAAAGCACCGCCTGACCCGTATGGAGAACCCTGTGAAATATGATTGTAATTTAACGCTATACCATACTTAAGGTTATTCCAGGAATTGGCATACCCCACCCTGATTCTGGTTTCGCTAAACAGATCTCCTCCGTATCTATGAAAGCCAAATGCAGCACTCCCGTACTTTGTGGGCAAAGAACCTGATACTGCAATATCTGTTAATTCAGTAAACCCATAATTTCTTAAACTAAAAAAACTAAGCCCTTTTTTTTCACTATTAATTGTAGCAGGATTTGAAAAAATCGCCCAGCTATTATTTTGTAAAGCAGTAGTAGCTTGTCCTAAGGCTAACCCATCTGCTCCCATGGTAAGTTGTGCCACTCCAATATTCGGTGCACTAACAAAAATTAGAACAAAAGTAATTTTATATAGATATGTTCGTATTCGTATCATTGGGTGTAAATTGATATAATATGTTACATATAAAGGAAAAAACTAAGTGCTAAACCTAAGATTTTACTTAATTATAATATTCAGCTTTGTAACAAGCTCTTCTTTTTCACAAGAATTGCGATGTGAGGTAAACTTAAATTACGACTTACTGGAGGGAAACTCTTATTCCTACCTGACAGAACTTGAAGATAGAATAGAAGAATATATTAACGATTATAGCTGGACCGAAATCCAGTATGAAGAACATGAAAGAATTCAATGCCAAATACAATTGATCATTGAAACAGGTAACTCTAATTTTGATTTTGGCGCCAGGGTAATATTTACTGCCCGTCGCCCGATTTATGATACTATTGCTGAAACAACGTCTATTATTCTTTCGGATGAAAGCTGGCGGTTTAACTATCCTGAAGGCCGAACTTTAATTCATGATGAACTTCAATTCGATAACCTAACAGGTACTCTGGATTTTTTTGTAAATATTATTTTGGGATATGATTTTGATAGTTTCTCCGAACTAGGAGGAACAGAATATTTCAGAAGAGCACAGCAGGTAGTTGATTTAGCTCAAACAACGGCCTCTCCGGGCTGGACAAGAGCAGCCAATAACCGCAGAAATAAGTATAACTTAGTTTCTGATCTCTTAAATGCTTCTTACGAGCCTCTGCGTACAGCTTATTATTCCTATCATCGGCTAGGGTTAGATCAGTTTTCGGCTGATGCCAAAGTCGCCAGACAAGAAGTCTTAGATGCACTTACCCTTATAAGAGACTCTAAACGCCGAGCAACAAGTAACTACTTGTTCGATATTTTCTTTGATACTAAAGCCCGGGAAATATCCGGTATTTTCGGTGAAGCTGAAGCCGCAGTAAGACGTCAGGCGTACAGTATTCTTTTGGAAACAGATCAGGGGCATTTAACAGAGTATTCTAACCTACAGAATTAAAATACTTTTCTTTTGGTTTTGTATATTGTCGACCCAAAAAAGCGGTTACATTAATAACTACGAATTGCAAAACCATAAGAATGAAATTTTATATATGTATTAAGATGGTGCCCGATGTTTACGCACCACTTCAGATCAAAGAAGGCGAGCTAATCATGGATGCAGACCGGATGGTTTTAAATGCCTATGATGCATCTGCAGTTGAGGAAGCTTTAGTTTTAAAAGAAAAGCACGGCGGAGAAGTTGAAGTTGTTTGCATTGGTCCTGCAAAAGCTTCAGAAACTATAAGAAAAGCATTAGCTATGGGAGCGGATAAAGCAACTCATATAATTGCTTCCGGCGATGAAGAATACGATTCAGCCAGCTATGCAAAAATTCTTTCTGCTTTCTTTAAAGATAAAGAATACGATGTAATTGGCCTTGGAAAACAATCTCAGGATACAGATTCAGGTTTGACCGGAAGTATGGTTGCTGAACATTTAAGTCTTCCATACACCACAAATGCTGTAGGGTTAGAGGTTGAAAACGGAAATCTTGTTGTTAAACGTCAGGGAGATAGTGGTCAGGAAATGATCGAACTACCAACTCCATGTGCCGTTACTTGTTCGAATGATATGAATGACCCAAGAATTCCAAACCTGAAAGGAATTATGGCTTCAAAAAGAAAGCCAATCGATCAGGTTGAGATTTCATCTTTGGGAATTGATGAAACTGAATTACAAGCTGATACTAAAGTAACTTCATACGAAGAAAAACCTGCTCGTCAGGCCGGAAAGAAATATGAAGGCGAAGCTGAAGAAGTAGCTCGTGAAGTAGCTCAGCTATTAGACACTGAAGCAAACGTACTTTAAATAAATTATTAATGATGGATTCTGAATTTTGAATTAAGTAATTCAAAATTCATCTCTCAAAATTCAAAATTTGACTGAAAGGAATTAAATGAGCACGATTTTAACATACATCGCAATTTCAGACGGAAAATTAAAGCGATCTTCTTTGGAAGTTTTATCACATTGTAAATCTCTGGCCGATGCAGCGGGCGCTTCATGTGAAGCTGTTGTTATCGATGCAAACGCTTCTTCTTTTATAGAAGGAATTCAAAAATACGGAGCATCTAAAGTTCATGTTGTTGAAGACCCGATCTTCAAAAACCATATGAATACACCTTTGCTGAAAGCTTTGTCTAAAGTAATGAGTTCAATAAATCCATCTGTTTTTGCTTTTGCATCTACAGAAGGAACCAAAGATGTTCTGGGAGCTTTGGCTGCTAATCAAAATGCTGCAGTTATTGCTGATGTTGCTTCATTCAAATTGATCGATGGCGGAGTAACAGCTAAACGACCGGTAATGGCTGCCAAGATCATGAACAACACCGAAGCTAAATCTGACAAGGTTTTGGTTTCAGTTCGTTCCGGTTCTTATGATCTAAATGAATCGCCTGAATCTGCAGAAGTAGTGAATATTGATTTCAGCATGGATGATTCTGAAATGAAATCAACTCTTCGCGAAATCATTTCTGCTTCGGGAGATACCATTGACTTAAACGAAGCTGAAGCTATTGTAGCTGCAGGTCGTGGGGTTAAAGATGAAGACGGAAAGGCATTGATCTCAGAACTTGCTTCGGTACTTAAAGCAGGAATTGGAGCCTCAAGAGCGCTTACAGAATCCGGAGTGTATGACCCAAGTTTACAAATTGGCCAAACAGGGAAAGTAGTTTCTCCTCAACTTTATATCGCTGTTGGAATTTCAGGAGCAATTCAACACGTTGCAGGAATGGCAAACAGTAAGGTGATCGTCGCGATCAATAAAGATCCGGACGCACCGATTTTTGAAGTTGCTGATTACGGAATTGTTGGAGACTTATACAAAGTGCTCCCGCCGTTCATCGAAGAAATAAAGAAAATCAAATCTTAAAACCACAAAGTACACAGAGAATCTTTGTGCTCTCTGTGGTTAAATAGAGCAAAATGGAAGACAAATTTGACTGTATCGTAATCGGAGGTGGAGTTGCAGGCCTTGCTGCTGCAATGACATTAGCCCGAAATAACATGAAGTTCCTTCTGATCGAAAAAGGAGAATTTCCCGGATCAAAAAATGTATCCGGAGGAGTTCTTTGGGGAAGTGATCTGAATAAACTCGTTCCAAATTACTGGGAAGAGGAAGACGGAGGTTGGGATAGATTTATAAATCATCGCCGGCTTACCTTCATGGATGAACAGTCATCATTTTCTTTGGATTTTAAATCTTCACACTTCAACGAAAAACCGTACACAGGAGTTGTTGTTCTTCGTTCAAAGTTTGATAACTGGTTAGCCGGAAAAGTTCAGGAAGCTATTGACGCCAGTGATTTTGCTATGGATTCATTCATTGCCACAGATATTAAGGTGGATGAAGTGATCTTGGAGAATGATAAAGCAGTCGGCATCAAAACCGGTGAAGATGAGTTTTATGCTGATTCTGTAATTATCGCCGAGGGTGTAAATAATCTGCTTACTCGTCAGGTTGGACTACAGGATAAATACGTTCCTGCTGATCATATGTTGACCGGCATCAAAGAGATCATCAGGTTTGATCAGAAAGTATTGGAAGATCGTTTCCAGCTTAATGGATTAAGCGGAATGAGTAACGAATTTGTAGGATGGGCCACTAACGGTATTGAAGGCGGTGGGTTTTTATACACAAATCGCGACACCATTTCTCTCGGTCTTGTTTTAGGATTAAAAGATCTTCGGGAGAAGAAGCAAAAGCCATACGATGTTCTAAATCATTTTAAGCAACATCCTACCATTGCTGATGCCATCAAAGGCGGTGAAGTTGTAGAGTATTCAGCTCATGTTGTTTCTTCCGGTGATTCCAGAGTGATGCCTAAAGAATTATATAAAGACGGAATCTTATTGGTTGGCGAAGCTGCAAATTTGTTGATGAATGCCGGTAAAGCTATCCAAGGTATGGATTACGCGATGCGATCAGGAATTCTAGCTGCGGAAACGATTGTAGAAGCGAAAGCTAAAAACGATTACACCTCCGCTATCTTAAAAGAGTATCGTAAAAAGATGGATGACAGCTATGTTATGAAGGACATCAAAGGTTTCCAGGATGCAGTTCATTTATTACATACTGATGTGATGCAGAATAAAGTGCCAAACTTGGTATGTGATTTCGGAAGACAATTCTTCAGCATCAAAAATGAACCAACTCCAAAATCTGAAAAAATGTTGCTCGGAGCAGTTAAAAGACATTCTTCCCTCTGGGAACTAGCGAAATTAGGATTTAAAGCAAGGAAGTCGCTTTAAGTGAAAAGATAAAAGTTAGAGGTGAAAAATGATAAATCTGAACCACAAAAAACTTACTGTTTATCAATTTAGCTTAGATTTAGTTAAAGAAATTTATAAGCTGACGGAACCCTTTCCGTCTTCAGAGAATTTTGGTTTAATAAGTCAATTAAGAAGAGCTTCTGTATCAATTCCTTCAAACATTGCTGAGGGTTCAGCTCGTTCATCTGATGTTGAGCGCAAAAGATTTCTTCAAATAGCTCGTTCCTCACTTGTTGAGGTTGATACACAAATTGAAATAGCTTTAACGCTTAATTATCTAAATGAAAAAGATATCGAGCATCTTTCGGATCTTTCGAACCAAGTATTTGCAATGCTTTCAAAAATGATGCAATGACAACACTTTTCAATGTTTACTTTTCACTTTTACCTTTTTCACTTTTCACTTTCGAATCATGAAACTACTAAGCCTTCCAGAACGACTCGGACTTGTCAGTTACCGAAACCAAGCTAAATCTGAGATCAAACCTCATATCATTGTTGATACAGATATTTGCAACTCAACTTGTCCTCATAAATGCACTACTTGGGTTTGTCCTGCTAATTGCTACACGATGGATGAAGCCGGAAAAGTTCACTTCCAAGTCGAAGACTGCATCGAGTGCGGAACTTGTATGTATGCCTGCGATCAAGGTGCTGTGGATTGGAATTTCCCCGATCCTGAAATCGGTCGTGGCGTAACCTGGAATTTTGGGTAAAAAATATTGTGTTAAGGTGTGATGGTGTTATAGTATTGCGGTTGTACAAAAGGGAATCCGCAACACTATAACACCCTAGCACTATCACACCATACAATAAATTTTTTACACATTCTTAGACGAAATTGGTACGCAAAAACGTTATTTTATGGAAGCGTTTCCAACAAGATTTTTCAATAACTAAAGACTTTTCAAAAAGATGGATACTGTACTAGAAAGAGAGCTCTCATTTGACCTCACTGAAGACCAAAAAATGATTCGCGACAGCGTAAAAGAATTCGTAGAACGCAACGTCGCAGACACTGTGATGGAAAGAGATAACAGCAAAGAATTTCCTCATGAGATTGTTAAACAATTGGGTGAACTTGGAATGCTTGGCATCTATCATGAGGAACAATACGGTGGTGGTGGATTTGATGTAGTAAGCTTTTGCCTAGCTTTAGAAGAAATTGCTCGTTGGGATGCCTCTTTGGCTTTAACCGTAGCTTCTCATACTTCACTGGGAACAGGTCATATTGCTGTTGCAGGTTCTCATGAACAGAAATTGAAGTATATGCCTGCACTTACTTCTGGTGAGCAATTAGCAGCTTGGTGCTTAACGGAACCCGGATCAGGTTCTGACGCATCAGGAATGAAAACAACCGCAGTTAAAGATGGAGATCATTACATCATTAATGGTTCCAAGATCTTTATCACTCAGGGTTCTGTTGGAGATATTTACATTGTTCTTGCTAAAACCGATCCATCCAAAGGAACTAAAGGTATTAGTGCATTCATCGTAGAAGGAAAATGGGACGGAGTAAATCCGGGACCGGGAATGCATAAGTTGGGAATGAATTCTTCTGACACAACAGAAGTAGTTTTCGAGAATGTGAAAGTTCCTGCTGAAAATCTATTAGGTGAAGAAGGAATGGGATTCGTCGACACGATGAAAGTTCTGGATGGTGGTCGTGTTGGAATCGCTGCACTTTCTGTTGGAATAGCTCGTGGCGCTTATGAAGAAGCTCTCAAATATTCTATGGAGAGAAAACAGTTTGGTACTGCTATCGGAAACTTCCAGTACATGGAAGGAAAGATCGTAGATATGGCTACTGAGATCGACGCGGCAAGATTGCTAGTTTTAAGAGCTGCTGTTCTAAAAGATAAAGGCAAGCCTTACACCGTAGAAGCTTCCATGGCTAAGTTATTTGCTTCAGAACTATCTGTTCGTGCTGCTTTGGAATCCATTCAAATTCATGGTGGATATGGTTACACCAAAGAATACCATGTTGAAAGATTCTTACGTGATGCAAAACTAATGACCATCGGTGAAGGTACTTCCGAAGTTCAAAGATTGGTAATTGCACGAGAGTTAAAGAAAACGCTCGCATAATATCTGAAACCCTTTTTATAAAAGCTCATAGCCTAACAGTTATGAGCTTTTTTTTATTGAACTTATTTTATGATATTGAACTTAAAACTGGTGATATATTTAAGTTCCACTATGAAAAATTTCTTAATTCTATTTCTACTATCTGGCTTTATACTAAGCTGTTCTTCTGATAAAAATACACCTGAAGAAAACCCAATCTATAATCCTGAATACGGAATATGGCAAGAGCGAGAAAACCCTCCTGTTGAATTTGAATTAGTTCAAACATTCGGAAGTGAGGACGCCACGAGCAAAGAATTGATTGGAGGCATCACTGCAATGTTCACAGACAATAATCAGAATCTGTATGTACTTGATGATCGGTTATCAAAATTAATTTCCTTTGACAAAAATGGAAAAGTAAGATGGGTGACAGGTTCGAAAGGTCGTGGTCCCGGTGATTTTGAAAATGCCTGGAATATGACCTGGGACGGCAATGAAACCATTTATGTGTCAAATATTGCCCGATCCCGAATTGATCTTTTTAATCTGGATGGACAGTTTTTAAACACTTTAAGCACAAGCAATGAAAAACTAAAAAGGGTGAATATTCATGGGTTTATAAAAGACAATTTGGTTGTGAGCAGAAACATAACCGGATCCTTTGCAAAAGAATTTATGTTTGTTAATACTGACAATCCTAATAGTATCCTATCGTCTTTCATTGTTAATTTAACCGGAGAGTTAAAAATTCCACAGGGTATCAGTTGGTTTTCTAATGTTTCCATTTTGGAAGATCAATTGGTGGTAGCAGGCATGTCTGAATACTCCTATTCCTTTTATAACATTGACAGCACTAAAACTAAAAAGCTAAACAGAGATTTCGACAAAATAATGAGAGCTGGCTTTTTTCAAAATGATAATGGGAGTGCAATCGGAAGCATGGGTGGGTTGAATCCAATTCTAAAAGCAGGAAGTCAATATTATATTGCAACAGCTGCCTGGCCTACTAATATTGATGACCCGGACCAGTATATGAAAGACATGAATTCAGGCAAAAATATCAGAGCAGAATTTCGAAATACAACTGATATTTATGATCAGGATTTTCAACTTTTGTATTCAATTGAATCAGATGAATTTATAAATCAAGAATTGGGATTAATCTCTCACTCTGATTCGGAGGGGTTTATATATTCAATAAATTTTTCACCCTACCCTCATGTAAAAAAGATTAAGCTTTCTAAAGCAGAATAAAGAAACCTTTGACAACCAAATTAAAAAAGACGCTTTCCTGAAGAAATAATTATAAATGTTGAATTATGAGTTTTAAATTATGGCGAAAATAAAGTCATAATTTAAAACTCAGTCTTTACGCTTCATGGCCAAGAACCTATTCAACATCGACGACGCACTTCTTTTTGAATCCGAATTGAACGAAGAAGATCGTTTGATCATGGAAACTGCCCGGGATTATGCTCAAAGCAAACTAGAACCCCGTGCACTCAAAGGAAATACCGAAGAATATTTTGATCGCGAGATCGCCAAAGAGATGGGCGAGATGGGCTTGCTGGGTGTAACCATTCCTGAAGAATACGGCGGGTCTGACGCCAGCTACACAGCTTATGGATTGATTGCCCGTGAAGTGGAACGAGTAGATTCGGGTTATCGCTCTTTCATGAGTGTGCAATCTTCTTTGGTCATGTATCCGATTTCTACTTTCGGAACTGAAGACCAGAAACAACGATTTTTACCTAAGCTGGCGTCCGGAGAGATCATTGGTTGCTTTGGATTAACTGAACCCGATCATGGCTCAGATCCCGGATCTATGGTTACCACCGCTGTTAAAACGGATGGAGGCTGGATCATGAACGGTGCAAAAATGTGGATCACGAATTCTCCTATTGCTGATGTAGCCGTTGTTTGGGCAAAAGCTAAAGAGAATAAAGATGATGAAGGCGTAATTCGTGGATTTTTGGTTGAAAAAGGAATGGAAGGGTTTTCTGCACCACACACCAAATTTAAAATGAGTTTACGTGCTTCTGAAACCGGTGAATTGGTTTTTGATGATGTATTCATCCCGGAAGAAAATGTATTTCCGGATATCAAAGGGTTGAAAGGTCCATTTATGTGTCTGAATTCTGCTCGCTATGGAATTGCCTGGGGAACTGTTGGAGCTGCTGAATTTTGTTACCAAAGAGCTCGCCAATACACTTTAGATCGTAAGCAGTTTGGAAAGCCATTAGCTGCAAACCAATTGATCCAAACAAAGCTGGCAAATATGCTTACTGACATCACCAATATGCAGATGCTGGCTTTCAGGTTGGGGAAACTTAAAGATGAAGGCAGAGATCATCCTTCCATGACATCACTTGCAAAACGAAATAACTGTGGCAGAGCTTTAGAGATTGCTCGTATTTCCCGAGATATGCACGGCGGAAACGGAATCGTTGGTGATTACAGAGTGATCCATCACGTAATGAATCTGGAATCCGTAAACACCTACGAAGGCACCTATGATATTCATGGTTTGATTCTTGGTAGAGAGATTACCGGGATTCAAGCTTTTACACCGAAGGGATAGTTTTTAGTAATAACGCCATAAAAGTATTATTCTTATGCATGGCAACTGAAAACAAATATTCAAGTTTACCATTATTCGATTCCAAAATTGATGATTTAGCATCAATTGTTGAAGAAGGTGCACGTGCAGACGCAAAAAATACGAATAGATTTATTGAACCTGGGCTTGGGACGCTTAGAAGAGCAAAGAACAAAAGACACCAGCTTATTTTTGGAAGGAGAGGCTCTGGGAAAAGTAGTTTAATATTTAAAACAGCTGAAGAACTTTCAAATCAAAACCTTCCAATCGTAATAGTAGACCTAGAAAGATTTAAAGGGCATCAATATCCTGATATAATCTTGAGTGTACTTATTGCTACTTTTAATAGCCTTCTTTTATGGATTAAAGATCATATTCTAAAACATCATAAACTAGTTCTAAAAAGTTTCTTCATCAAAAGTGAAGAACGTAAAAACTTAGAAAAACTAAGCAAAGAGATTGAAGCAATTATCAATTCATTAAATGAACAGTTGCATTTAACCGACCTTGCTAAGCTAACACAGAGCAATACGAATTCAAAAAAATCTATTCAGAAAAGCAATAAAAAAGGTACTGTCAATATTGATTCCTTATCCACTGGGTTTGAAGGGGGTAAAGAAAAAATAACTGAAAATTTGGGGGCTAGTCAAATTTCGGAAGAGTATAAAAGATCAAAGAAAGACTTTTTGGTCAGGAATATTTTAACGTACCAAGAAATCTTTAAGAAATTAAACTCAATTATCGGAAATGACACCTACCTTTTCTTTGACGATTTATATCACATCCTTCGAGGGGATCAAGCTTCTTTAATTGATTACTTCCACAGAATTGTTAAAGGTAATTCAGCTTGGCTTAAAATTGGAACAATAAAACATAGAACAAGCTGGTATATTCATGATCCACAACCTATAGGTTTAAAAATTGGAGATGACGCTGACGAAATAGATTTAGATATTACTTTGGAAAAATTTAGATCCTCAAAGGAGTTTTTAAGAAAAGTTCTTGATATATATGTTACAGAATCTAATTGCCCAAACATAGATTCCTTTATGGTTGATGGAGCTTTAGATAGGTTAGTACTTTCAAGTGGGGGTGTAGCCAGAGACTTCCTCGGGCTTTTTAGAAAAGCAATTGATGAAGCAAAAGAGAGGTTAAGAAACCCCTCCAAAAAAGCTAAGCGAACGAAAATTGGGGCTGAAGATGTGAATTTGGCCTCAGGTGATTATGGAGAACTAAAGAAAGAAGAATTTCAAAGAGATACTCTAGAAGACCGTCAAGAATTAGAAGAAGCGTTCGAGAAAATTAAATTCTTCTGTTTGAATAAAATTAAGAAAAATATCTTTTTAGTTAGTCAAGATCTTAATGATAATAATGGCAAGCTTATTGATGAATTAATTGATTTAAGGCTCATTCATCAAGTAAAATCAAGAGTAACAGTTACAAATTTACCAGGTAAAGTATTTCGAGCATATTTATTAGATGTAAGTCAATACACTGGAGAAAGAGCTCGTAGAGATGTTGAGATGGTAGATTTTTGGAAAGACAACAATAAAGATAGAATACGTTTGAGATCACTAATTTACAACCCACAAGTCTCACTTGAAGAACTGGAAACTGAGTCA
Organism: uncultured Balneola sp.; assembly: GCA_913058495.1. Lineage (GTDB taxonomy): Bacteria > Bacteroidota > Rhodothermia > Balneolales > Balneolaceae > Balneola. Next base: position 33,095 of record CAJXQC010000016.1, on the reverse strand, counting down.
GTTAAAAGAACTAATAAAATCACACCGATATATAAAAAAGAAACCGATGATCCTTCATTATTTGATGAACTTGATAACGAACCGATTTAAATAATCGCACGAATCTGATATGACTGGAATACAACTGAAAATGCAGATATTCTCGGTAGAGAGATTACCGGAAAACAGTCTTTTACTCCGAAGGGTAATTAGTATTTAAAATTTCCTTGAATTATAGTTTTAAGTCATTCGAAACTATACAAGGTTAGGTTTGTTTAAGTAAATAGTTAATGTGAATTAATTTTTTTACTGATTATGAATACCCTAACCCCAAGAACTCAAACTCCAGATCTAAGTTTCCCACTTACAAATGGTGATACATGGAATCTCAGTGAACAAGATCCCGATTCTTTCACAATGGTTGTCTTCTATAGAGGATTGCATTGCCCTGTTTGTAAAGGTTATACTCAATCTTTAAACAAGCTAGTTGATGATTTTAAGGAACGCGGAGTTGAAACCGTTACTGTGAGTATGGATTCTGAAAAAAGAGCTAGAACTTCCATTCAAGAATGGGAAGTTGATAAACTTAAAGTCGGATATGACCTCTCAGAAGAACAGGCATATAATTGGGGCTTATATCTTTCAAATGCTATAAATGATAATGAGCCGGAGCTTTTTTCAGAACCGGGATTATTTCTTATCCGCCCCGATGGAGAACTCTATTACTCTGCTGTCAACTCTATGCCTTTTGGTCGTCCTGTTCTTAAAGATATGCTTAGGGCAATAGACTTTATTCAAGAGAACGATTATCCTGCTCGTGGTGAAGTGAATGCCATGGAATTACAAGATTAAGCTTTTGGCTTATTCAAATACCTAAATATATAAGAAGATGATAGCTCGAATCTGGGACGGCTGGACCACTCCCGAAAATGCGGATGCCTATTATAAAGTTCTTACCGAGCAGGTAATTCCTCAGATCGAAAGTTACAAGATGGAAGGCTATCGTAAGATCGAGGTTTTAAGGAGAGAGCATTCTGATGAAACTGAATTCATCACCATTATGTATTTCGATTCCATGGAACACATCAAACAGTTTGTGGGGGATGATTACGAAGTCGCTCATGTACCTGAAGCAGCTCAAAAAGTACTAAAGCGTTGGGATGAACGGTCTCAGCACTTTGAAATGAAGGATAGTTTTAGTTACTGAGTTAGCTATAGCATTAATGGTTTTAATGTGGATTGTTCAAAAAATATATGCCCTTAGTATTTAAGTCGGAGAAGAGAGCGTGATCCGGAAGCGTCTGCGAAGCAGGAATAAACCTTTTCGGTGAAAAGTGTACTAACTTTCTCGGCATGCACGAACACCTTTAGGATTATTCAGCGCAGGATCAGTGAACCCGTCTTAAATACTTCGGCTTGATCTTTTGTCCCGTTCGAACGGGATATCAAGACAAAAGTAGGTGCCAATCCTTTTCCGGTTGTTAGCAGGACTAAAGTACTTGCTTGTTTATGTACGAGTTTAAGACAAGAACATAAGCTAGAAGGGGATTTATCCCCGGGTTTCTAATATCCATCTAGTAATTTATACATGTTCATGTACTTTTGTACCGACAAAAGTACTCAGACCTTAGCAACTACTGAAAATCGATCGACTCTCCCCTTCCACCTCATACCCATCCGACATCCACCCGGAAATTCTGGCTGATAAAACTCTCACATCGTTAAATCCCATTCCTTTTACTTTTTTGGCGGCGTTGGGTGCTTTTCTGCACATGGGATTTGAGCAATAAAAAACGAGCGTAGAATTTTTATCTGCATTCAGATCGCTTTCTGAAAATGTATTCGGATCTAAATTCCGAGCTCCGGGAATATGAGTTGTTTGCCAACGTACCGGATCGTTCATATCGAACACATGAACATTTTCCTGAGGTAGAATCTCATTCAACTCTTCCGTAGAAATAGATTCAAGGTTCATTACCAATGGAAGGATATTTCTGAATACCATAATAAAATAAAATTTCTTTGATGAACAAGCAGTGCCTGTATGTTTCTTTATTTAATTAGTACCAGAAAGGGATGGGTTTCTTACAGGGTTGAACAAATTTAAAGAAGTAGCAAAGTATTGTGCCACGAACTGTCACCCTCTCTCATTAGTTTAGTGAGCAGATTAAGACCTTAAACTAGCAAGCCCTTCAGGGCTGCGAAATAACGTCTCCGTAATAAAGTCGTGCAGATCCTTCTCCGCCAGCCGGTGGAGAAGAATGACATATCAAAAAAATGCTCAAAGTAACCAAAGCCGGATATCATGGAATACTTCTACCCGAATTGGGAATAGGATTGGATTATTCAGGAACCAAAGCCGAGCATATTTTTATTTCTCATGCCCACGCCGATCATGTTCCCCAAAATAAGAAACTGAGTGTGTATGCTACTCCCCCGACTGCAAAGCTCATGAAACTGCGTGGTTTTGGCGGAGAAGTAAAACCCTTGGAGTTCAAACAAACACTGGAAACGGATAACGCAAGAATCACTTTTTATCCCGCCGGACATATTCTTGGTTCTGCCATGACCTTCGTAGAAAGCGATCTGGGAAACCTGTTGTACACCGGCGATTACCGGACTCCACCTGCTCCTGCTACCGAAGGATTTGAGTTACCGGATGCAGAGATCGATACTTTTATAACCGAAGCCACATTCAGCTTGCCGATCTATAAATGGAAGCCGGAAGAAGAACTTGCTGAACAGATTCGAAATTTTGCTACCCGAAATCTTGAAGACGGATACACTCCCATTTTCACTGCTTACAATTTGGGCAAAGCTCAGGAATTGATGTATATCTTGAAAGAGTTAAATCACCCGATGCAGATTCACGGGGCAGGATTTAAACTTTGTTCTGTTTATGAAGACTTTGGATTTCCACTTGGTGACTACGAAACCTATCAGCGGGAAAATTGTGAAGGAAAGATCCTGATCACGCCCGGTTCTGCTTTGGGGAATGGGTTTGCATCTAACGTAAAGAAGAAACGCATTGCATACTGTTCGGGATGGGCAGCAAACGAATCCAGACAAACACAACTTACGGTAGACGAGCTGATTCCTCTGTCTGATCACTTAGATTTCTTTGAGTTGATCGATCTGTGCAAAAAGCTACATCCTAAGAAAGTATTGATCACGCATACACCGAATCCTAAAGTTGTTCAGCATTATCTGGATGAGCTGGGGATTGTTTCGACATCCTTTCAGGATTAATTAAAGATGAAAGATTAAAAATGAAAGATTTTCAATTTCCTCATAACACACATAAAAGCTCGATAACTTCTTCAAAAGGACTCATTTACCAGCCAAAAACTACATTTTTAATCTTTCATTTTTAATCTTTAATTCTTTGAGTTCCCTAAGCAAAAATACTAACTCATTTGCGCGATTAGCCGAAACCGTTCAATCCATCTCCTCAACTCGTGGAAATAATGCAAAGATTAAGCTGTTCATGGATTATCTATCCAAGCTGGAAGCCGACAAAGATGTGGAATTAGCTACTCAGTTTTTGAGTGAAGGTGCTTTTTCTTCGGTTTCAGACAAGCGAGCCTCTGTCGGACACCGAACTATTGCGACTTTAGTTGCTGAATTCTGTGAGATCGATTATGAAAAGGTATTCAAGCCAAGTAAAACGGCGAGCGGTTCTTCTTCTGAAACTATTCAGCGTTTGTTTGAAAATATTCCTGAAGCCAAAGCCAAGTGGACAGCAGAAGATCTGACTTTACAGGAGATCAATGAGATCTTTGAGTCGCTGTACATCACTTCAAAAAGAGATGCCAAGCAACATATTCTTCTGGAAGCGTGGAAAATGATGACCCCATTGGAAGTAAAATATTTTATCCGAATTCTTGGGCAGGGTTCACTTAGGATTGGTTTCGAAACTAAGAGTGTTGAAAATGCCATTGCTAAAACCTACGGCAAAGAATTAGAAGCAATTCGCTATGCCAGAATGATTTCCGGAAGCATCGGCAAAACAGCAATTATGGCAAAAAACGATACTCTCGATGAAGCAACATTTAAGATGTTTAGTCCCATAGCTTTTATGCTGGCTTCTCCTATCGAAAGCAGAGCTGTTACCGATCTTTCAGAGTATATAGCTGAAGAAAAGTTTGACGGGATGAGGTGTCAGGCTCATATTTCTGATGGAAGAATAGAATTATTTTCCCGCGACTTGAATCAGATCACTTCTTCATTTCCTGAGATCATTGAATTCTTTTCCGGTAAACAGCTTCCTGATCTGGTACTGGATGGCGAGATATGTGTTTTCAAAGATGACACTATTCTCCCCTTTCAGCTTCTTCAAAAACGAATGGGTGTAAAAAAGCCTTCGAAAAAATTACTAACTGAGTTTCCTGTACTATTTATCGCTTATGATATTTTGTATATAGATGGGAATCCGTTATTTGATGATTTGTTATCGGTTCGTCGGGTTAAACTCGAAAAGCTTTCAAAAAAATATTCGATTCCAGTCACATCGCAGATGAAGATCAAAGATCAACATGATGTGGAAGAGCTTTTCCAGCGTGCACTGGATCATGGAAATGAAGGCTTGATGCTGAAGCGAAAAGATTCGGTGTATGAATATGGTCAACGCAGAAAATCCTGGTTAAAAGTTAAAAAGCCCAGTGGTTCTTTGGATACTGTTATGCTGTACGCACATGCCGGAAGCGGTAAACGAGGTGGAACTTATTCTGATTTTACGCTGGGAATTTCAGTAAAAGGTGATGAACGCTATGAGGAAGAGTTCATTCCAATCGGGAAAGCATATGGTGGCTATTCTGATGAAGAACTCAAAAAGATGAATGCGTTGATCAAAGAAATCACATTGGAAAGATTTGGTCCTACTCTTTTACTTAAACCTCACTTAGTTATCGAGTTAGAGTTTGAAGACATTCAGATAAACAAAAGAACTAAAGCCAAATACACGCTTAGGTTTCCGAGATTCAAAGCTATTCGCTGGGACTTATCTCCATCCGATGCAGACACATTAAAAGATGTGGAGCGAATGTATCAGCAGAAAATCGATGAAGAAAGATCGAGGCAGGACAATAATCCTTCGTTTTACCTTCCATCTTGAAACTAATTTTTACGTTTTTAATCAGTTTTAACAACCATTCTGAACCTCTATATACTAGATTATGGTTCTAGCTTTAAACTTGCTCTTAAAACATACAGATGAGAAAAATACTAACAATTATCTTGCCTTTGTTATTCCTTATATCCTGTTCAAAAGAATCACAGGATCAACAAAGCAATCAGGGAAACCTTGTAATTCCTGCTGTGGAAGCAGTTCAGTCTCAATTTGGCTCTCTTCCACTTGTTGAACGATTTAGTGGAAATGTGGTTTCCGAAAATCAGATAGAACTTTATCCGGAAGTAAATGCCCAGATCGCTGAAGTATATGTAGAAAATGGCGACTTTGTGAATAAAGGTGATGTGCTTGTAAAACTACAAGACGAACCTTTCCAGAAGCAATTGCAACAATCTGAAGCTAATCTCAAAATCAATAATGCTCGCTTAAAACAAGCGAAAGCTCAGTTATCCACTCTGGAAGCTCAATACAAACGAATACAAGCTCTTGCTGAAAAAGATCTTAGCAGCGAATTGGAATTGGAACAAATCAATGCTGAAAAAATCTCTGCTGAAGCAGATGTAGAACTGGCTGAGGCGCAGGTAGAACAATCCGCTGCTTTAGTGGATGAGAGAAAAAATCAGCTTACAAAAACACTTATAAAAGCACCTGTTACCGGAACCATCGGACAAAGAAATGCCCAACCCGGTATGCAGGCATCAGCTTCTACTCCCCTTTTTATGATAGGAGATCTGTCAAAGCTTAGAGTTGAGATCCTGTTAACAGAAAGCATGCTTAATAAAATTAAAGTTGGCCAAACCGCCGCAATATCGGTAACTGATCAAAATGGAGAGATCGTTACTATTAATGGTGAATTGTCCAGAATCAGTCCTTTCTTAAATGAAATTACAAGAAGTACTGAAGCAGAAATCGATATTAATAACCAAAATGGATTATTAAATCCGGGAATGTATGTACCTGTTGACATTTTTTATGGTGAAAGTCAGCAAGCTACATTAATTCCAACCAGCGCTATTTTCATTGATCCTAATACCGGTACTGAAGGAATTTATATTGCCAATTCTATTGGTTCAGAAATTAAACCAGTAAGCGATTCTTCATCCGGAGTCTCTTCTTTAACTTCTCCTACAGATGTTACTTTTCAAGAAATTGATGTGATTGCGAGGGGTAAAATGGAAGTTGCAGTGAACGGTTTGGAAAGTGGAAAATGGGTAGTCACGCTAGGACAAAACCTGCTTTCTGAAGGAAGAGAACAAGCACGGGTTAAAACCATTCCCTGGGAACATGTAATCCGATTGCAACAAATGCAGCGAGAAGATTTGCTCAATGACGTAATGAAAGACAAACAACAGACTCCTGAAAAAACCACACTTTAACATTTTAGCTTAACTGACATGGCACTTACAGACATTTCAATTAAACGCCCGATTGCAACTACAATGTTCTTTCTGATCATTATCACTCTTGGTGTGATCGGATTTCGGTATTTACCCGTTGATCTGCTTCCTCCTATCGAATATCCACAACTTACCGTAAGTACCGAATACCCAAATGTTGGGCCTGAAGAAATTGAAACTATCATCACTGAGCGAGTTGAAAATGCCGTAGCAGGTGTTCCCGGTGTTGAGCGTGTACGTTCTCAATCCAGTGAAGGCCGAAGCAGAGTAACTCTGGAGTTTGCTCAATCAGTAGATGTAGATGTAGCCGCAAATGATGTGCGAGCAGCTTTAGATCGCTTGAGAAGTGCGCTTCCACCCGAAGTAGAATCCCCGAGAATCTGGAAATTTGATCCCAATAACTTCCCGATTGTTATTGTAGGTGCTAATTCTGATAAAAATCTAGCGGATCTAACGCTGCTTCTGGATCGTGAGATCACTAAAAGATTTGAACAAATAAATGGGGTTGGCTCCATTGATATTTGGGGAGGCATAAACCGTGAAGTTAAAATCGATCTGAAGCGAGACAGGTTGATAGCAAGTGGATTGACCTCAGCGGATGTTCAACAAGCCATCTCCAGTGAAAATGCAAACCTTCCGGGTGGAAACGTAAATTCCGGAGTACAACAATTATATGTGAGAACTCAGGGCGAATTTGAGTCAATTGACCAAATTGCAAATACGGTTATTACTACGGTTGATGGAAAACCTATCCGTGTTAAAGATGTTGCTGAAGTAAACTTTGGATACCAGGATCTGGATCGACTGGTGACCATTGATGAAAAACCTATGGTGCGATTTGGAATCCGTAAACAAACCGGAGCCAATACAGTAGCTGTTGCCGAAGATATTCGACGGGAAGTTGAACTTATTAATTCAGAAAGAAATGATCTTGACCTTTTTGTAACTACTGACCAAAGTACATTCATTCAAAGTTCTATTGACAACGTTCAGAGTTCAGCTATGTGGGGAGCTTTACTTGCCGTAGTCGTGCTTTACGTTTTCTTCAGAAATGGATCGTCGACTTTTATTATTGCTGTTTCTATCCCTATTTCGATCATCGCTACTTTTGCTTTGTTGTACTTTAACGGACTTACTCTAAACCAGATGAGTTTCGGAGGTCTGGCACTCGGTGTAGGCCTTATCGTTGATAATGCCATTGTTGTACTGGAAAATATAATACGGCTCCGTGAAGAAGAAGGCGAAGACCTGAAAACAAGTGCATTAATTGGAACAAAACAGGTTTCAGGAGCCATTATTGCTTCCACACTAACTACTTCTGTGATCTTTCTGCCGGTGATTTTTATGCAGACCATTTCCGGTTTACTGTTTCAGCAATTGGCATTGGTTGTTGTTTTTGCACTTGTTTGCTCACTTTTGGTAGCACTTACTTTAGTACCAATGCTTTCAAGTAGATTTCTGGATGTTAAAAAGAATTCTGATGGAGCTAAAAAAGGCTGGTTTCAAAAGTTTTTCAACAAATTTGAGAATAAGTATTCATCATCGCTAAGATCTGTTCTGAAATACAGAAAATTGGTTTTTGCTGTAACCGGAGTTTTGGTTATTGGTTCATTTTTTCTTGCACCTGTTATACCGGTAGAACTAGCTCCACAAACTGATGCAGATGAGATCGATATTGATCTAAGAATGGCTGATGGTACAAATATCACTGTGATCAATGAGTATTTAGCAGAGTTAGAGCAGGTTATCAGAAGCACTATCCCATTTGATGATATAGAACATTTGACTACCGATGTAAGAGACGGTCGCGCTGAAGTTGAGATCACTATGGTGGAAGCTTCTAAAAGATCCCGAAGCACTTCTGAACTTGCAGAGGAAATTCAAAAGAAAGTTGAAGGAACGATTGCAGGGGCAAACATAAGAGTTAACGCACAGTCAGGTCTTTGGATCTTGCGCCGCGTTTTTGGATCAGGCGGAGCCGAAGATCTTCAGCTTGAAGTTCGTGGATATGATATTGACCGTTCGTATCAAATAGCTCAGGATATTAAATTGGAACTGGAAAAAATTGAAGGAATTACCGGAGTTGAAGTAGATCGAAGTGAAGGAACACCTGAGGAAAATATTGTTTTTGATCGCGAAAAGATCGCTCAGCTTGGTTTAACTATTAATAGTGTAGCAAGAACTATTCAAACCAATATTGGCGGAAGCAGAGCCGGTGCATTCCGAATTAGCGGAGACGAATACCCGATCACTGTTCGTTTGCGTCCTGAAGATCGTTTGAATACACAAGACCTTGACAACATTTCTATACAAACTCCCGGTGGGCAGGTTATTCCGGTTTCGTCCGTAATTAAGAGGAATGCCGGTCGCGGTCCTGAAGATATTACCCGAATAAACGGACAAAGAGTAACCGGAATCTCGGCTAATCTTGAAACTGGTCTGGCATTGGGAGAAGCAGTAGAAATTGCTCAGGCCAATCTGGCTGATTATCCTCTTCCGGAAGGTTACAGTATTGTATTCAGCGGAGAATATCAGGAGCAACAAAAGGCGGCTGCAGATTTCAATATGTCGATAATTATGGCTCTGATTCTCATTTATATGGTAATGGCAGGTCAGTTTGAGCGATTTCTGGATCCTTTGGTGGTAATGTGTTCTGTTCCGCTGGCTGTAATTGGAGTTGTACCCACTTTACTGCTCACTGGAACTACGATAAACATACAAAGCTTGATGGGCATCATAATGCTGATAGGTATAGTCGTAAATAACGCCATTGTACTGATCGATTATGTAAATCTTCTTAGAAGAGATAAAGGATTGCCTGTAATTGAAGCAGTTATAGAAGCAGGACGATTACGACTACGCCCAATTTTAATGACTACACTTACAACCGTTTTAGGTTTACTTCCACTCTCTTTTGGAATTGGAGCCGGAGCAGAGATTCAGGCTTCTCTTGCACGAGTTGTAATTGGAGGACTGACTGCATCAACATTAGTAACACTTGTATTTATTCCTGTAGTGTATGTTTCAGTTGATCAGGTAGTTGATAAATTGAAAGCTTATAACTGGAATCCATTCAAAAAAGAATCCGAAAAAATAGAATTAGCAAGTTCTTAATTATTAACCCGGAGCTTCAGAAGTTGGATCTGCTAAATGGAATTAGTGTTAAAAACTATTGGTTACTTTAATCACTATTGCAATATCCATTTATAATTTTCTATGAGTTCCTGGACACTAAAATCTATTCCGCCGCATGACTGGTTTCTTTGCCTCGATGTAGAATCCTATTTCGATCATGAGCATGATGTAGAAACTATTTTCGAAGAAGGATTTACTCGCCCCATTCCGGTTGGTGATACAGATGTAATCGTAACTGTATTTTTTAACGGTGATCCGGATTCGCCAGAGTTTCATATGGAGACCAAGGAATCCTTATCAAAAGAAGAAATTGAGGAAGCGAATAAGAGCTTATCTAAGATCTTAGGAACCGAAATGGATATCCGACCTCTGTACGATCAGGCTTCAGAAGATCCACTTTTGGGTGATAAACTAAGCTCACTGTACGGTTTAAAAAGAATGACCAGAGCTAATTTATTCGAAGATATTCAGAACAGAATTGTAGAGATGCAGATGAATCATAAACCTACTGCTAAGAAAATGATGTTTGCAGTTCGGGAAGCTTATGGAACTGCTTTGGTTCATAACGGAAAGAATATTCCTGCCTGGCCAAGAGCTTATCAACTTATGAAAGCAGACCCGATGAGTATTCGAAAACTTGGTCCTACCAAAAGAAAAGGCGAATATCTTACCGGACTGGCTTCAGATATGGTAGCCGGCAATGTTGATATGGAACACATCACAAATTGTGATCCTCAAGAGGCTTATGATCTACTAACGAACATAAAAGGAATTGGCCCTACCGCAGGACAAGATCTTATGATGATGCGTGGAAGACCGGATGCTGTTTTTCCCAGCAACAAAAAGAAAGATGAAGAAAAAGGATTGCGTCGTTGGATCATTGCAAGTTATGGTGAAAACCCACACACCATCAGTGAAGAGAAATTCCAAAACCTGATCTCAAATTGGAATGGATTTGAAGGAGCAGCATTGGAGTTTTTATATGTAAACTGGATCATCAGTGAGAAAGAGAAGAAGGCGAGAGAAAAAAGTAAATAGATACTAACTTTATTTTACAGCTAAAGAAGGTCGAAATCTCTTATTAGATTTCAAGATATATTTACAAATAAAAAAGCCGACTGCTTTCACAATCGGCTTAATTTGGTTTAAAAGTGTGATTTAATAATCACTCTTTGAAGAATTCAGTGCTTTTTTGATACTTGGCGGCAGAATCACTTCATCGATAACATGTACAACACCGTTACTGGCATTTATATCAGCTTTAACCACTTCAGCATTTTCAATCATAACGCTTTCTCCGTTACTTTTTACGGATGCATTACTTCCCTGAATTGTTTTAGCTTTCATCGTTTTAGTAACATCGTCCGACATAACTTCACCGGGAATTACATGATAAGTTAGTACAGCTACCAACTGTTCTTTGTTTTCAGGCTTCAGTAATTCATTTAAAACTCCCTCAGGAAGATTTTCAAAAGCTTCGTTTGTGGGCGCAAAAACAGTGTATGGACCTTCTGACTGAAGTGTCGCTTCTAAATCAGCTGCTTCTACTGCCGTAGCTAATGTCGATAATGATTCTGTTTCCGTTGTTAGCTCAAGAATATTTGTTTCTTCCTGAGCATTAACCTCAAATGAAAGAGTTAGTACAAGTGCTAGTGTAAATAAATTTATTGCTCTCTTGAATAAGTTCATCTTGAATAGTTTTTGTTAATGGTAACACTCACTTAAAGATGAATGAAAAACTATATGTTCCTATAAATAATAGAGCAGTAAAGTGAGATTTGAAATCCAACCGTTTAGTGGTTCAGATTTTACCTGTCTGAATTAACTACTAATTACTTTTTTCAATTGTTTTCTATGAGCGACCACTCTACGGAAAATGTAAATTAAAGTCGCCGGAATTACACCATATAGCATGATCGTTTCCATGGTTTGCTCAAATGACGAGCCCACTGCATCCAGAACCAAATAAGTCAGGTAAGAACCATAATAGAACAGTAATATCGCTCCATCGAACTTAGTAATATCAAACCCTGCAATAAATATTGGGATACACATAATACTTACAGCAACCATGAAAGGAATATCTAATGCCAGAGCTGCCGGAGATACCGTTAATATATTCGGAGCTATTACAACTGTAAGCCCAAGGGTGAGCAAAATATTATAGAGATTGCTTCCCATCACATTTGCCACAGCCATATCTGTGTTTCCTTTTCGAATCGTTGCAATACTGGTTGCAACTTCCGGTAATGAAGTTCCTATAGACACAATGGTTAAACCGATCACTAATTCTGAAAGTCCCAATATTGTAGCAATCTCAACGGCACTTTTTACCATCCAATCTGATCCCTGAACGATCAACCCCATTCCCACGATCAAATATCCGATATTCTTTACATAGAAGAACCAGCCAGTTGAAAGTTCCCTTGCCTTTGCTTCCAGCTCGGTTTCTTCCGGCTGATTATCTCTTTCTTTCTTTATCTGGAAAAAAGTAAAAACCGAATACGCAACTAAGCCCAATAACAACCAAACTCCGTCTAGTGTTGTAAGCTCACCGTCAAAGGCGATAACATACAATAATACACTGGCTGCTATTACGATAGGAACGTCAATTTGGACCACTCTGAGTTTTACAGCCAGAGGTTTAATAATAGCACTAATTCCAAGAATCAGAAGTATATTCGCAATATTACTACCTACAATATTTCCCAGAACCAGATCAGCATTCCCGGCTATGGCCGCCTGCAAACTGATCGCCAGTTCGGGAGCTCCGGTTGCAAAAGCGACCACTGTCAATCCCATTATCAAAGGCGAGACTCTCCATTTCACTCCAAAGTGATCCACACCTCTTAAAAATAATTCTGCTCCGCCAATAAGTGCCGCCAATCCGGCTATAAAAGTAATTGCTGTCATATCTGAATTTGTGAACACCAAAGGTACAAGGTATTCGATTTAAAAAAAGATTTTCTGATTAGTTCCTTTTTACTCTTCTGAATACTAATTCTATAACCTCATCTTCATAGCCATCATTTTCTCGTTCTATGAATACGAATTCATTATTTGAAATAAAATCTGGTAAGGTTTCAAATACTAAGGTTTTTTTTACCGATAAATCTGACAATTTAAAAATCAGACCAAACGTCACTGATTTTTTATCAACATGCTGATTAAAGAGAACTACTCCTGAATTTTTATTTAATTGATAGGCATTATAAACCACTGAATTATTCTTGATAATTTTTCCGATTTCTTTAGGGAGCTTGGAGGCATCAAAATCTTTCGAAATATCTACCGATATTGGATTAAATATATCAGAATTGAATCCCTTACTCACTAATTTCTTAGTTTTTCGATTGAATGAATAGATAACAGGTTCAAAAGCTTTCGTAAAATATATGATGTTATCAGCTTCAAAAATTCCTCCACCTGTAAATCTATATTCTGCATTCGGAAATTCATTCTCTACTGAAAAAGCGATTCCTTTTTCTTCGCCCTTTTTATCCCAAGATCTAATATCATATTTGATGAAGTCTTTACTAAACCCAACGATATCTTTTCCATAATCAAATTGTTCTGGCATTATGGATTTCTCCTGTACTGCTCCCACGCAATCTCCATTCTTTTTGAACCGGAATCCCCAAATTCCTGAGTTTGTTATAAAGATTTCATCATTATCACCGAATTCAGCTTTCCATGGATAAAATTTAAACCCGGGGTGGCATTCTTCGGGATCCAGAACTTTCCATTCTTTTCCCGTAAAAAGAACAACCTGATTCAATGAGTTATCTGAGATCAATATTCGTTCATCTTGTATGTCAATCTCAAAAAATCCCCCTAGAAAAAGTTCTTCGGGAATCTTGACTCTTTTTATCTCAACCAACTCTGTAGGCTGAGCCATAGTTGAGATAGAAACAAAAAAAGTAATTATTAAAACTAGATTTAGTGATTTTTGCATGATAGAACTTAATCGTAATAATGAATAAAAAAAAAGCCCTGTTTAGAAATATAAACAGGGCTGAAAATCATTCAAGATGAAGTTACATTACTTCTCCAACCACCAGTTTCTTAATTGAATTTGCTCATCGGTAGCATCTTCAACTTCTTGTAGTTTTTGCTGTGGATATAGTGGCGTTCCTACAACACCCTGAAGTTTAAAATCTTCTCCATTTCTGTTAATTGTCAAAGTAAGTTCTGTATCCGGTGTCCATTGAAAGGACTGTGGTAATATTTGGCGAAAATTTTCCAGAGACGCTTCTGTTCCGTTAACTGCAACCAATGTATCTCCCGGCTGAACACCCATTTCAATTAGGGAAGTATTCAAATCCATATTTTCGAAGTAGATCTTTCCATTCGTCTGATCGACATTGATATAAGCAGCTTGCTGATTAACCAAAAACAGATTTGTCTGCACCTCTTCCACGCCCATTTCTAAACCAACCTTATCAAAGAATACTGAATAATCGATAGGTGTAGTTCCTTCAACATGAGTTCTCAGAAACTCGCCAACTGAAGGGTAGGTCATCTCAGTTATTTCTGCGATCAGGTTATCATCTTCGAATGGTTTGTCGATACCATATTTTGCTGATAACTCTTTCATCAACGAAAGCATACTTCTTTCACCGTTACTTTCTTCTCTCATCAGAATATCGATACACATCCCAAACAATGCTCCTTTTTGGTACACATTGTAATAATTAGATGCATATGGTTCGTCAATTACGTTCTCACTCATTACCGTAAAACTCATAGAATCGTCCATAGTGTATGAACTTGAGATCTTGCTCTGAATCTTGCTATAAAATTCTTCTTTAGGCTGAAGATCTTCGTAGGCCTGAAAGTGACTCGCAAAATATTCCGTAACTCCCTCATACATCCACAAATGCTTCGAGAATGTCGGCTCATAGTAATCGAAATAGTGAACATCTTCTGAGTGCACACTTAATGGAGTTACAATATGGAAAAACTCATGCGAAACCACATCGATCATAGCTTGATTTAACTGCGGCTCCTGCATTTGCTCAGGAAGTACAACAATGGTTGAAGTCTGATGTTCCAGTGCTCCAAAACCTTGTGGTGATGTTTGAGTACCTTCTGACAGATACAGATAGATATCATATCGCGGAGTACTGTTAAGGTCACCCAGATATGCTTTCTGAGCCTGCATCATTTCAAAAACGGTCTCTTTGATCTTTGCTGCTGAATGCACTCCGTTTGGGGAATAAACACTCAACACGATCTGAATGTCGCCTACCAAAAATTCTTCAATATCCAGATCTCCGTAAAACATCGGGTTATCAGTAATATCAAAATATCTGGCAGCTGTATAATTATCTACTACTGTTGAATCTCCTTCTAAAACCATCGAGCTACTTGTCGGAAGCGCCGATGATTTTTTCATTCCCGCAGGAGCAGTAACTGCTAATTTGTAGCTGTTGTCTTTCAACTCTTCGAAATATCCGATGAAACCATGCAGGTTTAGAACAAAGTTATCATCTTCAATATTGGTCCCTGATGGTGAAAATGGTGTAGGTTTTTCTGTGTTCTCGATATCAAATGTATCGTTTACATAGTAACCCAGCTTATCTAATTTCTGAGCATTTGGAATGATCCAGGTATTTTCATCCGGTCGATTTACTTCAATTTCCATTCCTGAATAATCGTAAGCAACCAAGTCTTCTGTAAAACTACCGAAATCACTGATTTCATAAGTTCCCTGTACTACTCTTGGGATTCTATATGTAACTGTGTCTTGGGAAAACATTCCCGGATCGATCTCAACCCAAACCCGGTCATTATCAGTATTTACAAGATCAATAGAGGTGGAAATCGGAGTTTGTTCAGCCTGTTCTTTCATTTCTTTTGAAAGATTGTCCCCTGTTTTAGGCGAACAGGCATAAGCTACGCTAAGGAGTAATCCCCCGAGTATAAGTTTCTTCATTTGTAAGATTTTGATGAACAGTTTAATTACTGTCAAAAGTACGGATTTTTAACCTTAATATTTTAAGACCATTATAAATCCTTGGAACAACTCATTCTAATTCATTCCAAATCGAAGCTTCAAAATTCTTGGTTCCAATAAAGACTGAATTAGGGTAAGTATCTTTATAAAGAATGATTTTATCACCTTGAATATCGAAATCTTCCAGAACAACAAAGTGCTCGTCATTAAATTTCTTAGCAAGAATTGGTTCAACACCAATTTCAATAAAATTTGAAGCATCATTTTTTCTTGCCAGAATAATACCTCCTGCTAAAAGGTATTCCACTCCATCTTTTTCGATCATTTTTACAGGTCCAAATTTCGGTAATCTATAAGATATCCAGCTCTCTCCATCATCCACACTTTCATAGAACACACTTCTATGACCAGCTATTATAGTACCGTCTTTCCTCTCAAAAAGCATACTAATTGAGTCATCATCTTTTGAAATTTCCCTTGATACTTTCTCCCATGTTTGGCCTTCATCTTTTGATCTGTAAATACCGTCGTGAGTACCTGCAAATATACTCCCTGAAACTGACTGAAGAAGATAGTCTATGCTGTTTGTTAGAAACTCTGAAGCAAAAAAGAATTCATTTTTAACAAGAGTGTCACCAGATGATGAAGAAAGGTAAACTCCACTTACCGTCCCCGCGATCAACGTTCCACTCTCTAGGAGCAGAATGTCATAGATCTTTGATTGTGGGTCGAACAAAACAGTCCATTCAAAGCCATTAGATGAGCGAACAATTTTATCTCCATCCTCTGTAACCGCATAATATTCATTATCTTTCTCTATCAAATGGGATAACTTTTTAGTTATTTCAGGAGATACATATCCAAATAAATCTGCATTCTTGTAATACGAAAGCCCCTCCCAGGTACCAATCATAGGACTTCCTTGCTCGTCAAGATTTACGGATGTAATTGGGCGTTGATCAAATCTCGATAATTTCGAAAAATCAAATGCATCAATTCTTTCTTTTTCTCCATAGATCAATGAACATGACAAAAGCAAAACTACCAAAAATAAGTAGTGAAATTTCATAATTAGCTTCGTTAACATTACATCTAATTAATTGAATTCCTTAATTATAATCAATTAGAACTCGAATAAAAAAACCCTGCAAGAATTAACTTACAGGGTTTAAATTTTTCGCTGACAATGCTAATCGAAAAGATCAGGCTATTTTCAGAATCAGATCTGCGGTTCTCATAGAATAACCGGCTTCGTTATCATACCAACCAATTACTTTCACAAGATTACCATCTACTTTGGTCAGATCACTATCAAAGATATTTGAGTGAGGATTACCAATTATATCAGTAGATACCAATGGGTCTGTAGCATACTCAAGAATTCCTTTCATAGAACCTTCAGATGCCGCTTTGAATGCAGCGTTCACTTCTTCAGCAGTAGTTTCTTTGTTCACTTCACAAACAAAATCCGTCAATGAACCTGTTGGGGTTGGAACACGAACTGCTCCACCATCTAACTTCCCATCTAAATGCGGAAGTACTAAACCAACTGCTTTTGCAGCTCCTGTTGAAGTAGGAATAATATTAATGGCAGCTGCACGTGCTCTTCTCAGATCTTTATGCGGAGCATCCAAAATTCTTTGATCACCTGTGTATGCATGGATCGTAGTCATGAATCCCTTTTTCACACCAAATGCATCATCCAAAACTTTTACCATTGGGGCAAGACAGTTTGTTGTACAACTAGCGTTCGAGTAGATCTCTGTTTCGTCATCGATCACTTCATCGTTTACACCAAGCACTACTGTTTTTACTCCACCTTTTCCGGGTGCTGAAATAATTACTTTCTTTGCTCCGGCCTCGATATGCTTTCCTGCGCTTTCTTTGTCTACAAAAAAACCGGTTGATTCGATTACGATATCAACACCAAGATCTCCCCAATTTAAGTTAGCCGGATCTCTTTCAGCGGTAACTGAAAAACTCATCTCATTGATAGTGATCTTATCTCCATCCACAGAAACTGTTCCATCAAAAGTCCCCTGAGATGAATCATACTTGAAAAGATGAGCTAAAGTATTAGTGTCTGTCAGGTCATTTACCCCAACGATATCAATTTTATCACTATACTTTGCTAGAATTGATCGCGTAACCATTCTACCAATACGACCAAATCCGTTAATTCCGACTTTTATTTTTGACATTTTATACCTGTTTTTTTGATGGTCAATTCGAGTATCATTTACAGAACCAACCCATTAAATAACTTTCTTTTCAGACTCTGAAAATACCACTACTAGTTGCCATATTCAATGATTTTAGCTTATGATAGTAATAGAAAAACATGAACAAGTACTAAAAGCGCTTTTCCAAAAACTTAGTGACGGTGTGAAGTTTTTATAAATTACTTCTTTGAACCAAATATTATAATTAGTATCAAATAAAGTAATAAAAAGAACTGCTTTATCGCTCAAAAACCCTTTTTCCAGCGCAATTTTAGTTACCTTTATCTTGAATCAAAAAATCTAATTCTTCAGTTCCCAAAATGGACAGCAACGACATCTTCAGGCGATTACGATATATTCTAGGCTATAACGATCTTAAAATGGCCGAGGTTTTTGCTTTGGCTAATGATCCTATTGATCAGGCAAGAATTACAACCTGGCTCAAGAAAGATGAGGATTCTGATTTTGTGAAGATGCCTGATGTCGCATTAGCAACTTTTCTCAATGGATTGATCAATCAAAAGCGTGGCAAGAAAGACGGTGCACAGCCTGTTCCCGAACAAGTATTAAATAACAACATCGTATTCAGAAAATTACGCATCGCTTACAATCTTCAAAGTGATGACATACTGGAAATGTTTGACTTGGTTGATAAAAGTATCAGTCCACATGAACTCAGTGCCTTTTTCAGAAAACCCACCTCCGGAAAGTACCGGGAATGCAACGATCAGTACTTGCGACATTTTCTTTCCGGTCTGCAGGAGAAGTTTAGAAAATAATATCTTGCTTGTTTTAATCGCACAAGCGACGCTTGAACTAGGAATGGGCGTTGGGTTTGCCACAAAAGCACTAAGGCACTAAATTTTCTTGTTAGCTCTTTGTCATCTCGAATGTATGTGAGAGATCTAAAAATTTTCCTTTAAGTATGTTTTTAGATTTCTCCCCCGGTCGAAATGACAACATAATCCAGTAAGGGCGTATCGCCATACGCCCTTACTGGATTAGCAGTGTTGAGATTTTTCTCTCCCTCCAAAGTTCCTGCTGAGGAAAGAGGAGAAGATTCAATTCTATTCGAAGCATTAATCTATTCCGTTACTTAAAATCTGGCAGATCAGAAAGTTTTACCCGATCGTATGCTCCCCTCTTTTTATCCTCGGGGTGAGGCTCCATGCCAATAATTGTTATCTCTTTTTGATCAGGTCCATATACCCAATAAAATCTTCCCGCCGAAGGTGTCTTATTTTCTAGATATGATTGAAATACTTTTATTCCATATCGCTTAGTCAAAGAGTCAATTTCATGTGAGTTCAATCCCGGATGTCGCGGATTTGAAGCTAAAAATCGAATTGCTTTTCCAAATAGTTTAAACAACTTTTCATCTTCTTTTGAAATCGATCCATCTTTTTTGGAAAAAACTAAATCATTCCAAAATTTATCCATTTCCGGAATGCCGAATCTTATATTAAACATATTCTCTACTCGCTTTTCAGAAGCTCATCTAGTTCTTTCAAGTCAACATAATCAGATGCTTTACCATCTTTTAAGTGCTTAACAGCTTTATCCATCATCTCAAGAGAACGCTTCGAGATTTCATCAGGATGGATTAAAACTCTGGGTTTAAGAATAACCGTGCCATCACTTTTTTCAGTAACATGATAGTACTCTGTCCGCGGACTTCTAATAGTAAGCCGCTTCTTTGAATCTAGTTTTGCTTCGTAATTATTTGACATATACCTCACTTGTCTTTCGAGAACGTATGCTAAATATATGTGGGATATCCCACAATTACAAACAAAGAACAAATTGAGAGGGGAATGGGGGAGTTGGGCTTGCCACAAAAGCACTAAGGCACTAAATGTTTCGAGCTCTCTTTCATCTCGAATGTATGTGAGAGATCTAAAAATTTTCCTTTAAGTACGTTTTTAGATTTCTCCACCTGTCGAAATGACAACATAAACCAGTAAGAGCGTATCGCCATACGCCCTTACTGGTTTAACATTGTTGATATTTTCGATCCAAAAAAAGCTGGAAATTATTCCGGAGTATCTTCTTTTTCGTCTTTGGAAGCCTTAGCCATTCCTGCAGCTCCAAAAGCAACACCTAAAGCAAGCCAAAGCCCTAAGTTATCGGTAAGGATTCCAACCACCGTTCCGAAAACTATTCCAAAAGCCATTGCGTTTTTCTTATTCATAGTGCTTTGACCTCTTTTTAAATTTTCGGATTAACTAAGTTAACTCACCAGCGCCTTCATGTAATCTCTTCTCATTTCAGCAATAGCGGAGATAGAAATTCCTTTCGGACAAACAGCTTCACATTCTGCAAAGTTGGAACAGTCACCAAATCCTTCTTCTTTCATTTGGTCAACCATAGCAACTGCACGGTTACTTCTTTCCACTTCTCCCTGTGGGAATTTATTTAAGTGAGCAAGTTTCGCTCCTGTAAATAGTGAAGCCGAAGCATTCGGACAAGCGGCCACACAAGCGCCGCAACCAATACAAGCAGCATATTCAAATGCTTCATCTGATTTCTCTTTTTCTACCGGTAAGGCATTTGCTTCTTGAGCAGAACCTGTTTTTACCGATACATATCCGCCTACTTCAATGATTCGATCAAAAGCACTACGATCTACAACAAGATCTTTAATGATCGGAAAAGCAGCTGCTCTTGGGGGTTCGATGGTAATTTTGTCACCATCTTTATAATTACGCATGTGCAGTTGACAACAAGCAACTTCGGCTTTTGGTCCGTGCGCCTGTCCGTTGATCACTAAGTTACAAGAACCGCAAATTCCCTCGCGGCAATCGTAATCGAATTCAACAGGCTCTTTGCCTTTCAGCTGAAGTTCTTCGTTGAGTACATCCAACATTTCAAGGAAGGACATATGCTCGTTTACAGTATCTAAAGTATACTCTTCGAAATGACCGGGAACATCAGGTCCTGCTTGTTTCCAGTATTTCAAATGAATGGTCATATCTTTGCTCATAATCTTTTCCTTTGGTTCAGCCACTAAAGCACAAAATCACTAAATAATTTTTGTGTCTTGGTGATTCTGTGGCAAACCTTTTACTTGTATGATCTTTGTTTTAGTTCAACGAATTCAAATTCTAAATTTTCTTTGTACAGTTCTTCCTGAAGCTGTCCGTTCACACCTTTGAATTCCCAGGCTGCTACATAAGAGAAGTCTTCGTCATTACGGATCGCTTCTCCTTCTTCAGATTGATACTCCTCACGGAGGTGACAACCACATGACTCTTCTCTTTCCAGAGCGTCTCTGGCCATTAACTCAGCTAACTCAAAGAAATCAGCTACACGACCTGCAAATTCCAGATATTTGTTGTAATTGTTCTTTTCGCCAGGTACATACACATTCGTCCAGAATTCTTCACGAAGTTCCTGAATCTCTTTGATCGCTTTTTCAAGATCTTCTTTGTTTCTGGCAATACCGATGTTATCCCAAACGATCTTACCAAGTGTTCTATGGAAATCAACAATGGTTCTTTTTCCATTGATGTTCAGAAGTTTATCGATTTGATCCTGAGCACCTTTTTCTGCTTCAATAAAGGCGTTGTGATCGGTTCCGTAACGGGTTCCCGGTTTAACATCAGCTAAATAGTTACCGATAGTTGCAGGAAGTACAAAATATCCATCACTCAAACCTTGCATCAATGCACTTGCTCCAAGTCTGTTTGCACCGTGATCTGAGAAATTAGCTTCTCCTGTGGCAAATAGTCCCGGAATGTTGGTCATCAAGTTATAATCTACCCAAAGACCACCCATCGTGTAATGCACCGCAGGATAAATTCTCATTGGTTGCTCATATGGATTTTCACCGGCGATATTTTCATACATATCGAACAGGTTACCGTATTTCGAAGCTACAGTATCTTTTCCATCACGCTTAATAACGTCACGGAAATCGAGATATACAGAAAGTCCGGTTGGTCCCACTCCTAATCCTTCATCACAAACAATCTTAGCATTTCTGGAAGCCACATCACGAGGAACTAAATTTCCGAAGCTCGGATATTTTTCTTCCAGATAATAGAACCTTTCTTCATCAGGTATATCATTTGGATGTCGATCATCTCCTTTTTTACGAGGAACCCAAACACGGCCATCGTTTCTCAAACTCTCACTCATAAGAGTAAGTTTGGATTGATAATCTCCGGAAACAGGAATACATGTCGGGTGAACCTGAACATAACATGGATTAGCAAATAACGCTCCCTTTCTGTGTGCTCTCCATGCTGCCGTTACATTTGAATTTTTTGCGTTCGTAGAAAGATAGAATACGTTTCCATATCCACCGGTTGCCAGTACAACAGCATCGGCTTCCCATCTTTTCAATTCACCTGAAACCAGATCTCTGGTAATAATACCGCGAGCTTGTCCGTCAATGATCACAACATCAAGCATCTCATGGCGTGGGTGATATTCAATTCCGCCTTCATTCACTTGACGCATCATCGCCTGATAAGCACCCAGCAACAATTGCTGTCCGGTTTGACCACGAGCATAAAATGTTCTGGAAACCTGAGCTCCACCAAACGATCGGTTTGCAAGCAATCCACCATATTCACGTGCAAAAGGCACGCCTTGTGCTACTGCCTGATCAATAATTTCGTTTGCAACTTCAGCAAGTCTGTACACATTCGATTCTCTGGATCTGTAATCACCACCTTTAATAGTATCATAAAATAATCTCCAGATGCTGTCTCCATCATTCGGATAATTCTTAGCGGCATTAATTCCACCTTGAGCAGCAATACTGTGTGCACGTCTGGCAGAATCCTGAATACAGAAACTCTTTACATTGTAACCAAGCTCGGCCATACTTGCAGCAGCAGCTCCTCCGGCTAATCCGGTTCCTACAACGATAACCTCATACTTTCGCTTGTTATTAGGAGCGACAAGCTTCATTTCTTTTTTATGCTTGCGCCACTTTTCTTCTAATGGTCCTTCAGGTGCTTTAGAATCTAATTTCATAATTGTATTGTATTGCCAGTATTGTTCTTTTAATTACAACTTATTAGAGCTGCGTCACAGCTTCCGCCCGTAAAATATATGTACAGAGGAATAAAAATGAATGCCAACATAATTACGATTGCGAAACCATAAGCACCCATTTGTACTTTTTTAGAAGCTTCTTTGCTCTTCATAGAAAGCGATGTAAAAGCGCTCCAGAATCCATGCGACAAATGAAGTATCAATAAACTCAATACAAATGTATAACCGAAGGCATATAGCGGGTCAGTAAATTTTTCAATCACCAATGCTCTCAGGTCCCGAGCCATTTCGCCCGATGCAAGCTTAACCATTTCTGTATCGCCGAATTTAAATGTCCAGATATGGATCACTAGAAAAACCAAAATGATGATTCCTGTATAGACCATGCTTTTGGAAGCTAAAGACTGGTGACTTGGTCCGCCTTTGGTTTGATACTTCTTGTATCCTTCCGGGCGAGCTTTTCTTCTGTTCCACCAGATGGAGACTCCCAAAATGGTATGATATAAAAAGAAAAAAGCCAATCCTGCTTCAATCACATAAAGCAAAGGACCGAGATCTTCTAGAGTTTTTGTGTAAATATTAAAGGCTTCAGGGGCACCGAAAATGGTTAGATTACCTACAATATGACCGATGAGAAACAGCATCAAACCGATACCTGTGATCCCCGTCATGATTTTGCGGCCTACCTGCGAATTGATCGCTTTTATAAATGAGGGCATGCTGGTGTTTATAGTTAGTTCTGAAAAAGTTAAATAAGCTTGTTAAAGCTTTAGTTTCAATTTAAAGTGAAACTAAATTATGCTTTTATAGATTTGAAAAATCGCTTTTTCCCTTTTCAATGGCAAGGTGGATTCACTCTAAATATTAAGTATGAACGGGGATAAATATTCTTTTACCTTTTCAGGCTAATAAATCGAACATTTTCTGAAAACAGTTTCTAACATATTTACTTCCGAATTTAAAGAACGGGGTTCTAAATTCATTGGATATCTCATTCCTGCGAAGTCTGAGGAAGAGTTTGATGAGCAACTTCAAAAATTAAAAACTGAACTTTGGGATGCTTCACATCACTGCTACGCTTACCGAATTGGAGCAAATGACACCACCGAGTTCAGCAGCGATGACGGTGAGCCTTCCGGCACGGCCGGACTTCCAATTTTAAATCAGCTACGGTCTAATGAATTAGTGGACGTTTGTGCGGTGGTTGTACGTTATTTTGGAGGGACCAAACTTGGAAAATCAGGATTGATAGAGGCTTACGGTGAAGGAGCAAAACAAGCTATTGAAGCTGCAAAGCTCCTCGAAATAAAAAAAATACAGTTTGTACGGATTGTTTATCCCTACTCACAGGAAAACGCGGTCAATAAATTAATACTTGATCATGAACTTGAGGAACAGGAAGCCGAGTACCTCGCAAACGTATCAAAATTATTTGCCTGCCCTGTTAAGAATATTTCAACTTTTAAGACCAGCTTAGAAGCATTAGAACATCTTTCCGTCTCTCATAAAATGTTACATAAAAGTTATATATACGGTTGATGATTTCAAGTATACTAATTCTGATAAGTACCAATCCGAATTCGGAGTTGTTACGTTCTTTTAATTAAGTATCTTCGTCAGAATTCATTTTGAAGATCAGACAATCAAATATCTAACTATGAAAAACAACATTCACGATCAGGTCTCATCCTATTACGGGGAAACTCTGCAGACATCTGACGACCTAAAAACCAATGCCTGCTGTACCGATATAGAGTACCCAAGACATATCAAGGATATTTTAAGCCAGTTGCATGATGAAACCATGTCAAAATACTACGGATGTGGTCTTACTATTCCTACTAACCTTGAAGGTTTAAGAGTTCTGGATTTAGGATCCGGTTCCGGAAGAGATTGTTATGTAGCGAGCAAATTGGTTGGGAAGGATGGCCATGTTATCGGTGTGGATATGACTGATGAGCAGTTAAAAGTAGCTGATGCTCACAAAGACTTTCATGCAGAAAAGTTCGGGTTTGCTAATGTTGAGTTCCAGAAAGGAAACATCGAAGAACTCGGAAAACTTGATATTGAAAAAGAATCTCTTGATCTGATCATTTCTAACTGTGTAATAAATCTGGCTACGGATAAAAAAGCAGTTCTTCAGGGCGCTTATGACTTATTGAAAGAAGGCGGCGAGATCTATTTCAGTGACGTTTACTCTGATCGAAGAGTCCCTCAGGATCTTGTTGATGACCCTGTTTTATACGGAGAATGCTTGAGTGGTGCACTCTATTGGAACGACTTTTTAACCATTTCAAAAGATGTCGGTTTTTTGGATCCCCGCACAGTGAGTTCCAACAGAATTACCATCGAAGATGAAGAGCTTATGGAAAAGGTAGGGAATATCAATTTCTACTCCGTTACCTATCGCTTAATGAAATTACCAAAATTGGAAAGTGATTGCGAAGACTATGGTCAGGCAGTTCGCTACAAAGGAACCATCGATCATAACAAAGATGCTTTTGAACTGGATGATCATCACTTGTTTGAAGCCGGACGTATTAAAACAGTTTGCGGAAATACATATATGATGCTTCACGACACTCGATTTAAAGAACATTTTGATTTTTGGGGTGACTTTTCCACCCATTATGGAATTTTTGAAGGTTGTGGTGGAAGTGCCCCCTTCAACACAGAAAATACTAATTCAGACGAGGCTGCTCCATGCTGCTAAAAGATTTGAAAACGAAATCTCTTAAAGAACAGGAAATAAAACAGAATTTTCACTACAAAGGGAAATTCAGAGAACCAACAACTACGGGCAAAGGTGACGATCGCGCTTATGTTGAGTTGACCAATCTGGATACACTTTGGTTTAATACGGGAACCCGATGTAACCTACAATGCAAAAACTGTTATATCGAATCTTCTCCAACCAACGATGAGTTATTATACATCACAACGGATGAAGTAAAAACCTATCTGGATGAAATTCGTGATCTTGAACTAAGTACAAAACAGATCTCGTTCACAGGCGGTGAACCCTTTCTGAATAAAGATATGGTTCCGATCCTGGACTTATGTTTGGAACGTGGATTTAATGTGTTAGTTCTCACCAATGCGTACCGCGCAATTGATAAACATTTCGATGAACTGGATGTGCTGAATAAGAAATATCCCGGAAAATTAACGCTTCGTATTTCTTTAGATCACCATACGGAATCTGTTCATGAACGTGAAAGAGGTCCAAAGACTTTCAATAGAACGCTGACAACAATGAACACCCTTTCAAAAATGGATTTTAATCTTGCTGTTGCCGGACGTTCTTTAGAAAATGAATCCAGAGATGAAGCTTTACAAGGTTATCAGTCTATTTTGGATGAATATGAAGTTGGAATAACAGTAACGGGCGGTGAAAACATTGTGATCTTCCCGGAAATGACTACCGATCAGGATGTTCCCGAAATCACTACAGATTGCTGGGATATTCTGAATATCAAAGCTGCTGATCAAATGTGTGCAACGGAACGCATGGTGGTAAAACGCAAAGGAACGGATACTCCGGTTGTGCTTCCATGTACTTTAATTGCTTACGATGAGCAGTTTGAGCTTGGAACCACGCTGAAGGAATCTTTCCAAAAGGTTTATCTAAATCATCCTTACTGCGCTCAATTTTGTGTATTGGGTGGAGCTAGTTGTTCGGCTTGATAATTAAATACAGTAGGGGCGCATGGCCATGCGCCCCTACTGTATTTTAAAAGCAAAGTTAAATTCCCTGCTTGTGTACCAAATTAATCTGGGTTCTAGATTCGTCTTATTCCGATTTAAGAGACAGGTCATCCTGAATTTATTTCAGGATCTTACGAAATGGCTTTTAGTTTAACTGCGGATAAATCCCTTGCTTGTAAAACTAATTCATTACGAGTTATAATTCTATCAAGTTTACCAGAGAGGACTTTTCCCGAAGGGATGCCTTTGGCGAGTCCGATCGGATAAAGGTTTTCATTCTTGGATCAACATTAGCAAAACCTAAAGGATTAACTTAGCACAAGGGTACCTACTTTTGTCTTGATACAAAAGTAGCAAAAGATCAAGCCGAAGTATTTAAGACGGGTTCACTGATCCTGTGCTGAATCATGCTCTCTTTTCCGTCTTGAATACTAAGGGCGAATGTTTCTAGAACTATGACTATTAGACTATCAACGAATTAACTGACATCTACAAGGATGACGTCCTATAGCTCGTTCCCAAATCTATCTACAAATTTTTTCATAACCTGTCTAAATAATTTGAGGTTATACTCCGGGTCAAGTTCTTCCAATTCAAAAATAGCTTGAACAAAATTGTTTGCAAGCCAATTTTCATTACTTGTCATCCTTTCTTCTTCTTCTTGATATATCATAAATCCCATGTCAGTTCTTAACATATCCAAGAAATTTAAAATCTCTTTTTCCCTATCGTTTCTCACTCCCACGCCACCTCTACAAATTTCTCCGGATCAAAAATATCTGAATTGATCGAATCTGGAATTTTCATTTCGGTATATTTTTCTACTAAACCAAGCATTCCATTGGCTTTAAAGATCACTTCGGGAGCAACCCAGCCTCCGCCCAGTCTTTCATAGTTGTTGAATTGCACTTCCTGAAGAGTATTTGCTCTTCCAACCGTGATATTCCGCACAAATACCAGCCGTTCAGCATCGATCCAAAACTGCGGTTTGGTTGAATCTGCTTCATCCACTCCGATTACATAAACATCTCTGCCCTGCCACTCATCCATGTACACTTTTTCAAGGTCGTAGCCAATTCCTGAAAGTTGGTTAGCTGTGCTGTCTACCGATTGATGATATACATCAAAGCCCAAAACAAGCAGATCGTGCACTCTCGGGAATTCCTGAATCTTCTCTCCGTTCACAAATCCGTACTGAACTCCGTCATTAAAGAGAATGCCGTTATTTGAATTCTTCTCATCGAATTTAATTGCAAGTTTCCCCGGAAGACTCATAGCTTCGTACCACATTTGGGTTCTTACTACTTCATCGTTTTGTCCATAGAAGATCGTCTCTTGAGTAAATGTAAAGTTCGTATACCACTTTCCCTTGTACTCTTCGTACATCTTTGAGAGCACATCCACTCCGGATTCAACCTCATCAGATTGAAAGCCAAAAGCATTAATAATCGGGGTAAAAACAAACAGAACTAAAAGGAATATTTTTCTCATGTATATATGCGCTAAAATTTCTTCCCTGAATGGTAGCAATCTCATTAATTAAGAACCATCAAAATCTATTAAAGCTGAATCAGAATGTTTATGTTTAAAGAGCTATTTTCAGCTAAAGATTATTTATGAAGATATACACAAAAAAAGGTGATGCGGGCGACACCTCTTTGTTTGGCGGACAAAGAGTTTCCAAAAGCTCGTTACGAATAGAAGCATACGGTACTGTGGATGAATTGAACTCCGTTATCGGAGTTTCTTTATCACACGGAGTTCATGCTCGCTCAAAAGAACTTTTGGATGAAATTCAGAAGCAGCTTTTTGTACTGGGTTCTGATCTGGCTACTCCTCCTTCAAAAAAGATAAAGATCGATCGTATTCAGGAATCTGAGATCACTTTTCTGGAGCAAGCTATTGACGAACTTGAGGAGCATCTCGAACCTTTGACGAGCTTCATTCTTCCTGGAGGATCACCGGCCGGTGCAAATCTTCATGTCGGCAGAACAGTGTGCCGAAGAGCTGAACGATTAGCAGTAGAATGTTCAAAAGAAGATGAAATCTCTGAAGAAGCTATAAAATATCTGAACCGACTTTCTGATTTCCTGTTCGTCCTTGCCCGATTTGAGAACAAACAATCCGGAAATGAAGAAACAAAGTGGTTGCCAAATTCCTGATCTATGGCTCTAAGTAACAAGCAGAAGTCTTACATAAAAAAGAACAGCAAAAAGAAGAATGCCAAGAAAATAGCTTCGGATCTGAATCTCGAGGAAACGAAAGTACAGGCATATATCGATGAGTTTAAAGAACCACTTCCGCTAAAAAAGAAAGTGCTGTTTTACGGGATCACTATTTCCATTCCTTTTTTGTTTTTTTTGGTTGTTGAATTGATTCTGAGAAGCACCAATTATTTAGGCAATACCGATCTGTTCATAGATCCGAATATTACTACGGATGAATATCGCATTCCAAACCCGAACTTTGCCTCCAGATATTTCTTCTATACAAACGTAATTCCAAGTCCTTCTATAGATGTTTTCTTAGCTGAAAAACCGAAAGACAGCTACAGAGTTTTTGCTATGGGTGGCTCAACGGCAGCCGGATATCCTTATGGATTTAATGGTACATTTTCTCGTGTGGTAGATGATGTTTTACAAGATGCCATGCCCGATAAAAACGTAGAAGTCGTGAACGTCGGGATTTCAGCGATCAACACTTATACCTTGTACGATCAATTGGATGAGATCATCGAGCATAAACCGGATGCTGTTATGATCTATGCCGGACATAATGAGTTTTACGGTGCACTTGGAGTTGGTTCAAATGAAAATCTGGGAGCATTTCCGGGATTTGTTCGATTCTATCTAAAACTTCAGCGATTCAAAACCTTTCTGTTTCTCAGAACTATTATTGTGGATACGGGTAAATGGTTCGCTTCTACCTTTTCAGACAAAGAGGTTAAAGAAAGCGGGACTCTCATGGAGAGAATCGTTGATTCACGGTCTATCGAATTAGACAGCCCGAAATACGAACTCGCTATGATCCAGTTTGAAAGCAATATTTCAACTATTATCGAGACTTTTGAAGAAGAAAGAATTCCTGTTTTTATAGGCAGTGTTGCCAGCAACGTTAAAGATCAGGAACCGTTTGTTGATATAACAGATGGAGAACAACCTTCCGCTCTTGCCACATACTGGGAAGCTCAAAATGCCCTAGGAATTGATGACTTTGGCACTGCAAAGGAAAAGTTCAATCTTGCCAAAGATCTGGATGGACTAAAATTCAGAGCACCTTCTGAAATAAATGAGATCATAAAAGATCAAGCTGACAAAAATACTCTTACAACATACGTTCCCGTTCACGAAGCTTTTGAAGAAAACTCTGAAGAAGGTTTGATCGGCTTTGATCTGATGCTGGAACATCTTCATCCCAATCAACAGGGGTATTTTTTGATCGGACAGACATTTTCTGAAGTTATTTTGAATGATCTGGAAAAAAGAGGTATAACAAGAAGTGAAATCCGAAAAGAAGACTGGAATAACTATTTCAATGAAATGCATCTCACTTATTTTGATCACAGAGTTCAATGGCACCGAATTTCTACTTTGAAGCAGGGTTTTCCGTTTGTTCAGGGACCAAAGCCAACTCCATACCAGCTTTCTTATTCATTTACTGACTTTGTAGACAGCTTAGCTTATGCTTCGGTTCATGAAAACCTAGGTTGGGATCGAGCTAAAGTGGAAGTTGCCAATTATTACGAGAGTTCGGGACAAATTGATCTTGCTCTTGGAGAATATTACGGACTGATAAGAAACCAGCCCTGGAATGATTCTCCATATGTTTTTGCTGCACGACTTCATTTAGATCGCAATGAGTTTGACGAAGCAGAACCATTGCTACGAAAAGCTTATTCCATCAATACAGAAGAACCTTTCATTACCAAAATGCTGGGTGCAATTGAGTTAAACAGAGGAAATGCCAAAACGGCAATTCAACTGTTAGAAGAATCCGTGGCTATAAACCCGAGAGATCCACAGGCTTTATTTAATTTATCCGGTGCATATGGAACGAATCAACAATTTGAAAAAGCAATGGAAACAGCACAAAAAGTTCAGCAACTGAGTCCCAATTTCCCGGGATTACGTGGCTGGATGATCCAATTAGAACAAATTATTCAATCAAGAAAATAATACAATGGCATTAATGATATCTGTCTCCGGAATTCGGGGCGTTTTTGGAACTGACCTCACCCCTGAAAATTTAGCCCGTTTTACAGCGGCTTACGGAACCTGGCTAAAAGGTGGAACGGTTGTTCTCGGGCGAGATTCCCGCGTAACCGGCCAAATTTGTGAAGACATTGTGGCTTCAACGCTGGCAAGTGTTGGTTGTGATGTGATCAAAGTTGGAATTGTTCCAACACCAACGGTTGCAATGGGTGTTTTGCGTCATAATGCAGATGGAGGGATTATCATTTCTGCCAGCCATAATCCGGCTCAATGGAATGCCTTAAAGTTGCTGAACGGAACCAGTGAGTTTATGACAGCTTCTGAAGGAAAAGAAATGATCGCTATTTCAGATTCCGGTGAATTCAATTATAAAATGTATGATGAGATCGGAAGCATTTCAGAAGACAATGATTTGCTTGAGTATCATATTGAAGAAATTCTGAAGCTGAATTATATCGATCCTGAGATCATTCGCTCTGCAAAGCTTTCTGTTGCCGTTGATGCTGTAAATGGCGCCGGATCAGTTGGAGTTCCTCTGCTTCTGGAGAAACTTGGAGTTCAAACAGTTCATACTATTCACTGTACTCCAAACGGACTTTTCCCACATAACCCGGAACCACTTCCTGAGCATTTAACCGAAATTTGTGATCTGGTAAAAAGCTCAAATGCTGACATTGGAGTGGTTACTGATCCGGATGCTGATCGTCTTGCTTTGGTTGATAATACCGGAACTTTATTTGGAGAAGAATATACTCAAGCAACGGTATTCGACTTTATTCTTGGAAAAAAATCCGGGGATTCAGCTACCAATTTATCTTCTTCCAGAGTTGCTGATGATATCACCGAAAAGCACGGTGGAAAATGTCATCGATCTGCAGTTGGAGAGATCAATGTGGTTAAGAAAATGCAGGAAGTTGATGCTGTTGTTGGCGGGGAAGGAAGCGGTGGGATCATCGTTCCTGATCTGCATTACGGACGGGATGCGTTGGTGGGAATTGCCTGTGTTCTGCAACATTTAGCTGAAAAGAAAGTTAGTTCATCAGAGCTTCGGGCTTCTTACCCTAATTATTTCATGAGCAAAAGTAAGATTCAACTAGACGAGCTTGGAAAAGAAGCGGACGAAGTTCTCGAATTGGTAAAAGATCATTATGCTGATTTGAACCCGAATACAGTCGACGGAGTGAAAATAGATTTTGAAGAAGGTTGGGTTCATTTAAGGAAATCGAACACAGAGCCTATTATCAGAATTTATACGGAAGGAAAATCGCCCGAGGAAGCAAAAGCGTTTGCTCAAAAGGTCAAAAATTTATTCTGATCTATAATTTTAATATCATTCAATCATGAAAAAGCAATTTCTCTTTTTATTCAGCCTATTTTTTCTGATTCAAGCCTGTGCTCAGAATCAGAAAGCCGAAACTTCATCGCCCACTACTGAAATCAGTTACACTGAAAAAGATGCTGAGATCTTTGCTGATATTCTGAATAAGTACAAAGATGAATCTGACAAACCAATCGCCACTCTTATCCCTGAGCTCGGTAAATATTTTCTTGGACAAGAATATGTTGCTCATACTCTGGAAGTAAATGAGGAAGAAAAACTTATCGTGAATCTTAGGGAATTAGATTGTACTACTTATGCTGAAAACCTTCTGGCTTTAGCGAGAACCATCAAATCTGAAAACCAATCATTTGAACAATTTGCTAAAGAAATCGAAAAGATCCGATACAGAGACGGAAATCGAGATGAATATCCATCCAGATTGCATTACTTCAGTGACTGGATCTACAACAACAAAGAAAATGATTTAGTAACAACTCCCGCTGACAGTTTCGGAAATCCATTTCCAAATAAAGTGAGTTTCATGAGTAATAACCCGGACAGCTACAAGCATCTTAAAAATAATCCGGATTATGTTTCTGTGATCGAGCAGCAGGAAAAAGAGATCAATGAAAAAAGTTATTTCTTTATTCCGAAAGAAAATATTGCTGAATATGAACATCTTCTAAAAGAGGGAGACATAATCGGACTTACCACAAGTATTAACGGACTT
This sequence comes from uncultured Balneola sp., assembly GCA_913058495.1. Lineage (GTDB taxonomy): Bacteria > Bacteroidota > Rhodothermia > Balneolales > Balneolaceae > Balneola. The sequence continues at coordinate 298 of CAJXQC010000016.1, read as the reverse complement.
GATGTCGCTCATGTAGGAGTTTTGGTTGAGCAAGACGGAAAATTACATCTGCTACATGCATCACAATCCAAGCTTAAAGTTGAAATATCAGACGAGCCCATTTCTTCATTCCTGAAGCCTGAGTCCAAAAATACCGGGATCATGATCGCAAGACCTGTTGAGATTTGATTATTTATCATTTTACAAATCCGATAATCTATTATTTCGTTGATGGGCTTTGTTTAAAAGTTAAATAAAACTTTCGCCCTTAGTATTTAAGACGGAGAAGAGAGCGTGATCCGGATGCGTCTGCGAAGCA